>JBEDDG010000010.1:0-46370 GCA_041176305.1 Bacteroidota bacterium | reverse complement strand
ATACGTAATGCTTCTTCTAAACTACTATTATTATTGTCTTGAATATCTTGAATAAAATTCAACAATACTTCTGTATCTGTATCACTTTTAAAAGTATAACCCTTAGAAAGTAATTCAGTTTTAATTTGCGTATAGTTTTCAATAATACCATTGTGCAACATGGCTAAACGGCCATTATTAGATAAATGCGGATGTGCATTTCGATCAGAAGGTTCTCCATGGGTTGCCCAACGGGTATGGCCAATCGCAATATGACTGTGTAAATTTTTACCTACTACGGACTCTTCTAATTCAGCAACTTTCCCTTTCTTTTTATGTACCTGTAAGCCGCCTTCTTGAATGATGGCCACCCCTGTACTATCGTAACCACGGTATTCTAGTCTTTTCAATCCTTTTATAACGACTGGATATGCTTCTCTATTTCCAATATAACCTACGATTCCACACATATTTTGATGTTTTGAACTTTATTCTATAATTTAAGCAAAATTAAACATTAATTTTTTAATACATGCATCCTACAACTGTTTTCGACACTAAGGCAGATTTGATTTTAGAAAACGAACGCGTGTTATTGCGCCCTTTAGTGCAAGAAGATGCGGTTTTGCTAGCGCCTTATGTTACAGCGGAGCCAAGTCTATGGAAATATGCCTTAACGCCCATCACCAACACAGCTGAATTAACACAATATGTGGATGCTGCAATTCAAGCAAGAGCAGCAGGCACTGCGTATCCATTTGTCGTGTTGGATAAATTACAAAACAAAGTGGTAGGTAGTACAAGATTTTATGACCTGCAATTACAATTTAAAACAACACAACTTGGTTATACATGGTATAGTGAAAGCTGTTGGGGAAAAGGATTAAATGACCACTGTAAATTTTTATTGTTGACTTTTGCTTTTGAATCAATGGGTCTTGAACGTGTGGAGTTTCGTGCTGATAATAGAAATAAAAGAAGTATTGCAGCAATGCAAAAAATTGGATGTACCATAGAAGGTATTTTACGCAATCATTTGCCTACGAGTGATGGGAGCAGACGTGACTCCATTGTATTAAGTATACTCAAAGAAGAATGGCCTACCGTTAAAGCAGGGTTCCTTGCAAGAATAAAAATGCTAGACCAAAGTAAATAAGGATAGCTGTTACGTCGACTAAAGTTGCAACGAATGGGGCAGATGAAACTGCCGGATCGGCACCTAGTCTTTTTAAAACAATAGGCAACATAGAACCAGTAATAGTTCCCCAGATGACAACGCCAACCAATGTTAATCCAATGGTGTTTGCAATCATGATCCAATGATCACCATAAAATCCTGGGGAGATATAATGCCAAACCATCACCCTTAAGAACCCAATGATGCCTAAAACGATGCCTAATAATAAACCACTTATAATTTCTCTTCTTAAAATTTTCCACCAATCTTCTATCGTTATTTCACCAACAGACATGGCTTGAATAATCAGGGTAGAAGCTTGTGATCCTGTGTTTCCGCCACTAGATAAGATTAAGGGAATGAAAGTAGTCAATACAATAACTTTCGCTATCTCTCCTTCAAAATAACCCATGGCAGTTGCCGTCAGCATCTCACCTAAGAATAAAACCACCAACCAAGTAATACGTTTCTTAAATAATTTAAAGATGGAGATATCTAAATAAGGTTCATTCAATGCTTCCGTACCTCCCATCTTTTGCATATCCTCACTGAACTCCTCATTTGTTACCCATAAGATATCGTCAATAGTAACTATGCCCAATAATACATCATTGTCATCCACTACTGGAATAGCCACACGGTTATTCATTTTAAATACCTGACTCGCATGTTCTTGGTCATCATATACATTCAATGCTACATAACGTCCGTCAATAATGTCTTTAATTACATCATCTGGCTTGGCCAATAATAAATCCCTGATTCGGATATCATCTACCAAACAACCCAATTCGTCAATGATATAAATAACGTCGATCGTCTCAGAGTTTTTGCCATACTTTCTGATATTGTCCAAAACTTGAGCCACTGTATAATGCGGAAATACATATACATAATCTGGGGTCATCAAACGGCCCACAGAATCTTCTGGGTAGCCTAAAAGAGATAAAGTGATTTTACGTTCCTCTGGGTCTAATAATTTAATTAAATCTCGGATAGCAGCTTTTGGTAATTCTTCTAAAAAGTCTGTACGGTCATCTGGAGGTAATTCATTCAAGATTTTAGCCGTCTTTCGCGCAGGCAATTCCTTGATGATGTCTTTTTGTTGATTGATGTCCAATAATTTGAAGACGCTAACGGCTCTGTGTACCGTCATCGTATCAATAATCAAGCCTTCATTTTCAGGAAATTCATTGACCAATTCCACCACATCACTGATGTTTTGCTCATCTAAAAATTCCTTTAAAAGCGGCATGTCTTCTTTAGAGAGGATCTCTAAGAAAACTTCTGATAATATGATTTCATCTTCTAATTCTTCAGACATGGCTGCAATTTACGAAAATCATACTAGGATATGTTAACTTTATGTGATGATATTGCCAATTTTATACATAATGGACACCCCGCTAAGGGGTAGGGGCGTCTTTTCTACGGAGCCAATTGAGGAAGGCACTACCATTGAAATAGCACCAGTGATTGTTTTAACTGAAGCGGATAGGGTAAAAGTAGATGCTACTTTATTGCATGATTACATTTTTGAATGGGGTGAAGACGAGCGACAAGCAGCAGTAGCATTAGGGTATGTCTCTATGTATAACCATAGTGAGGACGCCAATTGCATGTATACGATGGACTATGCTCATCAAACCATTCAAATTCAGACCAAGAGAGCCATTGCAGCAGATGAAGAATTATTGATCAACTACAATGGGGATGGTGTAGTAGACAAATCCGTCTGGTTTGAAGTAAAATAAATTTACAACGATCAAAATAAGACCAAGCACACCGGCATAGAAACACTAGTGGTCGCTGACATTTTTACGAGGTTGCCAGTACTTGTATTTCTTTTGAAGACAACAATATGATTGCTGGCTTGATTGGCCACCAATAACCATTTACCGTCCTCTGAGAGGGTGAAATTTCTTGGCTTGATGCCACCAGACGAAGTATATTTTTTAGAAGCTAGGTTCAATTGTCCATTGGCGTCTATTTTATATTGGACAATATTATTTTCGACACCTCTATTGCTTGCGTATAAAAATTTACCATCAGGACTTATATGAATGTCTGCACTGCCTGGGGCTTCTTTAAAATCAGTTGGATGTGTAAAATCTCTTTGAATCCGTTGAACGAATCCTTTTTTAAAGGTATACACACTTATACTACCTGTAAGTTCTTCTAAAACATAAATTAGTTGCCCATTTTTAGAAAAACTTAAATGTCTAGGACCTGCGCCAGCCATTGCTTGAATTTGCATAGCACCACTTTGTTTTAAAGGAGGATGTGCATTATTTTGATACGCATAAATTTGCGTTTGGTCCATACCTAAATCATTTACCAATAACCATTTGCCATCAGGACTAAAAAAACTACCATGCACATGTGCGTTGGTTTGTCTTGTTGGATGCACGCTTGCGCCTTTATTTTTGATCCATTGTTGGGCATTGGATAATCTCCCATCTGCAAATCGATGAAAGCTGGTTAAACTTCCTCCGGTATAATTAGAGACAAAAATAGTACGCTGGTCAGGACTAATAGTTAAATGACAAGGATGCCCTCCTTTCGTTTCTACTTGATGTAGGAATTGTAATTTATTTTTTGTTTTATCTAAAGCAAATGCACTAATACGCCCTGTTTCATTTTCATTGACTGCATATACAAATTGTTTGTCTTTAGAAATAGCGAGATAAGAGGGATTGACCACACTATCGGTATGTCCCATTACTTTGAGTTGACCCGTTAAGGTATCAAGGTGTAAAAGGTAAATGCCTTTACTTCCTTTTTGCGTATAGGTACCCACAAGTAAATTGGCAGTTTGTGCTTGTGTTATATATTGAAGACAGCAGCAAATTCCAACCAATAATAAAAACTTTCTTTTCATTTGTTTATTGATAAACTCTAACATAATCAATTTCCATTTTTGCAGGTAAAATAGATTCGTCTATACCTTCTTTGCCACCCCAATTGCCCCCAAATGCGATATTTAAAAGTAAATGCATGGGTCCGTCAAATGGCCATGCGTCTTTACCTGTTCCTCGATTGTTAAAACTGTAATAACTTGTATCGTCCAATAAAATGCTTACACTGTCTTGATTCCAAATCACAGAATACACATGAAACTGGTTATCAAAATCAGGCACTGCAATCGTATTTGTTTTTTGATTCCCAATAATATGATTGAAACTTTTTGTATGAACGGTGGCATGAACTACACCAGGGTTGTAGCCAACATGTTCCATGATATCAATTTCTCCATCGTCTGGCCACTTTAAAGGATTGGTGGAGCCAAGCATCCATATAGCAGGCCAAGTGCCCAATCCTTTTGGTAATTTAGCACGCACATCAATACGTCCATAGATCCAATCTCCTTTGCCTTTGGTCACCAACCTAGCTGAACTATATTTTTTATCCCCTATATTTTCCTTTTTTAATTCAATGGTTAATACGCCCTCGCCAACCCTTGCATTACTCAAAGCAGCCTTGGTATAATATTGTAATTCATTATTGCCCCAGCCCCAACCCCCTATATCATAATTCCACTTGGTTGAGTCAGGTAAACCCTGGTAATTGAATTCGTCGGACCAAACCAATTGTGTAGGTTGCTTAGCCGTTTTACTAGTAAAGGGTTGACAAATTACCTGTGTACTTAAAAAACTTAACAATAGAATAGGGAGGTACTTGTAGGGTTGCATAAAACGATTGTTCGTGAATATAAGGGCAATGCTTTGTCTAAATTAGTTATTTTATGCTGTTTTACTTGGGGATTTTACAAAAGGGCCTTAAATTTGCAACATGTTATTCAACAACCATATCCATCATTTTCATCTGCTATCTAATAGGTAAGCTGTAGATGTTGGTATGTATCAATATTAAACAAAGGGCTTACATCTAGTAAGCCCTTTTAATTTTTATAATAAGTATATGCGATTAAAATTAGCGATTCAAAAATCAGGTAGATTAAACGAAGATTCAATGCGTCTTTTAAAAGAATGCGGTATTGATATCAGCAATGGCGTAAATAAATTAAAGGCGGATGCGAGCAATTTTCCGATTGAGGTTTTCTTTTTAAGAGATGACGATATCCCGCAATATGTGCAAGACGGTGTAGCAGATATTGGTTTTGTGGGTGAAAATGTAGTGTATGAGAAAGCCAAAAAAGTAGAAGTAGCCTATGAACTTGGATTCGGTAAATGCAGGTTAAGTTTTGCCCTTCAAAAAGGGGAAAGTTTTACAGGACCACAATTTCTTACAGGTAAAAAAATTGCTACGAGTTATCCTGTTTTAGTTCAAAAATATTTAGACGAACATCAAGTAAAGGCAGAGATACACGAAATCAGTGGAAGTGTCGAAATCGCCCCTGGTATTGGCTTAGCAGATGTAGTTTGCGATTTAGTAAGTAGTGGGTCTACTTTATTCATGAATGGGTTAAAAGAAGCGGAAACAATTTTGCACTCTCAAGCTGTATTGGTTAAACGAAATGACCTGTCTGCCGAATTGCTCAGTATCTTGGAACGCTTATTATTCCGAATGGAATCTGTGAAGAAAGCCAAGAAGCATAAATATGTTTTATTGAATGCGCCGAATGCACAATTGGATAAAATAGTGGCTTTGCTTCCAGGGATGAAAAGTCCAACTATTGTGCCATTGGCAAGCGCAGGTTGGAGTAGCGTGCATACGGTGATTGAAGAGGGGGATTTTTGGAATTTGATTGAGCAATTAAAAGCAGCTGGTGCAGAAGGAATTTTAGTCGTACCAATTGAAAAAATGATTTTATAAAATGCAAGTATTTGTAGCACCCAATAAACAAACATGGGACGACTTATTAAAGCGTCCAAGTTTTGATGCAGCCTCATTATTGCCTAAAGTGCAAGCCATTTTAGATGAAGTGGCGAAGGAAGGAGATAAGGCATTAAAAAAATATTCTTTAGAATTTGATCAAGTTACATTGGACAGCATTGCTATAGACCCTTCAATGGTGCAAGCAGCTGAACAATCCTTGACTTCGACGCTTAAATCAGCTATTCAATCTGCTAAAGTAAATATTGAAATATTTCATCAAGCACAACTTAAAAAAGAAGAAAAAATCGAAACGATGCCGGGAGTTTGGTGTTGGCGTAAATCTGTCGGCATTGAAAAAGTAGGCATTTATATTCCTGGCGGCACTGCGCCTTTATTTTCTACTGTATTGATGTTGGGTATTCCAGCAAAATTAGCAGGTTGCAAAGAAGTGATCTTGTGTACGCCACCAAAAAAAGATGGGCATATCGATCCTGCAATAATCTATGCAGCAAGTTTAGTGGGCATCCAGCAGATTTTTACGATTGGCGGTGTACAAGCCATTGGCGCTATGGCTTATGGTACTGAAACTGTCCCTAAAGTATATAAAATATTTGGACCAGGTAATCAATATGTCACCGCGGCCAAACAATTGATTCAGCAACAGGGTGTTGCCATTGATATGCCTGCTGGGCCAAGTGAGGTTTGTGTATACGCAGATGAAACCGCTGTACCAGCTTTTGTCGCTGCAGATTTATTATCACAGGCAGAACATGGGGCAGACAGTCAGGTCTTATTAGTAACTAGCTCCTTGGAGGTGATGGAGCAGGTTCAACTAGAAATAGAAAAACAATTGGCAGACTTACCTAGAGCTACATTGGCAACACAAGCTTTAGCAAATTCAAAAGGGGTTGTTATGGCCACAAGAGAAGAGGCTATTCAATTGATCAATGCCTATGCTCCAGAGCACCTTATTTTGGCGGTTGAAAATGCATTGGTGGTGGCAGAAAAGATCATCAATGCTGGATCGGTTTTTATCGGCAATTATGCCCCCGAATCTGTAGGAGATTATGCAAGCGGCACCAACCATACCTTGCCTACCAATGGCCATGCAAAAGCATATAGCGGGGTGAGTGTCGATAGTTTTGTCAAAAAGATAACCTTCCAACAATTGACCGAAATGGGCTTGAAAAATATAGCACAAACCGTGATTCATATGGCCGAAGCGGAGCAGCTGGAGGCGCATGCCAAAGCAGTGGCAATTAGAGTGCAAGAAATTGAATCAAAGCTGTAATTTTAAGGCAGTTTAAAAATAGGAACTATGGCATTTGAATTAGACAAAGTAGTGAGACCAAATATTAAAACCTTGAAGCCGTATTCTTCTGCAAAAGATGAATATACGGGCGAAGCAAAAGTGTTATTGGATGCAAATGAAAACAGTTTAGGTTCTCCACTTACAAAATGGTACAATCGTTATCCTGATCCTTATCAGTCTCAACTAAAAGACAAGATGGCTTTTGTAAAGCAAATCGCCTCTAATCAAATTTTTTTAGGGAATGGGAGTGATGAGTGTATAGATATTTTATTTAGAACATTTTGTGAACCAGGTAAGGATAATATTATTATTTGTCCCCCAACGTATCCAATGTATGAAGTAGGTGCCAATATTAATGACATCGCTATACAGAAAGCGCCTTTACTTTCGGACTATCAATTGAATGTAGCGCACATAGAACAATTGGTTAATGAGCATACAAAAATCATTTGGATTTGTTCACCTAATAATCCAACGGGTAATTCTTTAGACAGGATCGATATTGAAACTATTTTGAATCACTTTGATGGACTAGTAGTGGTGGATGAAGCTTATATTAATTTTTCAAAACAAAAGTCTTTTGTACAATCCTTAATTGACTACCCCAACTTAGTAGTATTGCAAACACTCAGTAAAGCTTGGGGATTGGCAGGATTAAGATTGGGCATGTGTTTTGCGAGCCCGGAGATTGTGGGTTATATGAATAAAGTAAAAGCACCCTATAATATCAATCAGGTTTCACAAGAGTTGGCTTTACAGGCTTTAGAAGAAGTAGGGCAGGTAAATGATATGATTCAATTATTAGTTGATATGCGAATTGCTCTTGCGGATGTGATTGCCTCAATGCCACATGTAACAAAGGTATTTCCTTCTGACACCAATTTCCTTTTTGTGAAAATTCCGCATGCTAGAAAACTATATGAATATTTATTAACCCAAGGCATTATTGTAAGAGATAGGTCTACTTTAGAATTATGTGAAGATAGCCTTAGGATCACTGTTGGGACAGAACAAGAGAATACAGCTTTGGTAGATGCCATGTATGAATGGATTACGAACACATTTGAATAAACAAATTATAATTGATATTAAAACAACCATTATGTATAAACTAAGCAACTTATTATTGGCTTCTTTGATTGTATTGTCTGTCAATGCACAAGAAAATGCAGGATTGAGACTGCCTGCTGGATTTTCTGCTACGCTGTTTGCAGACCAAATTGGGGCAGCTAGACATATTGCTATCAATGACAAAGGCGTGTTATTTGCAAAATTAAACTACCCTAACAAAGCAGGCCAAGGTATTGTGAGAATGGAAGATGTGAATGCAGATGGTGTTGCTGAAAAGGTAACTGGCTGGGGTAACTATGGCGGAACGGGTATTTATGTAAAAGGCAGTCAATTGTATGCAAGTTCTGATGATGCAGTGTATTTATACCAATTAGATGCAAAAGGAGAAGTGGTGAACCCCGCTGCACCAAAAACCATCATTAAAAATTTACATAGCAGAAGACAACATGCATCTAAGTCAATCACTTTAGATCCTCAAGGAAATATTTATGTAAATATTGGTGCTTACTCAAATGCTTGTCAAGAAAAAGATAGATCAGTTGGATCCAAAGGGATGATGCCTTGTCCAATTTTAGATTCTGCTGGCGGTATTTGGAAGTTTGATGGCAGTAAAGAAAATCAATCCTATGCAGAAGGAAAAAGATATGCAACTGGGTTAAGAAATGTAATTGGTTTAGACTGGAACAATACCACCAATAGTTTGTTTGTAACGCAACATGGACGTGATCAATTGAATACATTTTATCCTACCCTGTACACCGATGCGCAAAATGCAGAATTGCCTGCTGAAACAATGTATGAAGTAAAAGAGGGAGATGATTGTGGTTGGCCTTATGTGTATTATGATCCATTCCAAAAGAAAAAAATACTTTCTCCAGAATATGGAGGCGATGGAAAATTAGAAGGGGGCAAAAATGCATTGGATCCTTTGGTGGCTTTCCCTGCACATATGGCACCTATGTCTTTATTGTTTTACAAAGGCAATCAATTTCCAGCAAAATATAGAGAAGGTGCATTTATTGCATTCCATGGTTCATGGAACAGAGCACCCTTGCCTCAGGAAGGTTATTTTGTTGCCTTTGTGCCCTTTAAGAACGGAAAACCAGCAGGTGAATGGGAAATTTTTGCCAATGGATTTGCAGGCGCTGATAATAACAAAAGCCCAAGAGCTGCAAAAGCTAGACCATGTGGTTTAGCGGAAGGTCCTGACGGAAGTCTTTATGTAAGTGATGATAGCAAAGGGGCTATTTTTAAAATTAGTTTTAATAAATAATCATGCAGAAAGTACAATTCAAATTGGTTAGCTTGATCTTATTTGGCTTGTTGACTTGCATTCAGGCGGATGCTCAAAACATGCAAAAAGGGAAAAAAATATATGAAACAAGATGTCTTGCATGTCATCAAGCAGATGGCGGCGGTGTGCCCAATATGAATGCACCATTAGACGGGGCAAGTAATGTGGTTGGAAATGATATAGCAAGACTAGTTCGTATCATCCGATATGGTTACAATGAAAGAGTTGCTTTAGATGGCTTTTATTATAGCAATGCCATGACAGCTAGCCCAGACTTAAAAGACAATGAGCTAGCAGATTTGTTAACCTATATCAGAAATAGTTGGTCCAATAAAGCAAGTGCTATTACTGTAGCACAAGTGCAGGCAGCAAAAAAGAAAAAATAAAGAATTAGATTATGCGACCTATTTTATTTATTGATAGAGATGGAGTGATATTAGAAGAACCTGCAACTGATTTTCAAATAGATCATATTGACAAAACTGTTTTTGTACCTGGGGTGCTATCTAATTTAAAAAAGATAGCCAATGACTTTGGGTATTATAAAGTGATGGTGACCAATCAAGATGGATTAGGTACCCCGGCTTATCCAATGGAGCAGTTCAAGCCCTTTCATGACTTAATGTTACGTACTTTAAAAGGAGAAGGATTTGAATTTGATGAAGTATTGATTGACACTAGTTTTGCCAAAGACAATGCGCCTACAAGAAAGCCAGGTACAGGTTTGGTGAAGCACTTGATGGACACGGCTGATTATGATTTAAGTTTATCTTATGTGATAGGCGATCGTTGGTCTGATATTGAATTGGCAAAAAATATAGGCTGCAAAGCAATTTATTTGACTTCCAATTTACATAGCTTAACGCCTGAACAAGAGCTTGCGTTAAGACCTTATATTGCTTTTGAAACAGACAATTGGGAGGCTATTTATAGTTTTTTAAAACTTGGTTTAAGAAAAGTAGTGCATGAAAGAGTCACTAAAGAAACCAAAATTCAAATTGAATTGAATTTAGATGGCAAAGGAGAGGCAAGTATTCATACAGGGCTAGGATTTTTTGATCATATGTTAGAACAAATTGCGAGACACGGCGCTTTGGATTTACATATTCAATGTGCTGGCGATTTGCATATAGATGAACACCATACTATAGAAGATGTAGGTATTGCCTTGGGTGAAGCCTTTGCAAAAGGTCTAATGGATAAAAGGGGGATGGAGCGTTATGGTTTTGCGATCCCAATGGATGATGCAGCAGCAAAAGTGATGATTGATTTTGGTGGAAGAAATTGGATCGTTTGGGATGCTAACTTTAAACGAGAAAAAATTGGAGAAATGCCTACCGAGATGTTCTTCCACTTTTTTAAATCCTTTAGCGACGCTGCTAAAGCAAATCTAAATATTAGTTGCCAAGGGGATAATGAGCATCATAAGATTGAAGCCATTTTTAAAGCTTTCGCTAAAGCCATCAAAATGGCCGTTAAGCGCAACCCTGCCAGTGACGCCTTGCCCAGCACCAAGGGTGTTTTATAAGCCTAACAGTTGGTAGTCGGTCTTAGGAGGTTTATTTGGTAAAAAATGACATATCCCTTAAATTTGTACTCGAATGAAAACAATTAACAATTTTTGGTGGTGGCATACAAACTCCGTTGGGGTATTGTAGTGACATGACCATAATTGTCAACTTATATATAAACCCCGACATAATTGTCGGGGTTTATTTTTTTAACGAATGATCAACTAAGCAAGTAAGATGCAAAAAATGATTTTAAAAACAGAAGTGACTAAAATGTTGGCGGATACATTTACACCTGTTGGTATGTATCTCCGATTGAGGGATCGATTTAGGGATACGATATTGTTAGAGAGTACCGACTCGCATGCAGCTGAAAATAGTTACTCATTTATTGGTGTGAATGCGATTGGGGGCATTGAGATTTCTAGTTTAAATGAAATAGAATATAAATACCCTAAACAAGAGCCACAAAAAGAAACCATTCAAAAAGTGCAAGATGCACCAGATCGAATCTGGGCCTATATGCAACATTTTGAAATCGAAAAAGATACTGAAAAAGAAGCTGCTTTTGCGCAAGGTTTATATGGGTATACGACTTATGATGCCATTCCCTTTTTTGATACCATACAATTTAAAGAAGGTGATCCTGCGATTCCTTTAATGCGTTATCGTTTGTACCAATATGTCATTGCTTTCAATCATTTTAAAGATGAATTGTATATCTGTGAAAACAAAATTCAAGGAATTGATTCTGAACTAGACGCTTTATTGTCTTTTATCAAAAGCAAGGATGTGCCTCAATATCCATTCAGCATTGTTGGAGAAGAGTCATCTAACTATACAGATGAAGCTTACCGTGCCTCAGTTCAAAAAGGCATTCAGCATTGTATGCGCGGCGATGTGTTTCAAATTGTGTTAAGTAGAAGGTTTCAACAACAATTTAATGGAGATGAATTCAATGTATATAGAACATTAAGAAGTATTAACCCTTCTCCTTATTTATTCTTTTTTGATTATGGAGATTATAAATTAATGGGATCTTCTCCAGAAGCTCAACTTATCATCAAAGGGGATAAAGCAGTGGTGCATCCTATCGCGGGCACATTTAAGCGTTCTGGAGATGAAATCATTGACGCAGAAAGAACACAGGCTTTATTAAATGATCCAAAAGAAAATGCAGAACATGTGATGTTGGTCGATTTGGCAAGAAACGATTTAAGTAGGGTTTGCACTGAAGTGCGTGTGAAACAATATCGACAAGTGCATTATTATAGTCATGTGATTCATTTGGTGAGTGAAGTGGAAGGGAAAGTCCAAGCAGGGGCAAATCCGTTTCATTTAATTGCCAAGACATTTCCAGCAGGCACTTTAAGTGGGGCGCCTAAGTTTAAAGCCATGCAATTGATTGATGGTATCGAGCCGACAAAAAGAAGTTACTATGGGGGTTGTATCGGCTTTGTTGGTTTTGATGGCAGCTGTAATCAAGCGATTATGATTCGTACTTTTTTAAGCCAGCAAAATACATTGACGTATCAAGCAGGTGCTGGAGTAGTTGCGGCTAGTCAGCCAGAAAGTGAATTACAGGAAGTGAATAATAAATTGAACGCATTAAAGACGGCGATCCTTTTAGCTGAAAAAATTTAAAAGATACCAAATGAAAATACTTGTTTTTGATAATTATGATTCTTTCACGTACAACTTGGTCCAAATGATCAAGGAGCAATCGAATGCTACAGTGGATGTTTTCAGGAATGATGAAATTCCTTTGGAAGCAGTGAAAGGGTATGATAAGATTTTATTATCGCCTGGTCCGGGTATTCCTGCTGAGTCAGGTTTGTTGTTGCCATTGATAAAAGAATATGCAGCTACTAAATCTATTTTTGGGGTTTGTCTAGGACAGCAAGCCATTGCAGAAGCATTTGGGGGCAGTTTGACCAATCTAACAAAAGTATACCATGGTATTGCTACGCCGGTAACGTTAACAGGCAGTTCCACTTTATTTGAAGGGCTGCCTTCTAGTTTTCAAGTGGGTCGTTACCATAGTTGGGTTGTGAATGAATCGGATCTCCCAACTGATTTACGCATTACTTCCAAAGATGCAGAAGGGTATATCATGTCTTTAGAGCATAGCCAATTTGATGTCAAAGGAGTTCAATACCATCCAGAAAGTGTGTTGACGCCAGAAGGGGCTAAAATCATTGGCAACTGGTTGAAAAATTAAAAATAATTAGATGAAAAAGATTTTACAATATTTATTTGAACACAAAACTTTAAGCAGAGAAGCGGCTAAGGATGTCTTGGTGCAAATTTCACAAGGTGCTTACAATGAACATGAAGTAACCGCTTTTGTGACGGTTTACTTGATGCGTAGTATTACAATTGACGAATTAATGGGCTTCAGAGATGCTTTGTTGTCACTTGCTGTTCCATTGAATTTAGGTGTAGACAATGCAATTGATATTGTGGGTACAGGCGGTGACGGTAAAGATACTTTTAATATTTCAACCCTTGCTTGTTTTATTGTAGCGGGTGCAGGTCATCCAGTAATTAAGCACGGCAATTATGGTGCATCAAGTGTTAGTGGATCTTCTAATGTGATGGAGCAATTGGGCTATCAGTTTAAAAATGATCCAGCTGCATTAAGTCATGAGGTAAAAACAGCAGGCATTTGTTTTTTACATGCCCCATTATTTCACCCAGCTTTAAAAACAGTGGGGCCTATCCGAAGAAATATGGGGGTAAGAACTTTTTTTAATATGCTTGGTCCAATTGTGAATCCTGCTCAACCTGCTTTTCAATTAATTGGGGTATATAATTTGGAGATGGCAAGAATTTACAATTACGCGATGCAATCTTTAGGAAAAGCCTTTACACTGATCCATAGTTTGGATGGGTATGATGAAATTTCTTTAACGACGGATACTAAAATCATTACCAATCAAGGCGAATTTATAATGACCCCTTACCAATTAGGTAAAAGAAAAGTTTTTGCAGAAGAATTGCATGGAGGGTCCACCGTCGAAGCTGCTGCAGATTTATTTAAAAAGATTATCGAAGGCAAAGGGTCTTGGTCACAAAATGCGGTAGTGCTTGCGAACGCAGCCATGGCCCTACAAGTAACTGGTCAATACCAAAATTATGAAGCAGCCTTCCAAGCTGCGGTGAAAAGTTTAGAATCAGGCGCTGCCAATCAATCTCTACAAACTTTAATTCGTTTACAAAAATGAGCACCAATATTTTAGCGACGATTGTCCAACATAAATTGATTGAAGTTGCCGAAAGGAAAAAGCAAATCCAAGTGGCTGCATTAGAGGAGATGCCTTTATTTGCTGCGCTTGCTTATTCATTGAAATCAAATTTATTGAATCCGGCACTTACAGGTATCATCGCTGAGTTTAAAAGACAATCACCTTCTAAAGGTGTTATCAATGACAAAGCCTCTGTTGCATCCGTAACGAATGCATATGCAAAATTTGGAGCAGCGGGAATTTCAGTTTTAACAGATGCACAATTTTTTGGGGGTAAGCTAGAAGACCTGTCTGTGGCAGTGGATAACCCTATTCCTGTTTTAAGGAAAGAATTTATTATCGATGAATTTCAGCTAGTAGAGGCAAAAGCTTATGGCGCTTCGGTTATATTATTAATTGCAGCCTGTCTAACACCAGCCGAAACCAAATCCTTGGCCTTGTTTGCAAAAAGTATTGGCTTGGAAGTTTTATTAGAAATACACGATGCAACTGAATTAGGGCATATCAACGATGGGGTTGATTTTGTAGGCATCAACAATCGAAGCTTAAAATCCTTTGAGGTAAATATTGAACATAGTTTGCAATTGAAAGATCAATTGCCAAAAGATAAATTAGCGATAGCTGAAAGTGGCATATATAGTGTAGAAACTTTTAAATTATTAAAGCAAGAAGGATTTCATGGATTTTTAATGGGGGAGTATTTTATGAAAGAAGCAAATCCTGCTGCCGCATTTGAAACATTTGTAAAAACCATTCAACCCAATGACCATGCAATTTAAAGTTTGTGGCATCACGGACATGGAGCAAGCAAAAGCTTTGGACCTACTGGGCGTTCAATACATTGGATTTATATTTTATCCAGCTTCAAAGCGTTATGCCCTAAAAGACAGAAGCCTAGAGGAACTTTCCATGTTCAAGCCAAGTCAAGCAAAAAAAGTTGGTGTATTTGTTGATATACCATTAGACGAATTGTTGTCGATTGTACAAGCAGTAGGTTTAGACCTAGTGCAATTGCATGGAGATGAAACGCCTGCCTATTGCGCTGCTGTGCGTCAGCAGGTACAAGTAGTGAAGGTATTTAGAGTGGGCGCCGCAGTGCCCGATTTTGCGCCTTATGAAAATGAAGTGGACTATTTTTTATTTGATACGGATAGTGCTTTGTATGGAGGGACAGGTAGGCATTTTAATTGGGAGTTAATCAAAGGAATTACTATTCCTAAGCCTTATTTTTTAAGTGGTGGGATTGGGCCAAATGATGTGCAAGGAGTACAAGTGATGGAAAAAACCAAAGCTGGGGCCTCTTTAATTGCTTTGGATATCAATAGTCAATTTGAATTAGAGCCAGGGTTGAAAAATTTAGAAAAAATTAAAACATTTATACATGCATTTATTTAACCAGTCTATCGACTATCAAGTACCTAGTGAAGAGGGCTATTATGGCGACTTTGGTGGCGCGTATATCCCAGAAATGTTATACGGCAATGTAGAGACATTGAAAAATCAGTACTTGCAGATTATGAATGATCCTGCATTTAAAGCAGAAGTAGATGCTTTACTGAAAGATTATGTGGGTAGACCAACACCTTTATTTTATGCAGCTAGATTAAGTGAAGAGATAGGCGCAAGCATTTATCTAAAACGTGAGGACTTATGTCATACTGGTGCGCATAAAATTAACAATACCATCGGTCAAATTATTTTAGCACAAAGACTGGGCAAGAAAAAAATTATAGCAGAAACGGGTGCAGGTCAACATGGTGTAGCAACGGCTACCGTATGTGCTTTAAAAGGCATGGAATGTGTTGTGTATATGGGCGAAAAAGACATTGAAAGACAAGCGCCGAATGTAGCAAGGATGAAAATGTTGGGTGCAAAAGTGGTGCCTGCGACGAGTGGTAGTAAAACTTTAAAAGATGCAACCAATGAAGCCATTCGTGCTTGGATCAATGAACCAGATACGACGCATTATATTATTGGTAGTGTGGTGGGGCCGCATCCTTATCCAGATATGGTGGCACGTTTTCAGAGTGTGATTAGTGCAGAAATGCGTACCCAATTAAAAGAGAAAATTGGTACCGCTTTGCCAACTCATGTGGTGGCTTGCGTAGGTGGAGGAAGCAATGCAGCGGGGGCCTTTTATCATTATTTAAATGAACCTACAGTTGAACTAGTGGCGGTAGAAGCAGCAGGGTATGGTGTCCATTCAGGCATGAGTGCGGCAACGACACAATTAGGTAGTACTGGCATTTTACATGGCAGTAAAAGTATTGTAATGCAAACCAAAGATGGTCAAGTGGTTGAGCCACATAGTATTTCAGCTGGATTAGATTACCCAGGTATTGGACCATTGCATGCTTTTTTATACGAAAGTAAAAGAGGCAATTTTATGAGTGCTACAGACGAAGAAGCACTTCAATGGGCCTTTCATTTATCTGAAATCGAGGGAATTATTCCTGCTTTAGAAACAGCCCATGCATTTGCGGTCTTACCTAAATTAAAGCTTAAGCCAACAGATGTGGTGATTGTTTGCTTGAGTGGAAGAGGGGACAAAGATTTGGCAACTTATATGCAGGCTATGGATTTAAAATAAAATAAAAATTATGTCAAGGTTAGTTAATTTATTCAAACAAAAAAGTGAGCGTGTTTTAAATGTGTACTGTACCGCAGGGTATCCTCATTTAAATAGCACGCTAGAGGTCATGGAGAGCTTGCAAAAAAATGGCGCCGATATTATTGAATTGGGTATGCCCTATAGTGATCCATTGGCAGATGGGGAAGTCATACAAAATAGCAGCATGATCGCTTTGTCCAATGGCATGACCATTGATACTTTATTTGATCAATTAGCAACAATGCGTTCAAGCATTCATATTCCCGTGGTGTTGATGGGGTATATGAATCCAATTTTACAATATGGATTTGAAGCCTTTTGTAAAAAAGCAAAGGCGGTTGGTGTAGATGGATTCATTTTGCCTGATTTGCCAATGCTTGAATTTGAACAAGTATATGGGGCCATCTTAGAACAAAATAATTTAGATTTTATTTTCTTAGTGACCCCAGAAACACCTGAGGCAAGATTAAAAAAACTAGATGCCTTAAGTTCAGGGTTTTTATATGCAGTAAGTGCATCTGCCACGACAGGCACTGCGAATGATTTTTCTAAAGTGGCTATCTATTTAGAAAGATTGAAATCAATGCAATTAAAAAATCCAATATTGGTAGGATTTGGGATAAAAGACAAAGCAAGTTTTGATGCAGTGACGCCCTATACTAATGGGGCTATTATTGGTTCGGCCTATATCCAAGCTTTATCTAAAGGGCAATTAATTGGTGAAACTTTAGAAGCGACTACTGCTACATTTTTAAATGGGGTATTGGCAAGCTAAAAATTAAATAAGTAACATGAAGGTATCGATCATACAATACAATGCAGGCAATATACAATCTGTTTATTACGCACTAGAAAGACTAGGCGTAACTGCTACAGTGACGGATGATCCTGAGAAGATTCAAACATCTGATAAAGTTTTATTCCCTGGTGTAGGTGAAGCAAGTTCTGCGATGGCTTACCTTAAGGAAAGAAATTTAGATCAAGTTATTCTTTCTTTGAAACAGCCTGTATTAGGCATTTGTTTAGGTATGCAATTGATGTGCCGGTCTTCGGCAGAAAATACAACCACCTGCTTGGGTATTTTTGAAGAACAAGTGGAGCTATTTAAGTCGAAGGATAGCACCATCAAAGTACCTCAAATGGGATGGAACACCATTGGTCTTCTTAAGTCCGATTTGTTTAATGGTGTAGCAGCAGACAGCTATGCTTATTTTGTACATAGTTATTATGCGGGCATAGGACCTAATACGATTGCTACAACCCATTATATTCAAGACTACAGTAGTGCCCTTCAAAAGGATAATTTTTACGGGGTACAGTTTCATCCGGAAAAGTCAGCTACAATGGGGGCTCAAATTTTACAAAATTTTTTAACGCTATAATTGCTTATAAGATGCAAATCATACCTGCTATAGATATCATTGAAGGAAAATGCGTTAGATTAACGGAAGGAGATTATGCGCAAAAGAAAATATACAACGAAGATCCATTAGAAGTGGCCAAGCAATTTGAAGGGGTGGGCTTAATGCGTTTACATTTGGTAGATTTAGATGGCGCAAAAGCAGGCGAAGTGGTCAATTGGAAAGTGTTGGAAAAAATTGCAAATAAAACAAATTTAGCAATTGATTTTGGCGGAGGTATCAAAACAGAAGCGACTTTAAAGACGGTGATAGACACGGGTGCAAAGTATGCGACTATTGGTAGCCTTGCAGTAAATAATAGGGTATTATTTGAAGCATGGATTGCTCGTTATGGTGCAAGTGTTTTTCTGCTAGGGGCAGATGTATTCGAAGAAAAAATTGCAGTGGGAGGTTGGATTGAAAAAACCAATATTGACCTCTATGATTTTATTGAATCTTATATCCAAAAAGGCGTTACCCAACTTTTTTGCACTGATATTCAGAAAGATGGAAAATTAGAAGGACCTTCTTTGGCTTTGTATGAAAAAGTAATTGCACAATTTCCAAATTTGCAATTGATTGCTAGCGGTGGTGTAAGTAAGTTACAAGACCTAGAAGATTTAAGAAATATTGGTTGTACTGCCGCAATTGTGGGTAAGGCTATTTACGAAAATAAAATTAGTTTAGCTGAACTCTCCAAATTTTAAGCAGCCCAAAATCGCCCAGTAAAATGGGTGTTCAAAAGATGAAACTATGTTAACAAAAAGAATCATACCCTGTTTAGATATTAAAGATGGACGTACGGTCAAAGGCATCAATTTTGAACAAATTCGAGATGCAGGAGATCCAGTTGAATTAGCTGCGTTTTATGCAAGTCAGGGGGCAGATGAGTTGGTGTTTCTAGACATCACGGCTACAGTAGAAAAACGAAAAACCCTATCTGCCTTAGTGAACAAAATAGCCCAGCGCATTAATATACCCTTCACGGTGGGAGGTGGAATCAAGACAGAAGAAGATGTTAGCTTATTATTGAAAAATGGTGCAGACAAGATTTCAATCAATACAGCAGCATTTTTGGATCCTACTACGATCAGTCGTTTTGCGAAAAACTTTGGAAGTCAATGTGTGGTTTTAGCGATAGATGCAAAATGTGAGGCAGATAATAATTGGTACGTCTATTTAAATGGAGGTAGAACCAAAACAGATAAAATGGTGATCGACTGGGCGAAAGAAGCGGTGGACTTGGGCGTAGGAGAAATCCTTTTAACTTCAATGAACCATGATGGAACTAAGCAAGGTTTTGCTTTAGAAATTACGGCGCAATTGGCAGAAAGTTTGCCCGTACCTATTATTGCATCTGGTGGTGGAGGTACCGAGGCGCATTTTTTAGATGTTTTTACCAAAGGAAAAGCTGACGCTGCCTTAGCTGCGAGTATTTTTCATTATAAAGAAATCGCTATCCCAGATTTAAAAAAGTATTTACATACGCAGGGTATCCCAACAAGGTTATAAGCCTAGAAAAGAAAAAACAGAAAAGATAAAATAGAAAAGAAGAAATATATATAAATTAAAAAACATCGATAATAGTATCGATCAAATAAATACAAAATGATGACTATAGATTTTAAAAAATACGCTGATGGACTAGTTCCTGCAATCGTACAAGATGCACAAACAAAAAATGTGTTGATGTTGGGGTTTATGAATCAAGCGGCAGTGGATGCGACCCTTTCTTTGCAAAAAGTTACCTTTTTCAGTCGCTCCAAAAACAGGTTATGGACCAAGGGGGAGGAGAGTGGACATCATTTGAACTATATGAGTATGGCATTGGATTGCGATCAAGATACCCTCTTGATACAGGCGAGTCCTGTGGGGCCTGTATGTCATACAGGAACGGCTACCTGTTGGGGAAATGAAAATAGTTTGGAAGGACTTGGTTTTATTACCCATTTAGAAGAAGTGATTGAACAAAGAAGAAATGCAGCACCTGATAGTTCCTATGTAGCAAGATTATTTGCCAAAGGCATCAATAAAATCGCACAAAAAGTGGGCGAAGAAGCGGTTGAATTGGTGATAGAAGCTAAGGATGAGAATGAGGGCTTATTTAAAGAGGAAGCGGCAGACCTGCTCTTTCATTATCTAATGCTATTGCAAGCCAAAGGCTTTAAATTAAAGGATGTGGTTAAAATATTAGAAAAGAGACATCAGTCCTAGTCCTTAAACCGCATATAATTTCTATATTTGAACTCAATAAAGTATCCAACTACTATGAAAAGAAATATAATCGCTTTTGCAATCCTTTTAGCAAGTCCAATTTTGAATGCACAATCATTGCATATTCAAGGTAAGCTAGCGAATGTAAAAGATTCAGCTAATGTCGTGTTAATAGATGGTGTTTCTAATAAAGAGTTGAGTGCAAGTAAAGCTGTAGGAGGTGTTTTTACGCTTCAGGCCCAAGTGCCTTATCCAAGTTTAATGGTATTGAGTATTGATGGTATCGCACAAAAATTACCTCTTTTTGTAGGCAATGAAAATGTATTGGTCGAAGGTGATGCTCAAAATGTAACAGCGGCTAATGTGACTGGCTCAGTGAGTCATGATGTATACAAATTATATATGGAGGCGTTGAATCCTAAAATGATGCCTTATGTAATGAATATGCAAGCAGCCAGTCAAGAAAAGAATACAACTAAAAAAGATTCTTTAAATCAAGTTGCTACTGTGCAGTCTAAAGAAATTGTCGCCACATTTACTGGTTTAAGTAAAACGCACGCTGGTTCTCCAGTGACAACTTTAATGTTATTGCAGTTATCTAATATCTTTCCCGAAGTAAAAGACAATTTAGCAAGCATTTATGAAGGCTTAGAGGAATCTGCAAAACAAGGCCCTTTTGCTGAATTCATTGATAAAACAATTGCTTCCTCAGCATTTGGCCAAATTGGCTCATTGCTTCCTGATTTCACACAGAATGATACCAATGGCAAACCTTTTAAATTATCTTCTTTAAGAGGTAAATATGTATTAGTCGATTTTTGGGCAAGTTGGTGTGGTCCTTGTAGAGCGGAGAATCCAAATATTGTAAAAGCCTTCAATAAATTTAAAACTAAAAACTTTACTGTCCTTGGCGTTTCTTTAGACCAGGATAAAGGCAGGTGGTTAGAGGCAATCAAGAAAGATGGCCTTGCTTGGAACCATGTAAGTGATTTAAAATATTGGAACAATGCAGTAGCTACTCAATTTGGTATTCAAAGTATCCCTGCAAGTTTTTTAATTGATCCAGCTGGTAAAATTGTAGCTAGAGACCTAAGAGGTGCTGATTTAGATAAATTCTTAGCGACTGTTTTAAAATAGTCGCTTGTATTCTTGTTCGTCAAAACCTAGGGCTATAATCTTACCATCCTGTTCTATTAAAGGGCGACGAATCACAGATGTTTTTTCTGCCATCAATGCAATGGCTGCCTTTTGATTGGTAACAGTGGCTTGTACTTCTGGACCTAATAATTTCCAAGTAGTTCCTTTTTTATTGAGTAAGGCTTCCCAGCCAATTTGTTTGCTCCAATTGGTGAGTTGTGCACTTGTGACACCTTGTTTTTTATAATCGTGAAAATCGAAATCAATCTTGTTTTTCTTTAGCCAATCCAATGCCTTTTTAACCGTGTTGCAATTTGGGATAGCATAAACGATATAGTTGCTCATCTTTTATTATTTAACTGTAACTGTTTTAGCTAACCAACTTTTTGAAATGGGTTGTAGCCAGTCCGATTCAAGAGTGGCTTTGGTGTGGACTAAATTATTAAAATAAAGGGTATCCATTGTTAACAATCCATTTTCTAAGGCGTAATTTAATTGGGCTTGTGGTACGGTTTGTACTTTGTCTTTGATGTAAAAAGCCAATAAGGTTCTATTGAACATTTGTACGCCGGTTAGTTGTTCAATGGCTTTAATCAAGTGTACAGAACTATCTGTGCTACATCCTCCAACTGTGGTAGCTGTCTCGTCTGCCATAATAAGGATAAATTGGCCATATAAAACCGTGGCATAACCTTTTACTTTTGCGCCATGGCTTTTCCAGCTGGCAACAAAATCTTCTAATAAAGGTTCTAATTCAAAAATTTCGCCCATGGTAAACATCCTGTTGGCTTGGTAGACCCAAACCCTAGACTGAGGATCGAAATTTTTAGGTAGGATTGTTGGTAAATCAACCATATTAATCTTTTTGAATGGCTTGTGCAATAATTTCTGCGATATCTAATACTTCTGTGTTAACTTCTTCATTTCTATTCTTAATACCATCCGTCATCATGGTATTACAAAATGGACAAGCACTCGCTACAAGGTCTGCTTTTGTTTCAATGGCTTCATCTGCTCGGTCCATATTGATTCTAACTGTACCTTTCTCTTCTTCTTTAAACATTTGCGCACCACCAGCACCGCAACAAAGACCTTTAGACTTGCACCTGCGCATTTCTTTTAATTCAACGTCCAAACTTTCTAATACTTTTCTTGGCGCTTCGTAGATATCATTGGCCCTGCCTAAATAGCAACTATCATGGTAGGTGATGGTTTTTCCTTTCCATTCATTGCTATCCGAAATTTTGATCTTGCCAGTTTCAATTAATTCTTGTAGAAACTGTGTATGGTGTATCACGTCATAATTACCCCCTAAAGCAGGGTACTCATTTTTTAATGTATTAAAGCAATGAGGACAGGTGGTTACAATCTTTTTAATTTCATAGGCGTTCATTACTTGAATGTTTTGGTATGCCATCATCTGAAACATAAATTCATTACCAGCCCTTCTTGCAGGATCTCCAGTACAAGCTTCTTCTTTACCTAAAATCGCGTACACTACACCAGCCTTGTCTAAGATGGTTGCAAATGCTTTGGTTATTTTTTGAGCTCTCTGATCAAAGCTTCCAGCACATCCAACCCAAAATAGCACTTCTGGTTTTGTACCAGCTGCCATCATCTCTGCCATTGTCATTACTTTCATCGTATTTTATTTTAAGATTGCTTTGTCCATGCGTCTCTATCATCTGGAGCGAATTTCCAAGGAGCAAAATTGTTTTCAATATTACTAAACATGCCATTCCATTCTGCTGGGGCATTGCTGTCTTCCATAATTAAGGATCTCCTAAGTTCTACTATAATATCTAATGGAGAGATGCTTACAGGACATTCTTCTACGCAGGCATTGCAGGTTGTACAAGCCCTTAATTCTTCTACTGAAATATAATCGTTCAATAAAGATTTACCATCGTCTACAAATTGGCCGTTTTGGTCGATATTTTTACCTACTGCTTCAAGACGATCTCTTGTATCCATCATGATTTTCCTAGGACTTAATAATTTACCCGTACTATTTGCTGGGCAAGCGGCACTACACCTTCCACACTCTGTGCAACTATACGCATCCATTAAATTTTTCCAACTTAAATCCATCACGTCTTTGGCGCCAAATTTTTCTGGAGCTGCTGCATTGGCGGGCGCTAATTCAGGTTGCATTGCATACAGTACTTCATTTTGAACAGTTTCCATATTATGCATTTTCCCTTTTGGTTCTAAGGAAGCATAATAGGCATTAGGGAAGGCAAGTACAATATGTAAATGTTTAGAATAAGGCAAGTAATTCATGAAGGCATAAATGCCTAGAATATGTAACCACCATGCTGCTTGCTCAATGAAGTGCAATTGGTGTGTGTTAAAACTACTAAAAAAGGATTTTAGAGAAGACGAGATAACAAAATTAGCTGCAGGGTCTGCTGCATTCATGATTAAAAACAAACTCATTAAAACGATTTCAATCACCAAGATCAAATTTGCATCCGTTCTTGGCCATCCAGCAAGGTCATTGCTTATGAATCTTTTTAATTTTAAGATATTTCTTCTTGTTAAGAATACCACACAAGCAATCAAAACCAATGCGGCTAACACTTCAAAACTATTGATTAAAAAAGGGTAAAAAGCGCCTAGGAAGGGTTCAAAAAATCGATGGGTACCAAAAAGGCCATCAATGATAATTTCTAATAATTCTATATTGATAATAATAAAGCCAACATACACGATCAAATGCAATAAAGCAACAGGGATATTTCGAAACATTTTCTTTTGACCCAATGCCAATAAAAAAACATTTTTCCATCTAGCTAAGGGTTGGTCATTTAAATCAACAGGACGACCTAATTGAATATTTCTTTTGATCGCTAACAATTTTTTTGCAAAAATGTAGAAGGCTATGATCGATACAATAAGAAAAATAATGCCGCTAATGAATGCCATAATGAATTGCAATTTGACTGAAACACGAATTTACTCCATTTCCTTTAGTCTCGTACGTAAAATACCCTCAAATAATACACAATCAAAGTCCAAACTAATGAGGGATTTTTGGGCTTTTTTAAGTAGAATTATTTAATTTGCCAACATTCTAGATGAATTTAAATTTGTTCCATTATGAGTCAAGCGATAGATCAAAAAATTGCAAGCTGGTTAGACGGTCAGTACGATGCGGCGACCAAAAAAGAGATAGTTGCTTTACAAAAGAATAACCCTGACGCCTTGCAAGATGCTTTTTATAGAAATCTTGAATTTGGCACCGGTGGACTAAGAGGCATCATGGGTGTGGGTACCAATAGAGTGAACAAATACACCATCGGAATGGCCACCCAAGGCTTTTCAAATTATCTTTTAAAAACCTATCCAAACGAGTCCATTGCAGTAGCAGTAGGCCATGATAGTCGAAATAATTCAAGATTTTTTGCGGAAACTACCGCGCAGGTATTTGCGGCCAATGGCATCAAGGTCTATTTATTTGAAGCCTTAAGGCCCACTCCGGAGTTGAGCTTTGCGATTCGTAATTTAAAATGTAAAGGGGGTGTGGTGTGTACTGCCTCTCATAACCCAAAAGAATACAATGGCTATAAGGCCTATTGGCAGGATGGGGGACAATTGGTCCCTCCGCACGATAAAAATGTCATTACCGAAGTAGAAGCCATCCAGTCTTTAGAAGAAGTGAAGTGGACAGGTGGTGATGCATTGATAGAACTAATTGGCGCTTCAATGGACGAAGCTTACATCAAGATGCTGACTTCTTTAAGTGTCTACCCAGAAGTAATTGCGCAACAACATGATTTAAAAATTGTTTACACGCCAATACATGGTACTGGTATTACGTTAGTGCCTAAGGTATTGGCAGCCTATGGTTTTACCAATGTACAGGTGGTAGAAGAACAATCTACCCCGGATGGTAATTTTCCAACAGTAGCTTATCCAAATCCAGAAGAAAGCGAGACCATGAGCATTGGCTTAGCAAAAGCGAAAGCCTTGGATGCGGATATTTTATTGGGGACGGACCCAGATGCAGATAGAGTAGGTATTGGTGTTAAAAATCATCAAGGCGAATGGGTGTTGATGAATGGCAACCAAACCGCAGTATTGGCTTTTGCTTATATGATGGAAGCGAGAAAAGCAAAAGGGATCGCTACGCCAAAGGATATGGTGATTACTACAATTGTGACTACGGAAATGATCAATGAAGTAGCAAAACAAAATAACGTGAATTGTTATAATGTATTAACTGGGTTCAAGTGGATTGCAGAATTGATCAAAGAAAAAGAAGGCAAAGAAAATTATATCATAGGAGGTGAAGAGAGCTTTGGTTTAATGATTGGGGATCAAATTAGAGACAAAGATGCCATCAGTGCGGTCGCTTTATTATGTGAAATGGCTGCGTATGAAAAGAGCAAAGGCAGGTCTTTGTTTGATAAGATGATAGAATTGTACATGCAATATGGCTTCTATTACGAACACCTCATTAGCATTACAAAGAAGGGCATGAATGGACAGCAAGAAATTGCTGACATGATGGAGGGATATAGAAATAATCCCCCGGCTACTATTGCGGGCATGCAAGTAACTACTTTGTTAGATTACCAATTACAAGAGCGCACGAATTTAGTAACAGGTGAGAAAACCAAGATTGCCTTGCCAAAAAGTAATGTATTGCAATTTGTGACCCAAGACGGTACAAAAATTTCAGCTAGACCAAGTGGCACAGAGCCAAAAATTAAATTCTATTTTAGTGTCAACGCTAATTTAAAAGATAGAGCATCATTTGATGCAGTGTATGCGCAATTGAAGGATAAAATAAATACCATCATTGCTGCTATGCAATTAAATTAAATCAAGCATGCGAAAATTAGAAGATGCCTACTTGCATAAAGGATTGCGCAAGCAATTGGTAGCATTATTAAGAACGAAAGGCATTACCGACGAAAAAGTGCTTGAGGCAATTGGATCTATTCCAAGGCATTTCTTTTTAGATTCTGCTTTTGATAGAATTGCTTATGAAGATCGTGCTTTTCCGATCGCTGCGGATCAAACCATTTCACAACCTTACACCGTTGCGTACCAAACGCAATTGCTTCAAATAAAGCCAGGCGAAAAAGTATTAGAAATTGGAA
Source organism: Bacteroidota bacterium (assembly GCA_041176305.1). Classification (GTDB taxonomy): domain Bacteria; phylum Bacteroidota; class Bacteroidia; order Chitinophagales; family Chitinophagaceae; genus Sediminibacterium. The sequence continues at coordinate 19,526 of JBEDDG010000010.1, read as the reverse complement.
CAGGGAGTATGTACCAAACTACCGTCCTAGCAGCAATGGGTGCAAAAGTATTTACTATAGAAAGGCAAAAGCAATTGTTTGATCTCACACCATTTTATCTTTTCAAAGAGCAGTACCCTCAGGTACAATTCTTTTTTGGGGATGGCTTTGAGGGTTTACCTGACTTGGCCCCCTTTGATAAAATATTGATCACCGCTGCTGCTCCAAAAGTGCCAGAGCAACTATGGGCACAATTGAAAGTGAATGGCAAAATGATCATTCCTTTGGATGAAGCTGGTGCAGCACAAAGAATGATGCGCTTGACCAAGAAAAAGGATGGAAAAGAAAAAAGAGAATCCTTTGAAGCATTCTCTTTTGTTCCTATGTTAGAGGGTAAAACCGCTAAATAATTATTGTTGCATTTGGTCCATTCCGCCGCTACCTTCTTGCATCTTCGTACTTTTTCTTCTTAATAAATTCACATCGAATTTACCAAATCGATAAGAGAAGTTCAATCTAAAGAACTGTTGATCTCTTGTTCTAGACACGTTTTGTACAAAGTACAAACTCTCAGAATAAGTTTGGAAAACTCTTGTTTTAAACACATCACTTACACTAAAAGTTAATGAGGCTGTTTTACCTTCTTTAAAGGTCCAATCTTTTCGGATAGCAATGTCAAATTCATAATTAGGCAAATTGTACCCTTGTGCTGTAGATTGAGGTCCGCCAAATCCGCCACCACCACCGAATCCACCGCCGCCTCTTCCGCCACCACCACCAGAGTTGCCGCCTGGAGGTAGGATCGTTTTGGCTTGGTACTGTCCACTAAATTGTAGAGACAAGCCTTTCACGATTTTAAAGTTATTATTCATTTTGCTAAACCAGCTCGTTAAGTTATTATTGACATCTTGACCAGGAATAGTTGCATTGATTTCAGATTTGAATAAATTAAAACTTAGGTTCAGATCCCACCATTTAGTGATGGTTGTTTTATTGCTTATTTCTAAACCAAATACTTTGGAAGTATTGGCATTGATGAATGAGCTATAAAAGGCACTGTCGTTATTAATAGGGTTGATGTCTTTGTAGATATAGTTGGTGATCAGATCGGTACTATATTTATAATAAGCAGTAACCAATAAATTAGACCCTTTTTTGTAGACATTATTATAAGCCACTTCAAATGAATGTGTAAACTGAGGTTTCAATTTTGGATTACCTACAGCAATATTCAATGGATCTGAATAATCTGCAAAAGGTTGTAATTGGAAAGGATTCGGTGCATTGATACGTTTTGAGTAGTTGAATTGAACATCGTTTTTGTCATTCAATTTGTAACTCAAAAAGGCACTAGGGAATAAAGAGATGGGCAATTTAATGATCGATTCCAAAGAGTCTTGTCCTTGTTTATTCAATACATTCACTGTATAGTCTCTATTTTCTACTCTAAATCCTAATTGATAACTTAAATTGTCCTTTTTGCCTCCTAAATTGGTGTAAGCTGCTAATATTTGCTCACTGTATTTAAGTTGATTACTAATACTATTCACCAAGATTTCATTTCTAAACTGGTTTCTTGCATTGAATTCATTTCTATTATTCATCCTCACACCTGCTTCGAACTTCGTATTGTTTTTGAATAATCTTTCATAGTCAATATTAGAAGTATAATTTTTATTATTACCTGAACCGCTCGTTCTTTGATTGATAATAGAAGAGTTAATGAAAGAGTTATTGTCATTGTTACTTTCATTGTAATTAAAATCCGCACTCAACTCATGACCTATTTCTGCAAACAAGTGTTTAAAACTTGCTTGAGTCCCTTTATTTAAAAATGAAAAGATAGAGTTATTATTAAGTTGTATGTTATTGTTGTTGTTAACCCCATTCAGGATGGAATCTATTCTTTGAGTAGATGCGTTTTCGAAATCTCCTTTTACGATATTTCCAAAAATAGAAAACGTATTTCGGTTATCGATTAAGTAGTCAAAGCCCGCTCTATAAAAAGAGAATGCACTCAAGCCCACATTGTCTGTGTAGGTATTGATACTAGTGGGTATGGCCGTTAAAAGTAGGTCTCTATTATTGTCAATCGTGCTGATTGATTTATTATTTCTAATATTAGCGCTTGTAGAAAAATTAATTTTATTGGTTCTTAGGTTCAAATCACCACCGCCATTGAATTTACCTCTCATATCTACGCCTGTTCTAAAACCACCATTGTATCCGTTCTTTTTATTCTTCTTCAAAACGATATTCAATATACCAGCATTACCACCAGAGGCGTCGTACTTAGCAGAAGGGTTAGTGATAATTTCAACTCTATCAATAATATCAGAAGGGATCTGATCCATTGTTAAAGTGGTAGGGCGGTTGTCAATCAATAAAGTGGGGGTGGCATTTCTTAAAGTCACATTGCCGTCAATATCCACGTTTAAATTGGGGATATTTTTCATCACTTCTACAGCAGTTTGTCCTGTGCTCGCCAAGTTTTTATCTACGTTGAAGATCTTACGATCAATACCCATCTCAAATTGAGGTTTTGCTGAACTTGTTACAGTCACACTTTGCAATTGATTTGGATCTTCTTCAAGTTTAATATTGCCTAAATCTTTATCCACCATGGCCATCATATCCTGTGGGTTGCCATTGGGTTTGATATTAAAGCTGATTTGTTTTTCTAATTTCTTATAACCTAAGCCCGAGATGATTAATTTAAAATTACCCATCACTGCTAAGTTGTCAAAGCTAAAATCTCCATTCGCAGCAGTGATCATAGTACCCAAAATCACTTCGGTGGCTTTTTTAGCTACTGGGTCATATTTGCTCCCTTTGAGTTGAACACTAGCCCCATCAATGCCTTTTTTATTGGCATCCACCACTTTTCCATAAAAATGCCCCATATTTTGGCTGCCAGCACCTGCTGGACGACCTGTTGGAATTTGAGCAAATAATGCAATTTGTAAACATAAAGCCCCGAATAGTAGTAATCCTTTTTTCATATTTTATATTGTGGTCTATTGGACCATTTGAATTCGATTCTGTTGAATCTATAACACAAAATTCGTGCTAAAGTTTGAAGAAAGCCTGCTGTATAGTATAAGCGGTTAAATAGAGGGAAGAAGCAGTACAAGTAGCCATCCCCAAATAACCCCTAATCCGAAAGCCATCCACCTGACAGGAATGGTTGCTGCTGTTACTTTTTGCAGTAGGATGGAACGTAGGTGTAATTGCCACTGTTGCTGAATGAGTTGATTTAAGTTGCCGCTATATTGGTTTATTAATTCAGGGAAAAGTAGTTCAAGCTCTTCTATAAAGACTGCTTTTAATTCTTCGATCGTTTTATCGCCAATGAACATAGAGATCATCGGCATTTTTGCGGTCAATTTTTCCCTAAAGAACAGGTCTAATTTTTCATGAATGATAGGCTTTAAAGCTTCAAATTGATCCTGTGAAGATAAATTGGGTAAAATGCCTGCTAGGTCCATCTTTTGAATCCATTGATTTGCCATGCTTTCCCAACGTAAAGGTCCAAGTACCAAAGGTCGAATCGGGTAAAAAATGAATTGTACCAATGCCCAAATGAGCAACCAGCCAAATACACCTATACATAATGGGATCAAAACAAGGGTCATAACTTTCTTTTAAACTAAAAAACCTATCCCGAAAATCGGGACAGGTTTTTAGGGGGAGAACGATGGGTCTCGAACCCACGGCCTACAGTGCCACAAACTGTCGCTCTAACCTACTGAGCTACGCCCTCCATTTGGGCTGCAAAAATACGTTAATTCAGTAATCTATAAAATTAGTTTTGCAAGTTTTTATAAAATATTGGTAAAAAAGTCCATAAAAAGGGAATTAGACACGCAAGATTACCAATTTACGCTATTTTTGAAATTCTTCATGCACGCAATTATGACATACGTAAAACAAAATAAGTGGAAAGTTTTTGCCACTGTATTCCTTTTTGGCTCTTTGTTTTTTGCTTTTAATTCTTTCAAGACCGAAAATCCAGAATCGCCAGAATTAAGACAAAGAAAATTATTATCTACCATTGGGCATTTATTAGAGTCGGAGCATTATGATCCGAGAAGAATTGATGATACCTTTTCTAAAGAAGTGTTCAATGCTTATTTTAAAGCTTTGGATCCAGAGAAGAATGTATTCCTTCAGACTGATATAGATAGTTTGTCAAAGTATATGTATACCATCGACGACGAAATTCATGGGGCAACCATTTCGTTCCAACCTGCCGTGAGTTTAATATATGACCGACGCATTAAAGAAGCACAAGCTTTGTTCAATCAATCGATGGACCAACCTTTTGATTTTAGCAAAGACGATTCAGTACAATTGAATACCGATAAACTAGGGTATCCAAAAAACGAAGCAGAAAGAGCGAAGCGTTGGGAAATGCTGATGAAATATAGAACCATTGAGCGTTATACAAGTTTGATCGAAGAAAGAACTAAAAACAAAGACAAGGAAAAATATGTCTATAAAAATGACTCCACTTTAGAAGCAGAGTCAAGAGCCTATGTTAAAAAGTCTTACAAAAAAAGGCTGGAATCTTTTGAAAAAACCTTCACTAAAGAAAAAAGATTCGACGTATTCTTAAATTCGATTACAGGTTTAATGGATCCACATACAGATTATCTAGCGCCAGTAGAAAAAAGATCTTTCACAGAGCAGATGAGTGGGGTGATTTACGGCATTGGTGCACAATTAACGCAGGATGATTTTGGGATTCGTATTGCGAGTATCCAACCAGGTGGACCTGCTTGGAAATCTGGACAAATTGTAGTGAACGATGTAATTGTAAAAATCGCGCAAGGTGCAGAGGAGCCAGTGGATGTATCTGGCTATGAAACCACGGATGCGGTGAAGTTAATTAGAGGTACTTTGGGTTCAGAAGTACGTTTGACCTTTAGAAAACCTGATGGCTCTTTTAAAGTAGTCTCTTTGATTCGCGAAAAAATTGTGTTGGATGAAGGTTATGCAAGAAGTGTGGTGATACAAAAAGGAGAAGACAAGTATGGCTATATTTTATTGCCTGATTTTTATGCAGATTTTGAAAGAGAAGATGGCCATCGTTGTTCTGAAGACGTTGCTGCAGAAATAAAGAAATTAAAAGCTGAAAACGTAAAAGGCATTGTGATCGACGTCCGTTTTAATGGAGGTGGTTCATTGTATGAGGTCGTTCAAATGGCAGGTTTATTTATTGACAAAGGACCCGTAGTTCAAATTAGAAATAAAGAAGGGCGTGCACAAACTTTATACGACGAGACGCCGGGTATTTTATATGACGGACCTTTAGTGGTGATGTTGAATGAGTTTAGTGCTTCTGCAAGTGAAATTTTTGCAGGTGCGATACAAGATTATAAGCGCGGTATTATTATTGGTAGTTCTTCTTCTTATGGCAAAGGGACTGTACAACGTAATGTTGTTTTTGGCAAACCATTAGATTCATTAGGTATTCAAACAGAATATGGTGCGGTTAAATTAACCTTCCAAAAATTCTACCGCATTACTGGTAGTTCTACTCAGAAGAAAGGGGTGGTACCAGATGTGATCCTGCCAGATGAATATGAGTATTTAAAATACAGAGAGAAAGACAATGAATCAGCTTTAAGTTGGGATGAAATGGAGAAAGCAAAGTACCAGGTTTGGCCAAACCACTTGCAGCTTGCACCGATTATCCAACAAGCGAATCAGCATATTCAAAAGGATACAGCACTCAACAGGTTTAAACAAAATTTATTGTGGGTGTCTAGTCAAGTAGAAACACCTGTTTATTTAAAATTAGACAAGTTTCAAGCATTTAAGAAGCAAATTCAAGCGGTGTCTAAACAAAACGAACAGGCGCTTAAGTTAAAAGTGCCAATGAAGTTAGCGCCAGCAAAAGTAGACAACGATAAGTTTTATAACAATCCAGATAAGCCTAAGCAAGATCGATACCAAGCATGGATCAAAGACTTAGCAAAAGACTTTCAATTGAATGAAGCTACTTCTATTTTAGCAGTGTTTCAAAAAAAGAATTCGATAGCGAAAAAATAATGTAGATCATGGAGCAATTGAGAAAATGGCATGTCGTTTATACGAAGCCAAAATGGGAGAAAAAGGTAGATCTTAACTTTGCACAAAAAGGCATTGAAAGTTGGTGTCCTACTCAAAAAAAAGAACGTCAGTGGTCTGATCGTAAAAAGATTATCGAAGAGCCATTGTTTAAATCCTATGTATTTGTAAAAACTACAAAGGAAGAATATACCAATGTATTAAGCACCATGGGGGTGGTTCGTTTTCTTTATTTTGAAAAGAAGCCAGCTATCATCCGCGACAATGAAATTGAGTTGATTAAAAAATACTTGGGCTTGTCTTATACCAATATCCAGGTGATGGATCTAGGCGAAATCAAGCCTCAAACCAAAGTAGCGGTCAACAACGGCTTGTTTATGGGACAAAGAGGCGAAGTGGTAAAAGCGGATAAGAAATCGGTGTACGTAAGGTTAGAGAGCATCAATATGATGATGATTGTAGAATTCAAATTAGAAGAAGTTTCTATTCTTTAACAGCGTTGCTTTATTAAATTGTCCATTCTACGATTTGGTTACTCCATTCCGCTCGGTAGGGTGTAGTGACCCTGATGTAATTGTCGGTATAACCTTCTAGCATTTCTATGCCTCCATCTGCGGTTTTCTTAACCGATTCAAAAAGTACTTTTCTTGTTTCACCTCTGTGGGCTTCGGTGAAGTATTGTAATTTCTGGTAAGATAAATTACGTAGTATTTTATTTCTTTCATTGCGCACCGCAATAGGCACCACCGGGTTAATATCTAATGCTTTGGTTGCTGCACGTTCAGAATAAGTAAATACATGTAAATAAGAGATGTCTAAACTATGGATAAACTCAAAACTCTCTTGAAAGTAGGCTTCTGTTTCTCCAGGTGAACCCACAATCACATCTACTCCAATAGCTGCGTGCGGGATCAATTGCTTAACCAATTCAATTCTAGTGCGGTAAAAATCACTGTTATACCTACGTTGCATCAATTTTAATACAGCATCTGATCCACTCTGTAAAGGAATATGAAAATGCGGCATGAACTTTTTGCTTTGAGCTACCCACGCAATAATTTCGTCGGTCAATAAATTAGGTTCGATAGAAGAGATACGGTAACGCTCAATGGCTGTTTCCTTATCCAATGCTTGAATCAATTCAAAAAAACTTTCTTCATGTTTTTTACCTCCGTCGCCACCTTTACCAAAGTCGCCTAAGTTAATTCCAGTCAATACAATCTCTTTCACGCCATTTGCAGCAAGTGCTTTTGCTTGTTCCACTACATTGGCTACTGTATCACTTCTGCTTTTACCTCTGGCCATCGGGATGGTACAAAAAGAACAACTATAGTCACATCCGTCCTGTACTTTTAAAAAGGTCCTAGTCCTGTCATTCACCGAAAAAGAACTATTGAATCCTGTTAGAGTTTCAATATCACAGCTACAAATTTTAGTCTCATCACCCTTGGTTAGGTTGGCAAGATGTTGCACTAAGTTGAATTTTTCTGCAGCACCTAAGACTAGATCGACCCCAGGGATAGTAGCAATTTCTTTAGGTTTTAATTGGGCATAACAGCCTGTAATAACAATAAAGCTTTCAGGGGCTAATCTCTGAACCCTCCTCACTAATTGTCGACATTCCTTATCGGCATTTTCGGTCACCGAACAGGTATTGATCACATATACGTCTGCCTGCTCTGTAAACTGCTTCTTTTCAAATCCTTGCAGCTCTAGTTGCCTAGACAGGGTAGATGTTTCTGAGAAGTTCAGCTTACAACCTAATGTATGGAATGCGACTGATCGATTTTGACTCATGGGGCACAAAGATAAAAAACCTTGAGGGAACCTTAAAATCTTAAAATAACCTTAAAGATGGCTCAAATTTCCCTTTTTGCTCCATTTCGATTAAGTTTGCAACTACTAAAAAGGACAAAATGGATTTTAAAAAAATCAACAATTTGACAGGCTGGGCAGTTACTTTAATTGCTTGTACAGTTTACTTATTAACGATGGAAGCTTCTGGTAGCTTTTGGGATTGCGGAGAGTTTATCAGTAGTGCTTACAAATTACAAATTCCACATCCTCCTGGCGCACCTATGTTTGTGTTATTAGGTAGGGTGTTTATCATCTTTTTTGGAGACAATCCACAAACAGCTGCTTTGGCGGTGAATAGCATGAGTGCTATTGCAAGTGGATTTACCATTTTGTTTTTATTTTGGACCATCACCCATTTTGCAAAACGTATTTTAGAAACTCAATCAGGCACTGCCTTAACCAGTAACCAAATTTTCTTGGTGATGGGTGCAGGTGTAGTAGGTGCTTTGGCCTATACATTTAGTGATTCATTTTGGTACAGTGCAGTAGAAGGTGAAGTATATGCATTAAGTTCTTTCTTTACCGCTTTGGTTTTTTGGGCGATTTTAAAATGGGAACATAAAGCAGATGAGCCAGGTGCAGACAAATGGATTATTTTCATTTTCTACATCATGGGCATCTCTATTGGGGTCCATTTATTGAACTTATTGACGATTCCTGCGATTGTAATGGTATACTATTTCAGGTTATACAAACCTTCTTTTAAAGGGGCATTATTTGCATTCTTTATTGGAGTCGTGATCACAGGATTAGTACAAGTCTTTTTAATTCAATATACTATTAAGTGGGCAGCATCTTTTGATGTGCATTTTGTAAATAGTTTAGGCTTGCCGTTTTATAGTGGCTTTGTATTCTTCTTTTTGGTTGTAATTGCTTTAATTGTTTTAGGTATTCGATATGCCAACAAAAATGGATTCTACTTCTTAAAATTAGGCATCTGGTGTACTGTATTTGTATTAGTAGGGTATTCTACCTACTTAACAACCATGATTCGTTCTAATGCAGATCCTTCAGTAGATATGTATAATGTAGATAATCCAGTGACTTTAGTAGGTTATTTAGGTAGAGAGCAATATGGAGATTGGCCTATTTTATATGGTCCTGATTTTATTGACAAAGCAGAAACAGTAGAAGGAAGCGATCAGTTTGTAAAGACACCAACCAACTATGAGTTCTCTGGTAAAAATATTAAGAGAGATTGGAGTTCAGCGCCTTCTGCCCATTTATTCCCGAGAATGTGGGATGGTGATAATGATCGTGGTCAACTTGATAGCTACCGTGCATTTGCGGGTGTTCAAGAAGGTGATATACCCACTTTAAGAGATAATATTAAGTATTTCACCAATTATCAATTTGGGTTCATGTACCTGCGTTATTTCTTATGGAATTTCGCTGGTAAGCAAAACGATTTACAAGGTTTTGGTAATGTACGTGATGGTAATTTTAAAACAGGTATCTCTGTTGTAGATAATTTCTTCTTTGGAGAACAAGCTAAATTACCAGACAGCATTCGTAAGGATAATAAAGCCAATAACAATTTATTCATGTTGCCTTTATTCTTAGGAATCATTGGTTTATTGTATCAATACCAACAGAATAAAAAAGACTTTGTGGTGACTGGTTTATTATTCTTCTTTACAGGTTTAGCGATTGTAATTTATTTGAACCAAGTGACTTTACAACCACGTGAACGTGACTATGCTTATGTAGGGTCATTCTACGCTTTTGCGATTTGGATTGGACTTGGCGTATTACAGGTGGCTGATTGGTTAAGTAAGCTAGTCAATAAAAATATTGCAACAGCTATTGCAACGGTGGCTTGTTTGTTAGCGGTACCTACTTTAATGGCACAACAAGAATGGGATGACCATGACCGTGGACAAAAAACTTTAGCAAGGGATATGGCTAGGGCTTATCTTGAAAGCTGTCCTCCAAATGCTATTTTATTCTCTTTTGGAGACAATGACACTTACCCATTATGGTATGCTCAGGAAGTAGAGGGCATTCGTCCAGATGTGCGCGTGGTGGTGAATAGCTTATTGGGGTCAGATTGGTACATGCGTGAGTTAAGGTATAAAGTGAATCAAAGTGATAAGTTTGATGTAATCTTCTCTGAAGAGCAGGTTGCTGGAAATAAATTAAACGTGGCTTATTATAGTCCAATGGCTGAGTTCGGTGAAACGACTTACCATAATTTGGATTCAATGTTAAGGTATGTAATCGGAGATCAAACTGGAAGGTACCAAGCTTCTACGCAAGAAGGTCCTGTGAATATTTTCCCAACACATAAGTTCAAAGTGCCAGTGAACAAAGCGTTTGCATTGACTTCGGGTATTGCAAAACCAACAGATGTGATTGAGTCAGACTTGTTGATTGATTTCAATCCAAATAGACAATACATGATCAAAAATGAATTGGCTATTTACGCCATCATTGCAACGACACAGTTTAAGCGCCCAATCTGTTTCACATCTACACAAGAATTGAAAGACCTTGGATTAGATCAATATGTACGTCAAACAGGTTTAGCGTATCAGTTGGTGCCAGTAAAGGGTGCTTCAGTAGATACGGATATTGCTTATAAGAATATCATGACTAAGTTTGATTTCAAGAATTCTAGCAAGGCGAATGTGTATTATGACGAAGAAAACAGAAGACATTTAAACTCATTAAGATTGAATGTAGCGCAGATTGCACAAAGCTTAGCAGCAGAAGGCAAAAAAGATAGTGCCCGTCAAATATTACAAAAATTAGATGCAGAGATCAGTGCAAAAAACCTGCCTTATGGAATGACTTCTAATAGAGGCAATCAGCACAATTACTTCTCTTATTTGTATTTGCAAGCTGCATATGCAGCAGGGGATAAAGCCTTGGCGAAAAAGGTGGGTGCTTCTGTCGTGAAGGATTTAACACAACAATTGGCTTATTATAAATCGTTGGGCACACCAATGTCAGAAGAACAGTTCATGCAAAATGTAGAGAATGCTTATCAAAACAAACCTTCTGAGTTAAATAACAAGCAAGCTGCCTTTATTCAAGACATGTTAACTTGTTACCAATTGATCAATGTGATTCAAAACTTAGAGAAAGGCTTGCCTGTTGGACAACCTTAATAAGTAAACAAACTATAGAGTATAAAAAAGGCGCTTCATTTGAAGCGCCTTTTTTTAGAAGTATACTTTGAGAATTTTCAATGGCTCCATCAAAACCACCAATTCGGTACAAATTATTTTATTTCAAAATGGTTAATAAAGTAGTGATCACCTGATCAATCTCTTGCGTTGTATTTTGTTTAGAGAAAGAAAAACGGATGGTTACAATGTCTGTGCCTTTATTCAAAGCAGCAATCACATGGGAGCCTTGTTGTGCACCACTAGAACAAGCACTTCCGCCACTTGCACAAATATGTTGCATGTCCAAATTGAACAAAATCATTTCTGATTTCTCGTTCTTAGGAAAGTTCACGCTTAATAAAGTGTATAAGCTACTTCCAAAAGGGTCTCCATTAAAACTTACGCCAGGCACTTTTTCGACCAATTGATCGTGCATGTATTTTTTTAAGGATTGTATATATTGACTGTCCTTTTGGTATTCGGCTGTCGCTAATTCCAATGCTTTTGCAAATCCCACAATGCCATATAAGTTTTCTGTCCCTGCGCGCATATTGCGTTCCTGAGCTCCGCCATGCACCAAAGGTCCAATCCTAACATTTTCATTCACATACAATAAACCAACCCCCTTAGGTCCATGAAATTTATGACCAGCACCTGTAATAAAATCTACAGGTAATTGATGCAATTCAAAAGGGAAATGCCCCACTGTTTGCACTGTATCACTATGAAAATAAGCTTGGTGTTGACGACAAAGATTGCCTACAGCTTCTAGGTCAATCATATTGCCAATTTCATTATTCGCATGCATGATCGATACAATCGTCTTCTCGGTACTAGCCGCTAATAAAGTAGCTAAATGCGCCATGTCGATATGACCATTTGGTAATACTTGAACGAAGCTCAATTGTACCTTGTTTTGTTTTGCTAAATGGCTCACCGTATGCAAAGTAGCATGGTGTTCGATGGGAGAACTTATAATATGTTTACAACCTAAATCAACAATGGCTGCATTCAAAATGGTATTGCTACTTTCTGTACCCCCACTGGTAAAAAATATTTCAGCAGGTTTTGCACCTAGGTTTTTAGCCACAGATTTTCTTGCTTGTTCAATAGCTAACCTGGTTTCTCTGCCATAGCTATAGATAGAAGATGGATTGCCAAATTTCTCGGTTAAATAAGGCATCATTGCTTCTAGTACTTCAGGAGCAAGTGGCGTCGTAGCTGCATTGTCAAAATAGATTCTTTGCATGTGTACTAAATTACTGAATTTTAAGAATCTGTGCTATAATTTTGTCTGCTAATTGGTCTGCAGCTTCTTGTGATCTAGCTTCGGTATAGATGCGCATGATGGGTTCTGTATTACTAGAACGTAAGTGTACCCATTCGTTTTCGAAATCAATTTTTAGGCCATCTATATCATTCATTGGATAGGCCGCATATTCCTTTTTCAAATGATCAAAGATCAAAGCCAAAGAAAGGTTTGCATTTAAATCCATTTTCTTCTTGCTCATAAAATAAGCGGGATAGCTTGCTCTTAAATTGGAACAGCTGGTGTCTGCTTTTGCAAGATGGGATAAGAAAAGGGCAATACCAATGAGTGCATCTCTACCATAATGTAAATCAGGTACGATAATTCCTCCATTGCCTTCGCCGCCAATCACCGCTTTTTCTGCTTTCATGGTGTTTACCACATTCACTTCACCCACAGCACTTGCAAAATAGGCACAGCCATGCTTTTCTGTTACATCTCTTAAAGCTCTGGTAGAAGATAAATTACTTACCGTAGCACCTTTGCTATATTGTAAGATATAATCTGCCACAGCCACTAAAGTATATTCTTCTCCAAATAAATTTCCGTCTTCGCTTACAAAACACAAACGGTCTACATCTGGATCTACTGCAATACCTAGTTGCGCTTTTTCATTCACAACGGTGGTGCAAAGTTCCGTTAAGTGTTCCTTCAATGGTTCTGGATTATGTGCAAAATCTCCTGTCATTGCTGCATTTAACACAATGATATCCTCTACGCCGATGGCTTTCAATAAAGCTGGAACAGTAAAGGCACCAGAACTATTGATTGCATCCACCACCACTTTGAAATTAGCTTTCTTGATAGCGTAGATGTCTACCAAAGGATGGTCTAAAATGGCTTGTATATGTTTAGATAAACTATTGTCATCGCCAATCAGTTGACCCATATTATCTACAGCGGCATATTCAAAATCTTCGTTTGCTGCAAGTTCAAGGATGGTTTTACCTTCGGCACCACTTACAAATTCTCCTTTTTCATTTAATAATTTGAGGGCATTCCATTCTTTGGGATTATGACTTGCGGTTAAAATAATGCCACCATCTGCTCCTTCAAACACAACAGCCATTTCTACAGTCGGTGTCGTGCTCAATCCAAGGTGCACTACATCAATACCCAGTGCTAATAAACTTTGTTCTACCAAGGCCTCCACCATCAAGCCGCTCATTCTGCCGTCACGTCCAACAATCACTTTCTTTTTTCCAGCTGATTTTCTGATCAACCAAGTGCCGTAAGCAGAGGCGAACTTTACAATATCTATAGGGGTAAGGTTATCATTTGGGCGTCCACCAATGGTGCCCCTGAATCCTGAAATGCTCTTAATTAATGACATAGCTAAATATTAAAATAAAACGAAATGCAAATTTACTTTAATTTTTTCCACTTCCTTGTATCTTTACCCCATGGGGCTAAGTATTTTTCAACATATTAAGGACATCGATCAGGCCATTTTTTACCAGGTCAATGGGATTTGGCACCACCCGGTTTTAGATAGTATCCTCCCTTGGACAAGACATTCCAATAATTGGATTCCTTTGTACCTAGGTTTATTAGGATGGATGGTCTATCAGTTGGGTTGGAAAACTTGGAAATGGTTTCTGTTTGCATTACTGAATGTGGGCCTCACGGACCAAGTGAGCAGTAGTATTTTTAAGCCTTTATTTCACCGATTAAGGCCTTGTAATGATCCTGCTTTATTGGGCAAAACAAGACTTTTATTAGACCATTGTTCTGGTGGTTTTAGTTTCACCTCTTCTCATGCAGCCAATCATTTTGGCTTGGCTATGTTTATATTCATCACTTGGGGGACTGCACAACAAAAAATAACAAAATACTTCTTTGTTTGGGCAGGGGTGATTGCATATGCACAAATGTATGTAGGCGTGCATTATCCATTGGATATTCTTGGTGGCACGATCATTGGGTTACTTGCAGGATATGCTATGTCAATATTGTATTTAAAATGGGCAGGTCCAATGACCTTTAAAAATAATGGGCATGCATAAAAATACTTTTTGGTTATTCCTATTGGCCATCTTAGGCGTTCAATGCATTGGTGTGTTGAGTATTCCATTAATGGATATTGATGCGGCACAATATGCTTCTATCAGTAGGGAGATGTTAGAAAGAAATAGTTACTTACAAATTTTTGACCTTGGTAAGGATTATTTAGACAAGCCACCCATGTTGTTTTGGTTGTCTGCTTTGTCTATGAAAATATTTGGTATCTATGATTGGGCTTATCGATTGCCATCCATCTTATTTCTGGGTATTGCCTTGTTCTCCACTTTTAAATTTGCACAATTAAAATACAATCAAACCGTAGCTTATTTAGCGGTGTTGATTTTGGCGAGCTGTCAAGCTTTTTTCTTAATTGCCCACGATGTAAGAACAGATACCATGTTGATGGGTTGGGTGGCATTAAGTATTTGGTGGATTGCTTTATGGGAACAGACGGATCGATGGACTTATTTTGTCTGGGCCATGGTTGCCATTGCAGGAGGCATGATGACCAAGGGGCCTATTGCGCTTGTGGTGCCTGTGTTGGCTTTTGCGCCTCAATGGTTTTTTGAAAAAAAATGGAACTTGTTTTTTAAACCAATTTACCTTTTAGGTATTTTAATAATAGGTATTTTATTAGTACCCATGAGTTGGGGCTTATACCAACAGTATGATCTACAACCTGGAAAACTAATTAATAATATTCCTATTGCATCGGGGTTGAAATTTTATTATTGGACCCAAAGTTTTGGAAGGTACACAGGAGAGAATTATTACCACGAAATGAGTAATCCAAGTTTTTTATTGGAGAATATGCTTTGGAGTTTCCTCCCCTGGATTTTTATTTTCCTTTGGGCATTTGTCGCTAAAATAAACAACATTGTTAAGGAAGGGTTTTTTAAAGTAGGGGTAGAGCGCATTAGTTTTTTTGGTTTCTTCTTAACTTATGTAGTCTTGTCAAGAAGTCAAGCCCAGTTGCCACATTATATCTTTGTCGTGTTTCCTTTGGCGGCTATTTTAACAGCGGCACAATTAGCAAGTTGGTTGGGTCAATCTGATCGTTTGAGCAAAGGCATAAAATGGTTTTATAAATTTCACCTTTTTATATTTTCAATCTTATTGATTGCGCTGGGAATGATTGCAACGATTCCTTTTGGTCTTATAAGTTATGGGGGAATGGTTTTATTACTACTTTGCTTATTGATTTTACTTCGTATTTTATTTAGTACAAGAGGAACAGTACAAAAATGGATCAGCATGAGCCTTGTGCTCATGATTGGCTTGAACTTTACAATGAATAGCTTCTTCTATCCGAATCTATTACAATACCAATGGGGCAATGCATTAGCGAAGGTGGCGACAACCAACCAATGGGCTATTCAGAAAGCAGCTTTGTATAAAATGCCTAATAGCAATGCTTTTCATTTTTATGGGCAACATATTTTTCCTGTCATTCAAGACAGTAGTTTATTAAAGGAAGGGCAGTGGATCGTGGTTGAAAAAAAGCCTTCAGCACAAGTAATGAAAGACTTTCCAAAGTCTACCATTTTATACCAAGGAAATAGGTTTCATGTGACTTTATTGACGCTGACTTTTTTGAATCCATCAACAAGAGCAACTGAGTTAACACCCTATGTGCTAATGGAATTAAAGAAGTAGTTTAAAAATTAAACTGCGTTGAATTTTTTGGTGTTGCTAATTCATAACTTTTTCTTTGTCCCCCTGAACTGGCATGAATGATATTGATCTGATTAGGATCTACTCCAAATAAAATTTCACAAAAAACATTCAATTGCTTTAATTGTTTTACTTGCTTGATTTCAAAATAGCTCCAGGTACTTTCTTTCTGCACTTCATACCCAACAAAATCCATTTTAGTGGATACGCCATTGGCGCGCAAGGCTAATTTTTTTTGAAGGTATTGGGCAATGTATAAATTCGCTTTTTCTTGTTGACTTTTTTCACTTAAATCCAATTTTACATTGAATTCTTTTTGAATCATTTTCTCTAAGTCATCGGTATACGTGCGCACACTAATTTCGATACTGGCTTCTTTTGCATTGTGTTCAATTTCTACCACAGAAATAAAAAATGGATGCATTGTGGTAAGCATCCAGAGCATCCAATGTTTCAATCCAATCCAAGCCATAGTAGTTTATTTTGTGGATACAAAGGTCTTCATTAATTTAACACCAGAAAAATTCATTTATGGAAGAGCTATTAATGTATGGCAGACTAGGATTTAAACATATTATTGATTTAGGTGGGGTAGATCATATTGTATTTGTATTGGCATTGACCCTTCGATATACCTGGTCAGACTGGAAAAAACTACTGGTTTTAGTGACCTCTTTTACGATTGGGCATTCTTTGACCTTGGCTTTAAGTACTTTATCCTTTATTGACATTTCAGTGAATTGGGTGGAGTTTTTAATTCCTGTCACCATCCTGATTACTGCTGTTTCAAATTTTTGGGTCAAAGATTTTGAGTTTAAACAAGCTTATTCGATGCATTATGGCTTAGCACTCTTTTTTGGCCTAATCCATGGACTAGGGTTTAGTAATTACCTAAAAAGCTTATTAGGCAGGGAAGCCTCCTTGCTTGGTCCCTTATTTTCTTTTAATATTGGCCTTGAAATAGGGCAATTATTGATTGTGTCTGTCATTTTAGGCCTATCCTATGCCTTTCTCTCTGGCCTTAAATTGCCTAGAAAAATATATGTACGGTATGGGTCAATCCTGGCGATATTCTTATCTTTACGTATGATCCTAGATCGAATAGGGTCACTTTAAAACTTGTAAACGAAAAACAATGAAGAAATTATTGTCCTTCGGATTGATGTGCTTAACTGTTATCACAGTGACTGCGCAAGATATCCGTAACAACCCTGGTTCAAACCATGGTAACAAATTTGAGCAATTAGGAACTATTTTACCAACGCCGAATGAATACAGAACGGCAAGTGGTGCGCCAGGTCCAAAATATTGGCAACAAAGAGCGGACTATGACATCAAAGCAACATTAGACGAAAAGAATTTAATGTTACATGGTGCAGAGACCATTACTTATTTTAATAATTCACCGGATGTATTGACTTATATCTGGTTACAATTGGATGAGAACGAACATAGCACTACAAAGAATGCAGGTTATCCTGATGGAAGTTCTATGGGTAGAGCAATGACTCCGGCCATGATTGACAAATTAGAAGAAGAAAAAAAGGACAATGGCTTAGGCGTAAACATTGTAAAGATCACTGATGTTTTAGGTGCAAAATTAAAATACACTGTGAACAAGACGATGATGCGTATTGAATTACCAACTGCATTGAAGCCTGGTCAAAAATTTGCTTTTAAAGTAGATTGGAATTATAAAATCACAGACAGAATGACGGTAGGTGGTAGAGGTGGATTTGAGTTTTTCCCAGAAGACGGGAACCACTTATTCACCATGGCACAATGGTATCCTCGTTTAGCAGTATACTCTGATTTTCAAGGTTGGCAACACCACCAGTTTACTGGTAGAGGGGAGTTTGCTTTGACTTTTGGCAATTACAAAGTGGCTATCACTGTTCCTAGTGACCACGTCGTGATGGCAACAGGTGCTTGTCAAAACTATCCAGCTGTATTGAGTCCAGCTCAATTGGCTAGATGGAATAAAGCACAAACTTCTACTGAGCCAGTGGAAGTGGTGACTTTAGAAGAAGCAAAAAAAGCAGAAAAAACAAAAGCAACCACTCAGAAGACTTGGGTATTCAATGCAGAAAATGTGCGTGATTTTGCATTTGGATCAAGCCGTAAATTTATCTGGGATGCGTTGGCAGCAAATGTAGAAGGCAAGAAAGTTATGTGTATGAGTGCTTATGGAAAAGAGGCCTATGGTTTATACCGTCCTTACTCTTCTAAAGCAGTTGCGCATACAATCAAAACGTATTCTAAGTTTACGATTCCTTATCCATACCCTGTGGCACAAAGTATTGAAGCATCTAATGGTATGGAATATCCAATGATCTGTTTCAACTACGGTCGTACAGAAAAAGATGGTACTTATACAGAAGCAACTAAAAATGGTATGTTAGGTGTGATCATCCACGAAGTGGGTCATAACTTCTTCCCAATGATTGTGAACAGCGATGAGCGTCAGTGGTCTTGGATGGATGAAGGTTTAAATACTTATGTAGAATATTTAACAGAAGAATTATACGATAATAAATTCCCTAGCCGTCGTGGTCCTGCTTTTGCAATTGCAGATTATATGAAATTGCCAAAAGATCAATTAGAGCCAATCATGACGAATAGCGAAAACATCATCCAGTTTGGGCCTAACGCTTATGCAAAGCCTGCAACTGGTTTGAATATTTTACGTGAAACCATTATGGGCCGTGAATTATTTGATTATTCATTTAAAGAGTATGCAAGAAGATGGGCATTCAAACACCCAACCCCTGCAGATTTATTTAGAACAATCGAAGATGCAAGTGCCGAAGATTTAGATTGGTTCTGGAGAGGCTGGTTCTATAGCATTGATCCAGTAGACATTGCGATTGATACAGTTAAGCATGCAGTGTTTGATGCAAGTGCAGCAACACCAGCAGCAAGAACAATGCCAGCAAGAGGTTTAGCAAAGCCAGAAGTAAATAGCTTCGAAGACATTTCTAAAATCAGAAACAGAAACGACAAGTCTATTGTATTCTTAACAGATGTAGATACCACTTTAAGAGATTTCTATTGGAGATATGATAGAGGTTTAGAGCCTTATGATACTGTAACCAAGCAACCAGCAATGCCAATGCCAGCTCCTGAGGCTTTAACAGAGGCAGAGAAAGCTAAATATGCGAATGCGAATTTGTATGAAGTTAGCTTCTTGAACAAAGGTGGTTTAGTAATGCCAATCATTCTTGAATTCACATTCGAAGATGGTACGAAAGAAACACAACGTTTACCAGCACAAATCTGGAGAAAGAACGAAAATAAAGTAACTAAGGTATTCTTGACAAGCAAGAAAGCAGTGTCTATTCAATTAGATCCAATGCGTGAAACTGCTGATATTGATGAAAGCAATAACAAGTGGCCAAATGTAGCTGCTCCAAGTAAATTTGCTTTATTCAAATCTAAAGGATTTACAAGAGGTCAATCTATTGGATTGTCTCCAATGGCTGCAAGTCAAAATAAAAAGTAAGCTTAAAATATAG
>JBEDDG010000009.1:0-48805 GCA_041176305.1 Bacteroidota bacterium | reverse complement strand
TTTTCGGGGTTATCCACAAATGAACTTTTTAGCAGCTCTTTTTTATACTCAAAAAATTAAATTTTATGGACTAAAAAAATGAATTGATTTTCAAAATAAAAAAAATCAGTTCGCTGAAACAGTTATGAATAAAGAGTTTCGTGCATTCAATTTTTTTCATCAATAAAAAAACAAATTGCAACAACCTTGATTTTTTGGATGCATTAGGCGCTTCAAAAACGAAGTATTTTGGCTAAAAATATTTTTTATAAAAAAGGCGCATTACCTTTGATTTAGCCCAAAATCACGCATATGAAGCTTCCCGCACCCGTTTCGGTACAATGGTTATCTGAATTTACAAATGCTACTATCATTGGCAACGAGCAAAATTTTATCACTGGAATCAACGAAATTCATCAAGTAGAAAATGGTGATATTGTCTTTGTTGACCATCCAAAATATTATGCTGCATGTCTACAAAGTGCAGCTACTTGTATCCTAATTAATAGTAAAGAAGTGGAACTGCCCGCGGGTAAAACTTTATTGTATTGTGAAGCACCATTTGATGCTTATGCAAAAATCATTCACCACTTTAAACCATTTAAAATAAGCACAGAATCAATTAGTTCTGACTTAAAAGTGGGTGCAGCTACCGTCATTATGCCCCATGTTTTTATTGGTGCAAATGTGCAAATTGGGGACCGTTGTATCCTTCATCCAGGGGTTACTATTTTAGATGATACCATTATTGGAGACGATGTAGTGATACAAGCGAATACAGTAATAGGATCGGATGCCTTTTATTATAATACTAAAAAAAATAGGCCCGCTTGGTATGTAAAAATGCCGAGTTGTGGACGTGTTATTATCGAAGATAAAGCAGAAATAGGCGCTAGTTGTACCATTGACAGAGGTGTTAGCGGAGATACCATTATTGGAATGGGCTCTAAGCTAGACAATATGGTGCATATTGGTCATGACACCCAATTAGAAGCCAATTGCTTAATTGCAGCTCAAGTGGGTGTAGCAGGTGGTGTAAAAATTAAGGCAGGCGTAACACTTTGGGGTCAAGTAGGTGTGAGCAAGACTTTAACGATTGGAGAAAACGCTGTGGTGTTAGGTAAATCGGCTGTCATCGGTAACTTAGAACCGAATAAGGTATACATGGGCTTCCCTGCGGAAGATGCAAGTATAAAGCGCAGAGAATTGGTTTGGATCAAAAGAATCCCAGCCCTTTGGAAAAAAATGATGGAAGATTAAGGCAATTGATGGATGGTCTTTAATTCATTCGCGACCCTTTTGATTGTGTCTTCTACTTTACGATATTGAAAGGATGGAAACGCATTTAAAAACTTTTGATTGTCAAATCTAACTGTAGCTTGAGCAGTTGCTGCAGTTTCTTTAGTTAATAAAGGTGCTTTACCCGTGATCATTCCTTTGATCGCTTCTAATCTCCAAACAATATTTGCCAAAAGTGGCGTCACCCTTTTTGAAGGTGGTCGTTTATTAAAAGCCGCAGCAATCGTATTAAAAATGGTTCTATAAGGTAGGTTTTCCGCACTTAACACATAGCGTTGTCCAGTGATATTGCTCTCCATTAATAGTTGCATCGCATCCACCACATCTAATACATCTACAAAGCCGCTCATGCCGCCGGTATACCAAGGAAATTCATTGTAGGCAGATTTAAATATACCCGAAGAGCCATTGTTCCAATCTCCTGCACCTAAAATAATTACCGGATTCACAATCGCCATCGGCAATCCTTCTTCCATAGCTCTCCACACTTCTAACTCTGCTAAATATTTTGATTGGCCATATACACTGTTACTGGTTGCCGGTGTCCAATGCATCGATTCATTGATGGCTTCGTTTTCTCTTATTCTTCCGAGCGCTGCAACAGAACTTACAAAAATTAATTTTTTTACTGCTTTAACCAAACAAGCATTGACTACATTGGCCGTTCCCTCCACATTAGAATGCAACATTTTTGCAGCAGCACCAGGCGCAAAAGATACGATGGCCGCACAGTGGTATACATACTCCACCCCTTCTAAGGCTGCGGTTAATCCAATAGGGTCAAGGATATCTCCCTTGATCCACTCGCATTGCTCGGATCCCGCAAACACAGGTACAGCTTGACGATACAGGGCGCGTACTTTCTTACCCTTCGCTAATAAAGACTGGATTAAATGTGATCCTACTAAGCCGCTTGCACCTGTTACAAAAATCATGTAGTTAATTTATTCTTTCATTAATCGACCAATATCCACTTTTAGTTGCTCTACCTCCAAGGCTTTTAATCCATCATAAATTTTACCACGCACCTTACCGTTTCTATCTACTAGGGCAAAAAATTGAGTATGAATAAATTGATCTTCTATTTTAACGACATTATTTTTTGGGTCGTCTAATAAATAAGAGCCCCTCGCCATTTGATATAAACTGTCCTTGCGACCCGTTAAGAAAATCCATTGATTGGTATTTACTTGCATAGAGTCCGCATAGTGTTTTAACACAGGCACAGAGTCGGTTTCTGGATTACAGGTATGTGAAAGAATTTGAAAATCTGGATTGTCCTTATACACTAAGTAAATCTCTTTCATGTTTTTATTCAACTTAGGACAGATCCCTTTACAAGTAGTAAAAAAATATTCTACTACGGTGATTTTGTTTTGCAAGGTCTTTTCGGTCACCGTCTTACCATCTTGATTGGTAAAGGCAAAGGGTTGCACATAGCTTAATACGGGCATCTTCACTTTCCAGTTGTCTGTCCCTCTAAATAAAAAATAGTAAAATCCTCCAAGAAGGACAACGAAAAAAACAAGGTAGGTAAGGCGTTTCTTAGACATCATGATTTGCTTTAAATGCAGCACAAAGTTACTATTATTTTCAAGGTATTGGCTTAGCTTTGCACTATGTTTAAAAATTGGAATTGGGACGCGATTGGAATTGGGACTTCTTTAGCCTGTGCCATACACTGTGCTTTACTGCCCTTATTTTTTAGTACCCTTCCTTTGTTTGGGATCAATATATTACATGATCCTAGATTTGAATTTGGAATGATCCTGCTTTCTTTTGCAATTGGCGCTTACTCCCTTTACCATGGTTATAAAAAGCACCACCACAGTTTTAGGCCCATTATTTTATTTAGTATAGGCATTGGATTGATGTTTTGTAGAATAGCCTTTAGAGAAGCTGAATTGTACTTATTGTTTCCGGCAGCTTTTTTCATCATCATTGCCCATATCAATAACCATAACAGTTGTAGGATGCATAATCATGCACACGAAGACGACTGCGATCATTAATCGGCACGGTTAACTATTCCCAAAAATAACTGGTAACTAGAAGCTGTAACTCATTGATCCATCCTTCTCGTCTTTCAATTGAATTCCCATGGCAGCCAATTGATTCCTGATTTTATCGCTGGTAGCAAAATCTTTATTTGCTTTGGCTTCTTTTCGGATTTCAATCAATAACTCCACCACTCCATTCAATTGTTGACGATTCGCGCCCTTGTCTACCTTAAGGCCCAAGACAGCTTCTACAAACACTTTTAATTGTGCTTGTACCATGGACCAAGTGGCACCCGATACTGCATCAGGTGCAATATGCTTATCCTTTAATGAGTTGATGCTAGGTAATATTTCAAATAAATTAGCCACTACTTTAGCTGTATTGATATCGTCGTCCATGAAAGTTTCTAATTCGTTCACCCAAGTGGTTAGTTGGATCGCTAGCGCTTCGTCTTTAGAAAGGGTGTCCTTGCCAAAGCTTTGAGCTTGCAACCACTCATAGCCTTCCATAAAACGACGCAATGCTTTTTCTGAAGCTTGTAATGCTTCATTGCTAAAGTCTAATGTGCCGCGGTATTGACTTTGTAAAATAAAGAATCGAACCGTCATGGGCGCATAAGCTTGTGTCAATTCAGGATGATTGCCTTCAAACAATTCGCTTAGCTTGATTACATTATTATAACTCTTACCCATCTTACGGCCGTTGATGGTGATCATATTATTATGCATCCAATAACGTGCAGGCATTTGATGATTGCACACCGTACTTTGTGCGATCTCACATTCGTGGTGTGGAAATTGTAAATCCATTCCACCGCCATGCAAGTCAAATTGTTTGCCTAAATATTTTGTCGCCATAGCCGAACATTCAATATGCCAACCCGGAAAGCCTTCTCCCCATGGGCTTTGCCAACGCATGATATGTTCTGCAGGTGCTTTTTTCCATAAAGCAAAATCTACTTTATTTTTTTTCTCTTCTTGGTTTTCTAAATCTCTTGTCGTTTCTAATTGCTCCTCTATATTTCGACCACTTAAAATACCATAAGGTTGATTCTTCTTTGAATAATCCTCATTGTATTTTACTACATCAAAATAAACAGAACCATTGGATTCATATGCATAGCCATCTGCCATGATTTTTTTAATCATTTCAATTTGCTCTACAATATGTCCAGTGGCAGTAGGTTCAATGCTAGGAGGTAAATTATTGAACTGCGTCATTGCCCAATGGTATAGGTTGGTATACTTTTGTACCAACTCCATGGGCTCCAATTTTTCTAAAATCGCTTTGCTTGCAATTTTATCTTCTGCTACTTTACCTTCTTCTTCAAAATGACCTGCGTCTGTTATGTTTCTTACATAACGCACTTTATAGCCCTTGTGTAATAAATAACGGTATACCACATCGAAAGTGATAAAAGGCCTTGCATGACCCAAATGACTTTCACCACTTACAGTTGGTCCACAAACGTACATGCCCACATAGGGTGCATTGATCGGTTCGAAAACTTCTTTTTGACGTGTAAGGGAGTTGTATATTTTTAGTGGCATAGTAGGCCTCAAAGATAATTTTATTTTACCTAATTGAATTGCTAATTCTTGATCAATTGAAGGTCGGCCATGATCATATGGTGGTCACTTAGGTTCTCATCCACCGTCTCCCAGCTTTTGACTTGCCAATGCTTATCCGCAATAATATAATCGATCCTTAATGTGGGCGACAAGTTCGAATAAGTAGCACCTATGCCAAAACCTTTTGCTAAAAAAGCATCTTGCATCTTACCCCTAATTTGACGATAGGTATAGGAACCAGGGACATCGTTAAAATCACCCGTAATGATGGTTGGGTAGGGGCTCTTTTCCAATTGCCCTTGAATGATTTGCGCCTGCACTGCTCGAATCATAAATGCTTTTTTCATTTTACGCAACACACCATACTTAGCTTTTAGGGCCGCCGTGTTTGCGTCCGTCGCCTCGTCTATGGCTTCAAAATCATTTTGTTTAAACTTAAAGGAGGCCAAATGCGTAGTAAACACCCTAACCGTATCGTCCCCTTTTAAAAGATCTACATAAATCAAACTCTCTTGATTGGTATAAGGTACCCTTTCTGCGTACAAGATTTTGTACTTGGAATAAACAATACAACCCGCAAAATAATTGGCTTCATTGATCTGGTGGTCCTTAGAAAAAAAGGAGTAAGGATACTTTTGATCAAAATAAGTAGCATGGTTGGCAATATCATGTTTCAATTCTTTGGTATTGTACTCCTGCATACAAATAATGTCTGGATCCCATTTTTGGATGGAAGCGGCAATGTCCTCTGTTCTTAATTTATGCCCCAAGGGTTGTGCAATATTGCCATTGAACTCTTTGACATTAAAACTGGTGATGCGTAAACTATTATCTTTCTTTTTTTGTGGAAAGGGTGTGCCTGGATGCCAAGCAAACAACATTAAAATAGTTGGGTAGGCAACAGCAAGGGTGGCCACAGAAATGAAGGACAGTATAGGTTTTGCGATCAGCCAGATAAATAAAAATAAAACATGAACTACAA
The DNA here is from genome assembly GCA_041176305.1 of Bacteroidota bacterium. Lineage (GTDB taxonomy): Bacteria > Bacteroidota > Bacteroidia > Chitinophagales > Chitinophagaceae > Sediminibacterium. The sequence goes on along the minus strand of JBEDDG010000009.1, from coordinate 42,973 downwards.
TAAGATAGGGCGCGAGTAAACTTAAAAAGCCATTCACCCATATGAATTCTACTGGATTAAAAAATTGAGGGTATAAAAGCAATAGCACAAGTAGTAAGTGCATGGACAATAGCAGTCCTTTCCCAAAAACTCTTATACGTGATTTTTTTGCCATGCTATAATTGCTAATTTATTGGCCCTCTTTAGGCGCCATAAAACGATTGAATTTAACAACAACCAAGTGCATCCAAGCACCTAGATCTATTTTCTTTTTTAATAAATACATATACAATACCCCTACCAATCCACCTACACTCCATGTTAAAAAGAAGGCTGGCGTACCTGATACATGCGTGGCAATTTGAACTACACTATACACTGCAAAAATAACCCAAACAGGAATGGCAGCTGTGCCATTTAATTTGAATGCATATCCTGGATTCAAGCTTAATGCCGCGGTAGCCAAAGCCATAATACTAAGTTCTGCACCCATAAAGGAGACACCTGCGCCAACAGCAATAAATGCAAGGGCACCCAGGATGCCACTATAAAAATAAATAGGAAATAAATGTTTATTGGATTGTTGGTTTTGTAAGATGCTTCCGAAAACGGTTAACCAAATCATATTGCCACATAAGGTCCAAAATTGATCATGTGACCAATTGTAGATAAAGAAAGTCCATGGTTTTTCTACTGCTTCTTGGTAATAAGGAGACAACATAAAATGATGCACCACTTCGTCATAGAATTGTGCCATTGGAAAACCCTCTAAAAAATAAACCATTCTAGTCATACCATAGGTTACCGCTACCATTAAGTTCACAGACACCAAAGCAACCAAAGCATTGTTATCTGCACCAAATAAAGGCTTGGATGTTTCTTTTAATTCCATCTTGTTGTTTTTTTATTCCACAGGTACACTAATAATAAGCCCACTAAAGCACCACCCACATGCGCCCATCTTGCTACATTATCCCCTGCTGTATTGCGGACAGCAAAAAATAATTCATAAGAAAAATATAAAACGCCCAACCATTTTGCCTTAATTGGGAATAAAAAATAAATATAGATTTTGGTATTAGGAAATAAATAAACAAAAGCCATCAGGATACCAAATACTGCACCACTCGCGCCCAAAGTAGCCGTGTTCACTGTCTTATTATAATTGTTGGTAAGAAACTCCATAATCTCCGAACGAATACCTGGCGTCGCTAAACTCACATTGTTCTCGCTCAAAATTCTGGTTAACTGTATTTGATGTGATTTCGAATAAGCCAATACCGCCTCATTAAAAGCAGGTGATCCAGAAACACTTAATTGACTCAATTGCATCAACTCTGAAGCCATGGGTACAAACTGATAAGATAGAATTAACAAATGAATCACTGAAGCACCCACACCACATAAAATATAAAACAACAAGAATCGTTTTGGTCCCCAAACATTTTCTAACACCGAACCAAACATCCATAACGCAAACATATTGCCTAATATATGACCAAAGTCTCCATGCAAGAACATATGGGTGACCATCTGCCATGGTTTGAATAAACTACTTTGCCATGCGTGTAAAGCAAAATAATCTTCGACAGAAAAAGAACTGGTAGGGCCCGCAAATGTTTTTTGAGCAAAAAACATCAATGCATTAATAATGATTAAGTTTTTGATGATTGTAGGTAAAATCTCAAATCTGGTGGGCCTAAATTCGTTCATAAATTATGCGTTTAATAAATCTGTTCTTTTCAATTGAACCACGTTTTCAATATGCAATGTATGTGGGAACATGTCTACTGGTTGAATTTTTGTAACCGTATATTTAGCATGCAACATAGCAAGGTCTCTTGCTTGTGTAGCTGGATTACAGCTCACATACACAATCGTAGGTGCTTCCATCTCTAAAAGTTTTTGCACTAATTTTTCGTGCATGCCCGCTCTTGGCGGATCGGTAATAATGACATCCGGCTTACCATGTGTTTCAAAAAATGCATCATCACAAACTTTAATCACATCGCCTGCAAAAAATGCAGTCGACTTTATACCATTTAGCTCGGCATTGATTTTTGCATCCTCAATGGCTTCTTCCACAAACTCCACCCCGATTATTTTCTTGGCTTTTTCGCTACAAAAAATACCAATACTACCCGTGCCACAATACAAATCATAAACCACTTCATTGCCAGTGAGTTCAGCGAAATCCCTGGTCACCTGATACAATACTTCGGCTTGTTTTGAATTGGTTTGGAAAAAAGATTTAGGACTTATTTTAAATTCAAAATTTTCTAATTTTTCTGTGATCGTACCCTTTCCAAAATACACTTGCGGCTCCAAATCTTGCATACTGTCGTTGCGTTTGGTATTGATCGTGTACAATAAAGTGGTGATTTGCGGGAACTGCTTAATCAATTGATCCAACAAGGCCATTCTTTTTGCTGCATCTTCATACCCCAAAATTAAATTGACCATCCATTCACCCTTGGTGGTATTTCTAACAAACATATTCCTTAACCAACCCTGATGTTGTTTGATATTATAAAAAGGCATTTGATGCTCCAACGCAAATTGCACCACGGCCTTACGCATTAAATTCGTTGGCTCTTCTTGTAAATAACAGGTATCAATAGGAACTATTTTTTCAAAAAATCCTCTTGCATGAAAACCGCCGTCACCAGGGCTTTTAACAGGTTCTGCTCCGCTAGCTTTCATTGCTCTAAATTCCTCAAAAGACATGTAAATTTCTGTCGCAAAAGTATATTCTACTTTATTTCTATACCCTTCCGTTTGTTTTGCACCTAAAATAGCTGGAATCGGCGGTAAAGGAATTTTGGCAATCCTTGTTAAATTGTCCACCACCTGTTGTTGTTTGTAAATTAACTGTTGTGCATAGGGTAGCATTTGCCATTGACAACCACCACAAACACCAAAATGACTACAAAACGGTTTCACCCTATTTTCGGAATAGCTATGAAATTTTTTGGCGAAGCCTTCTGCCCAATCGGTTTTGTTTTTTTGTAACTGTATGTCTACAAGGTCTCCGGGTACTGCGCCTTCTACAAAAATGACTTTTCCATCGACTCTTGCTAAGGACTTGCCTTCTGCGGCATAATCCTCAATCAGGACCTTTTCTAAAATTATGGCTGGTTTTGACTTTCTCACGTAAACAAAGGTACAATCCAGCTACTAGATTATGCGTTTCCTAGTACTTAAATTAACGCTAAATCTGTTTTTTATTTTCTACATTTACATGCTTAATTTATCCCTTAAGCTTTTGATCTATGTGGCATAAAATTTTTACTTTCTGTGGTATTGGAATCCTTCTTTTTTTTGCCCCAAGCGCTAGCGCACAAGCAAAGAAATTACCTACTGCTGTAGGTCGCAATATTGAAATCACCTTGAAGCCTTATAAAAACACCAAAGTGTACCTGGGTACCAACTATGGTCAAAGCAGGGTGCTTGCAGATTCGGCCCTGCTCAATGAAGCTAGCGTAGGTTATTTTAAAGGGAAAGAAAAATTAACACCTGGGATCTATTTTATTGTTTCTCCTAAATACAATATTCTTTTTGAATTCTTGGTGGACGAGGGACAGCAATTTAAAATTATTGCAGACACATTAAACCTGTCAGACTTTAAAATTATTGGCTCCAAAGAGAATGATATTTTTAGCGCTTACTCCAAAAAAATGAACCAGCTTGGCGGTGAGCGAAATCAATTAGAGCAAGCTTACGCTAGGGCTACCACAGCAATGGATTCTGCAAATGCCAAAGCTGCATTGATAAAGATGGAGGGTTTATTTAAACAAGAAAGACAAAATATTATTACTACGGCTCCCAATTCCATGATGCGCTTTTTCTTAGATGTCTTACAAAGACCAGAGATACCAGTCATCCCAATTGTCAATGGGAAAGCAGATTCTACTTATCCATTCTACTACATGAAACAACATTTTTGGGACAATGTGGTATTCAACGACAACCGTTTAATTCGCACGCCTTTCTTTGAAGCAAAGTTGGATGAGTATTTTAATAATTATGTGTCGCAGTCTCCAGATTCAATCATTGAGGAGGTGCAATACATGTTGACGGTAGCAAAAACAGGAAAAGAAATTTATCCTTTTTTACTTTTTAAATTCACTAACAAATACATTAGTCCTCAATACATGGGACAGGACAAAGTGTTTTTGCATATTTTTCAAAACTTTTTTAGCAAAGGAGACACCGTCTTATTAAATGAAGCATCAAAAAAAGCGTTAACAGAAAGAGCCTATAGTATTATGGCCAATATCATTGGCAATCCTGCGCCCGCATTGAACTTGAGCACGATGGACAATAAAACTTTTTCTTTATACAACCTATCCTCCAAATATACTTTCCTTGCTTTTTGGGACCCTACTTGTGGACATTGTAAAGTAGAAATGCCAAGAGTAGATTCTTTTTATTCTAAAAGTTGGAAGCAAATGGGTGTACAAGTCGTTGGCGTAAATACAAATTTTAATGAATTAGCTGCTTGGAAACTTTTTGTAAAAGACCAAAATTTTGACAAGGATTGGATGCATGCTTATCAAACAGAAGCTGCATTGAATGCAGAAATAAAAGCGGGTATTCCTACAACGATAAGACAGTTGTACGATGTATTTAAAACACCTACTTTTTATTTATTGGATAAGGATAAAAAAATCATTGCAAAGAATTTATCAGTAGAACAATTCCATGATTTCTTAGTCTCTCAGCAAAAAAAATAAAGGATTCAATTAAAATACAGCAGAAACAACGTCTCTGATTACTTTAGGTTTACCTAAGGTATAGTAATGTAATACAGGCACGCCTGCTGCTTTTAATTCCTTACTTTGTTGGATCAACCATTCTGTACCTACTTGCTCACATTCCGCATCTGTCTTGCACTTGTTGATGGCATTAGAAAGTTCTGTTGGAATGTCCACGTGGAATATTCTTGGAAGGATTGTTAATTGCTTCTTATTAGTGATTGGCTTTAAGCCTGGAATGATCGGCACAGTTATACCCATATCGCGACAAGCTTTCACATAATCCAAAAACTTTTGGTTGTTGAAAAACATTTGGGTCATGATATAGTCTGCGCCTGCGTCTACTTTTTCTTTGGTCTTTTGTAAATCGATTTCAAAATTAGGAGACTCAAAATGTTTTTCTGGATAGCCTGCGACACCCATACAAAAATTGGTCTTTCCCCCGTTTAAAATGTCTTCGTCTAAATAAATCCCTTGATTCAGTTGACCTACTTGTTTCAATAAGTCAATCGCATACCTATTGCCTCCTGGCTCTGGTTCAAAGCTAGATTCATTCTTAGCAGCATCCCCTCTTAAGATCAATGCATTGTCAATGCCTAAAAATTGTAAATCAATTAAAGCATCTTCGGTCTCACGCTTTGTAAATCCACCACAAATAATATGCGGTACAGCATCAATATTATAGTGGTTCATGATCGCAGCACAAATACCCACCGTGCCTGGGCGCTTACGCACGTCAACTTTTTCGAAAGTACCATCTGTTTTTTTCTTAAACATGGTTTCGCTTCGATGGTAAGTCACATTGATCCAAGAGGGCTTGAATTCCATCAAGGGATCCAAATGATCGTAGATAGAAGTAATGGTTTTACCTTTTAAAGGTGGTAAAATCTCAAAGGAGACTAAAGTGTCGGTTGCTTTCGCTAAATGTTCAGTTACGTGCATAGAATGCAAAAATAGTTAATATTATTTGACTAGGTTCAAATAGGCTTTTTTACCCTTATTTTTGTACAAATAATAACCGTGATACTTACTATTCATACCGATAAGCTGATTAAACAATACAAGGGCCGCAAGGTGGTTGACCAGGTAAGCGTATCTGTAAAGCAAGGGGAGATTGTGGGCTTATTAGGTCCTAACGGAGCGGGTAAAACCACCACGTTTTATATGGTGGTAGGTTTGATTGCGCCAGATGAGGGTCGCGTGTTTTTAAATGAAGAAGATATTACCCATTTGCCTATGTACAAACGTGCGCAGATGGGTTTGGGTTATTTACCACAGGAAGCGAGTGTGTTTAGAAAGTTATCTGTCGCAGATAATATCATGGCCATTTTGGAAATGACCAAATTGACCAAAGGAGAACGCTTGCATAAAATGGAAACCCTTTTAGATGAATTTAATTTACAGAAAGTAAGAAATAATAACGGAGACAGTTTGTCTGGAGGAGAGCGCAGAAGAACAGAAATCGCCAGGGCTTTAGCGGTAGATCCTAAATTTATTTTATTAGACGAACCCTTTGCTGGCGTGGATCCTATCGCAGTAGAAGATATTCAGTCTGTGGTTGCAAGGTTAAAATTAAAAGACATTGGTATCTTAATAACCGATCACAATGTGAATGAAACATTGTCTATCTGTGATCGCGCTTATTTATTGATAGAAGGAAAAATATTTAAACACGGTACTGCCGAAGAATTAGCAGAAGATGAACAAGTAAGACGTTTGTACCTGGGGACCAACTTTGAATTAAAACGCAAAGATTGGATCATCGAAATGGGACAAAAATAGCCTATGAAAATCTTTAGCCCTGCTTTATCAAGATTGGCAAGATTGCGCTATTGGCAAATTGAAAACTGGATGAAAAATCCAATTGCGGCTCAGCGTGAGGTATTACAAGACTTGATTACACATGGCCAGTACACACAAATTGGAAGAAAGTACCAGTTTAGCAACCTCTTTACCATTAGAAAATTCAAAGAAACTGTTCCCATTCATTCCTACGAAGACCTTAAGCCATATATCGATCCAACCTTAGAAGGGGAAAACGCAGTTTTATGGAATACGCCTGTAGCCTGGTTTGCCAAAAGTAGCGGGACCACCAGTGATAAAAGCAAGTTTATCCCTTTGAGTAAAGAAAGTATTGAAGACAATCATTTTCAAGGCTCTAAAGATGTGTTGACTATTTATTATCATGCTTTTCCGGATAGTGATTTATTGACCGGCAAAGGGTTGGTCATTGGTGGAAGCCATCAGGTACATCCAATTCAAGAAGGCATTCAATATGGCGATCTAAGTGCGGTCTTGCTTCAGAATGCACCCATTTGGTCTGGTTTAATTCGAGTGCCAGAATTATCTATTGCATTGATGGACGAATGGGAATCTAAAATCGAAATGCTTGCACAAAGCACGATTCAAGAACCAGTTACTTCTATTGCAGGTGTCCCTACATGGACCTTAGTTTTATTAAAAAGAATTTTAGAAATTACAGGTAAACAAACCATCAAAGAGGTTTGGCCGGATTTTGAATTGTACATTCATGGAGGCGTGTCTTTTACACCCTATAGAGAACAGTTTAAAAAAATAATTGGTGGTGACTGTAATTATATTGAGATATACAATGCAAGTGAAGGATTTTTTGCAGCGCAAGATAGATTAGATGAAGAAGGTATGTTGCTTTTTTTAGACCATGGCATTTTTTACGAATTCATGCCGATTGAAGAATACGGAAAAGAAAATCCTAAAACGATAGGATTGGATAAAGTTGAATTAGGAAAAAACTATGCGATTATTATTAGCACCAATGGAGGATTATGGCGCTACTTAGTGGGAGACACCATACAGTTTGTAACCCTAGAACCCTACCGCATCAAGGTGAGCGGAAGATTAAAGCAATACATCAATGCTTTTGGAGAAGAAGTAATTGCAGACAATAGTGACAAAGCAATTAGTGAAACCTGTGCTCATTTTAAAGTGGTGATGAAAGAATATACTGCAGCACCTATTTATATGTCAGACAAGGGTGCGGGTGCGCACGAATGGTTGATTGAATTTGAAGTAGCGCCAGCTGACATGCATGCCTTTACAACTGAATTAGACAAAAACTTGCAAGCAGCCAATAGTGATTACGAAGCAAAAAGACACAAAGACATTGCATTAGGTTTGCCAAAAATTACTGCAGTTAAAAAAGATTGTTTCCACGAGTGGTTAAAAAGAAAAGGGAAATTAGGGGGCCAACACAAAGTGCCTCGCTTGTCAAATGAGCGCAACTATCTAGAAGAAATAAAATTGATTCACCAAGAAGGTTAGAATTATAATTAAAATAAAATCAAATGACAGATGCGTTAGGATGGGTGGCCACTGCGGTGGTAGTAGGTTCTTTTGCGATACAAGATGTAAGAAAATTGCGCATAGCCAACACCATGGGCAGTTTGTTATGGATTGCGTATGGTTTTTTAAAACAGGATAATCCTGTTATATTTGTAAATATTAGCATTGTTTTAATGCATACTTATTGGTTTATTAAAAACAGAAAGTAATGAAATTATTAGCAGGAAAAGTCGCAATTGTAACAGGCGCAGCTAGGGGTATTGGTGCAGCCATCGCTATAAAATTAGCAGAACAGGGTGCGCATATTGCCTTCACTTATGTAAGTGATAGCAGTGCAGAGAAAGCAAATCAATTGGTAGCAGCAATAGAAAAATTAGGCGTGAAAGCAAAAGCCTATCAAGCCAATGCGGGTGATTTTGCCGCTTGTGAAGCTTTTGTGAATGACGTGGTGGCTAGTTTTGGTACTGTAGATATATGCGTGAACAATGCAGGTATCTCCAAAGACAATTTATTGTTGCGCATGACGCCGGAACAATGGGATGATGTAATGGAAACGAACTTGAAAAGCGTTTTCAATATGACTAAACAAGTGATTCGTCCAATGATGAAAGCTAGAAGTGGAAGCATTATCAATATGAGTTCTATCATTGGTATACGCGGGAACGCTGGCCAAAGCAGTTATGCAGCTAGTAAAGCGGGAATCATTGGATTCACCAAATCAATTGCAGCCGAAGTGGGTAGCCGTAACATTCGTTGTAATGCCATTGCACCAGGATTTATCGAAACGGATATGACGCATTATTTAAATGAAGGGGAAGCTGGAAAAGCTTTCTTGGACAAAATACCTTTGGGTCGTTTTGGTAAAGCAGAAGAAATTGCAGACACCACTTTATTCTTAGCAAGTGATTTGAGTAGCTATATCACAGGACAGGTGATAAGCGCTTGCGGAGGATTAAATATTTAAGTAGAATTACTGTTCAATAAACGCATAAAAAAGGAGCAATAAATATTGCTCCTTTTTTTATTGACCCGGTTGGTGTTCTTTATATTCTTTTATCAATTTCTGCTTTTAAATCGGCATAGATCGATTCAACAGTACCTTCTCCTTGTACAGAAACTACTTTATTAAATTGTTTGTAATAAGTAGCCACTGCTGTAGTCTTGTCGTGGTATTCTTGTATTCTTGCGCGAATGATGGTTTCGTTGGTATCATCACTTCTACCAGAGGTTAAACCTCTGCCCAATAATCTTTTTACTAATTCTTCTTCACTCACTTCCAATGCAAGCACAACATTGATTTCGTTGGACTTTTTTTCCAATAAAGCATCTAAGGCAACACATTGTGCAGTCGTTCTTGGGAAACCATCGAACAAAAACCCTTTAGCTTCTGGATGAGCATTCATAAAATTATCTACCATACCAATCACCACTTCGTCTGGAACCAGCTGTCCTTGATCCATTAATCTTTTTGCTTCCATACCCAAGCTTGTTTGATCAGCAATTTCACTACGCAATAAATTGCCCGTTGACAAGTGCTGCAAACCATAGGCTGCGATGATATTTTCACTTTGTGTGCCTTTACCGCTTCCTGGAGGACCAAATAAAATTAAATTGAACATGGGATATGGTTGAGTAGGTTACAAAGATAACGAACTCGAGTTATTTTTTTTAACTCGATCTTATATTTTACTCAACAAATTATCTAAATACTTGTTAGTATTTTTATATAGAAATCAACACCATGTATAAAATACTTTGTTTTTGCCTTTTGATCAGCCAAACAGCTTGTGGACAAAGCGCGATAAAGCAATCCAATAAATCGAATACCATGCAACCTAAAGAAAACGCTTATTATTCTAGAACCAGCAAGGACCCGGTTGTCGTACCCGACAGTGTGTGGAAGCAAATTTTAAGTCCTGAAGTATATGCGATTGCTAGGCAAAAGGGGACCGAGCGCCCTTTCACCAGCGCCTTTGAAACTTCTAAAGCCATTGGCACTTATTACTGTAAGGCATGTGGCAACCCCCTATTTAAAAGCGATACCAAATTTGATAGCGGATGTGGTTGGCCTAGTTTTTATGAACCTGTTGCCAAACAATCTATTATTTACACACCAGATAATACCCATGGCATGGTGAGAACCGAAGTTCAATGTGGTAAATGTAAGGCACACTTGGGCCATGTTTTTGAAGACGGTCCGCCACCAACAGGTTTACGTTATTGTATTAATGGGGTTATTCTTGATTTTGATGCAAAGTAATTATTCGTGTGCCTCCTCTGATTGCTCGTTCGCTACTACTGATGGCACATTGATTAATTGACCATAAAATAATGCATTTAAGAAAAGTTTATTGGTGCCATACCATGCCCCTCTAAAATTAGGCTCATCTGCAAATAAGACTACCCTACCTAAACCTTCTTGACCAATCAATATGGAAGGAGTATTGCGCATCTTCTTTAAAGTAGTTGGATGTACATAACCTCCTACCACCGGTTCGTCTAAGTATTGCGCAACGGTATTATAAGGGTTAGTACTTTTTTGAAAAAAGGTTAAGCCGTTTTTATACACTGAAACTTTTCTATTAGTATATCCATATCCGATTGGATGGGTTGTATCCAAGTCTACTTTAAATATAGAGCCACCTAATACTTTTGCTCCTTCAATTTCTACGGCCCTATCATAGTTTTGTCTTGCAGTACTAAACACACTGTCTATGATTAATTTATGTTTAGTAAGGCCGTTTTTAATTGCCCATTCTGCCCCTGTTTTTATGGTGATCAAGGTGTTCCCATTTTGCACCCATGCTTTAATTTTATCAACACTTGATTTATCCAATAACGCATAATTTCCAGAAACCATAATCATGGTGTTGTACCTATTCAAATCAATTCTTGAGAAGGTTAATATATCTGCTTTGGTGATTGGCATGCTTAATCTTTGATCTAATAAATGCCAAACCTCACCCGCTTCTGGCGCAGCAACCCCATTGCCAATAATCATCAATACCTCAGGTTTTTTTAATGTTTTTACGTAATTGCTTCCTAGATCAATTCCTGATTGACTATAACCAGTTGATACGGATTGAACTGTCAAATGCGCGTTTTTACTAGCTTTAGCTATGAGCTCATATAATTTATTGGCATCCACATTTTGTTGTTGCACGGAAATGACAATTGTGCCATACCCAAACTTTTTTGAAACACCATTCGACAAGATGCCAAATGGCCTTGTGGCAGTTTGTACAATTACACCTTGTTTTTGAAGATCAAAAATAAATTTATGAATATTATAATCTGTATTACTTACGATATACGCATAGTTACTTTTTTCAACCATAGGCAGATTAGAAACGATAGGTCCCTCTAGTTTTGCGCCCGGTGTAAATGCAGCTTTAACTTCTGAATAAGGTAAATTAAATGCTTGTATTAAACTCCATGTAGAAGCATCGTAAAAAGAACTGTCTTTGTATGGAATATCTTTTTCAAAAATAGTTTTGACCATTACGTAGTTATCCTGATCCACTGGCACATAATAATTTTTACTATTAGGCAGTTCATAGATGTCTATTTTATGTGTTAGTAATAAATCAACAAAGGCTTTGGTTCTGTTCTGATCGGCCTCATCACCAAAAATATAACCCTTTACCAGTGCTTCTTGTGCTTGTTTTTTTCCAACTTCATAAAATGTTTTTCTCAGTTCTAATAAGCTACTTTTTTCTCCTAAAGAAGCCCTAATAGTAGCAAGTGATGCTGTAAACTGATTACGTATTGTAAATGCAAAAGTGATAGGAATAGTGGTTGTTTCTTGTATATGTCCTCTACTGCTTCCTTGTTCAAATAAAAAACCAGCACCTCCATAAAAATTGATATAACTACTTCCGTAGCCTGGATATAATTTATCAAAGGCCTCCTTCGTAAAATACATAGATCCTAATTGGTCCGCCGCTTTTGTAAAATAAGCGCCAAATTTTGGATAGATGTTTTTATATAAATAATTAGGCACTACAGGATTGTTGCTTGCCTCTTCTCCTGGATCAAAATAAAAAGTTGAATTGGTCCCCATTTCATGGTGGTCTGTTTGAACATAGGGCCTCCACTTATGAAAGAATTTTATTCTGTTTCTAGTTTCTGGAAAAGTGGCCATATACCAGTCTCTATTTAAATCAAACCAATAATGATTGAATCTTCCACCAGGCCAAATTTCATTGTGCTCTCTGTCATTCGGATCAGCTACTGGTGGAAAACCTTTATGCATATTAGCCCAACTGGTATGTCGGTCCCTGCCATCAGGATTAATATTTGGATCCATGGTTACCACCATCTTATTCAACCATTCTTTTGTTTCATCAGACTCCGATGCAGTTAAATAATAAGCTGTTAACATTGCTGCCTCACTAGAAGAAGGTTCGTTGCCGTGTACATTATAGGCCAAATGAATGACTAATGGAATATTTTGTGTTGCACCTGTTTTTTGACCAGCAAGGTGTTGCGTACGAATTGTTTCAATTTTTTGATGATTTGAAGGGGCTGTAAATACAGCGGTTATTTGTGCACGATGTTCAAATGTTTCACCAATAATTTCACTACTAACACGATCAGATAATTGATCCAACAGTTTTATATATTCTACAATTCTTTCGTGTCTTGTATGTTGTTCACCAATATTATACCCTAAAAATTGTGCAGGCGTTGGAATGGCTGCATTGAATTTACCCGAATTTGGATAAAAATAATTTTCTTGTGCTTTGAGGTTGATTGAACATAAAAACACAATAACTACTACATACAATTTTTTCATAATGTTATATTAAGGGTATAAAATTTGTTTTCTTTTTTTTATTAAAATAATAAATAGCGTAAAAAGTAATTAATAAGCCTACAAAAGACAAGAGCATCACACTTTGCGCAAAGAACGCAGTCCACTCTACCTGAAGGGTCATGCCCTCTTTAACCAACATCACAGAAACGCTTCCTACATAACCAATGGCGTCTGCTAAATAAATAAAAAATCCTGCGTTGCCTTTAATTGAAAAGGCCGCAATCAATCGATCAAAATAGATGGAGTTAAAAGGAATGTATACGAGGTATAAACCAAGACCAACCAATAACATCCACCAAAAAGGATCTAATAGTTGTTGGGTAAAAAAATAAGTGGACAAACCAGCCACCACAAAGCCAATTAAAATAAAAACATGGGCAATCATGAATGCCTTAAAACTATTTTTAACAGCGACCACTGCACCAATCAAGATTAAAATAAAGATAGTGATCGGAATTTCGGTTTCAGAAAATGTAGATGGTTTTGCTGCATAGCCCATCTCCTTCCACATGTCTGCAGAAAAGTTATCTCTGATGTCTCTAAAGATAGTGGCAAATAAATAGATCGCTATAAACGCAATCACGCCTGGTAAATATTGTTTTAAAATTAATTTTCTGTCTGCCGTAGTCATTGGAATTCTTTTGGCCCTTAGTGCTTCGTCTTCTGCAGAAGGAGCAGGTACTTTTTCTAATCCCCAAACACATAATATAAGCGGCAATGCAAACACAAGACCCGTGCAAAATGGCACCCAGGTTTCCGCCACTTTAAAATCCTGCATCAACCAAGCGCCCACCGACTTCACCCAGCCTGCCGAAAAAATAAAACTCACTGCTAATGCTGCACCAATAAAATCCGTGCTCCTCCTGCCTTCTACATAAGAGAAGACCACGCCCCATAACATACCCAACGGAAAACCATTGATAAATAAAAACAAAATGCTGTAAGGTGCCGGTACCACAGCAAATAAAAGCCATGCTGCCCAAGCAATACCGGTTAGTAAAAAAATAATTTTATATCGATCCTTTTTTTCTAGTCCAGAAATAAATTTAATGCCATAAAATTTAGCCATTAAATAACCCAACATTTGGCTGATCACCATTGCTGTCTTAAAAGCTATTGGTCCAAATGTCATCCCCTCAAAAGTGCAAACTGTAAATGATTTTCTAAAGCCAAAAATAAAAACATAGGTACCGAATGAAACAAGTGCCGCATAGAGTGCAACCGATTTCTCTTTTGTAATAAATGACATGCCCTTTACTTTTAATGAAAACAATTGGTTTCAATCGTCCTCTTAAAGATAGGGTAATTCAATTAATTTTTATGGTAGGCAAAAACAAAAGGCTTCTCTGGGTTTTCCTTCAAGATGCGCTTTACTAGGTGAGGTTTTTGAATGATCTTTCTTTTATTCAGGTCCATCACTTCGATGTTCTGATAAAATTGTTCTACCTGTTCTATTTGAAACAACATCGCATGAATTTCCAACAACAATATCAATTGCTTCTGTTTTTTTAAAACATCATTGTTTGCAAGATAAATGTGGCTTCTTAACATGGATACAAAACTACAATTTTTTACAACTATATTTGAATAAGATTTATTAATCCATGCAACAAAAATCGGTACTCATCGCACCCCTAGATTGGGGACTTGGTCACGCAACAAGGTGCATCCCTATTATTGCTGCATTAGACGCGCTGGGCTACCGCGTAACCATTGCTACAGATGGGCCACATGAACTTATCTTGAGAGAAGCCTTTCCTACATTGAGTTTTATGAAACTAAAAGGATATGGAATTCGTTATTCAAAAAATGCAAATGGTTTTGCTTTAAAAATGATCCTACAGATTCCTCGTATTTTGTACAACATAATAAGAGAGTTTTGGTGGTTAGCTAGAACAAATAGGCAGCATGGGTTTGATTTGATTATTTCAGACAATCGTTTAGGTTTTTTTCATCTACATACCCCTTCTATTTTCATCACACACCAGCTGAATCTACAAACCCCATTTAGATGGACCACTAGTTTATTACAATGGATGCAGTATACCTGGTTTACACTTTTTTACAAGATGGTATGGGTGCCTGATATAGAGGGATCGGATGGTCTATCCGGCCAATTAGGGAATCCTTTGAAAATGCCTACTGTCCCCGTTTGGTATATGAACATCTTATCAAGAATGGCCGAGCAGGCTGCAAGCCTACCAGCTCAAACAACGCCCCAACTGCAATTTTTGGGGATTGTTTCTGGACCCGAGCCCCAAAGAGGCCTTTTTCAATCTATTTTATGGGAAGAAGGCAATGCGCTAGGACAGCCTTTCCAAATTATTGCAGGTACCGCGAACCAACCCAATAATAAAGCAGTCTCTGCTATTGGATCTTTGCTGCCCCATTTAGCAGGCCCCGAATTAGCCGAAGCCATTCAAAATGCAACTTATATAATTAGTAGAGGCGGCTATACAAGTTTGATGGAATTGATTCCCTTTAATAAACGATTAATATTAATTCCTACCCCTGGTCAAACCGAACAAGAATACCTGGCGAAGCGATGGCAGGAAAAAGGTTGGGCCATCGCCTATGACCAAGCCAATTTTAAGTTGGCCACCGCCTTAAAAGCTGCTGCTGATTTTAACTATCAACCCGTCCCTTTTAAAAGCTTTACAAAAGAAGCCTTGAAAGCTACCCTAAAGCAAGTAAATTTGTAATATGGCGGTTCAAAAAACTGAAGAGGGGATTTTTGAAAATTTATCCAACTATTTAATCATTGATGTTCGAAGTCCGGGAGAGTATGCGCATGCACATATGCCAAATGCTTTGTCACTACCTTTGTTCACAGACGAAGAGCGTGCAACAGTGGGCACCACTTATAAACAAATCAGCAGGGCAGCAGCAATAAAAATTGGTCTACCTTTTTTTGGTACCAAGATGTTAGGAATGATTGAACAGGTAGAAGAGTGGGTCGCTGCCTACAAAAAAACAAATGACCAAGCGCCTACTATTTTAGTGCATTGTTGGCGAGGCGGTATGCGCAGTGCCGCCGTTGCATGGTTATTAGATTTATATGGATATCCAACTAAACAACTTACAGGAGGCTACAAGGCTTACCGCAATTGGGTGCTAGCGCAGTTCGACAAAAACTATTCCATGAAAGTGTTGGGCGGTTATACAGGTTCTGGTAAAACAGAAATTTTATTGCAATTGCAAAAAAGTAAAATTCCTGTTATTGACTTAGAGGGACTAGCCAATCATAAAGGCTCTGCATTTGGCGCCTTGGGTCAAAATGAACAAACAAGTCAAGAGCAATTTGAAAATAATTTAGCTGCTTCGCTTTTTGAAGTAAGTTCCAAACATGCTTTTTTTTGGATCGAAGACGAAAGTCAAAGAATTGGAACCAATATGTTACCGATGGCCTTTTTTAAAAACTTACGAAATAGTGTTTGTTACTTTATTGATATCCCCTTTGAATCACGTTTGAAATTTATTGTGCAGGGGTATGGTCAGTTTTCGGTCCCTGATTTAATTGCTGCAAGTTTAAGAATTCAAAAAAGACTAGGTGGGCTTGAAACTAAAAACGTTGTCAACTTTTTAGTTGAAAAAAATATCGAAGGGGCCTTTGAAATTTTATTGAAATACTACGACAAATTATATTTAAAAAATCTCGAAAACGCTGCGGTGCCCAAATTCAAAACCGAAAACATCCAAGCGACAGAAGTCAACCCAATTCATAATGCAGGTCTATTGATGCACCTTTAAATTGTACCTATGATACAACAAATTTTAGCTTGGTGGTTTTTTAAAGTGAGGGGATGGAAAACCGAAGGTGATTTTCCCTATACCTTAAAACAATCGGTGATCATTGCAGGACCACATACCCATAATGTTGATTTCTTATTGGGTTTAGCGGTGCGCAAAAAATTGCATTTTGAATTTGTACAATTTTTGGGCAAAAAGGAGTTGTTTAACCCAATCACAGGTTGGTTTTTCAGGCTTTTAGGGGGACATCCGGTAAATAGAAGCAAAAAGAGCAATATGGTGGACCAGGTGGTGGCCTTATACCATAAACACGAGCGCTTTCATATTGCGCTCTCTCCCGAGGGGACCAGAACCAAAGTGTTTAAGTTCAGAACGGGGTTTTACCATATTGCCAAAAATGCAAAAGTGCCCATTTTAATGGTTGGTTTTGATTTTGGTAAAAGACGTGTTGTCTTTGCAGACCCCATTTTTCCGACCGATAATGAACAGGCTGATATGCGCTTAATTGTTGACTTTTTTAAGCAATTTGAGGGCTATGTTCCAGAATATGGCATAACGGATGATATCGTTTGTTAAAATGAAGTGATTTTTGAACTTTGTTTTATTCCTATGCTCTAGTTTCCTATTTTTGTTCTAGCAATAACTTGATTATTTATTTATTAAAACCGACTTAACATGAAAAGTAAAATTTTTTTAGCGCTTGCTCTTATTAGCTTAGGTGCTTTTTCTTGCGTTAGCCCTAAAAAATTACAAGAGGCAGAAGCAAAATATGGTCAATTAAATGGTGCTTATGCAGATCTTCAAAGCAAGTACCGTGATGCACAAGATGCCACTTCAAAAGCAAAAAATGATGCAGACAAAATTGCTGCAGAAAGAAAGTCTTTAGAAAAACAAGTTGCTGACTTAAACAAGCAAATTGATTTCTTAAAAGAAAATAACAACGTTGTATTAGGTCAGTTAAAAGATATGTCTGTAGTAACTGGAGCTCAAGCAGAAAGCATCAAAAAGTCTTTAGAAAATATTGGTGCAAAAGATTTATACATCCAAGGCTTACAAAGTTCAATGGCACGTAAGGATTCTATCAACATGAACTTAGTGATGAACTTAAAAGGTGTATTAGGCGACTTGAATGACGAAGACGTAAATGTAAAAGTGGACAAAGGTGTTGTGTATGTAGATATTTCTGATAAATTATTATTTAAAAGCGGAAGCTTTTCTATAACAGATAAAGCAAAATCGGTATTAGGCAAAGTAGCTAAGGTATTGGCTGCACAACCATCTATTGAATTTATGGTAGAAGGCCATACTGATTCTAAGCAATTATTAGACAATGGTTCTGTATTAGAAGACAACTGGGATTTGTCTGTGAAGCGTGCAACAACAGTAGTACGTATTTTACAAGACACTTATGGTTTAGACCCTAAGCGTATGACTGCAGCAGGTAGAGGCGAATATGCACCATTGGTAGAAAATGATAGCGCTGCAAACAGAGCTAAAAACAGAAGAACAAGAATCGTGATCTTACCTCAATTAGATCAATTCTTCAAATTATTAGAAAACAAATAGTCCTTATTTACTCTTTAAGAAAAGTTAAAGATTGTAGTAAGTTCGGCTTATAATTTCTTAAGCGCCCTCCATCAAAGAGGGCGCTTTTTATTTTAAACAATTTGTTTTCCACGAATCTAAAAATGCACTTAACTAAACGTATCTTCGCAAGATGCAACAAGCGTATTTAAATGGATTAAACGAACAGCAAAAAGAGGCCGTACTTCACTTGAATGGACCCTTGATGATTATCGCTGGTGCGGGTAGTGGAAAAACAAAAGTATTGACCTCAAGAATTGCCCACCTCATGCACAGTGGTGTGGATTCATTTAATATTCTAGCACTTACGTTTACAAATAAGGCTGCTGCCGAAATGAAGGAGCGTGTCGAAAAAGCCCTTGGTAATACAGAAGCACGCAATTTATACATAGGCACTTTCCATAGCGTCTTTGCCCGCATCTTAAGGGCCGAAGCTGCCAAGCTTGGCTATCCTCAGAGTTTTACGATTTATGATACCGACGATTCTAGGTCTGTTTTAAAACAAGTGATCAACGATATGGGGCTAGACGACAAGTTGTACAAGCCCAATGTAGTGCACAATCGCATCTCCTCTGCTAAGAATGCATTAGTAGGACCGGCCGAATATGCAATGGATAATTTTTTAAAGCAGGAAGATGCGAGAGCCAATCGTCCTCAAATTGCAGAAATTTATGCTAGCTATGTTGCACGTTGTTTTAAAAGCGGTGCGATGGATTTTGATGATCTGCTTTTTAAAATGCACGAACTTTTACGTGACTTCCCAGAAGTGTTACACAAATACCAACACAAGTTTAAATATATCTTAATTGATGAGTACCAAGATACCAATCCGGTGCAGTATCAAATTGCAAAATTACTTGCAGCAGTACACGAAAATTTATGTGTGGTAGGTGATGATGCACAAAGTATTTATAGTTTCCGTGGCGCTACGATCGAAAATATATTACAGTTTCAAAAAGACTACGACGATGTAAAACTGGTGAAGTTGGAACAAAACTACCGAAGTAGTAAATCCATTATCGAAGTAGCCAACTATGTGATCAAAAACAATAAAGGACAGATTCCAAAAGAGCTTTGGACAGATAACGAAGAGGGTGAAAAAATAAAGTTGGTCCGCACTATGACGGACAATGATGAAGGAAAATTTGTGGCGGATAGTATCCAAGAAAATAAATTAAGAAATCATTTTTACAATAAAGATTTTGCCATTTTATACAGAACGAATGCGCAGTCAAGGTCTTTTGAGGAAAGTTTAAGAAGAACGGGTATTGCTTATAAGATCTATGGTGGGCTTAGCTTCTATCAAAGAAAGGAAGTAAAAGATTTTATTGCTTACTTACGTGTGATTGCAAATACAAAAGACGAAGAGGGATTAAAAAGAATTATCAATTACCCGGTTAGAGGGATTGGTAAAACAACGGTAGAAAAATGTTTAGTGCTAGCGAGTGAACAAAACATCACTTTCTTTGAAGTGCTTGAAAAAGCAAAAGGCTTTGGTTTTAAAGCAGGCACTTTGACTTCGATAGAAGAGTTTATAACAATGGTGAAATATTTTCAAAACCTCTTAACCAAAAACAACGCATACGATGTGGCGGTACAAGTAGGAAAGAGCACCAATATTATTAAAGAGCTTTTTAACGATAAGTCTACCGAAGGATTGGCACGTTATGAGAACGTTCAAGAATTATTAAACTCAATTAAAGAGTGGACAGAAAGTCCAAGCAATGAGGATGGAGAATTGGGCGATAAAAGTTTAGGCTCTTATCTACAACAGATCACTTTGATTACCGACGCAGACAATGACAACGGAAACGAGGATACGGTAAAATTAATGACGGTGCATGCGGCGAAGGGTTTGGAGTTTGATTGTGTTTTTGTAGTAGGATTAGAAGAGACTTTGTTTCCAAGTGGCATGAGCGTGAATACAAGAGAAGAATTAGAAGAAGAGCGCAGGTTGTTTTATGTGGCGGTAACGCGTGCAAAAAAACACTTATGGTTAAGCTATGCAAATTCTAGGTACCGCTTTGGACAATTGGTGCAAAACGACCCAAGTAGGTTTATAGAAGAAATGCCGGAAGAGAAATTAGATAAGTCTAGTGCGGGTGGTGGCGCAAGAAACCAAACCAGTGGATGGGGCAGCGCTTACGACAGAATGCATGGAGGTAATAAATCGGGGTATTGGAATGACGCCAAACCCAAAACTGCTTCGACGCAGAAAACTGGTACAAGTGCGGGCACAACAGGTAGTAAACCAAGCTATTTGCCGGTGACCCCTCCCAATACTGTCAATAAAAACCATATACCTTCCCTCAATTTTACTGCAGCAGACCCGTCAGCCTTACAGGAAGGCATGAAAGTGGAGCATCAGAAATTTGGCTTTGGCATTATCAAGACCATTGAAGGCTCTGCCCATAATCCTATTGCCAATATCCTATTTGACTTGAATGGAGAGAAAAAGATCATGCTGAACTATGCTAAGTTGAGCATTGTTCCCAGCTAGTCATTTTTCGATATCGGAAAAATAAAGCCAGAATAGCCCAGCAGAGGGCTAGCAAGCCGTGCAATTTGATTATTTTTGTACTGGATCTATTTAAAAAAGCAGACTATGATTACAACAGGCAATACCATCGTGAGTATTTATACAGAAATGACGCCCAATCCAGAAACGATGAAGTTTGTGGCGAACAAGTTATTATATCCAGGCAAAAGCTTGGACGTTGCCGAAGAGTCTCTGGCAACTGCTTCTCCCCTAGCAAAAGAACTGTTCAGCTTTCCTTTTATCAAGAGCGTATTTATCGCGAGTAATTTTGTGACATTAACTAAAACGAATGACACAGAAGACTGGCAGGATGTGATCCCAACTATTAAAACATTTTTAAAAGAATATTTAGAAGCGGGTGGTGTAGTGGTGAATGAAGAAGAGGTTTCAAAAATGAAACAAGAAGCAACCAATGTGGTTTCTGCGGATGACGATGATGTAGTAAAGCGTGTGAAAGAATTATTAGAAAATTATGTAAAGCCTGCTGTAGAAATGGATGGCGGTGCAATACAATTTAAAAGTTATAACGACGGTGTTGTCAACCTGATGCTACAAGGTTCTTGTAGTGGTTGTCCTTCTTCAATGGTGACATTGAAAGCGGGTATCGAAGGGATGATGAAGCGTATGATACCAGAAGTAAAAGAAGTAGTGGCCGAGGCCGAATAGTTGGATGGGTTAAAAAGTACGTAAAAGGCCTCGCAGTAATGTGAGGCCTTTTTATTTCTATAACTTACAGCTTTCCATACAATGCACGTAGCTTTTCGCGGGTCATGATAGTTTCCCAATCTTTCCCAAGTGCATTCTCCCATAATGGTTTCATGCCCAAAGACACATTGATCATGGCGTCAAATTGTTCTTCTGTTAAATCCGCACAAATGCCAACAGGAATATCAATATTGTTCTTGGCGACCATATGTTTAAATTCTTTCACACCTGCTGGATAGTATTCCTCCAAATGATTCATCACGATACAGTTTCCAATACCATGCTTAGTGCCTAATAAATAACTTAGACCATAACTCACCGCATGTGCTACACCCACTTGACTATAAGCAATGCTCATGCCCCCTGCATAAGAAGCCATCATTAACTGATCGTCACACTCGTCATCCCAATTGTTTTTTTCTACAAATACTTTTCTACAAAGTTCTAAAGCTTTTTCTCCGTAGCTCTTACTGAACTCGTTTAAAAAAGTACCTTCTAAACTTTCAATGCAATGGATATAACAATCCATACCTGTATAAAAACGTTGATTTGCTGGAGCGTCTTTGGTTAATTCAGGATCTAATACAATCTGATCGAATGGGGTAAAGTCAGAGTTCATGCCCAATTTTCTAGTAGGTCCTGTCAATACAGTGGTTCTACTTACTTCTGCACCTGTTCCGCTCAATGTTGGAATACCAACTTTATATACACCCGCTTGTTTTACTAAATCCCATCCTTGATAATCTGCCGAAGAACCTGGATTCGTCATCATTAAAGCAACCGCTTTTGCAAGGTCCATTGTTGAACCACCACCAATACCAATGATACCACTCACTTCGCCGAATTCAGCTTTAAGGTCTGCGGCCAGCTGATCCACCTGTGTTGTCTTTGGCTCATAGGTTACATCTACAAAGACAATTTTATCTTTACCTCTTAAAGGCACTCTACTAGCCAAAGCCTTACCTTCAAAATAATGATCCAAAAAAAAGATCATTGGAAAATCACCTTTTCTTTTTGGCGCTATAATTTCATCTAATTGATTAAAAGATCCGCGGCCATATACCACATAATCTACCATTTTAAAATTGCGAAACTGCATACAGATAATTTTATTGAACTAATTTCTTTTGTAATTCTTCCAAAGATACGCCTTTTGTTTCTGGCACTTTTACCAAAATCCAAATCAATTGCAAAGTCATCATGCCTGCGAAAAATGCAAAGATGGGCCATGGGTTATCCTTAAAAATTCCATACTCACTATCTAAAAATACAGGGGTAACTAAAGTGATGACTGCCGCAAAGATCCAGTGGATGCTTGCACCAAAAGCTTGACCTGCTGCACGCACTTGTGTTGGAAAAATTTCTGAGATAAACACCCAAATCACTGCACCTTGACCTATGGCGTGTGCTGCGATGAACAACAATAAAAAGACCAACATAAAAGTAGGTGCGCTATGCATAAAAAAGCCATAAGCCACCATCGATAAACTAATGATATAACCAAAAGAGCCAATTATTAATAAGGTTTTACGGCCAATGCGATCAATCAACCAAAGGCCTACAAAAGTGAAAATTAAATTCATCAAACCAATCGAGATAGAACTTAATAAAGAATTGTCTTTTGCAAATCCAGCTTCTTCTAAAATTCTTGGTGCATAGTATAAAAGAAAGTTAATACCAGAAACCTGATTAAAGAAGGCAATAAAAAAGGCAAGTGAAATTAATTTAAGGTGGTGTTTTGTAAATAGGTTCGCACTTCCAATAGATTTTTCTTCGGCATTCGCATTCTTAATCTCTTGTATTGTTTCGTCAATATTATCTACACCTACTGCGGCTAAATTTGTTCTTGCACCAGCTTCGTCTCCTTTAACAGATAATAACCATCTTGGACTTTCGGGTAAGCCAAAAGCCATGATCGTATAGATAAGAGAAGGGATCAACAATACCGCTAACATCCATCTCCAATCGTTGTCCCCACCAACACCTTGTAAAAAATAATTTGATAAATAAGCCACTAAAATTCCAAACACAATATTGAATTGATACATGCCAACCAATTTACCACGGTTGTTTTTATTAGATATCTCTGAAATATAAGTAGGCGCTACCACAGAGGAAACCCCTATAGCCACACCACCCATTAATCTAAAGAATGAAAAAGTATATGGGTCTTGTGCAATGGCAGAGCCAATGGCAGAAGCTATAAACAACACACCTAACCAGATCAACACTTTTTTTCGTCCATATTTTTCGGTGGGTCCGCCTGCAAAAATGGATCCGATCACGGTGCCCCATAATGCCATGGACATAATAAAGAAACCATGAAACCATGGTGTTGTTTGCCATAGTTCTTGAATAGGTTTATCTGCACCTGATATCACCACCATGTCAAAACCAAAAATAAAACCGGCTAAGGCCGCGACCACAGTAGATTGGAATAGTTTTCCTTTGTTCATTGATTTTATTTTTTCAAATATAATTTGTAAATGATTTATTTCAAAAGCGCAGCTGCTTTTACAAGGTCCTCTGGTGTATCAATTTCAACGCCCATATAATCCGTCACTGCCATTTTAATAGGTACGCCATTTTCTAGATAACGCAGGCATTCAATTTTTTCTGCCGCCTCTAATGGAGACATCGGCCAATTGGTAAAATCAATTAAAGCTTGTTTTTTAAACGCGTACACCCCCACATGTTCATAATAAGTGATGGCAAGCGCTTTATCCCTTGGATAAGGTATCACGCTGCGCGAAAAAAATAAGGCGTTCCAGTTTTTATCTACCGCTACTTTCACGTAATTAGGATCCTCAATGGAGGCTTGATTGGTTAGCACCTGCATGAGGGAGGCCACTTGTACTTTCTCGTCTCTAAAACAAGCAAGCACCTGCTCTAAGGGCTCGCGCTTCACAAAGGGCTCGTCACCTTGTACATTCACAACAATATCAATAGCTAGGTCTTGAATGGCTTCGGCAATCCTATCACTTCCACTTTCGTGGTTGCGCTTACTCATGATGGCCTTGCCTCCGTGATTTACTATTTCATCAAATATAATTTCACTATCTGTCACGACATAAACCTCATCAAATAATCCGGTCGCCTTAGTGTTGTCATAAGTGTGTCGAATCACCGACTTATCTCCAAGCAGCTGCATCAACTTTGCAGGAAATCTTGTTGCAGCATAACGCGCAGGTATAAAGGCACCAACTTTAGTCATGACAATTTTTTATTTTATTAAATTAAAGTGGGTTGGATTAATAATCAGACTTGATTGTTTTATCAAATGGTGCTTTTAATTGATACGCCAAAGAACCATCTTTTGTATTGTCTAATACATCAAGCCCGTATACAATTTGATCCATTGGAGTGTCGTTGTACGTTCCTAGAAGTCGATCCCAAAAAGAAAAAATATTTCCATAATTACTATCCGTTTGAGGACGTGTGATATGATGGTGCACCCTGTGCATGTTTGGCGATACAATAATATATCCAAAGGTTTTATCGAACCATGTTGGAATACGAATATTGGCGTGGTTAAACTGTGTCAACACAACACTTAAACTTTGATACAACATCACCATCCACATAGGCGTGCCTAAAATAAATACTGCAAGAATGGCGAAAACCGCTCTCACCACTGACTCTCCCGGGTGATGCCTATTTCCAGTAGTCGTATCTACCATGGTGTCGGCGTGATGCACCATGTGAAATTTCCATAAAAATTTTACTTTATGTTCGATCATGTGCACCAGGTAAGCACCAATAAAATCTAAAAATAATAATCCAGCAATTGCTTCTACCCATGGAGCCAAATTCACCACATGAAGCAATCCAAAGTTTTCTTGGACCGTCCAATCGCTTGCCTTTACCATAAGGAGTGCAAAAGCAAAATTGATCACAATTGTTGTAAAAGTAAAAAACAAGTTTAGCCCAGCATGTTTTACTTTGCTGTACTTAAAATTAAATAAAGGAGCTGCAAATTCTACCATCCAAAAAAAACTAATACCGCCAGCCAATAACAATGCACGATGTAGACTAGGTATCGTTTCAAAATAAGTTTTTATCGCTTCAAGCATGGAATATTTTTTAGAACATAAATGTAAATAAAAAACCCGATGTTCTGCACGCAGTTACAACGGGTTCTTTTAGTCTTGTTAAAGACTTTGTATAGGATAGGGATTAGCTATTTAACATTAATGGCATCACCAACATTAACAAGTCTTCGCCTGGCACTTGCTCAGAAGGCTTAATCAATCCTGCTTTGCTCGGAGTTGACAATTCAATAAAGACTTCGTCCGTGTCTGCTGCATTCAACATTTCAATTAAGAACTTTGCGTTAAAAGCAATTTGAATGTCTTCGCCTTGGTATTCACAACTCATGCGCTCATTCCCTTCAAAGCTAAAATCGATGTCCTGCGCAGCCATCTGTAATTCGTTGCCTGTGATATTTAAAGCCACTTGATTGGTGCTCTTATTGCTAAACACATTCACACGACGTAATGCATTTTGGAAATCATGCTTGTTCACCGTTAAACGATATGGATTATCTGCAGGGATTACTACTTTATAATCTGGGAACCTTGCATCAATCAAACGACAAATTAATTGTGTAGATCCGTGTGCTACAAATAAATGATTGTTGTTAAAACTTACCGTAATGGCATCGTCGTTATCAGGCAATGCATTCTTTAATAAGTTCAATGGTTTTTTAGGTACAATAAATGACGCGTTTTGTGTTGCTTTTACATCCGTTCTTTTATAACGAACTAAACGGTGTGCATCGGTTGCCACAAACTGAACGCTTTCCTTTGTGAGTTCAAAGAAAACACCGGTCATTGCTGGACGCAAATCATCCCCGCTCACCGCAAATAAAGTTTTATTGATCGCTGTTAATAAACCACCGCTGGTCATGTTAAAACCAGTCGTATCGTCTGCTGTTGGTTCTTTCGGGAAGTTATCAGGATTTTCGCCCATTACTTTATACTTACCATTGTCGCTTGTAATTTCAACCGCGTAGTTTTTGTCAATATTAAACGTCAAGGGTTGATCGGCAATATTCTTTAAAGAATCAATTAAGATTTTTGCAGGAATACATACACGTCCGTTTGCCTTGCTCTCTACTTCCATTTGAACGCGCATTACCGTTTCTAAATCCGTTGCAACGATGTTCAATTTTTTTTCTTCGATCTCAAATAAGAAATCTTCCAATATAGGCAACACGGTGTTGGTATTGATTACACCAGCAATTTGTTGCAGGTGTTTTAACAAAGAAGAAGAGGATACAATAAACTTCATGCGTTCTTTTTTAGATTAATTTTTCGCCTTGAATAACTAGGACGAAACTAAAGTAAAATCTTAAGATTAAAAAGCTATTTTAGCAATTCTTATTGACATTATGAAGAAAGTTCGAATTGGTAAGGAGCAAGCTATACAAAGGATACGACACTATTGTGCCTATCAAGAAAGGGCACAACAAGAGGTGAGAGACAAGTTGTACGAACTAGGCATGACGATGGACGAGGTAGAAGAAATCATGTCCGACCTAATTGCTGAAAATTTCTTAAACGAAGAACGTTTTGCGACCCAATTTGCAGGGGGCCATTTTAGAATTAAAGGCTGGGGGAAAGTTAAGATTCAACATGCCCTGCAACAAAAAAGAGTGAGCAGCTATAATATTAAAATAGGACTTAAGGCGATTGACGAAGACGCTTACCTGAAAACCCTTGAGGCCCTAGCTGCTAAAAAATGGAATAGCCTAAAAGGGGAACGCGGACTTAGTCGGATGGCCAAAACACAGGCATTTTTGCACCAAAGAGGATTTGAGCCCCTTTTATACCAACCAATTGTGCAGTCGCTTTACAAAGAATAGGCCAAACAGGTCTTTACAATTTCCTTACCTTTAGCCTGCCATTTCATCCTAGACATTAAACCCATTTCCATTGTCTACACTTAAACTAACCCTGGTCCAACCTCATCTTTACTGGGAAGACAAAGGTGCCAACCTCACACTATTAGAACAAAAAATTGTAGGGTTAGAAGCGCCAACAGAAGTAGTAATTCTGCCAGAAATGTTCAATACGGGCTTTAGTATGCAGCCGGAACTTCATGCGGAAACGATGGATGGACCTACCGTTGAGTGGATGCGTCGCATTGCGATGGCACAAAAAATTATACTTACTGGCTCCTTAATGATTCAAGAAAAGGATCAATATTTTAATCGACTTATTTGGATGTTGCCCAATGGAACATTTGGGCATTATGATAAAAGGCACTTATTTGCTTTTGCCGGGGAGGACCAACATTATACACCGGGCAATAAAAGATTAATTGCAAGTGTGAAAGGCTGGAAAATTAATTTACAAATTTGTTATGACCTTCGTTTTCCTGTTTGGGCTAGACAATCAAGTCCCAATGAATATGACTTATTAGTTTACGTTGCTAACTGGCCAGCAAAAAGAAGCGCTGCTTGGAAAACATTGTTGGTTGCAAGGGCCATCGAAAACCAAGCATTTGTGGTTGGCGTTAACCGAGTGGGATTGGATGGACATCAAATTGCACATAGCGGAAATTCAATGGTGGTAAGCCCTCTAGGAGAAGTGTTATACCATAATGCTGACGAAGAAACGGTTTTTCAAATTACATTAGAAAAAGAAGAGCTAGAACAAACTAGGACGCAATTCCCATTTTGGAAAGACGCAGACTTTTTTACCATACCCTCATAAAACAAAGGATGATGCCTACTCGCTATACTACGAAAGCTTTATACACCGGTCAAGATTGGTTGAAAGATGTAGTAGTGCAAGTTGAAAATGGTGTAGTGGTATCCATTGATCAAAAAGATTTTAAAGAAGCGGATGCGGTGCCCTTTATTGTGCCCGCATTAATTGATTTACAATTGTATGGTGCAGGCGGACAACTGCTTTCTGAAATGCCCACCAAAGAAACGATTGAAAAAATTGCTGCGTATTGTTTAGAAGGTGGCGTTGGTTTTTTTCAACCCACGATTGCTTCACAAAGCATGCCGGTTATCTACCAATCCATTGATGCTGTTAAAGCCTACCAAGCGGCTGGTGGTAAGGGTTGTATTGGTTTACACATTGAGGGGCCTTGGATCAATGAAACAAAAAAGGGAGCCCACGATGCAGCTGTCATTCATCCACCCACCATGAAAGAAGTACAAGCCTTACTTGCTTATGGCAAAGAGGCCATCAGTATGATTACCCTGGCACCAGAAGTTTGTACCACCGAAATCATTGATGCGATTCAAGCGGCCGGAATTATAGTTTCGGCGGGACATACCAATGCTGACTATGCCACCGCAATGGCTTTTTTTAATAGTGGGATAAAAACAGCAACGCACTTATTCAATGCCATG
The DNA here is from genome assembly GCA_041176305.1 of Bacteroidota bacterium. Classification (GTDB taxonomy): domain Bacteria; phylum Bacteroidota; class Bacteroidia; order Chitinophagales; family Chitinophagaceae; genus Sediminibacterium. Next base: position 14,147 of record JBEDDG010000009.1, on the reverse strand, counting down.
AGTCCTTTGCAACATAGAGCACCTGGCGTGGTAGGTGCATTACTAAATCATCCGACAGCTCTGTCCAGTGTGGTGGTGGATGGTTACCATGTAGATTATGCTGCGATACAAATCGCAAAAAAAATTATGGGAGATCGTTTGTTTTGTATCACCGACGCAGTCACCCATACGGCGACGGGCTTGTATCAACATCAACTCGTTGGCGATAAATATGAGTCTGCCGGAACCCTTAGTGGGTCTGCCTTAACGCAAATAAAGTCTATTCAAAACCTAGTGCATCATGTGGGACTTTCCCTAGCCGAAGCCATCAACATGTGTAGTGTTTATCCTGCTAAGCTCATGGCGAAAAAAAATATGTCAGGTACTATAGAAATAAACAAAAGCGCCAACCTGCTTTTTTTATCTACAGAATTGACGCTTTTAAAAATGATCGAATACCGCTAAGCTTCTTTGCCAAAAGCATTCCAGCCCTGCGCTGTAATATCAAAATGATTATTCCCTTTTGTAATTAATTTTTTTCCTTCAGACGCATCACACATATAGCCAATCACGCTGATCTCTTCTTGCATGGTTATCTTATCGTAATCGGCTTGCTTCATGGTAAACAAGAGCTCGTAATCTTCTCCTCCGTTCAACGCACACACCGTCGCATCTAGTCCAAACTTAAAGGCAGCTGCTTTGCTCGCTTCATTGATAGGAATTTTTTCTTCATAAATTCTACAGCCCAGATCAGCTTGTTTGCACAAGTGCAACACATCAGAACTTAATCCATCACTGATATCCATCATTGAGGTCGGCTTGATTTCTAATTTTTCCAACAACTCCACAATATCCTTTCTTGCTTCCGGTCTTAACAACCTTCCAACAATATAATCTTCGTTTTCTAGATTAGGTTGCACCTGTGGATTTTCTAAAAATATTTTCTTTTCGCGCTCCATAAGGGTTAGCCCTAAAAAAGCACCACCCAAATCTCCCGATACACAAATTAAATCACCCGAATCTGCGGTACTCCTTTTAATATATTGATCTGGTGCCACTTCGCCGATAGCAGTTACAGAAACAATCAGCCCCTTTTGTGAAGTGGATGTGTCTCCCCCGATTAAATCCACGCCATATTTTTCACAAGCTATGGCTACGCCTTCATAAAACTCTTCTAAAGCCTCTAGGCTAAAGCGATTGCTGAAAGCCAAGCTCATGGTGATTTGTGTTGGCTGTGCATTCATTGCATAAATGTCACTTAAGTTCACAATCACTGCTTTATAACCAAGGTGTTTTAAAGGTGTATACATTAAATCAAAATGTACCCCCTCTATTAACAAGTCTGTTGTGATAACCGTTTGTTTTCCAAAATGATCAATCACCGCCGCGTCGTCTCCGATAGACAAAAGCGTTGAGGCATTTTGTGTTTCAAAATTTTCTGTGAGTCGATCAATTAAACCAAACTCTCCTAATTTTTCTATTTCTGTTCTTTGTGTTGACATAGTTTATTTTTTATAAATCACCGCCGTTTACAACCGACAACAATTGGTCGTGAATAAATCCATTAGAGGCTATGATGCCCGGTTGATAAGGGTTATAAGTATTTCCTGAAAGGTCTGTTACTTTTCCACCCGCTTCTTCTACCATTAAATATCCCGCTGCGCTATCCCAGGCTTGAAGCTTATGTTCATAAAAACCATCAAACCTTCCGGCTGCAGTCCAACATAAATCTAATGCAGCACTACCGAGCCTTCTAACAGGAATCGCTTTGCGTACTAGCTTTTCAAAAACCTGCAATGGGCCATTCGCAGTATCCAAATATTGGTATGGAAATCCGGTTACTAAACAACTTTGCAAAATAGATTCTTTTTTGCTTACGCGCATGGGTCTCCCATTTAAAGTAGCGCCCTTGCCCTTTTCGGCAAAATACAATTCATTCATAAAAGGATTGTAAACAGAGCCTAAAATCATTTCGCCCTTGTATTCAACACCAATACTTACACAACAAATTGGAATGCCGTTGGCGAAATTAATTGTACCGTCTATTGGATCAATAATCCACTTCGTATCTGAAACAGAAGCCATCTCTCCGGTTTCTTCGCTTAAAATAAAATGGTCTGGAAATTGTGCTTGAATTAAATCAATGATTGCTTTTTCAGATGCGTGGTCCGCCTCGGTCACCAGGTCATTGATGGTGGCCTTGCTGGTGATTGTAAAATTGCCATTAAAAAAACGAATAAGTTCTTTTGCACCCGCTTCTACCGCCTGAATTAATGTGTTTTTAATCATAGCACAAAAGTAGGCTCGTTTGCTCGAATAACATTCGTATTTTTGCAATGAATCCATAAAAGTAAAACCCGTTTCTGTAGATGCCAATTTTTGAGATTAATTTACCTAAGAATATCAGTAAAGCACTTGGCCTACCCCAAAAAAGTCCAAGATATGCTCAACTACGCGTTCTCAAGAAATTATTAAAAAGGGCACGTTATACTTCTTTTGGTCAAAAAAATAAATTCGATGAAATTTTAGCTAGCCGACACATTGGAAAAAAGTTCCAAGAATTGGTGCCGAGCTATAATTACAATAAGATCTATAATGAGTGGTGGCACCTTACGCTTGAGGGGCAGACAGACATTTGCTGGCCAGGCAAGATTAATTATTTTGCTTTAAGCAGTGGCACTAGTGAAGCTGCTAGCAAATACATTCCTGTAACAAACGATTTATTAAGGGGCAATAAAATCATCATGATTAAACAGCTTATCAGCCTGTTTAAATACCGTGATGTGCCTTTGTCTGCCTTAGGTCGTGGTTGGCTTACGCTGGGAGGTAGTACCGATTTGCAAAAAGGAGCAGGCTATTATGCTGGAGACCTAAGCGGTATTACAGCTAAAAAAGCACCCTTCTGGTTTCAGCCCTTTTATAAGCCAGGAAAAAAAATTGCTAAAGAGCGCGACTGGAATAAAAAATTAAAAGAGATTGTAGAGAAGGCACCTGAGTGGGATATCAGTTTTATTATTGGTGTACCTGCATGGATACAAATGTGTATAGAAATGATCCTTGAGCGTTATCAATTGAAAAACATTCATGAAATATGGCCTAACCTTACTTTTTTTGTTCACGGTGGTGTAAGCTTCGAACCTTATAAACATGGGTTTGAAAAACTATTAGGAAGACCCATCGAATACATTGAAACTTATTTAGCAAGTGAAGGCTTCTTGGCTTGGCAGGACAAACAAAACGCAGTGGGCATGCGCCTTTCCTACAACCAACATATCTTTTTTGAATTTGTTCCTTTTGATGAAAATAATTTCGATGAAAACGGCGAGATGATCGAAAACCCAGCAGCCTTGATGATTCACGAAGTAGAAGAAGGAAAAGATTATGCCCTTTTAATTAGCACTCCTGCTGGTGCATGGCGCTACTTGATTGGAGACACCGTACGTTTTGTAGACAAAACGAATGCAGAAATTATCATCACCGGAAGAACCAAGCATTTTTTAAGTTTAGTGGGTGAGCACCTTAGTGTTGATAATATGAACAAAGCGATTCAATTGGTGAGTGAGGCGTTGAATATTTCAATTCCGGAATATACGGTTACCGGAGAACCTCATGGTAACTTTTTTGCACACCACTGGTATGTAGCATGTGATCAGGCCATTGATGAAAAAGTATTAGCAGCGAGCATTGATGAAAAGTTATTCCAACTCAACGATGACTATGCTGTAGAAAGAAAAAGTGCCTTAAAAGACATTCATGTGACCGTGTTAAAAGAAAGTGTCTTTTTTGCTTTTATGGAAAGCAAGGGAAAAGTGGGGGGACAACATAAATTTCCAAGAGTATTAAAAGGAACAATGTTAAACGATTGGAAGTTGTTTCTACAAAATCAAGCCTAATGTTATTGACGCCAATTTTAAAGGGCTTGTTGTTAGGCTTAATTTTAAGCATTTCCATTGGTCCCGTGATCTTTGCGATTATTAAGCAAAGTCTTACCAATGGTAAAACAGCAGGATATGCTTTTGTGGCAGGGGTTTCGAGCAGTGATTTGGTATTACTTTTTGTTTGTAATGTATTCACTTCCTTATTTAATTTAGTGTTGAATCATAAGTCCTCTATCGCGCTAGCGGGTGCTGGTTTTTTATGCATCATGGGCATCTATACTTTGTTTTTTAAAAAATTAAAGCTAGAAAACATGGGAGATGATGCCACCAGAAAACCAATTAATATCAAAGGGATCATCAGTTCTTACTTTTCTGGCTTTTTAATGAACACACTTAACCCGAGCGTGTTTTTATTCTGGTTTGCTTGGACAGCAGCCATCAACAACAGTGCAATTGAGACCACGAATCCAATTCAATATAAACTGATTGTTTTTGGAACCTGTTTGGGCTTCGTGTTATTGTCTGATTTACTAAAGGTTTTTTTAGCGGGTAAGTTAAGACCAAGGCTAACAGAAAAAAACCTAGTTTGGATCAACCGAATTTCTGGAATCATCATTTTAATATTTAGTGCTGCGCTTTTATACAGTGCTTTGTTGATTTATTAATACGGACGGTTTTTCTTTCACAAACATTTATGCTTTTTTGTTTCTTTTTACTGCCCTTTATTGTAATTTGCTCTTGTGAAAAATTTAACCCTTTTTGTTTGTTGTCTCTTTTTACTGTTTAAAGCCAATCTTTCGATTGGACAGTCTGGTAGTGTGCTTGTTTTAAAAGACAGGGGCGTAACGATTAAGTCCTTTACAAAGGACAGCTATATTGAATTTGAATTCAGCAACAGACAATGGATTACTGGACAAATTCAGTGGATTAAACAAGATTCCATTCAAGTAAAACAATATGCACTACAAACCATGATGACCGCCTATGGTACTTATGGTCAAGACACATTAAGATTAGGCATGCTTACTTTACATGTCAATGAAATTAGGGCTTTTGCAAAAGACAAGGGCCAGTACCAAAGCGTGTTTACCAATGGCGCCTTTTTAAAATTTGGCGGTATATTATACAGTAGTTTAAACATGGTCAACTCTGTCATCAATAAAGAGGCCGTGTTTGGTTCACAAAATGTTCCTTCTATTGCAGGTGGTTTGGGTGCTTTTTTTATTGGCAAATGGATGGGAAAGAAAAACCCGCCCTACCGTCCCATCGGAAAACGCTTTAGTGTAGAAATTTTATAATTGTTCTCTATTTTGATAAAAAAAATTAAACGCCTCATTTGGTTTCTGTTTATAAGCTCTCTGCTTTATGTAGTAGTGACGCGTTTTGTTTTTCCTCCCATTACCATTACTCAAATAACCAACGCCTTTGGACTTGGATTAAAAAGAGATTATGTTGCATGGGAAGACATGTCTTACAATATTAAATTAGCTGCCATAGCCAGCGAAGATCAGGCTTTTCCTGACCATATAGGGGTTGACTGGGAGGCGATGGAAAGAAGTTTTAAACCCAAAAAGAAAAAAAAGAAATCTAGAATTCCACTTGGTGGCGGTGCCAGCACCATCACACAACAGGTTGCTAAAAATGTATTCCTATGGCAGGGTGGTTCTTATGACAAATACATAAGAAAGCTTCCAGAGTTTTATTTTACTTTCTTAATTGAATTGATTTGGGGTAAAGAAAGAATTTTAGAAGTGTATTTAAATGTGATTGAAACCGGACCAGGTTGTTTTGGTGTGGAAGCAGCTGCACAACATTATTTTAAAAAATCTGCTAAAAATTTATCCCGCGCAGAAGCTGCAATGATTATTGCAGGATTACCAAATCCAAAGAAGTTTACTGCTCGCCCAATGACAAGAAGGGTTGCTTGGCGTTATCCACAGATATTAAGGGAAATGCACAATTTAGAAGGGGATGAGGATGTTCGAAATTTAATTCGAAAAAAATAGTTGGTTTTATCCACGGCCTCGTGCACATTTTTTTACGCTGTGTTTTTTAATGTGCATAAGCGCGATCAAAATGTGCGGTAGTTTTTGTTTTTATTTTTTCAGGTGTTGTTCAATTATTTCAATTGCATGATGGGTTCGTTCTGTGCCGCTTCCTCGAACGATACCCCATGGGGTATGTTGATTCATTAAAAGCTCTTTGTATATTGTAAACAATTCAATTCTTGGTTGTTCTTCTGGGTATTCACGCATTTCGTCTGCAGTCCAGGGTAGGTCTATATCACACAATAAGTAAAGATCATAACTGCGTGCATTAATTGCTTCTAAAATATAGGGATGGCAATTATTAAAAACATATTCACACCAAACCTTCATCACATACATATCTGTATCGACAATGAGTTTATTGACTTTGTTTTCACCACCCTTATTAAGATTGGACGCATGCAAAGAAGCTATTGCTTTTTCTTCGTTCTCGATTTGGCCCTTAGCAATCGTTAATAAATTTTCATAAGCATAGTCTGTACCATTTTCTGACAAGTACTGTCTCGCATATTCTTTTACCCAAATCGTTTGATAATGCGCCGCCAATGCCGCACAAAGTGTTGATTTACCTGTTGACTCTGGACCTAGAACTACTATTTTTTGAAGCTTATCCATGCTGTTTTGCTTTTTCTTTCCATGAAAAATATCCCGCAACCGCTAATACTAATAAAACAATAAATTGAAAACTAGTAAAGGCATACCCTTTTATAAAATACAAAGGAATAGACGTGATATTGGTTATAATCCACCAGATCCAACTATCCACTTTTTTCTTTGCCATCAACCACATCGCCGTATAAGCAGCGGCACTCGCCAAAGCGTCGGCCCAAGGAATCGCATCGGGTGCAAAATTGGTTTTTAAGAATTGCAAGGCGAAAAATAATACCATATAAAAACCAATAAAAATGAAGAAGTGTTGTGCTTTTTCTTTTAAGTTACTGTTGGTTATTTGTAAAACCGTGGTTACTTGATCCTCTTTTTTTCTAGACCACCAATACCATCCATAAAGACTCATGATGGTGTAATATAAATTAACACTTGCTTCGCCAAGTAAATGTCCCTTAAAGCTTAAATAAATATAGAGTGTGGTATTAATGATGCCCGTAGGAAAAACTAAAATATTTTCCTTTCTACTATACCAAACAGACACAATGCCCATGACCACTGCAATGGCTTCTATCCAAGTCGTCGCCAATAATCCACGGTATACGTCTATCAAAAAATCATTCATTAGTTGGCAGTTTTCATTTTCTCTAATTGAAGTTCCATTCTAAACATTTCGTCGCGCAACTTGGCAGCTTCCATGAAATCAAGCGCTTTAGCACTTTTTTCCATTTGTTTTTTAGTTTGCAAAATGGCCTTTTCCATTTGAGGAATTGTTTTGTAGTCACTATAGGGCTCTGCGGTCATATTCAGGGCATCTGTCGTGCGAATATTCATATTGTTTTGACTATAGCCCTTAATATCTAATACGGCGGTTTGTTTCATCACCTGCTCAATGGACTTCACAATCGTTGTTGGGGTAATTTGGTGCTCCTCGTTGTATTGAATCTGTTTTGCACGACGTCTATTTGTTTCGTCGATGGTTCTTTGCATACTCATGGTAATTTGATCCCCATAAAATAGTACACGACCCCTTACGTTTCTTGCCGCACGACCGGCAGTTTGCGTCAATGATTTTTCATTTCTTAAAAAACCTTCTTTATCTGCATCTAAAACTACCACCAAGGAAACCTCTGGTAAGTCTAATCCTTCTCTTAATAAATTCACACCCACCAGTACATCGATGGTACCCAATCTTAGTTCCCTTAAAATTTCAACCCGCTCAAGTGCGTCAATATCACTATGGATGTATTTAGATTTTATATTTATTTTAGACAAGTAGCGGTCCATTTCTTCGGCCATTTTTTTAGTAAGGGTGGTCACTAAAACTCGATCGCCTTTTTCAACTTGCATTGCAATTTCATCTAACAAGTCGTCAATTTGATTTTTAGTAGGGCGCACTTCAATTGGCGGATCTAAAAGCCCAGTAGGGCGCACCACCTGCTCCACAATCAATCCGTCTGTTTTTTCTAATTCGTATTCACCTGGTGTGGCACTCACAAAAATGGTTTGTCCTATTACTTGTTCAAACTCATTAAAATTAAGGGGTCTATTGTCTATTGCACTTGGTAACCTAAATCCAAATTCCACTAAATTCATTTTTCTACTTCTATCTCCACCATACATTCCAGAAATCTGCGGAATAGTTACATGGCTTTCATCAATCACACATAAAAAATCTTTCGGAAAATAATCCAATAAACAAAAGGGTCTTGTTCCTGGTTTGCGTCGATCAAAAAATCTAGAATAGTTTTCGATACCTGTACAATAGCCCAGCTCTCTAATCATTTCAATATCATATTCCACGCGTTCTTTTATTCTCGCGGCTTCTTGTGGTTTTCCTACCTTTTTAAAATACTCCACTTGTGCGCGTAGCTCGTCTTGAATTTCTACAATTATTTCTTGAAGCATTTCCTTTGGGGCCATGTATAAATTAGCAGGAAAGATGGCCGCGTTCTCCATTGGCTCAATTCTTTTTCCTGTTTCAATTTCAATACTTTCTATACTTTCAATTTCATCCCCAAAAAATGTAATGCGGTATCCATAATCTACATAAGGCAAACGAATGTCTACAGTATCTCCATTGACCCTAAACGCGCCTCGGTCAAACTCGGTCACAGAGCGGTGGTACAAGCTATTCACCAAAGCGTGTAAAAATGCTTGGCGAGACAAAACCTGTCCTTGATGAATTCGAATGATTCCGTTTTCATATTCAGTAGGATTCCCCATACCATAAATACAGCTAACACTTGCTACAATCACTATATCCCTGCGACCGCTTAAGAGTTGTGCGGTAGCTTGTAATCTTAGCTTATCTAATTCCTCGTTAATGCTTAAATCTTTTTCGATATAAACACCCGATGTGGGGAGGTAGGCTTCTGGTTGATAATAATCGTAGTAAGACACAAAATAACCCACTGCGTTGTCTGGAAAGAATTGTTTAAACTCTCCATACAATTGAGCCACCAATGTTTTATTATGTGTTAACACAAGGGTGGGGCGCTGCACATTTTGGATTAGGTTGGCAATGGTAAATGTTTTACCCGAACCCGTCACCCCCAATAAAATTTGTTGTGGATCTCCATTCAACACCCCTTCGGTAAGCTGCGCAATTGCGGTTGGCTGATCGCCCGAAGGGGTGTAATTAGAATGTAGTTTAAAAGGCATACGCAAAGGTAAGCGCAAACCTTAAATATGTGTCCCTAAAATAAAAACACTATAGTGTTTCTAAATAAGTAGAAAGTCTATGAATGGCTGCAGCTACCTCACCAATTTGTGTTGTTGTTTCGGCCCAATTTTTTTGTTCTATTGCTTCTCTTACGCCCGGAACAGTTTTAACACCATAACCCGTATAAAAGCCTGGAGCATATAAACTATGTTTATACCAAGGTCTTCTTGGAAGGCCCGTTGTCATTAATAAAGACTGTTCGGCAGTATAAATTTTTGCATTGATCGCCGCTAATTTTTCTACAGAAGCCGTTGCTTTTAATTGCTCTACTTGTTGTGCTGCTTTATCTAATCGAGACAATGCATTTAAGATTGGCGCAAAGTCTAAAAACGGCACTTCAGCTTCTAGTGTTGGAAGTTTTAATCCTTCTAAAGGATCTGCTGCAACTGCATACGCTTTTGAATTCACTAGTTCGTTTTCTAGTTTTGCTTTTTCTCGCATTTGCTCTACACTGCCCATTAGCTCTGTAATATAACCCTTCACTGTTTTATGTAAAGACGTGAAGTCAAAAGGTAGTGCATCTGCTTCTGATAGTCTTAAGGCTGCTCTACCTGCTGTTTGTGCAAGTGTAACACCGTAGGCAAAACCAGGATCTTTATATTTAGAATAATGATCGTATGAATCATAAATAGAGTGGTATTCACCCCCTTCATTTTCTCCACCAAATCCAATATTTAAAGAAGGTACCCCTATGTGTTGTATGAATGAAGAATAATCAGAACCCGATCCCATCGCCCCTAGCGGATAGGTTGTGCTGTTTAAAATTTCTTTTTTAGCCATAAGGGATCCCGCCTCTGTTGCACGACTCGCTCTTTGTCTTTCAAAAATAGTTACGCCTGTTTGAGGATCTTTGATTGACTTACTAATATCTGTCATTAATCCAACAAAAGCATGAGAACCCTCGGCACCTAAAAAACCTCTGCCGTTTCCATCAGAATTAATATAAGCAACCGCCTTCGCTTGAAGTTCTGCTGCGTGGTCTTCTACCCACTCCACCGAGCCCATTAATCCCTGTTCTTCCGCATCCCAAGCACAATACACTAGGGTTCTTTTTGGTCTCCAGCCAGACTTTACTAATTCACCAATAGCGATCGCTTCTTCTAGTTCTGCAGCCATGCCACTTACGGGATCATTCGCGCCATTTACCCAAGCATCATGGTGGTTTCCTCTAATCACCCATTGGTCTGGAAATTGACTTCCTTTGATGGTAGCAATAACGTTATAAGCTGGACGAATTTTCCAATCGAAACTTAACTTTAAATGCAATTTTGATTTACTTGGCCCTATATGATAGGTAAAAGGCAGTCCACCCCTCCACGCTTTTGGGGCAACAGGACCGGCCATGTCCTTTAACAAAGGTGCGGCATCATGATAACTAATTGGAAGTACCGGTATTTTTAAAAGGTTTTCTGCATTATTGTGGTCCACTCTTGGTGCACCTTCAACAGAAGGATAATTGGGCGTGCTAGGGTCTCCAGGATAAATCACCATATCCATAATAGAACCCCTTTGAACACCGTATTCATTTTTAAAAGGACCCGCTGGATACACATCTCCTGCACCATATCCATCGTCTTGTGGATCAGAATAAATTAAACAACCAATAGCACCATGCTCTTGCGCCACTTTTGGTTTAATACCTCTCCAACTTCTGCCATATTTTGCAATAACAATTTTACCCCTTACATCAATGCCATATTTTGCTAATGTTTCATAATCTTCTGGTAAACCATAATTTACAAATACCAATTCAGCATTCACATCACCATCTGCACTCCAACAGTTATACGTTGGAAGTTGGTCCTCTTGATTTGAAGTTGCGTCTTCTTTTAAAGCTGGCTCTTTTAATAAGGCTTTAAAATTAGTAGCTCCCTTCATTTCTAATACGCGGGAGATTGGCGTTGGAAACAACAACTGATAGGTCACAATTTTTGTGTCCCAACCTGCTGTTTTAAATTGTTTAGCAATTTCTTCTGCCACAAATTTTCCGCCAACAGAACCAATATGGTGTGGCACAGAAGACATTAATTTAATATTTTCTCCAACTCTTTTTGCGCTTAATTTACTATCAAAATTTGCTTCTAGTTTTTGTTGCGCATCTATATTTTTAAATCCCGTAAACTGTTGTGCCGAAAGGTGCATACTTAAGCCAATTAAGACAGAATAGCATAAAAGTGCTTTTTTTTGATTTGACATTGGATTGAATTTTATAAAATTTATAATTAGGTTATTATACTTTTCTATTTAAATAGGATGTATAATTTGGTAGTTCATATTCGTATTCACCTTGCATAAACGGTGAAGTGACTAAAAAATCTGCCGTGGTTCTATCACATGCCATTGGAAGGTTCCAAGCAACAGCTAGTCTTAATAAAGCTTTTACATCACTATCGTGCGGTTGTGCTTCCATTGGATCAAAAAAGAAAAACACTATATCAATATCACCCGTAGCAATCATAGCACCAATTTGTTGATCTCCTCCCAGTGGGCCGCTTAATAATTTAACAACCGGCTGGTCTAAGGCCTCTTCAATTAATTTACCTGTAGTTCCTGTGGCCACGAGGCTATGTTTAGATAAAACAATTTTGTTGTGTACCGCCCATTCCATTAAATCCTTTTTTTTATTGTCATGCGCAATGAGTGCTATTTTCTTTCGCTTTTCTAATTTTCTGATTGAATTCATAGTTGTCGTTTAAATCTTTTATTGAACAATTCTTTTTCCCATCACCGGTATAATAGCTAAGGTACTTAATATAATAAAGATTGGAATGTTAAATAAACTTAATAGAAGATAAAGGAATAATAAATAAACAGGGTATGAAAATAATAATACAACAAATAAAACAGAATCATAAAAAACAGTATTTTTTGTTTTCTGATCAACCCATTTTTTAATCATATTATAATAGGGCAGGTGGATATAATAAAAAATATTATTATTATTAATTTTTGTTGTTTCATTAATAACAATAATATTTTTATTTAACTTTTCAAAAATGGATTGATTAAATAATACACGATCTCTTCCGTTTTGTATCATTGGGTAATTCCTATATTCTGTAATAATTAAATTAATTTTTTTACCAATCCCCCTAAATTGATTAAATGAAATACCTGCGATATGTATGATTGGATGAATGTGTTGTTTTTGTATTCCTTCTATAATTCTAGCGGTTCCTTTTTTAAATGGCTGTAATTCATTGGTGTTTAAACAAATACCCTCTATAAAAATCAATACAGCCTCTCCTTTACTTAATAATTGAATAGACTTTGTAAAAGCATAATCATTTAAATGTAAAAATTCTTTTCCCTCTCTTAATCTATAAACAGGAATCATGTTTAATGATTCTAATAAAAAACGATGTATTGGTTTTTTAAATGCATCCCCTCTTGCTAAAAAATACACCCTTCTTTTATAAAAAGAGCCAATCACTAAAGCATCTAAAAATGAATTAGGATGATTCGCTACAATTAACAAAGATCCTTTTGTACTAAAAAGCTGCTTATTATTTAGGTATATCTTATGACAGAATAACCATAAACCTGCTTGAATAAATAATTTTAATAATTGCACCACAGTATAAATATAAAAAAACCGCATCACAAATGATGCGGTCACTACCTACTAACCTTAAAAAAACACGTTTAATTATATTATTGCGCTGCAGCAGCTTCAACTTTAGCAGCAATTTTAGCTCTTATTTTAGCTTCAATTTCATTCGCCATCTCTGGGTTATCGTGTAAAATCGTTTTTACTGAATCTCTTCCTTGACCTAGTTTATTTCCTTCATAACTAAACCAACTACCGCTCTTATTGATAATTTCTAGTTCTACGCCCATATCAATAATTTCTCCAATTTTACTTATTCCTTCTCCAAAAATGATTTCAAATTCAGCTGCTCTAAAAGGTGGAGCTACTTTATTTTTAACCACTTTAACTTTAACTCTATTTCCAACGGCTTCATCACCATCTTTAATTTGTGCCATTCTTCTAATATCTAAACGAACTGAAGCGTAAAATTTTAATGCATTACCACCTGTTGTTGTTTCAGGATTTCCAAACATCACACCAATTTTTTCACGCAACTGGTTAATGAAAATACAAACGGTTCCTGTTTTATTAATTGTGGCGGTTAGTTTTCTTAATGCTTGAGACATTAAACGAGCATGTAACCCCATTTTTGAATCACCCATTTCGCCTTCTAATTCGCTTTTTGGTACCAATGCCGCAACAGAATCAATAACAACCACATCGATTGCGCCTGATAAAATCAAACGATCTGCAATTTCTAATGCTTGCTCACCATAGTCTGGTTGAGATACTAAAAGATTATCCACATCCACCCCTAATCTTTTTGCATAAGCACTATCAAAAGCATGTTCAGCATCTATAATAGCGCACATTCCTCCTTTTTTCTGAGCTTCTGCAATGACGTGTATAGCAACTGTTGTCTTACCTGAAGACTCTGGTCCGTATATTTCGATTATTCTTCCTTTTGGTAAACCACCAATTCCTAACGCAGTATCTAAACCAATTGAACCAGTTGAGATCACTTCCTGAGGCTCTTGACTGCGCTCATTCATCATCATTACACTTCCTTTACCGTAATCCTTATCTATTTTATCAATAGTTAATTTAAGGGCTTTTAATTTTTCTGCGTTACTCATAGCTTGTCGTTTTATGTTTTCGTTTAAATAGAAAGTGAAGGTAGGGATAAAATGTTAATAAACTAAAATATTTAGTATTTATTTTACTAATTTAATTAGTTTATAATTTATTATGCTTCATTTATTTATTTAAATAATTGATTTTCAATATATTATTTAATAATTTAAGATTAGTAATAAATTTAGTATTTTTTTGAATATTTATTTTAAGTATTAATCTTGCTGCATTTATAGGTGTTTTAT
>JBEDDG010000008.1:0-50067 GCA_041176305.1 Bacteroidota bacterium | reverse complement strand
CCTGATATAGCTGCAACAGTTGGCAAGGCATTTATCGTAACTACTTTATTTACAGTTGTCGAACATGAATTTAAATCTGTGAATGTATATGTAATTGAACTAGTACCTGATGACAAACCTGTAACTAATCCTGTTGAATTAACCCCAGCAAATGAAGGACTTGTAGAACTCCATACTCCACCATTTGTAGAATTAGTAAGTGAAATTGTTGATCCAACACAAACATCATTAACTCCTGATATAGCTGCAACAGTTGGCAAGGCATTTATCGTAACTACTTTATTTACAGTTGTCGAACATGAATTTAAATCTGTGAACTTATAAGAAATAGATGTTGTACCTGACAACAACCCTGTAACTAATCCGCTTGTATTAATGCCAGCAATTGAAGAACTTGTAGAACTCCATATTCCTCCTATTGTTGCATTACTTAATAATGTTGTTGATCCTACACAAACATCTCCTGATCCTGTAATAGCTGCTACAATAGGTAATTCATTTACAGTAATTTTTCCAGATTGACTTCCTACTGTACTACAACCAAAACTATTACTAACTATAGGATAATAATATAAATTACCAACTATAGAAGTATTAGGAATAAAAAAATCTGTTGTAAAAGAATTAATATTTGTAATAGCTACCGAACCTCCAACATTTGAATTATTTATATTACTATACCATGCATATTGTGAAATCGTCCCGCTTCCAGCATTTGCTGTTACACTTAAATTAGTTGGAGTACTATTTAAACATATTGCATAATCTAAATTTGAGACCTCATTAATTATAGTTGGAGAAGATTTAATGATAGTTTGTATAGAAGGTAATGAAGATGATGAAAGTGAAACTGTAGTTGATCCTGCATAATGGATTTTATAATATCCATCACTTTGTACATTGATTGAAAATGTTGCTCCAGCATTTAATCTTTGAGAAGATCCAGCCAAGGAAATATCAGTCCAATCTATGTCATTGCTGCTTAAGTATAATCTATACCAAATTGTGCTTCCTGTATTATTTGTAAGTATAAAAGTAGTTTGATCACAGTTTACAACAGGATATGCATTAGAACTTGCATCCAATGTAAATGTTTGCCCCATCCCCATTTTCGCGAATAGCATCAACAAGAAAATATATAAAAACCTTTGCTTCAAAATATAAAAAATAAATTTAATATGTATAACTAATACTACTCCTTAACTACAACGAAAAAATCCCTTAAAGATTGCTCATTTAAGGGATTTAAAAAAGTTAAAATCGGTTCTAGAGTTAGTTTACACCGTTCACTACTGCTTCCTTGTGTACTTTCTGTACCAATCCTTGCAAAACCTTGCCAGGACCAACTTCTGTAAACTCAGCAGCACCGTCTGCTACCATGGCTTGAACAGTTTGTGTCCACTTTACTGCACCTGTTAATTGAGCAATAAGGTTTTGTTTGATTTCTGCAGGATCTGTGACAGCAGCTGCAGTCACATTTTGGTATACTGGACAGATTGGTGTGTTAAATTGTGTTGCTTCAATGGCTGCAGCTAATTCAATTTTTGCTGGCTCCATTAATGGAGAATGGAATGCCCCTCCTACTGGTAATACCAAAGCTCTTTTTGCACCTGCTGCTTTCATTTGCTCACAGGCTATTTCAATACCTTTTGTAGATCCTGATATTACCAATTGTCCAGGACAATTATAATTAGCTGGCACCACTACTTCACCTGATTCAGCACTTATTTTGGCACAAATTTCTTCTACTTTTTCATCTGCCAATGCCAACACTGCTGCCATAGTGGAAGGTTGTTGCTCACATGCAGACTGCATCGCTTTTGCACGCATGCTCACTAAGCGCAATGCATCTTCAAAACTTAAAGTCTTATTTGCGACCAATGCAGAAAACTCTCCTAAAGAATGTCCTGCAACCATATCCGGCTTCGCATTATCCATTGTCAAATACGCTACCACAGAATGTATAAATATGGCTGGTTGTGTTACATTGGTTTGTTTTAATTGTTCGTCGGTGCCCTCGAACATGATATCACTTATTCTAAACCCTACTATTTCATTGGCTTTTTCGAATAAAGCTTTTGCAGCTTCATTTGTCTCATATAAATTCTTACCCATTCCAGAAAACTGACTTCCTTGGCCCGGAAATACAAATGCATGTTTTGACATATTAATTCGTTTGGCCAAAAATAAATCAAAGCATCCATTGTACAAATAAAAATGGTGAAGCTATGCTCCACCATTCACTAACAAACTAACCCAAACCATGAACCAAATCGATTAGACGTTGATATCCAAATATTTTAAAAATTCTGCTTTTGTATGCTCTTCTTGAAACTTACCACCATAAAAACCAGTGATGGTATTTGAGCTATCATCTTTAACGCCTCTACTTGCTACACATAAATGTTTTGCATCCATCATGATAGCTACATCTTGTGTTTGTAAAACAGTTTGCAAGGCTTTACCAATTTGCATGGTTAAACGCTCTTGTACTTGTGGACGTTTTGAATAATACTCTACTAATCTATTTAATTTACTCAAACCAATTACTTTACCACTGCTGATATACGCCACATGTGCTTTACCAAAGAATGGCACAAAATGGTGCTCACAATTGGTGTAGAAATTGATATTTTTTTCTACCAACATTTCATTGTACTGAAATTTATTTTCAAACAAAGTCATGCTTGGCATATTCGCTGGGTTCAACCCTTGGAACAATTCTTTTACATACATTTTAGCTACTCTTAATGGTGTACCTCTTAAACTATCATCGTTTAAGTCCATACCCAAAGTTTCCATGATCGCTCTAAAATGTGGCTCTATGATGGCAATTTTCTCTTCATCTGTTTTTTCAAATGCATCTGAACGCATTGGTGTATCTACTGAACTTGCCTTATGCTCATCGCCCATCTCTTCTATTAATAAATGGCTTAACTCAATTTTTTCTTCGCTAAGCGGGGTAGTCAACAAAGTTTCTTTCTGTTTCATAAAGTCGAATTTTTAATGCCAATTGCTCGGCAATACGAGGTCTTAATAAATTATAAATCACGATGGCAATGTTTTCGGCCGAAGGATTTAAATTTTTAAACAACTCGGTGTCTAGGTTTAAATTTTTGTGGTCAAATCTGGAGATCACTTCTTCTTCTACCATTTTGCTTAAGTCCTTAGTGTTGATCACGAAACCAGTAATGGGATCGGGTACACCTACTACTTTTACAACTAAATCATAGTTATGACCATGGTAATTAGGATTGCTACAAGCACCAAAAACACGCTTGTTCTCTTCGTCCGTCCAATCTGCACAATACAATTTGTGTGCGGCATTAAAATGTTCTTTTCGATAAACCGCCACTTGATGTTCCATAGTTTCCTAATTAAGAGGATAAAGTTACATCATATACAACAAGCAATCGTGTATTTTGTTTAACTTAAATAAGATTAAATTAAACAAACCGAGCTAAAAAGTCATAATGTCTATAAAATTGGGTAAAAACTAGCCAAAATACTCCACATAAATACGTGGGGTCTCGTATAATTTAACACAGTGCAATTGCACTTCTGAAGGGATATGGGGTTGCAATTGTGCCCAAATAGCGATCGCTAAATTTTCGGTAGAACATAATTTACCCTCCATAAATGGTACGTCCAAGTTCAAGTTCTTATGATCCAATGGATCAATCACCTGCTTTTTAATGATGGTACTAAGCTTCTTTACATCAAACAGAAAACCTGTTTCAGGATTGGGTGTGCCCTTAATGGTTACTAATAACTCATAGTTGTGTCCATGCCAGTTTTCATTAGCACATACGCCAAACACTTCCTCATTTTTTTCTTTCGTCCAATTGGGATTGGCTAATTTATGGGCTGCGTTAAAATGTTCCACTCGAGTTAAGTACACCATCACCGTTTATTTTTGCAAAGATATAAATTTGACGGAACTTTATCCCATGAGAGTCATTATATCTGCAGCAACCAATGGGGAATGGATGCCCCTTTTTCAAAAAATTAACCCAAAATTCGTCAGTCCCAACAAAAAGTTCTCTGTTGGATTCCATGAATCGGGTGTTGGCATGCTTGCCAGTAGTGTTTCTTTAATGAAGATGGTGGTGCAAGAAACACCTTCTTTAATTATACAAATGGGTGTGGCAGGAAGCTTGGATCCAAAGTTGCCATTAGGTAAAGTGGTTGTCATTAAAGACGAAGTAGTGGGTGATGTAGGCGTTACCGAAAATAAACAATGGAAAGACTTGTTTGATCTAAAATTAGATGGACCAAATGATGCCCCTTTTGAAAAAAAAATGTTGCCTAATTATTGGTTAAACCAATACAATGTCCTGAAATTACCTAGCAAAAAAGGCGTTACGATTAATACTATTACCACCGATAAAAAAATTGCAGACAGGTACCGTACTAAATACAAAGCACAAATTGAATCGATGGAAGGTGCCGCTTTACATTATATAGGCAGAGATTTAAATGTGCCTTTTATACAAATTCGCGCCGTATCTAATTATGTGGGCGAACGCAATAAAGCAAAATGGAAAATGCAGGAAGCCATTTATAATTTGAATGAAACTGTTTTGCAATACTTAGACGCCTTATCAATCCAGGCTTTTTAAAACGAATAAATATGCCCACCATTGACCTTGGTTTTTCACCCTGCCCTAATGATACATTTATCTTTGACGCATTAGTCAATCATAAAATTGATACAAAAGGGTATGATTTTAAGTTGCACTTAGAGGATGTGCAAACCTTAAATGAGTGGGCATTGCAAGGCAAACTTCCGTTCTCAAAAATTAGTTATGGTGTTTGGCCTAAACTAAAAGATAAATATCAATTGTTGCAAAGCGGTGGTGCATTGGGTAAAGGCGTTGGACCCTTACTCATATATAAAGGCTTGCAACCAGATGCACCTAGAATGCGTGTAGCTATTCCGGGTAGGGATACCACAGCACATTTATTATTTAGTCTTGCTTTCCCAGAAGTGACCAATAAAGTTTTTTTAGTCTTTAATGAAATAGAAGATGCAGTGTTGTCTGGAAAAGTAGATGCAGGTGTGATCATACATGAAAACAGGTTTACTTATGCAGCAAGAGGATTGACACAATGGATGGATCTTGGCCAATATTTTGAAACCAGTTTCAATGCACCTATTCCTTTAGGAGGGATCATTGCAAGAAAAGATCAACCTCAGGAAACTATCCAACTCATGGATCGTTTAATTCAAGAAAGTGTAGCCTATGCTTTCAAAAATAGCTACCAGACATTACCCGAATTTGTACAATGTCATGCGCAAGAAATGTCTGATCAAGTGATGCGTCAGCATATCGATTTATACGTCAATGATTTTAGTATTCAAATGGGAGAAGTAGGTAAAAATGCAATCGACCGATTGGAGGAAGTCTATAATAACTTGACTAAGTAATCATAAAATCGTCTCTTACATTTTAAGGCTTCAAAGCTTTTGCATAGGCTGCCAATACCCTGGCCCTTGCTTCCTCATGCACCACGATAGGCCTTGGATAAGTTAGGCTTTCAAATTCAGGCACCCATTTACGTATGTATTTTAATTGCTTGTCAAACTTCTCTGTTTGTAACCTAGGATTAAAAACCCTAAAATAAGGAGCGGCATCACAACCACTTCCACTCGCCCATTGCCAGCCCCCATTATTGGAGGCAAAATCAAAATCCAATAATTTTTGGGCAAAATACGCTTCCCCCCAACGCCAGTCAATTAATAAATGCTTGGTTAAAAAACTGGCTACAATCATACGCACGCGATTGTGCATGAAACCTGTAGCATTCAGCTCCCTCATCCCAGCGTCCACAATTGGATACCCAGTTTGACCGGCACACCATGCTTCAAACTCTTTTTCATTGTTGCGCCATTCTATCAAATCATATTGCGCCCTAAAGGATTTTCCAGTCCCTACATGTGGGAAATGCCATTGGATCATATGGTAAAAGTCGCGCCAGATTAATTCGTTCAAATAAGTGGTATTGACCGAGGCCGTTTCCAATGCCAGCTGTCTCACCGAAATTGTGCCAAATCTGAGGTGTACCCCCAAATGGGAAGTGCCTCCCTCGATGGATGGAAAATCTCTTTGAGTGGTATAATTTTTGACCGTGGCCTCTTTCCATTTTTTGGAAGGTACCACCAAATCAGTGCCCTCAAATCCCATGTCCTGTAAACTCGGAATAGGCAAAGGCTTGCTGTCCATAAAGTACTCCATCCCTTTTTCAGAAGGCAATAATTTAGGCGGATTTGCTTCCCAAGCTGCCTTCCATTTTCTGGAATATGGCGTAAAGACCGTGTAGGGCAATCCATCGTCTTTTGTTACTTCTGATTGCTCAAAAACAACTTGATCCTTGAAACTATGAAAGGAAATTTTATCTAACATTAATTGTGAACTAATAGTTGTATCTCTTTGAATACCATATTGTTCATAATCCTTATTTGTAAATACTGCTTTAATTTGAAACTCCTTTTTAAGGGCTTCAAAAGCGGTGGTCGGCGTACCGTAATGCACCCATAAAGATTTACCTTTTGAGGTTAATTCCGCCTGTAATTCGTTGATGGTTCGGTGCAAAAAATCAACTCTCCTGTCTGCCTTGTCCTCTAATTTGCCTAGGATCTCCTGGTCAAAAATAAAGATGGGCAATACCTTGACGCCCTCCTTTTGAGCCATCTTTAGGGCATGGTATAAACCGGTATTGTCTTTAAACCTGAGGTCTCTTCGGAACCAAAATAGAATAACAGATGGGCGCATAGTAGGATTATAACATTGATGGTCATAAATAGTTGAATGACCTGCTCAATTTATCAATTAATAATTAATTTAGAGGATGCAAATCAACGCCTTTATAAAGGCCCTAGAAGACTGGGCCCCCATCCATTTTCAAGAAGCTTACGACAATTCAGGTTTAATAGTAGGCAATCCAGCCGCAAATTGTACTGGCATTTTATGCTCTTTAGACTGTACAGAGGAGGTGGTAGAGGAAGCCATTCAAAAAGGATGCAACCTAATTGTGAGTCATCACCCCATCATTTTTAAAGGCATTAAGCAATTTAGCAAGGATCATTATGTTAACCGAACGGTCCTAAAAGCCATCCAAAACGACATTGCTTTGTATGCCATTCATACAAATTTGGACAATGTACTTCATGGGGTCAATAGCACTATTGCTGACCGGTTACACCTAGAAAATAGAAAAATTTTAGCCCCCATTCCAGGTCAATTCGACCAACAAGGACAGGCTGTTGGAGCAGGAATAGTGGGTCAACTACCCCTTGAAACTGAGCCAGAAGCCTTTATTAAGTGGGTCAAAGAAAAGTTGCATCTTGAGGTTATAAAATATACTAAATTAATTGATAAAAAACTGAATACCATAGCTTTATGTGGTGGTAGTGGAAGTTTTTTATTAGATCAAATTCAAGGTCAAAATATTGATTGTTTTATCACCAGCGACCTAAAATACCATGACTTCTTTGAGGCTGATGGTAAGTTCCTTTTGCTGGATATAGGACATGGTGAAAGCGAACAATTTGTTCCCGCACTAATTGTTGACTATTTAAAGCGTAAATTCCTTACCTTTGCAGTCCTCGAATCTGAGGTGAAAACGCAACCTATAAGCTACTTAAAATAAAACATTCATATGGCATCAGTCAAAGACTTTTCAGTAGAAGAAAAATTAGTAAATCTTTACAAGCTTCAAACCGTAGATAGCAGCATCGACCAGATCGAAATCTTGCGTGGTGAGTTACCAATGGAAGTGAAGGACCTAGAAGATGAAGTTACAGGATTGGTGAACAGACAAACTAGAATCGAAGAAGAAATTAACGGTATCACCGAATTCATCGAAAGTAAAAAAGCGGCTATCAAAGAAAGCGAAGAATTAATCGCTAAATACGAGAAGCAAAGCGAGAACGTAAAGAACAACCGTGAGTTCGAAGCAATCAACAAAGAATTAGAAATGCAAGGCTTGGAAATCAAGCTTTCTGAAAAACATATCCGTGACGCAAACGAAGAATTAGCAGAGAAGATCAAGGTATTGGATGCTGCTAAAAAGACAATTGCAGTGAAGGATGGTGTGTTAACTCATAAGAAAGGTGAATTAGAAAAGATCATCGCTGATACAGAAATCGAAGAAAAGGAATTGAGAACTAAAAGCGAAGAAGCAAGAGCACATATTGACGAGCGTTTATTATACAGCTACGACCGTATCAGAAACTCTTACCGCAATGGTTTAGCAGTGGTAACAGTTGAGCGTGATGCTTGTGGTGGATGTTTTAACGCTATCCCTCCTCAACGTCAAAGTGAGATTCGTTTACACAAGAAGATCATTGTTTGTGAGAACTGTGGTAGAATCTTGGTAGAAGGTGAATTAGCTGGGAAAGAAGCTTAATTTAATTTAAGATTAAAATATACCTAGAAAGGGTAGCCAATCGGCTACCCTTTCTTAATTTTACACCATGAGAAAATCTTTTGTACTTGCGTTGACCCTACTCCTTACGAGTGCTTCCTTTGGTCAATACCAATATAACTGGACAGCTAGGACCCAAAAGATATATGAATCCATCACCAGCTTAAGGATACCCGAGGCCAAAGGGATGATTCAGCAAGACAAAAAAGCCAATAGCAACAACCTCATCTACCCCCTACTTGAAAGCTATGCCGATTTCTACCAATTGTTTTTAAACGAGGATAAAGCCGAATACAGCCGTTTTTACCCCGCCTTTGAACAAAGGATTAAACTTCTGGAAGAGGGTCCTAAACAGTCCCCATTTCACTTATACAGTGTTGCACTTGGACACTTACATAAATCCCTTATCGCGATCCGATTTAATAAGAATTTTGAAGCAGCACTTGATTTCAGAAAAGCCTTTCTACTCTTTAAAGAAAATAAAAAGGCCTATCCCAATTTTACCCCAAACGATGTATACTTGGGACTCATGACCACGGTGATTGGCACGATCCCAAAAGGCTATCAATGGATGGCGAATGTATTAGGCATGACGGGCAAAATCGCAGATGGTAATGCACTTGTTTTTAAATACATTAATAGCAAAGACGCGCTTTCTACCCTTTGTCGCAACGAAGCACTTTTTGTCTATCCTTATCTAGTGATGAATTTTGAAGGCAATAAAAAAAAGACTTTTGACTTCATTGAAAAAACAGATTACGATTATACCAATAACCACTTGCATGCCTACATGGCGACCAATTTGTATTTGAATAATCAGCAATCTCAAAAAGCATTAAAAATTGCCGCTTCTATTAACCCTTCGACTGCTTATCTACCCCTTCCCTTTTGGGAACTTGAAAAAGGCTATGCTTATTTAAATGAATTGAAATTCGAACCCGCAATTACAGCGCTACAAAGTTTTATCACCCATTTCAAAGGTCAATTTTACTTAAAAGATGCCTATGAAAAACTAAGTTGGATTGCTTACATACAAGGGGATCAAGCCAAAGCCAATAGCTACCGAAACATGGTCGTAAAAAACGGAAATGCTATTACAGATGCGGATAAACATGCATTGCAAAATGCTAAAAAAGGAACTTGGCCTCATCCCGTTTTACTAAGAGCCAGGTTGTTAAGTGATGGTGGTTATCAACATCAAGCATTGGCAATATTAGCAGGCAAAACAAGCAAAGATTTTGACAAGGACGCAGATAAAACTGAATTTGCTTATCGCCTAGGTCGTATTTACGATTTAGCTGGTCAACCTGATCAGGCCATTCAATTTTATAAATCAGCCATCGAAAAAGGCGCTAATCAGCCCGAATATTTTGCAGCAAGAGCTGCCTTACAAATAGGGTTAATTTATGAACAAAAAGGCAACCCTACCCTGGCAATTACCTTTTTTAATACCTGCTTAGAAATGAAAAATCACGCTTTTAAAAATTCATTGGACCAAAAAGCAAAAACAGGCATTCAGCGTTGTATGAAGAAATAAAATTGGGTGTATATTGCAGTGATTCATGCTGACACAATTAGACATACAGAATTATATATTAATCGACGAACTCCAGATTAAACTTTCCAACCAACTCTCTGTGATTACGGGAGAAACTGGTGCTGGTAAAAGTATCATCATGGGTGCTTTAGGATTGATCTTAGGTGATCGTGCAGACAGTTCTGTTTGTAGAAATCCAGCAAAAAAATGTGTAATTGAAGGAAATTTTAAATTGGCCAATAAAAATCATTACGCAGCATTTTTTGAAGCAAACGATTTAGACCTTGCCGACGAATTGATTATTCGTAGAGAAATAAATGCACAAGGAAAATCCAGGGCTTTTATCAACGACACCCCTATCAATTTAGCAGAGCTAAGACAACTTACTTCTCAATTAGTAGACCTGCATCAACAATTTGACACCCTTAGTTTAGGGGATATGGATTTTCAAAGGACCGTTTTGGATGCATTGGCCAATGTGCAGCAAGATGTTGAAACCTACCAAAACAGTTTTTTTCAATGGAAGGCAGATAGCAAGCAACTGCAAGAATTCATTGCACAAAAAGAAAACTTTGATCAAACCCTAGCCTACAAAACACATTTATTAGAAGAGCTTGCCGCATTAAGTTTACAAGAGAACGAATTAGAGCAATTAGAGATTGATTTAAAATTCATGGAAAATGCGGCCGAGATTAAAGCACAATTGGCTCAAAGCATTCATGCTTTAGATGAATCTGATCAGCCGATCGTTCAACAACTTAAACAAATAGGACATAATTTAGAATCGATTGCTAAGTTTCAAACAGATTTTGAACCTTTACTAGAAAGATTAAAAGCGGCTCAAATTGAATTAGCTGACGTAGCCAGCGAATTGAGTATTTGGCAGGATAAAATTGATTTTGATGCTGCCAAAATTGCAAATATTCAAGAAAGATTATCCCAAGGATATCATTTACAGAAAAAACATAAAGTACAATCCACTGCCGAACTACTCACTATTCAGCAAGCATTAGAAAAAGAAGTGGATGCTGTATTACATATGGATGAAACCATTGCCCTCTTTACACAAAAAGTTGCCGATGGAGAACAAGCTTTGACAAAAATTGCTGGAGACATTAGTAGTAAAAGAAAAAAACAGGCTGCCCCTTTCACAAAACAAGTGAACCATCTTTTGCATCAAGTAGGCATGCCCAATGCGCAATTAAAAGTAGAAATAGAAGCCGTACCATTTAATACTTACGGTATGGATAGAATTGATTTTCTTTTTGACGCGAACAATACCCAAAAATTCGAGCCAATTAAAAAAGTAGCCAGTGGTGGTGAATTAAGTAGATTGATGCTATGTATCAAATCCCTTGTAGGAAAATCAATTGACTTACCTACGATGATTTTTGATGAAATTGACTCAGGTATATCTGGCGAACCCGCTAAACAAGTGGGCTTATTGCTTCAAGAATTAGGACAGGCGCGTCAAGTACTTTGTATTACGCATCAGCCTCAGATAGCCGCTAAAGGTCAGGCACATTTATATGTGTATAAAGCACAGGAAGGAAATACCACCCATACCCATCTTCGTCACCTTGACGCAGCGGAGCGTGTTACCCATATTGCACGCATGATTGGAGGGGATCCACCAAGCAAAGCAGCAATTGAGCATGCTCAAGAATTACTATCCTAAGCCATATTAAGCGGCCTGTTTGACTATTTTATAGGATATTATAATTATTTTTGCACGAATTAAATCAACCCATAAAGATGGCATACAATTTATTAAAAGGTAAGAGAGGAATTATTACTGGCGCATTAGATAGCAATTCTATTGCATGGAAAGTAGCAGAGCAAGCACACGCTGAAGGTGCTACATTTGTTTTAACCAATGCCCCTATTGCAATGCGTATGGGAGAGATCAATGCATTAGCAGAAAAAACCAATTCTAAGATTGTTCCAGCAGACGCAACCAATGTAGATGAGTTAACCAACTTATTTACGCAGTCTCAAGAAATCTTAGGTGGTAAGATTGACTTTGTTTTACATTCAATTGGCATGAGTGTCAATATCAGAAAAAATATTCCTTATCCATCTTTGAACTACGATTACTATGCTAAAGGCGTAGACGTTTCTGCGATGTCTTTACACAAGATGTTAAGCGTTGCTTATAATATGGATGCATTGAATGAACATGCGAGTGTGGTGGCTTTAACCTATGCTGCAGCTCAAAGAACCTACCCGTTCTATACTGATATGGCGGATATTAAAGCATTATTAGAATCTATTGCTCGTAGCTTTGGTTACCACTATGGATTAAAGAATAAAGTACGTGTGAATACCGTATCTCAGTCTCCTACTAAAACAACTGCTGGAACTGGTATCAAAGGATTTGGTGATTTCTATGATTATGCAGACGCGATTGCACCATTAGGAAATGCAACAGCAGAAGATTGTGCAAATTACTGTATCACTTTATTTTCTGACTTAACAAAGATGGTGACTATGCAGAACTTATTCCATGATGGTGGTTATTCAACTACTGGTGTGAGTGATTTAGTAATGCAAAAAGCTGGTATTACGCAAGGATAATAAAACAACCCCATGAGCGACAAGCAAATCAACCCTAAATTAGTAGAAGCCATTGGCTACTTCGGTTCTTTTTTAAGCTGTGTTACTTTTGTACCTCAAGTATATTTAACCTGGCAATCTAAGAATGTAGAAAGCTTAAGTTTATTGATGATCTTGATCGTCAACTTTAGTTGTATCGTTTGGTTGACTTATGCTTATTTAATCAAAAGCAAACCAGTACTGGTAGCCAATACGATTGTATTGACATTAAGTTTGATGTTGCTTTATTTTAAATTGACTTTCTAAAAGAAAATTTAATTTAAAGCTGAAGAAGAGCATTATAAAATCAATAGAGGGTTAATATCTCTAGAACTATTTTACCCGTTTAATAAAAAAGAGCCAACACATGTGTTGGCTCTTTTTTATTAAATCATTAGATGTTAAATTTTTATTGGCTTAAATTTCTAATAAGCCAATAAAAATAGACCTCATAAAAAAAGAGCTAACACAAAGTGTAGCTCTTTTTTTATTGCTTCATCATTAGAGACTAATTTTTTGTCGACTTAGCTTTTCAAGCAGTCCACAAAAAATTAGTACTCGTCTTCATTAAACATAAAATCTTCTTGGCTTGGATAATCTGGCCAAATGTCTTCAATACTTTCATACACTTCGCCCTCGTCTTCCAACTCTTGTAAATTCTCTACCACTTCTATAGGGGCACCGCTCCTGATGGAGTAGTCGATCAATTCATCTTTTGTTGCTGGCCAAGGGGCTTCTTCTAAATAGCTGGCTAATTCTAATGTCCAAAACATAAGGTTCTTTTTTGCAAAAGTAGCCGTATAAACGATATGACCAAATCTGATTTTTCTACAACCTATAAACATTTTATTAAATTTTGGCAAAATTGACCGGGTAATCGTAGGTTTGTAGCATGGAGATGGAGCCAAAACTACTAGTAGCCAAGGATATATGGAAGCAATATGGAACTGTACCCGTTCTAAAGGGGGTTTCCTTGGAGCTTAACAAAGGCGAACTCGTTTCTATTGTCGGCCCCTCAGGTGCTGGGAAATCGACCCTGTTGTATATTGTAAGCAGTTTGGAAAAAGCAGATAAAGGCCAGATTTCATTTGAAGGACTTGCCTTAGATCAAATGAACCATGCCGCATTAGCAGCATTCAGAAATACACGGATTGGCTTTGTCTTTCAGTTCCATCATTTATTACCAGAATTCACTGCCCTAGAAAATATTTCTATTCCAGGTTGGATTGGAAAAAAAGATAAAAAAGTAGTTGCAAAAAAAGCCATTGACTTACTTGACTTTTTAGGACTTGCAGATAAGCAGGATAAAAAACCACATCAATTGTCTGGTGGAGAGCAACAAAGAGTTGCCGTTGCACGCGCCTTAATCAACGACCCTGCACTCATTTTTGCAGATGAACCTACAGGCAACTTAGATAGCGACAATGCACACGCAATGCACCATTTGTTTCTGCGTTTAAAAAATGAATTACATCAGAGTTTCTTGATTGTAACACATAACGAAGCACTTGCTCAGTTAAGTGACAGAACCCTTACCATGAGAGATGGAAAATTTGTGTAATGCTGAAATAAGGTATTAAATACGAGGCTTCCAAGGCTGATCTTCTACCCCATTCAAATGACCGATATACCTTGCTAGAGTGAATAAATAATCACTCAAACGGTTTAAATATTTGATCACTAAGGTCTCTACAAATAAATCTTCTTCTTGCATATGTACACACAAACGTTCTGCCCTTCTACAAACACAACGAGCAATATGCGCAGTGGAAATGGCTTGATGACCACCCGGGATGATAAATGATTTCATTGGGGCAAGTACTTCGTTCATCTTGTCCATGGATGCTTCTAGACCCGTAATATCTTCTTCTTTTAAATCTGGTATTCTTAATGCAGACTCTTTTTCTGGATCACATGCTAAACTTGATCCAACAGTAAATAACCTATCCTGAATTTCTTTTAAATCTGTTTTTATATTTACATCAGCCACTAAATCGCTCAATAAGCCAATGAAGGAGTTTAATTCATCCACTGTACCATATGACTCAATTCTGATGTGACTTTTAGGCACCCTTGTTCCTCCGATTAATGAAGTTTTTCCCTGATCCCCTGCCTTTGTATAGATTTTCATACCCTTATAACAAAACTAAATCCAGTTAGTTCAATAATTAATTAAATATGTTTTTGGTTCAGAGTGTCTGTCTCCACATTACCATCTCTTAAACGAACCACACGGTGGGCGTACTGTGCAATATCTTCCTCGTGTGTGACCAAAATAACTGTATTTCCTGCAGCATGAATTTTACCAAATAATTCCATCACTTCTACAGAAGTTTTAGAATCCAAATTACCCGTAGGCTCATCTGCTAATAAAATAGATGGGTTATTCACCAAGGCGCGCGCAATGGCAACACGTTGAATCTGTCCACCACTTAACTCATTCGATTTATGATGACTTCTTTCTGCCAAGCCCACTTTTTCTAAAGCGATCAAAGCTCTTTCTAAACGTTCTTTTTTAGGAATCCCTGCATATACCAAAGGCAAAGCCACATTTTCTGCAGCGGTTAATCTTGGTAATAAATTAAATTGTTGAAACACGAATCCAATTTCAATATTTCTGATCCCTGCTAATTCATCATCCGACATGGCGCTTACATCGTGTCCATTTAAATTATACGTACCTCCGGTTGGCGAATCCAAGCAACCCAAAATATTCATCAAGGTACTCTTACCACTACCAGAAGGCCCCATCAATGCCACATATTCGTTTCTATTGATATCCAAATTGATGCCTTTTAAAACAGGGATGGCTTGGTTGGCCATAAAATAACTCTTCTGAATATTTCTAAGTTCAATAACTGTTGACATAATAATTTATTTACGAATGACTTTTGGTACTTTAAAATAGGGTGCTTCAGTAGCTGGTGCGTTAGACAAGGCAGCTTCATTAGAAATAGATCCACTCACTTCATCTGCTCGCATCACATTGTAGACACCACCCATATGCATCAATGGGGCAACCCCTTCGGTATCTAAGGCATTTAATTGTGCTACAAATGCCACCAGGTCTTCCATATCATGGACTAATTTGTCCATTTTTTCTGGTGCCACATTTAACCTAGAAAGGTGTGCCAAATGATTCACTAAAGCAGGGTCTACTTGCATAGTACAAATGTACTCTAAAGCGCCGAACCCTCCACTTGGTTTTGTTAAAAGGTTTAAAGAGGCAACCAATGGCGTTTTTGGCCCTTTTTTGGCTAAAATCAAAATATTTTTTGAAAATAGTTGCATAACTAACTAATTTTACGAAAAGCTTTAATATGCAACCAACAATAAAACAAGTCGTAGTCTTAGGAAGTGGTGTGATGGGGTCTAGAATCGCATGTCATTTTGCAGGTATTGGTGTACAAGTTTTATTGTTAGATCGTTTACAACCAGGTACCGAAGAAAGTACTCAATCTAAGGAAAGAAATAAATTGGTAAACGATGCATTACAAGCTGCTATCAAATCTAACCCTTCCCCTGTTTATAGTAGTGCTGTAACAAAAAATATTCGTACTGGAAATTTCACAGACGATATGTCAAAAATTGCTACAGCAGATTGGATTATAGAAGTTGTGGTAGAAAGATTGGATATCAAAAAAAGTATTTACGATCAAGTTGAACAATATAGAAAACCAGGCACCTTAGTAAGTTCTAATACATCTGGTATTCCTATTCATTTAATGGCCGAAGGCCGTTCAGAAGATTTTCAAAAACATTTCTGTGGCACGCACTTTTTTAATCCGCCTAGGTATTTAAGGTTATTGGAAATTATTCCAACGCCTAAAACAGATCAAGCTGTGATTGATTTTCACATGCATTATGGAGATGTGTTTTTAGGTAAGACAACTGTATTGTGTAAAGACACGCCTGCATTTATCGCCAACAGAGTCGGCGTATTTAGCATGATGAGTGTATTGCATATCATGGAAAAAATGGGTTTAACCATTGACGAAGTTGAATCTTTAACTGGCCCTATATTAGGTCGACCAAAATCTGCTACTTTCAGAACGGCTGATGTGGTGGGTATAGATACCCTAGTAAAAGTTGCAAATGGTGTTGCGGAAAATTGTCCAAACGATGAAGCCAAAGCTACTTTCAAATTACCGAGTTGGTTAGAGAAAATGGTAGCACAAAATTGGTTGGGAGATAAAACAGGTCAAGGTTTTTTCAAAAAAATAAAGACGGCGACTAGTAAAGAAATATTGACTTTAAATTTAGCCACACTGGAATATGAGCCACGCAAGAAAACAAAAATGGCTTCTATTGATGCTGCAAAAGCAGTAGATCAATTACCAGCAAGGTTAAAAGTATTGTATAGCGCAAAAGATAAAGGCGGTCAATTTATACAAGCATTCCATCATGCCTTATTCTCCTATATCAGTCACCGTATTCCAGAAATAAGTGACGAATTATATCGCGTGGATGATGCACTTAAAGCAGGATTTGGCTGGGAAATTGGCGCCTTTGAATCTTGGAATGAGTTAGGCATAGCCAATGTGATAGCAGACATGAAAGCAGCTGGTATTGCAGTAGCCCCTTGGGTAGACACCATGGTGGCTAAAGGTTTATCCTTCTATACCACTAAAAATGGCAAACGTTATTATTATGATATTCCTAGTGGAGATTATACATTAATTCCAGGGGCAGATTCCTTTATTATCCTTTCTGATTTCAAAGAAAAAACCATTTGGAAAAACAGTGCTTGCAATCTAGTTGATATTGGTGAAGATGTATTTGGCTTTAACTGGAACACTAAAATGAATAGCATTGGTGGTGAAGTATTAGAAGGATTAAATAAAGCTATACAATTATCCGAAGAAAAAAGTAAGGGCTTAGTCATTGCCAACGATGGCAATTTATTTAGCGCGGGTGCGAATGTGGGTATGATTTTTATGTTAGCCATAGAACAGGATTATGAAGAATTAGACATGGCAGTTCGTGCTTTTCAAAATAGTATGATGCGTGTTCGTTATTCATCTATACCAGTTGTAACTGCGCCACATGGATTGTGTTTGGGTGGAGGATGTGAAATGAATTTACATGCTGACGCTATTTGCGCAGCTGCAGAAACTTATATTGGTTTAGTTGAATTAGGTATTGGTGTAATTCCAGGCGGCGGCGGTACCAAAGAATTGGTATTAAGGGCATCGGATGAAATGCATGCAGAAGAACCAGAAACCATTACATTAAAAAATAGATTCTTACAAATTGCTACTGCTAAAGTGGCTACATCTGCACATGAAGCAATGGAAATGGGCATTTTCAGAAAAGGACAGGATCAAATTGTTTTAAATCAATCAAGAAGAATCGCAAAGGCAAAAGAACAAGTCCTTGAATTATTTAACGCAGGTTATACGCAACCTATACAACGCAATGATATCAAAGTAATGGGAAAAGCTGGATTAGGCGCTTTATATGCTGGTATCAACGCTATGTGGCGTGGCGGTTATGCAACAGACCACGACGCTTTGGTTGCTCGCAAACTAGCTTATGTCATGTGCGGAGGAGACTTAAGTGAAGCGACCGTAGTGAACGAACAATACTTATTGAATTTAGAGCGTGAAGCTTTCTTAAGTCTTTGTGGCGAAAAGAAAACCCTAGAGCGTATTCAATCAGTAATTACTGCGGGAAGACCAATTCGTAACTAATAAATCGTCTAAGGCTTCGTCCATACTTGCATAGTTAAAGGTAAAGCCAGTAGCCATTATTTTTGCGGGGCTCACCTTTGCACTTTTCAATACTTCTATACTCATTTCACCTAGCATAATTTTCAACAGAAAACTAGGTACATTGAAGGGGATAGCCCACTTGTGAAAACGTTTTGCAATTGCTTTGGTTAAAGTTGCATTGTCTACAGGATCTGGCGCAACTGCATTGTACACTCCGTTTAGATTTTCATTTTCTACTCCAAATAATAGTAAACGATTTAAATCTTGTTGATGTATCCAACTCACAAGCTGTTGACCATCACCCAAAATAGCTGCTATGCCTAATTTTGCAGGTTTAATAAACTCAGCTAAAGCACCACCTCTAGGGTTGAATACAATACCAATCCTTACCGTGACCAATCGAATGCCTAAGTCCTTTACAGGATGCATACTTTCCTCCCATTGCTTACAGGTAGCTCCTAAAAAACTAGCATCCACAGGATCATTTTCTACAAAACCAGCTGCCAAACTTTTTGCTGTATCAGGACCGTACCAGCCAATTGCTGATGCAGCAACAATGGCTTTTACTTTATTAGGTTGTGCTTTTAAAGTCTTCACTAACAAAGCACTGGTTTGAACACGACTCTCTAAAATGGCTTTCTTTCTTGCAGCCGTCCATCTTTTGTCTGCAACCCCCTCTCCCGCTAAGTGAATGATATAGTCTGCCGCAGCAATCGCTGCTGGGTCAACCCATCCCTTTGCTAAATCCCATTGCGCAAAAGAAAAATGGGCACGACTGGATTGTTTTTTTTGTCTTGTCAACACAATCACTTGATATCCCTTTGCGATTAAAAAGTTGGATAAGGATTGTCCAACCATTCCTGTTCCGCCTGTTATAAGTACTGTTTGCATACTCAAAGGTAAATAAAAAAACCCCGCCTTTTCAGGCAGGGTTCCAACTAAATCAACTGTTCTATAAAAACGATCTTTAATCTGGTTTTTTACCATCTAAGAAAGAATTGATGGTAGAGATTTGTGTTTGGTTGTTCTCATCTTGCTCAACTGTATACTTACTGTAGTAATTTTCTACAGAAGCCATCGTGTTGCCAAATAAGTCCAAGTTTCTTCTAACATAGGCAGGAACTGCATCAAATTCAGTACCAGGATCTGCACCATTGTTAATATTGAAAGATAAATTTCTTAACTTTTGAATACGCTCAGCCACTTTACGTCTTTGCTCTTCTGAATTATCCATAGAAATATCAAAACTTGAATGCTGTGGTCTATTATTCGTTTCTTCTAAAGAAGTTTCTCGCATCACCAATTGCATGGTTGGTTCTTCTTCTGTAGCCATTTCAACATTTCTAAATGAAGTCTCTATTTCATTTACTTGCGCTAAGCTCACTGCTGCTTCCTCTACAAAATCTTCTTCTACTAAATCTTCTTCAACTTCTTCTTCCGCCTCTGCAGTAGCATAGATATTAGTAGGTTTGCTCAAAACAAATTCAGTTGTGAAGTTCGTTTCTTCAGCAGCTTCCATATCTAATTCATATACTTCAGCAGTTTCATCCAATGTATTTGTCTCTTCAAACAGAGGCATTTCAACTGTTTCCTCTACTACAAAACTTTCTGTAGTTACTGCTTCTGTCATTGGTGCTTCAAACATTTCAACCGCTTCCTCCTCTTCTTCAAAATCAGGTGCAGCAACATATACATTGCTCATTGCTGGCATCTCAAATTCTTGTAAAGTTGGAGCAAGTTCAAAACTTATTGTTTCTTCTTCTGGAGTTTCAACGAATTCCTCCACTTCTGCTAAAGCTTCTGGTTCATTTGCGGCTGCAACTGGTGCAATCGGTGCTATAGGCGCTTGTTGTTCTGACTGCAAAGTCATCACAATTTTTTCTTCTACTGGTGCCTCAACTTCTTTAGCTGCTTCTTTTTTAAATGGATCCTTATGTTCAAATCCTGTAGCAATTAAAGTGATGCCTAATTTGTCCCCCAAAGTCTCATCATAGCCCATACCCATGATCACATCACTGTGTTCACCTGTACGTGCACGTAAAATAGTGTTGATAGTTTCTAATTCATCCATGCTACATTCGTAATCCCCTTCTGCACTATTGATATTTAATAAAATCCATTTTGCGCCTTTAATATCATTGTCATTCAATAAAGGTGAATTCAATGCTTCTTCGATGGCTCTTTCTGCTCTATTTTCTCCAGCTACTTCTGCCTTACCTAAGATAGCTACTCCGCCATTTTTCATCACAGTACATACATCCGCGAAATCTACAATAATATGACCACGGCTATTAATTACATCCGTGATACATTTTGCAGCAGTTGCCAACACATTGTCTGCTTTGGTGAATGCTTCTTTCATTTTCAAATTACCATATTGCATGCGCAATTTGTCATTTGAAATCACCAATAAAGTATCTACATAAGGTTTCAATTCATTGATCCCTTCTTCTGCTTGTTTTTGACGACGAGGCCCTTCAAAACCAAAAGGAGTCGTTACAATACCAACCGTTAAGATGCCTAAATCCTTACAGATTTTTGCAATAATCGGTGCGCCACCAGTACCAGTTCCACCGCCCATTCCCACTGTAATGAATGCCATTTTTGTATTCACTTCCAATATGCGCTTAATTTCTTCTAAAGATTCTTCTGTGGCCATTTTCCCTACAGATGGATCTGCACCAGCACCTAAACCTTGGGTTAAATGTGGTCCTAATTGGATTTTATTGGGTACAAGGCTTTGTTCAATCGCCTTAGAATCTGTATTGCATATGATAAAATCTACCCCTTCAATATCTTGTTGGAACATGAAGTTAACGGCATTGCTTCCGCCGCCGCCAACACCAAGAACTTTGATGATGGATGATTTTTGCTTGGGTAAGTCAAATTGAATCATTCGAAATTGTTTTTATAGTTAGGTTAGTTAGTCGTAATTGGGTCTAAATTACTTGATTTCAATCGATTATATTCTATAAGTTATAAACGATATGTGGGTAATTTTTATGCCAAAGGTTTGTCTTCTTCTTCGTTGAAAATCTCGATTAAGTTGTTCTTAAAACGATCCCAGAACTTACTCTTTCTTTTTTCAATTTGTTCTTCTGACACAGTCGTTGCTACTGGTTGAGGCATCGTTCTTTGATAGCCTTGATTTGGTGTAGCTGGGGCTGCATTTACAGTCAAAGATTTAGGCACTTCTACCTTCTTATACGTCTCTGTAAATACTTTATAATTTTGCTCGTAATCATTGTATCCTTTCAAAATCAAACCGATACAAGTAGAGTACATTGGCTTTTTTAATTCATCAATATGATTCGGTGCTAAATGTTCGTTTGGCAAACCAATTCTTGCATTCAAGCCTGTAATATATTCTGTCAATTGAATCAAGTGCTTTAACTGAGAACCACCACCAGTCAAGATTACACCGCCATTTAACATACGGCTATCTAATCCAACTTGCTTTAAATGATAGGTTACAAAATCAAGTATTTCGCTCATTCTTGCTTGGATAATCGCCGCTAAATTTTTCACACTGATTTCTTTTGCAGGCATCCCTTTTAATCCTGGGATTGTCACATAAGCATTGGCTTTTGCTTCATCAGATAAAGCGCTACCAAATTGTACTTTCATTGCTTCTGCTTGACTCTTCAATACACCCAATCCCATTCTAATATCATTGGTGATATTTTCTCCACCAAATGGAATTACAGCAGTATGCTTTAAGATACCATCATAGAATACGGCAAGGTCACTTGTACCACCACCAATATCTAAAATAGCCACCCCTGCTTCCATGTCTATATCGCTCATTACCGCACTCGCAGAAGCCAATGGTTGTAACACTAAATCTTTAGTAATTAACCCGCTTCTCTCCACAGAACGATTGATATTGCGAATTGCATTTCTATCCCCAGTAATGATATGGAAATTGGCGCCAACTTTAACGCCATTTACACCCACTGGATCTTTAATATTTTGGTTATTGTCTACATGAAATTCCTGAGGGATAACGTCAATGATTTGATCTCCTGCAGGAATAAATGTTTTTCTTTGATTGTTGATCAATTGCTCAATCTCCCAAGCTTGGATCTCATTTTCAGCATCTTGTCTTACTTGATCTCCTCTTGTTTGTAAACTCTTAATATGGTGACCAGCGATACCCACATACACTTCGTGGATTTCTAAATCTGGATTACTTAAATGACAATTTTGCAAAGCTTGTTGTATCGCTTTGATAGTTTGATCAATATTCAATACTTGACCATGTTGAACCCCATTGCTATTCGCACGACCAAATCCCAGGATTTCTAATTTACCAAACTCGTTCTTTCTGCCGGCAATCGCTGCGATTTTTGTTGTACCAATGTCAAGACCCACAATGATGGGAGAATCGTTCTGACTCATTTTTATAGGTTTTAGTTGTTAGTTGTTCTTAGTTGGAGACTTCGACTTCTTAGGCATTAAAGCCTTTGCAGTCTTTGTCTTTTTATTTAACGTTTTATTTTTAGGTTTATTGTTCAATTTCGCCTTTGATTTATTGGCTTTTGTTTGAACTTTCCCTTTTGTTGACTTAGAAGGTAAATTGGCAGAAGTTACCTTAACAGTTGCTGCTTTAACTGGCGCAACCTTAACAGGTGTAACGGGCACAAGTACAGGCTGGGTAGGCTTTGTAGTATCCGCAACAATCGTTTTATCTAAAGAGGTAGCAGGTGCTTGTGCCAAGGTACTATCCCCAGTTGGCCAGATAAAACTGCCCGTATATTCTATGGGCTGTAGTCCCTTTTTCAAAGCAACTACCTGATGATCAAATCTACAATCAATAACTTGATACGCATTGACACCAGCAGCCACCCATACTTTTTTATAAAATGTAAAGAGCCTATTCAACTTGTCTTCTAAATGATCCACTTTACCTATTAACACAATATGATCCCCTAAAGCAGGTACCATTTGGAAGTTCCCATTGGGTTCAATATTCACTTGAGCCACCTGGGCCATAAAGAAACTATCCTTCTGGATCGTCTTTGCAAAAAATAAGACGTCTTTTAACAATGCGCTATCCGGTTTTGATAATTTTTCCTGATCCGTTGGGAAGCCAGTAAATACGGGTAAATTCAACACCGTCAATTGTTTCAACGGAAGTCTCCAACCCTCCTTATCGATGTAAAAAGAATTTCCATTTGCAGTAAAAACCCTCGCAATTGGAATTCTTTGTTCAATTTTGGCTTCTAAAACCAATTTATTGTCAATAAAAAACTCTGCATTTTTTACCCATTCTGTTTTTTCAATAAAATGTTCTAGCTGTGTCAAATTAATGCGATCAATGGGTAAGCCTACATGAATCCCTTGCTCATTCAAAATGGCACGAATGGCTATTTCATCCATGAATAATGCTTGTGCACTCTCACCCACTAACTCCACTTGAATGTCGGTTAACTTCTTTTCATTCTTTGCTTTCCATGCGACCACAAAAAGCACAATCAGTGCGGCGGCAGCAATGCTCCACAAAACCCTAATTACTATTTTTTGCCATTGCTTCATGTGCTACTTTGTAAGGATCTCTTGAATTTGATTGATACAAACATCTATATCACCAGCGCCTGCCATGACGATTAATTTATCATTAGTGCTTGCCGCCCATGCCAATAATTGTTCCTTCGACATCACTTGTTTTTTATCCAAGTGCATTTCGGCCAATAACATATCGCTTGTCACTCCAGAAATCGGCAATTCTCTCGCAGGATAAATGGGCAACAAAATCACTTCGTCAGCTTGATCCAATGTGGCAGAAAATCCTGCTGCCTGGTCTTGGGTTCTACTGTACAAATGAGGCTGAAATACCAATACCATTTTTTCGTTTGGATAAATACTTCTAACGCCACTGATCAACGCACTTAATTCTTCTGGATGATGCGCATAATCATCTATTAATACTTTAGAAGCAGTTTTAACTTTATATTCAAAACGACGTTTCACCCCCTTGAACGCGGCTACTGCTGCAATAATCTTAGCCTCTTCTATCCCTAAGTTTAAAGCAATCGCAATGGCTGCTGTAGCATTTTCTACATTATGCAATCCACCCATATTCAACACCACATTGTGTAATACGCCTGCAGGATGCACTAGATCAAAAACATAAGAACCGTCCACTACTTTTAAATTACTTGTATGATATGAAGCTTGATCTTGATTGTAGCCATAAGTTGCAATTGTTTTATTATTTGCATCTGTTGCAACCGTAGTGCCTAATTTTTGGATCAATACGCCACCTGGTTTTATTTTATCCGCATACTGACCAAACGCTTTCAATACTTCTTCTGCTGTTCCATAAATATCTAAATGATCTGGATCAACTGCAGTAATCACCGCAATATTGGGTGCTAATTTTAAAAAACTTCTATCATATTCGTCTGCCTCAACCACCACTACATTCCTTTCGTGACTCCAAAAATTAGTATCGTAATTAGAAGCAATACCACCCAAAAAGGCATTACAACCATATCCTGTATGCCTTAATATATGTGCCGTCATCGAAGTTGTAGTTGTTTTTCCATGTGTTCCTGCAATACCAATTGTAAATGCATTTTCTGTCACCCATTGTAAAACATCACTACGCTTAACCACTAAATAGCCATTGTCTTTATAAAAATTTAACTCCTTATGATCTGCAGGGATAGCTGGTGTATACACCACCACGGTCGCCTCTTTATCCAACTTCGATAAATCATCTTCAAAATGAATTTGAATACCCTCTTCCTCTAAACTATTCGTTAATGCTGTTGGTGTCTTATCATAACCTGAAACAAACACGCCTTGCGTATTAAAATACCTAGCCAACGCACTCATGCCAATACCGCCAATGCCAATAAAATAAATACGTTTGAGGTTTGTTAATGGATTCATATGAGCTATTCTATTTAGATTCTATTTCGTGAATAATGGACTCTGCAATTACTTGATCTGCATTTTTCCAAGCATAGGATTGAATTTTCGATTGCATCTCTTTTAATACTGCCGTATTAGAAATTAAATTTTCAATCATTGGATATAAATCAGTACCTACATTTTTATCCGCGATCATTTGTGCTGCATTATCATCAACCAATACTTTTGCATTAAAAGTTTGATGGTCTTCGGCTGCATGAGGATAAGGTACAAAAATGCAAGGCTTACCTGTCATGGTAATCTCTGCCACTGCCATCGCACCAGAACGACTCACCACCATATCGGCTGCAGCATAAGCAGCAGGCATCTCATTGATAAAACTGCTTACAAATACATTTTTAAAATGACTTGCAGCTGCTTGATAAATTTCCGCATTGGGTTTACCTGTTTGCCATATCAACTGTATCCCTCTTTTTTCAAAATTGTCTAAATTTTGTTGGATGGCCTTGTTGATAGAGGCCGCCCCAAGACTTCCCCCAATGATTAAAATTGTAAACTGATTCGGAACTAACCCAAATTGAGATAAAGCCGATGCTTTATCCATTTCATTTTGAGCAATATTTTGCCTTACAGGATTACCTGTAATTTGTACTTTATGTGCAGGGAAAAATTGTTCCATTCCTTTTGTCCCTGTAAATATCTTAGTAGCATTTTTCCCTAACCATTGATTGGCCTTGCCTGCAAATGCATTCGACTCATGAATATAAGTAGGAATGCCTCTTGTTTGCGCATATTTTAAAACAGGAAAACTTGAATAACCACCCACACCAAATACAGCATTGGGTTTAAATTGATTAAAAATGGTTTTTACTTGTATAAAACTCTTTATCAATTTAAAAGGCAATGTCAAATTCTTAAAAATATTTTGACGATTAAAACCAGCAATGGTTAAGCCCACAATTTCATATCCCGCTTGTGGCACTTTTTCCATTTCCATTTTACCTAAAGCCCCTACAAACAAAATAGCCGCGCCTGGCTGAATTTTTTGAATAGCCTGTGCCACAGCGATAGCAGGAAAAATATGTCCTCCTGTCCCGCCGCCGGCGATGATCAAACGTAATGGTGTATTTGTTTGACTAGGCATTAACTGGATCAATATTTTCGTTTGGAATTTCTATTTCTGTTTCAACTGGCGCCTTCCCTTCCATTTGTTCTACGTTTCTTGCCACACTCAATATCAAACCAATAGAACAACAAGTAAAAATGAAGGAGCTCCCTCCCATACTTAATAAAGGAAGGGTCACTCCTGTTACCGGCACAATCGCCACGTTAACCGCCATATTGGCGACCGCTTGTATGATCAATGTAAAACTCAATCCTAATGCTAAGAATGCGCCAAACGCATAAGGACATTTTCTAAATATTCGAATACATCTAAATAAAAAAACTAAGTATATAAATATGATAAAAGCCCCGCCTAATAAACCATACTCTTCTATAATTACTGCATAAATAAAATCATTATACGCTTGTGGTAGAAAATTTCTTTGTTGACTATTGCCTGGACCTAGTCCAACAAAGATGCCTCCATTTGCAATGGCAATTTTTGCCTGTTGCACTTGATAAGGTTCTTCGCTATCTTTAGCATACATGAAATCTTGAACACGGTTTACCCAGGTTCCAAATCGCCCCCAACTTTTTAAAGACTCAGCCACCACTGGCTTTCCTGTATCACTAGTTCCTTCATTTGATTTATGCGTAGCTATCGCCACACTAATAATAATGACGATCGGGATCATGGCGATACCAATAGTTAATAAAATATGTTTAAAGCTCACCCTTCCAATAAATAACAATAACAAAGAAGTAGCACCAGTCAATAACGCATTCGATAAATTGGCTGGCATAATTAAACCACAAATAATAAAAACAGGTATAATCACAGGTAAAAATCCTTTTCTAAAATCTTTAATGACTTCTTGTTTTTTACTCAATACCCTAGAGATATACATGAACAAAGCCAATTTGGCAACATCACTACTCTGAATAGTTAAATTAATAATGGGTAATTTAATCCACCTACTTCCTTCATTGATTTTGGCACCAAAGAATAATGTGTAGATCAACAAAGGAATGGACAGCATGAATAAGATAGTAGCTACCCTAGAAAATACTGTATAATTGACCCGATGCAGCCCAAAAACAACCAACAATCCAATTAAGGTGAATATGATTTGTTTGAATAAATAAAAACTTGTGT
Organism: Bacteroidota bacterium; assembly: GCA_041176305.1. Classification (GTDB taxonomy): domain Bacteria; phylum Bacteroidota; class Bacteroidia; order Chitinophagales; family Chitinophagaceae; genus Sediminibacterium. The sequence continues at coordinate 22,649 of JBEDDG010000008.1, read as the reverse complement.
TACCACGATACATTTTATATGCCAAGGAACCGGTTGCACTATATACTACCAATATAGAGATTAGGGATAATAAAATGACCAAACCCCAAATATATTTATCCCCTCGGGTACGTTGGTCTAAATGCTCTCGCATGCCTCCTATAGAAGGCATTTGTGAAAACAATTTATCTGTGGTTTCTTTAAACATTATTATAATTCTTTTACGCTTTCCTTGAATTGATGCCCTCTGTCTTCGTAATTTTTGAATAAATCAAAACTTGCACAAGCTGGACTCAATAAAACTACATCCCCTTTTTCTGCTAATTTAAAAGAGGCATTTACCGCTTTTTTCGCAGAATCTACTTCTATGATTTGTGCTACTTTATCTTTAAAAAATTCAATCAACTTAGCATTATCTGTTCCCATGCAAATGATTGCTTTCACTTTTTCTTTCACTAAATCTGCCACCAATTCATAGTCATTTCCTTTATCAACGCCACCCAAAATTAAAACTGTAGGCTTTTGCATACTTTCTAAAGCATACCAAGTGCTATTTACATTGGTTGCTTTACTATCATTGATAAAGTCAACTCCTTTTACTGTCGCCACAAATTCCATTCTGTGCTCTAGGCTATGGAAATTGCTCACCGCTTCACGAATTTTTTCTTTTCTGATGCCCAATGTAGAAGCTGCAATACTTGCCGCCATCGTATTATAAGCATTATGCTTTCCTTTTAAGGCAAAGTCATAGATACTCATTGTGACTCTTTCTTCTTGGATTTTTAACATCATTTGATCATTTTTGATGTAGCCGCCTTTTTTTAATTCTTGTTTCATAGAAAATGGTAGTAGGTTAGTATGTGTAGTTAGTAGTTCTAGTTGTTGAGTGATCACTTCGTCGTCTATGCAATAAATAAAGAAGTCTTTTTCTGTTTGATTTTCAATAATTCTAAACTTGCTTTTTACATATTTTTCGAACTGATAATTGTATCGGTCTAAATGATCTTCTGTAATATTTAATAGGATGGCGATATCTGGTCTGAAACTGTCAATGTCGTCTAACTGAAAAGAACTCACTTCAATGACATAAAGTGCTTTAGGATCCACTGCAATTTGTCTTGCAAATGAAAAACCAATATTGCCCACTATAGCCACATCCGCTTCTGCTACTTTACAGATATGGAATAATAAAGAAGTGGTGGTTGTTTTTCCATTGCTTCCAGTTATCGCAACAATCTTGCTATCTCCTTTATACCTGAAGCCAAATTCGATTTCACTGATCACAGGTATTCCTTTAGCACGAATTTCTTGCACCAATTCATTTTTTTCTGGAATACCAGGACTCTTCATCACTTCGTCCGCTGCCAAAATTCTTACCACATCATGGGTGCCTGATTCATAAGGGATATTATTTGCATCTAATTCAGCTTTAAATACAGGTTGAATTGCACTTGCATCCGAAACGAATACATCGTATCCTTTTTGCTTCGCTAATAAAGCAGTACCTACACCGCTTTCTCCAGCACCTAATATGATAATCTTTTTAGCCAATTTATCTTGTTTTTAAGGTTAGGATCGAAGTAATAACTAAAAGAATAGTGATGATCCAAAATCTTACAGCAATCTTACTTTCATGAAAGCCTTTCTTTTGATAATGATGATGTAAAGGACTCATCAAGAACACACGACGACCTTCTCCATATTTTTTCTTGGTGTATTTAAAGTAGCCTACTTGAATAATAACACTCAAGTTCTCGATCAAAAACACCCCACAGAAAATTGGAATTAATAATTCTTTACGTACAATAATTGCTAAAGATGCAATGATGCCTCCCAGAGCCAAACTTCCCGTATCCCCCATGAAAACTTGAGCTGGATATGCATTGTACCATAAAAATCCAATACAAGCTCCAACAAAAGCGCCCACAAAAATGGATAACTCTCCTAAATTAGGAATGTACATTACGTTTAAATAATCGGCAAAAACATAGTTACCACTTACATACACAAAAACCCCTAAAGCAGCGCCAATAATGGCACTTACGCCAGCCGCTAAGCCATCTAAGCCATCAGTTATATTCGCGCCATTAGAAACAGCAGTGATAATAAATGTAACCACCAATATATAGACAATCCAAGTATACTTTTCTGCACCTGGACCCATCCAACTAATTAACTTGCTATAATTGAATTCATGATTCTTAACAAAAGGAATCGTTGTGATTGGTGTTTTCACTTTTACAAATCTGCGCTCCTCTCTATTAATGGTTCTTACCACCACGTCTGCCCCTTTGGCTACTTTTTCACCTTTCGCTAAACTAGCAGCCACAGTTGGAGCAACAATTTCACGTTCTACCGTAACGGCATTACTAAAATACAATGTCACCCCAATAATAATTCCTAATCCCACTTGACCGATCACTTTTGAAATACCCGCCAAGCCATCACTATTCTTCTTTTTATAGGCTTCCCCTTTTTCTTGCGCCTCTTTTCTTGCACGAATTTTAAAATAGTCATCTAAGAACCCAATAACACCTAACCAAACAGTACAAAGCACCATCAAACGGATATACACTTTGTCTAAATTGGCAAATAATAAGGTAGGTATTAAAATGCTCATTAAAATAATGATTCCACCCATGGTTGGCGTACCCTTCTTTTGTTGCTCTCCCGCCAACCCAAGTTCTCTTACACTTTCTCCAATTTGTTTTTTCTGTAAAAACAAAATCATTTTCTTACCATAGACTGTGGCAATAAACAAAGACAACAAAATGGCCATTGCAATTCTAAAAGTCAAGAATTGAAACATCCCTGTTCCAGGAATATTAAATGACTTGTCTAACCATGAAAACAATTGATACAGCATATAAATTATTTAGCGAATGAGTTAAAAATATTTTGCAAAATCTGCTTGTCGTCAAAATCTTGCTTCACCCCTTTTACTTCTTGGTATTTTTCATGCCCTTTTCCAGCAATCAAAATAATATCTCCAGGTTTTGAGAAGCTTACTGCTGCTTTAATCGCTTCGTAACGATCTACGATATTGATATATTTTCTTTTTGCAGCACTACTCAACCCTTGCTCCATATCTTTAATAATCTCATTTGGATCTTCTGAACGAGGATTATCACTCGTAAAAATTACTTTATCGCTTAAGTCACAAGCCACTTGACCCATAATAGGTCTTTTAGTTTTATCTCTGTCTCCACCGCATCCTACCACGGTAATAACTGTCTCACCACCTTTTTTTAACTTTGCAATGGTTTCTAATACATTTTGCAGGGCGTCAGGCGTATGCGCATAGTCAACAATTCCGATAGTTTGAGTATCACTGATGATATAATCAAATCTTCCCTCAGCACCAGTCAATGCACTCAATACGGTTAATACATTTTCTACTGTTTCTCCTAATTGAACTGCAATTCCAAAAACAGCTAAGAAATTATAGGCATTGAATGTGCCGATTAATCGACAATGCACTTCTACTTCGTTTACATTTAGCACCAGCCCTGTCAATTGATTTTCTAAGATTTTTCCTTTATAGGTAGCAGGCGCATGTAATGCATAAGAAAATTGCTTTGCATTTGTATTTGACAACATCATCGCACCATTAGGGTCATCTAAATTTGTAATAGCAAATGCAGTAGTAGGCAAATGATCAAAAAAGGCTTTTTTTACACGTACATATTCTTCGAATGTTTCATGGTAATCTAAATGATCATGTGTAATATTGGTAAACGCAGCTCCTGTAAATTGCAAGCCTGTAATTCGGTGTTGATGAATAGCATGACTACTACATTCCATAAATACATGGGTACAACCTGCCTCTACCATATCCGCCAATAATGCATTTAATCTTATAGCATCAGGAGTAGTATGTGTCGCTGGAACAATGGTAGCACCAATTTGATTTTGCACCGTACTCACTAAGCCACATTTGTAACCCATTTCAGTAAACAACTTAAATAATAAAGTAGCTACCGTCGTTTTACCATTTGTACCTGTCACCCCTACTAATTTTACTTTAGTAGAAGGTGCTTCATATAATTGATGCGCCATTAAAGCCACAGCCTCTTGTGTATTAGCGACTACTATATAAGTCACTCCTTCTTGTATACTTGCTGGTAATTGCTCACAAACAATTACAGTTGCCCCTTTTTCAATTGCAGTTGTAATAAAATTATGTCCATCCACTTGCACCCCTCTTATAGCCACAAATACAGTTCCTTTTTGAACTAATCTTGAGTCAATCTGCAAGTCAACAATTTCTTGATTCGTATTGCCAATCACTTCTCTTAAAGCAACTCCAAATAAGATATGTTGTAATGATTTTATCATATTCTTAATTCAATTCAATTAAAATTTGTTGACCTCTTTGAATGTATTGACCTTGTGCAATACTTTGACGAACCACTTTTCCTTTTCCACTGCACTTTACAATCAGTCCTTTTTTCTCACATAACCACAAAGCATCTTTTAAATTCATTCCGTTAATATTTGGCATCGTGCTATCTGATGCTAATTGCATTTCTTGTCCAGCCTTTAGCGTTCTACCCAAGCCTTGTACTTTTGCCCACTGTGCATTACTGGGCATTGAATCCTGATAAGGCAAAGACAATTGTTTAGCAATCGCTTTCAAAGAAGTTTTTGCAACTGTATAATTAAATAACTGTGAATCTTTTAAATTAAAATTCGGTGCCTGATCCATTTTATTTTGGATATAGGTAACATACAATCTGTCCGCAATTTCTTTAAATACAGGACCCGCCACAGATGCACCATAAAACGGATAAGCATGTGGTTTATTCTTAATGATCACCACAATGGTATACTGTGGATTTTCAGCAGGAAAATAACCCGCAAAAGAAGATTGATAAATTTTATCTGCATACCCTTTATTTCCATTGGCTACTAAAGCGGTACCCGTTTTACCTGCCACTTTATAAGGGCTATTTTTAAATAAAGATTTTCCTGTACCATTGATACAAACGCCTTCTAATGCAATCTTTGCTGCCTTGATAGTAGCTGGACTATAAACTTGTGCATTGTATACTTTTGGATCGATGCTTTTAATAACCCTGCCTTCTTCTTGAATACGATTCACTAAATAAGGACGCATCATTACGCCATTGTTTGCTACCATATTGTACACAGCTAAAGTTTGAATTGGTGCAATCGCAATATTATAACCAAAGGCCATCCATGGTAAAGTAGTTGGACCCCATAATTGATCTCCTGGTCTAGTAATTTGAGGTCTACCCTCTCCTACTAAATCAATGCCAGACAAAGAATCCAATCTTAATCTTGAAAGATGTTTAAAATAAGCGGCTGGATTATTCGTATAATTATTGACTGCAATTTTAGCCATGCCCACATTAGAACTTTCTTCAAATGCCTCCAACACAGTGGCTTGATACTTGCCGTGTTTTTCTGAATCATAGACTGTTCTACCAGCAACTTGCCAAACACCCCCTTCTAAATTGATAGAACTATTCAAGGTTACTTTGCCGTCTTCTAATGCTTGCATCAATGTTACTAACTTAAAAGTAGAACCAGGCTCAGAAGGTGTAATGGCATAATTCAAATCTTCTGCATACAATCCATCTCTAATCTTTCCTAAGTTTGCAATCGCCTTAATTTTACCTGTCTTTACTTCCATCACCATCGCAACACCATGTTGCGCTTCGTTCCCAATCATCATTTTCATCAATGCATTGGTGGTCACTTCTTGTATATAGACATCTAGTGTACTTACAATATCTTTTCCTGTTTCAGGCTCAATTTCAAATTCACCTTCTTGTACCGGCACTGTTACACCACCTGCGATGGCACGAACCAATTGCTTTCCATTACGTCCATTTAAAACAGTATCATAAGATAACTCTAAACCCACTTTGTTCTGATCCCTTGCCAAACCAATGGTTCTATAAGCCATGTTTTGATAAGGATTTAAGCGAATATTTTTTTCTTGTGCAATAAATCCACTCTTATACCTGCCCAATCGGAACAAAGGAAATTTTGCCATTTGCAAGTACTGCTTGTAGTTCACCTTTTTCTTTAACTCGTAATTGGGCTCCTTTGTTTCAAAGGCTTTTGTTAGGCCTTCTTTATAATCACTCGCTGATTGATCTTTAAATAAATCTGCTAATGCAATACTTAAAGAATCAATATTTTCTCTAAAGGATTTGCCCCCTTTTTCATGTAAAGGTTCAACTCTAAAATCAATATAGATATCAAACTGAGGCACATTGGTACTCAACATTTGACCATCTTCGCTATAAATAGTGCCTCTATCTGCAGGGATTTCAATAATGCGTTGGTGTAAACTGTCGCTAAGGCCTCTCCAATAAGTACCTTGAACTTGCTGAATGTAAAAAGCCTTGCCTAAAATAAATAGACATACTACTACCACTAAGATATAGCTCAAATAAACTCTCCAAAGTATGTCGCGTTTTACATCCATTATTTGGCTTTATTTTTTAAGTCAATAGAATCGTAACGTTTTTCCAATGGAATGCGAATAGACATTTCCTTGGATACTTGTAATCCATAAGGGGCCATCGCTTTTTCAATATTGATAGACTCACTCTTAAGCATTAAATCTGCCTTAAGTGTTTTATACTCAAATTGCAATTGCTTGATCTCCTTCTTTGTGGTGTTGATTTTACGGATTGTTTTATCCGTCAAGTGTCCATTAGCGATATAAAGTATCGCTAGTACTGCCAAGAACAAAAAGAAACTAATGTTCAGGACAATCCATTCGTAGTTAAGTATGCTTTTGATAGCAGACTTAGAGTTGTTTTTTACAGGTACGGACATACGGTTTATACTCTTTCGGCAGCGCGCAATTTTGCACTTCTGCTTCGATTGTTTTCTTTCATCTCTTTTTCAGAAGCCACAACAGGTTTTTTTGTTATGATCTTCCAAAGCACTTCTTTCTTAATGGAAAGAAATGGGTTGGTCACATCGTCTTCATCAGGTCCTACTTTGAATGCATTTTTTACCATGCGGTCTTCGATCGAGTGGAAGGTGATAATAGCCGCTCTGCCATTTGGTTTGATCACCTCTGGCAATTGCGTTAAAAACTCATTCAACACCACCATTTCCTCGTTCACTTCCATTCGGATAGCCTGGAAAACTTGTGCCCAATATTTATTTGGATTTCCTTTTACTACAGGCGCAATTAAAGTTTTAAAATCTTGTACGGTAGATAACTTCAATAGACGTCTTTGTGTGGCAATATGCTTCGCTAGGGTTTTAGCGTTGGTGACTTCACCATATTGCTCAAACATTTTATGTAGTGCTGCTTCAGTATAGCTTTCTATTATTTGCGCTGCTGTTCTGGTTTGACGTTGATCCATTCTCATATCAAAGGGACCATCAAATCGAATAGAGAAACCTCTTGAACCTTCATCAAACTGGTGGCTACTTACACCTAAATCGGCTAAGACACCATCCACTTTGTCAATTTTATTCAAGCGAAGGAATCGTTGGATATACCTGAAATTTTCTGGTATAAAAACAATTCGATCATCATTTGGTAAGTTCTTCTTAGCATCTGCATCTTGATCAAAAGCAATGAGCTTTCCTTTCGGGCCCAACTTTGATAAAATACCTCTACTATGTCCTCCTCCACCAAAAGTCGCATCTACATAAATACCATCAGGTATAATATTTAGATGCTCAATGGTTTCTTGAAATAAAACAGGTATATGGTAATCTGTGTTTAAGTTGGATGTAGGGTAAGTCATCTTCCTTAATCTTGATTTTTAATACCTGCCATTACTTCCTGCGCTAGATTGCTAAATGCATCTGCAGAGAAATCCTCAAAGAGCTGTTTATAAGTACTTGCATCCCAAATTTCAAAACGATCCAGTGCTGCCGCTAATACAATTTCTTTACCAGGTAATGCAAACTCTCTTAAAGTTGGAGGCAATAACAAACGTCCTGCGCTATCCATCTCTACTTCGGTCGCACCACCCAAGAATTGACGACGGAATTGTCTCACTTTGGGATCAAAGTCATTCAATTGGCTAATTCTGTCCAAAATCGCTTGCCAGCTATTTAACGGATAAAGTGTCAAGCACTTTTCAAATCCTCTACTTACGATAAAGCGCGTCTCCCCTTCTGCTAGTTGCTTTTTCAAGCTACCAGGCACTAGGAAACGCCCTTTTGCGTCTATAGTTGATTGATATTCTCCGTGAAATCCTGTCATTGTGAATAATTTGGGCTTTATTTTACCACTTGTTCACACAAAATAACACTTTTTACCACTTTTATAGGCCAAATGATCCCTTCTAGTTTTCCACAAGAAATAAACCGAGCTGATACGCTTACTCAGACTGGTTTATAGCCAAATTGCCCCCATTTATTAGAAATAGAGATGTTGAAACCTGTGGATAACCCATTTTTTAGGGTCTATAAACTGTGCATATAGAGATTATTAGCATTATCCTACCCCAAATAGAGGGCAATCAGGGAGATTGATTAATTTTGACGGATGAAGATGGACGCTTTTGATTACGAATTGCCCGATGCACGCATAGCCTATACCCCAGCAGCAAACAGATCAGACAGCAAACTGCTTGTTTGGGACAAAACCATCCTTGCAGAAGTTCAGTACAAAGACATTGCCCAGTATATTCCAAGCGATCACTGTTTATTTTTTAACAACAGTAAAGTCATTGCAGCTAGAATATTATTTGATAAAACAGTTGCGCCATTTGCGCTGGAAGATGAAACTGTCGAAGCTGAACAAGTTGGTAAAAGAAATAATAAAATTGAGATTTTTTGTTTAGAACCCACCGCTGCATTTACACCAGTTCAATTGGCCATGCAAGCTACCCGTAAAGTGCAATGGAAATGTTTAGTAGGCGGCGCTAAAAAATGGAAGGTGCCTTTCTTAGAAAAGGTATTGCAATATGACAACTTTACTATTCATTTGTCGGCTAAAAAAATCGCACAAGAAGAAGGTTATTTTATTATTGAATTTTCATGGGACCATCCTAGTATGGTATTCTCGGAAATCATTGCATTAGTTGGACAAATACCATTGCCTCCTTATATCCAAAGAACCGCTAATGAAACAGATAAGGATCGTTATCAAACAACTTATGCCATTGCAGAAGGATCTGTAGCCGCACCCACCGCTGGACTACACTTTGACAGCCGTATTTTTGATACACTTGCCACAAAAGGAATTGATAAAAAATTCATCACCTTGCATGTAGGCGCTGGCACTTTTATGCCAGTGAAAGTTGACGACTACCACGATCATTTAATGCATGCCGAATTCATTGATGTCGCTCTTGAAACCATTGATTATTTAGCGACTACTAAAAATAAAATCATTGCAGTAGGCACTACTTCACTCAGGACCCTAGAGTCTTTATATTGGTTGGCCATTAAGATCAAACAAGATCCAAATCAAGAGGCTCATGAATTGCATTTACTACAATGGGATGCCTATACCTTAGATGCGCAGAACTTAACTGTTCAAGAAGCGATGCAAGCTTTGAAAATATGGATGCAAGCAAATCAATTAAGCTCCTTAATAGCCACCACACAGTTGATGGTGAAGCCTGGTTATACTTTTAAAGTTTGTAAAGGATTGGTGACCAATTTTCACCAACCAAAATCTACCCTATTGTTAATTATTGCAGCTATTGCCGGTAATGAATGGAAGACTGTGTACCAACACGCTTTAGCAAACGAGTACCGCTTTTTAAGTTATGGAGATGGTTGTTTATTTTGGATGGACCAAGGGTAAGCTTATTTCAACCTTGGTACCTTTATCTAATTCACTTGTAACTTGTATTGTGCCTTTATGCATGTCAATCACCCAGCGCACATAGCTCATGCCTAATCCAAAACCTTTTACATTATGGATATTGCCAGAATGGGCACGATAGAATTTTTCAAATATATGCTTGATGGTATCACTACTCATCCCAATCCCCTTGTCCTCGATGGTTATAAGCATTTTATTAGAAACTGTTTTGGTACTAATTAAAATATCAATTTCATCTTTGGAATATTTAATTGCATTATCAATCAAATTAGATAAGACATGCAAAATATGTTCTTCATCAATATAAATTTCAGCAGGATTAGCTTCTAGATGCGTCTGCACTTTGGAAGGCTTACCTTCTAATTGTAATTTAAAACTTTCGATCACCCCTAGTATTAAATCATGCATATCCACCATTTGTCGATTGATATCGTAGTCCTTACGCTCCAATTGCGCTGCCTGCAAAATAGTTTCCACATGCTTGTTCATGCGCACGTTTTCTTCCTTAATAATTGAACTAAAATAATCTACCGATTTAATATCCGACTGCACTTTAGCAGATTTAAGTGCATCCACCGCCAAAGATATAGTTGCTAAAGGTGTTTTTAATTCGTGGGTCATGTTGTTGATGAAATCACTTTTTATTTCGCTCAACTTTTTTTGTTTAATCAAAGACCTTATCGTGATCAAGAACGCCGCTAATACAATGATAATAAATAAGACGGCGCCAAAAACAACCCATTGTAATGTTTTGAATAAATAAGTATTGACATTAGGAATCACAATGATCAATGTTTCAAATGGACCAGTGGCTTCTAGAATCTCTTGAGGAATAATAGAAACCCTTGTTTGCACCGTATTCAACTCGTCAACAAAAACATCTTCGAATTTTTTACTCTTAATTTCTACATATCCTTTTTTGTCTTGTAATGCAAATTCGTAAGGCAGGTCCTGAAGTCCATACTTTGTAAGCGCTGTCTTTAATCTTTTATCTAAATCCTGAAAATTATATAAATCTGATAAAGTAGCTTCTTCAAAAGAATGAGAATGGCCTGCGCCTGATAAACTCAATGATTTTTTAGGAAAATGAAAAGCCAAACCTCCGTTCAATTTTTTCCCTAAGTCTGCAGAAACGACCACCCCTGCTTGATTGACCTTTTCGATTAATTGATTTTTTTGCAATAAAAACAATCCCTGTAACCAAGTGATTTGTATAAACAAAATCCCTAGTATCGATAATCCAATTAAAGTGAATAAGAAAGGAAATGTTTTCTTCATAGTTGATGGCTGCAAACACGATTGGTTTTGCCTACGTGAATATATAAAAAAATCCCTCTCGTTTGACGGAGAGGGATTCCTATAGATGATAATTTTTTGTTATTATGCAAGGGTTTATAAAACGCCTTCTACCAATACAGTTGCTTTATTATCAATCACTTCAACAAAGCCACCTTGTATAGCGTAAGTTGCAGCAGCGGTACCTTTTTGCAACACTTTCACATTGCCATTACCTAAGGCGCTCACCAATGGGGCGTGTTTGTCTAAGATTTCAAATAAACCATCTACACCAGGCAATTGCACACCTTGTACATTTCCACTAAACAACTTCTTCTCTGGTGTTAATATTTCTAATAACATGAATGGAATTTTAATTTATTAAGCTTGAGCCATCATTTTCTTTCCCTTCTCAATTGCATCTTCTAATGTACCTACTAAGTTGAATGCCGCTTCTGGATACTCATCTACTTGACCATCCATAATTGCATTGAAACCTCTAATCGTATCATCAATAGAAACAAATACACCTTTCAAACCAGTAAATTGCTCTGCTACGTGGAAAGGTTGAGATAAGAAACGTTGAACACGACGAGCGCGTGATACCACTAATTTATCTTCATCACTTAATTCATCCATACCTAAGATGGCAATGATATCTTGTAATTCCTTATAACGTTGTAAGATCATTTTTACTTTCTGTGCAGTATCATAGTGTGCATCTCCTACAATCGCAGGCGTTAAGATTCTTGAAGTAGAATCCAATGGATCTACCGCAGGATAAATACCTAAATCGGCAATCTTACGAGACAATACTGTTGTTGCGTCTAAGTGCGCGAAAGTAGTTGCAGGCGCTGGATCCGTTAAGTCATCCGCAGGTACATATACCGCTTGAACAGAAGTAATAGAACCATTTTTAGTTGAAGTAATACGCTCTTGCATCAATCCCATCTCTGTTGCCAATGTTGGTTGGTAACCTACCGCAGATGGCATACGACCTAATAAAGCCGATACCTCTGAACCTGCTTGTGTGAAACGGAAGATATTATCTACGAAGAACAAGATGTCCTTTCCTTTTCCTGTACCATCTCCATCACGGAAATATTCTGCAATAGTCAAACCGCTCAAAGCCACACGCGCACGTGCTCCTGGAGGTTCGTTCATTTGTCCAAATACGAAAGTTGCTTTTGATTCTTTTAATTCATTCAAATCAACTTTACTTAAATCCCATCCACCTTCTTCCATGCTATGTTTAAAAGCTTCACCATATTTCATGATACCTGCTTCAATCATCTCACGTAACAAGTCATTACCTTCACGTGTTCTTTCACCTACACCCGCAAACACAGATAAACCACCGTGTCCTTTTGCGATATTGTTGATTAACTCTTGAATCAATACTGTTTTACCTACACCCGCACCACCAAACAATCCAATCTTACCACCTTTTGCATATGGCTCGATCAAGTCGATTACTTTGATACCTGTAAACAACACTTCTGTTGCAGTACTTAAGTCTTCAAACTTTGGAGGATTTGCGTGAATAGCACGACCGTTGCTTTTATCTAATTGAGGTAAACCATCAATTGCATCACCTGTTACATTGAACAAACGACCATTGATGCCTTCACCAATTGGCATAGAAATTGCTTTACCAGTGTCCACTACTTCCATTCCTCTCACTAAGCCTTCTGTACCATCCATTGCAATTGCACGAACGCTATCTTCTCCTAAGTGTTGTTGAACTTCTAATACTAGTTTTTCACCATTAGGACGCGTAATTTCAAGCGCATTGTAAATTTCTGGTAATACACTTTCAGTAGAAAAATGTACGTCTACAACCGCACCAATAATTTGTTTGATTTTACCTGTTGTTGCCATATTGTTAATTATTTTTACAACCCCCTTTTAAGAGGCGAAAATAGAGATACTCCATTTCGGCTGCAAAGGTAGTGATTTGCAGCTTTATTGCAAAAATTGTAAATAGAAAATAGCAGCCAATATTCCCCCCACGATTGGTCCAAATACCGGTATAACCGAGTAAGCCCAGTCACTTGACCCTTTTCCCTTGATTGGAAGTAAAAAATGCATGATTCTAGGACCAAAATCCCTTGCCGGATTGATTGCCCAGCCAGTTGGGCCACCTAAACCAAAGCCTATTCCTGCCACTAAAAGGGACACGGGGAGGGCAGATAAAGCTCCTAATTCGACTCCAGCAGGATTTATATTAAAAATTGCTAATATGAAAACAAAGGTTGCAATGGTTTCTACTATAAAATTTTGAGGCAATTTACGGATAGAGGGGCCGGTTGCAAAGCAAGCCAATTTATCCCCTGCGCTTTCCGTTTCGTTAAAATGGTCCTTGTAGACCATCCATACCACAAAAGCACCTAACATGCTACCTAATAATTGTGCAAGAATATAGGTTGGCACCAAGGACCAGCTGAATTTTCCAGCTGTTGCAAAAGCAATAGTTACAGCTGGATTTAAATGTGCACCACTTGCACTACTGGTTATATAAACTGCTACAAAAACGGCAATGGTCCAGCCTAGAACAATGGCTATCAATCCACCTGCATGTCCTTTTGTTTTGGGTAATACCACATTGGCTACAACACCGTTTCCAATAATAATCATAACGGAAGAGCCAATAAATTCTGCTAAAAATGGAGTCATAAAATTAAATATTAGTCATTTGAATTGCTTTTTGCCAACCTTGAATTTTTGTTGCGACTACGCTGTCTTTCATAGTCGGTTCAAAGATTTGATCTACTTGCCATTTTGTTGCTAAAGTGGCTTCGTCTTTCCAAAATCCAACCGCTAAGCCAGCAAGGTAAGCAGCTCCTAATGCAGTTGTTTCGATCATGGTTGGTCGAATTACTTTAGTAGACAATAAATCGGATTGAAATTGCATTAATAAATTATTCTTAGTAGCACCGCCATCTACCCTCAATTCAAGAATTGGAATTTGAGCATCGGCTTCCATTGCTTTTAAAACATCATAAGTTTGGTAAGCAATACTTTCAAGTGCCGCTCTAGCAATATGCGCTGTTTGGGTGCCTCTAGTAAGACCTACAATGGTGCCCTTTGCGTGTTGATTCCAATAAGGTGCCCCTAAGCCAGCAAAAGCAGGCACCATATATACACCATCGGTATCAGCGACTGATCCTGCAAGCGCTTCTACTTCATCTGAATTTCTGATTAAATGCAATCCATCTCTTAACCATTGTATCACAGCGCCTGCAATAAATACACTGCCTTCTAATGCATAATAGGTCTTTCCATTTCTTTGTAAAGCAATAGTCGTTAATAAATTATTTTTTGAAGTCATTGCTTTTTCACCTGTATGCATCAGCATAAAGCAACCTGTACCATACGTGTTTTTTACCATCCCTGCTTGGGTACAAATTTGACCAAATAAGGCAGCTTGTTGATCTCCCGCAATTCCTGCAATAGGAATAGAATGATTGGGCACCATTAAATTGGTTGTACCATACACTTCGGAACTACTTTTTACCTCTGGTAAGATGGATAAAGGGATATCAAATAAGTTCAATAACTCCGTATCCCATCTAAGGTCATGAATATTGTACAACATGGTTCTGGAAGCATTGGTTGCATCTGTCACATGTGCAGCACCATTGGTTAATTTCCAAACCAACCAACTGTCAATCGTGCCAAAACACAGCTCCCCCTTATTGGCTAAAGCCCTTGCTCCTTCTACATGATCTAAAATCCATTTTATTTTTGATGCAGAGAAATAGGCGTCTATAATGAGCCCTGTCTTTGCTTGAATCATGGCTTGTTTGCCTTCTGCTTTTAATTGATCACAAAAACCAGCAGTACGTCTATCCTGCCACACTATAGCATTGTAGATGGGCTGTCCTGTATGCTTATTCCACAATACAGTTGTTTCTCTTTGATTGGTGATACCAATTGCAGCAATACTATCCTGTCCAATATTTTGTTTACTAATGACTTCCGAAGCAACACCAATTTGTGTACTCCAAATTTCTAAAGCATCATGTTCTACCCAACCTGGTGTTGGAAAAATTTGTGTAAACTCTTTTTGTGCAATGGAAACAATTTGACCTTCTTGGTTAAATAAAATAGCACGACTACTTGTAGTCCCCTGATCGAGCGATAGGATATATGTTGACATGGCAGCAATTTTAAATGCCTGAACCTGGTTATCTTTTAGCTTTCAACCAATTTTCAGGATCAAAATATACAACTTTTTCGTTGTTTATAGAAAACAACAAGGCGCCTTCACCATCCAAATTAATACCCGATCTGCCTATCACCGTGCCAGCCCTTACTTCCTGTCCACTGCTTACACTCGCACTACTTAAATAAGAATAAGTAGTAAAATACTTGCCGTGTTTGATGAAGACAGTTTGATAGCCATTCACATCTCCTACATATACTACAACGCCATTAGCGACGCTTTTTACAGCAGTGCCTTTTGGAACTGCGACTTCTATGCCGTCACTTTTTCGATCTAATTTTGTGCCCGGAATGGACTCCACACCAAAACGAACATACACGCTACCTGTTGATACTGGCCAAGGCAATCCACCTTTATTATTTTCAAAAGAGATAGAGGTCTCTCTGCCTTCCTCAGATGTTTCTAAGGCCGAATAAGGACGATTGTCAGAAGTACTTTTTAAGCCCCCTTGCACCTTTCCTACTACAGGAGTTGATTTTGGTTTATTGTCTGCAGCTGCCGTCGTCGTTTTATTATTAGCTGCATTGGCTGCTTTTAATTTTGCCAAACGATCGTTCTCTCTTTTCTGCGCTTCTTGCATTTCTCTTTTAATCACCGCAGCAATGGCAGATTGCATTTTTCTTCGCTGTGCTTCTTTCTGTCTTACTTGTGCAGTAATTTCTTGCTCTTTACTTTTTAACTGCTTGACCACTTTGTCTTGTTCTTTCCTATCATCAATCAACACTTTTAATTGAACCGTTTGAGCAGATAATGTTTTAATTCGATCTTGTTTGTTCTCACTTAATACTGTGATCTTAGATTTTAAATTTTGTTCAGACAATCCAATCGCCATGGCTTGCGCCTCTCTATTTTGACGGTAACTTTTTAAATAGGTAATACGCTTTACTGCATCATTAAAGCTGCCCGCAGAAAACAGGAAGTTTAGGTATTCATACCCGCTCCTGCTCTGATAGGCAAAAACAATACTTTTGGCATACCTATATTTTAATGTATCTAACTCGTTATTAAGTCTTCTTATATCTTGTTGATTGGTTTGTATAGCATCATCCAATACCTTGACCTGTCTTGCTATACCGTTGATTAAAGCTTCTCTTTTTGAGATCTTACTGCGAATCAAAGCCAATTGCGCCAATGAACTTTTTTTATTCTTTTTAGTTTGGTCTAATAAATTATTAAGTGCCTCTAACTCTTTTTGCAAGGACTGAGATTGCTTTTGTAATTCCTCTCTAGAATTGCCATTTTGCCCTGTCGCATTGTTTATAAAACATGCCGCAAATAAACAGATAAGAATTGACCACTTTTTAATCATACGAATATTTTTTCACTTTATTATTTGCGTCTGCCCAATTTTGGAACAGCAAAAGTGTATTTTAAAGGTTCATCAAAATTAAATTCTTTTATTTCCATCCCTATATCCAACTTGGTTTGCGCATTGATGGAGATGGTTCTCATGAGCGGGAATTGTGTGTTATTCACCAACGTGTGTTGACTATAACTAATGTCACAGGTTCTATGCTTTGTGATGTCTACATCATCTAACTTAAGTTGAACCAATTTTGTATTATCCTCGCTAAGGATGACTAAATTCTTAAACAATGTTCCCATCAAGCTAACCTGTAATCTTTCATTGATGACTTTATAAGAGATCATTTGAAAACTATCCATAAAAATAGGATTACCTACTACTAAATCTTCGATGGTTTGATAGGTTAAAGGTATTTTAACCACTTCTTGTAAATAAGCCAAGGGATGACGTTCTACTTTTTTACTCAAAGGAAAAACTAAAACGACACTATCCTTATTTATAAATGCCTTTAACCCAATCACGCCCATCGCGCCTCTGATAGTGATATACATCCCACTGTCTTTTTGAATACTTAAGTTCGCGATATAACTATCTTTATTCTTGCTTGTTTCATAATCCATCTTCAACTTCGCGTTCATTGTTTTGAAGTTGATTTTTGTATGGGCTATATTATGCACGATGCCCTCTACCATCATCACAGAATCCAGCCTCGCTTTTTCTGCTAAGGCCGCTGAATCTGGGATCGCTTTCATTGCTAATGCATCCTGTATGACTTGTACTTTTTTAACGTTCGCACAGGCAAAACTAAAAAGGACAAGAACGAAGGCGATACTGTATTTTATTTTTTGCATTCAATTATATTTTTCCAGTATGGCCAAATCCACCATCCCCTCTTTGAGTTGTTTCTAAACTAGTTACCAGCTGCCATTCCATTTTTTCTACTTGTTGAAAAACCATTTGTGCAATTCTATCTCCGTCTTGTATAGTTTGAACCTCATTGGATAAGTTGATTAGAATTACTTTAATCTCCCCTCTATAATCTGCATCAATGGTGCCTGGCGTATTCAAACAAGTTAAGCCTTGTTTAATCGCCAATCCACTCCTAGGTCTTACTTGTGCTTCCCAGTTAGGAGGTAACGCAATATGCAAACCTGTTGGGATCAAAATGCGTTCCATGGGGGCCAATTGAAGGGGCGAAGGGATAAAAGCACGAAGGTCTACACCAGACGAGCCTGCCGTTACGTAGGAAGGCAAGGGATGATGACTGTGGTTGACAATAGGAATGATAGTAGACATGTGCTACAAAAGTACTTAAAAAACCAAGTAAACGGAAGCTGAAAAGCTTTAGTTAACAAATTATTTAGAAGTAAAAAATCGACCCAAAACGCAAGGTATTGGACAATGGATTCCTGGTGATACCGCCACCAGTAGGTACTAAATAAGAAAGGTTGAATCTTGATTGTTGGTATTGAAAGCTAGAACCAATGGTAAAGTATTGCATGCTACCTAAATTCTTATTATTGTCGACAAAGTAACCCGCTCTTAAATAAAAACGGTCGGTATAGTTATACTCCATCCCTAAAGATATTTTTAGAGACTCGGATAAAGGCATACCATATTTATTAGAAAAAGAGTTGAACCAGCTAGACACAACAGACTGTGTAAAATACTGATCCACCAACTCAGGATCACTTGTATTTGGACTTGCAGGTACCATCAAACGATTGACATCAACCCCCATTTCCAGTGAATTCTCTTGATCGAATTTATTTAAATAAGCCACCCCTAATCCAATATTCGCAGGAATAAAATATTTGTTTTTAGACTCATTAGAATAACTCACTTTGCCCCCTAAATTCGATAACACTAAACCTCCATGAAATCCTTCCATGTTTTCATTCTGTTTATAAAATAAACTGATGTCTCCAGCGAAAGTGTTACCAGCCTTATAATTGGTGCCGTTGGTGCCATAAGAACCTTGTACTAATCTAGAGTGGATATACCTTAAGGTAACCCCCATACTCAATGCATCTGTCAACAAAATATTATAGCCAAAATCGTAACTAAATTCTGAAGGTCTTTGCGAAGGCAAAGTAGATTGGCCAGATTCATCTGTAAAATCTATATTTCCTAAACTAAAAAAACGCAACGAACTATTGATGCCAGAAAAGCTATTTAATTTTTTAAAATAACCCGCACTCGCCAAATACACATCACTTAATCCTAAGTCTTTTAACCAAGGGGTATAGTTGATTAAGAATCCACTATTGTTACTCATATAAGGAATCTTAGCAGTGTTGCCAAATAGGTCATTGGCCTCTGGTGACATGGCAATGGATAAATTACCCATCCCCCCTGATCTTGCGTCAGGAGAAATCATCATAAAGGGCACTGCGGTACTTTGTAATTTTAATTTAGTTTGTGCGGTTACATTGCCTAGGGCAAAAACCAAACTCAAACAAAGGACAGTTTTTATGGAGCTGCTATGTATCATACTCAATTGCATTAAGATTCTATAGAAGTAAAGATAACCCTAGTATTTAATATTTAAAACTTTAATAATGTACTTAATAATTGTTCCTGTACCCCATTTTGACTGACCATGACGCAGTAATAATACTGCCCCTGTGGTAGTAGGCTCCCGTATTGGGTTCGGCCGTCCCAATCAAATACGATCCTGTTTCCATTGGGCTGCAAGGTTTCATTATGACGATAGAGGATTTTACCACTGGCATCAAAAATTTGAATAGTCATCACCATTGGATCCTGTACATTTTTTAATTCAAAACTAAATTTAGCCGCATTTTGAACTGGATTAGGAAAGACTTGTAGGTTTCTTAGGTTTTGATTGTTTAACCCTGGCACTTCAATCCATATACTGTCTTTAGATACATTGCCCAATAAATCCCATGCTTTAATAATCAAGCGATGCTTCCCTGCCTTAAAGAGGGTATTAGGTAGTGCATAGCGAATGGTGCCCGACTGATATTGATTCAGGTTATACGTGAAAAAAGGATTCAGGTTAAAACTTTGGGTAATAGTGTCGTCCACTATCAACCTTAAATCATGGCCTAATTCATTGCCAGAAGATTGAATACCTGCACTGTCTTGCAATTCGACGATTAAAGTAGCTGGAAAATTCACCCAATCCCCTGACTTAAAATAAGGCGCATTGATATAGGATTTGATTTTAGGCCCAATCGTATCCGCTGCACTTTGTGTAGCATTGCCTTGTATAAAAATGGATTGATTTGGCGCTATGGCATCAATGGTATCATTGTATGCATACAATTGCAATTTCAAAGCTTTCACATCGGAACTAGGTAAAGCAATGGGTAGGATAAAACTGATCTCAAATTGTCCATTTTGTACCGTCGCTTTTCCTTTAAAAATAGCCTGCTCCTGCGTTTCAACCAATACTGCTTGACTAAATGTTTGATTGGCTAAGGTCTTTTTATAACTTGGCGCATCCCACAAAACCATATCTACAAAACCATTGAAATTTTGGAGCTTTTGATTGTTATTTGTCAGCTGCCCTTTTAAAATATACTTTCCACCTGCCTTAAGCTGAATGGAGTCGGTCCATTTTGCCTCATTTAAAGCTGTACATTGAACCTGGTATTTTGGTTGTACTATTTGCATGGCAGGATCGCCCATCAAGCCAAACTTAAAGGCATTTAATCGATCTCCATTTTTACTAAAATTATATTTTTTTGCAGCCTGTAATGCTTGACCAATGCTTGCAAATGTACCTGAACTATTAGGCACCAATAAAGCCTGCATAAATGCATCATTGATTTGTTTATTACTATAAGCAAAGACCAATCTATTGGCTGCAACCAATGCAATAATTCCCTTATCATTTTGCATCAATGCATCAAATCCTATGGGTAAAAGGTTAGGTTGATCATAAGGGGCAAAATCACAGGAAGCAGTAACCATAATGGGTAACCTGCCTGTATTATTCCATGAATCCATTGCTGTTTTTGAAATAACCGCTTCTTCAGCTAACCTTAAATAATTTCCATGTCCTGTATAATTCAGGATTAAACTGCCAGAATTAACTGCTTCTTGAATGGCATCATTTACCGCTGGATAAGTAGCGCCTGTTAGGGTTTGATTGGCCTTGAATAAATCGAGGTAAATTTTACGGTGGTTCCAACGCGTAGTTTTTGAAATTATATTGCTCACTATATCTTCTGCATCTTGTAAATGCAAATTATAATCTGCATCATCTGCCACCCAAGTCAATTGGTTTTGCCATAGACCCATTTTTTTATTGGTCTGATAAGCTATTAATTTCTGCACCATCTTTAAAGCTTCGGCACTATTTCTTGCTGGAATTCTTCCCACTGCAAGGTCAATAGAATCTATCGTTTGAGGGAAACGGATTTGAGCGCCCGACTGGTGGATGGCATAATAATCATCCGTACTATAAGAAGCCAAGATCGAATTGGAAATATCACTCGTATAAACAGGCAACTCTTTATTTGGTTGAATTTTTTGTGCATTGAAATTTCCAATTCCAAACAATAATAAATAAGTGGGCTTAGCTTGTCCGTTTAACCTAGACTGCTCTACAATGTATTTGACATAATTTCTGATGGCAATTGGATCTGTTTGACCAGCAGCCAATTCATTATAGATTTGTGTAGATTTAACAAGCCCTACTTTAAAGCCATTTTGTTTTTCGTGGAAAGCTTTTAATTGTTTTGCTGCTGGCAAATAATCAGGTGCAGTAATAATGATATAATCCACCGGCGTGGTATTAAAGCTGCTATCCTGCTCCAGCTTTCCAACAACCTGAGCAGCATTCACCTTATTCGATTCAAAAACGTAAAAATATTTATAGGCACTGTCTTTCGATTTGAAACTTCCAACTGAGTTTTGACCTAAAGCTACCGTCATTGATCTAGGTGCAACATATTTACTTACTTCCCAGACCCTGGTTTGATTGTTTGCATTTTGAATTTCAAATTCAACCATTTGATTCATTGGATTTGTGGTACTATACTCAAACCCAAAACTACTTGTACCCCAAAAACCTATTTTTCTTTGACCATGCAGTGCGATGTAATCGATCCATCCAGTAGCAGTAGCGGGCCCATTAAAATCCACTTGTAAAGAAACATTAGATAAAGACTGTCCTGCTTTTATTATTTTTTCTACTTCCAGCCACTTGGAGATCGTATCGAATTTGATTTTATAACTGTCGTCCAAGATAGTAGGCTCCACAGGACCTAAAGTAATTGTATTCAATAAAACATCATTCAGTTGAATGTTAAAATTGGCATTTGTAGAATAAGTAGTTGCGGCCAATTGACTTTGAATTGTGACGGGTGCACTCCATTGCAAACCTTCCATATTGAATGCAAATTGCAAGCTTGCTTTTTTCCCAGTTCCACTACCCATAGGATCTCCAAGACCTATTTTCCCACTGCTTAAAACATTTATAGAATCTTTTTCGATCAACCATTTTTCAGGATAATACTGTACTAATTTTGTTCCAATCATTGCACTCGCATCACTTGTAATTCTTTTCCCTTCTGCTCCGATGCGAATAAAAAAATACAAAGAATCATTGCTAACAATTTTTTGTCGGATAGGCGCTTCTGAGGCCTCCGTTTTAATCCATTTATTTTTTCCCTGTGCGTAAAATAAAAATCGATCTTGGTCATCCAAAAATCCATCTCCCCCATCTTGCATTTCTATGGCAATTTCTGTTAAACTATCCGGCAAACCTGCAGGTACTTTTTCGGTTAATGCTGCAAGGTCCATCCCAAAAAGTTGCACCTGACTTGCATTCAATTTTCCAGTAAAACCCATCGACTTTAATTGTGCTCCTGTGCACTGAAAAACGCCCTCGTTTGGGACCGCTATTTTAACCCAATTTCCTTTAGAAAGCATGCCCACCTGACCCAGTAAATTCTGTGTGCAGCTGCATGCGATTAAAAAAAATGTTAAAACAACATATCTCATGCCCTAAAATTAGGGTTTTACTAACATAAGAATCTATTTGCAATTGAATAAATGAGTGAAAAAGCAAGTATATTCGCAAAAGATTTATAAAC
>JBEDDG010000007.1:0-54807 GCA_041176305.1 Bacteroidota bacterium | reverse complement strand
CATGCCGGGCGTTGCCGTTGGCTTAGCATGGACTTATGTAGGCGGAGATATATTATTTATAGAAACCTTACTTTCTGAGGGCAAAGGTGAATTGAAATTAACAGGTAACCTTGGTAATGTCATGAAGGAAAGTGCCACTACTGCAATGACCTATCTTCAAGCAAATGCAAAAAAGATTGGTGTAGATGCTGAATTGTTCAAGACGAAGTCTGTTCATATGCACGTGCCAGAAGGGGCAGTACCTAAAGATGGTCCAAGTGCGGGTATCACGATTTTAACTGCTTTAAGTTCTGCTTATACTGGCCGAAAAGTAAAGCCATTCTTGGCCATGACGGGTGAAATTACTTTAAGAGGTCAAGTACTTCCAGTAGGAGGGATCAAAGAGAAAATCTTGGCAGCAAAAAGAGCAGGAATGAAAGAGATTATTCTTTGCTGGCAAAATGAAAAAGATGTCAACGAAATAGACCAGGCTTTTATCAAAGGCTTGAAGTTCTATTATGTAAAAAATATGCAACAAGTGTTAGATTTAGCACTTGTTTAATTGATTATTAAGGCCTCAAACCCTAGCTTTGTTCTATGTCTTTTTATAGCCGTACACCTCAGCTAGGGTTTTTATTTGCAAGTAGCCTTTTCCTAGGGGCGCTATTAGGTTATAATCCCATACAAGCGCAGACGACTGCGGGGAATGCGGTGTATCAATTTTTAAAATTACCTTATACTGCTAAAGCGACTAGCTTAGGCGGACTCAATATTAGTTCAATTGGAAACGACTTAGGGCTTGCCATGATGCAACCCGCATTGCTTACACCCAATATGGATGGCGATTTACAGGTGAGTGTTAAACCCTATTTTGCCGGCATACAACAATATGACCTGAATGGGGCGAATGTACTAAAGTCGGATTGGGTAATTGGATGGGGAGTTCATTTTATGGATTATGGCAGCATCGATCAGACCGATGTTTCAGGAAACAATTTTGGAACCACAAATCCTAATGAATATGCTGTTCAAGTGGGTATTTCAAAAACGTACCAAGACAATTTTCATTTTGGGACACAAATCAAATTCATACAATCCAATTTTGGAGCGTATAGGTCTAATGGGCTTGCTATGGATGTGGGGCTAAGGTATTTAGCTACCGATGGTTTGTCGCAATGGAGTCTTTTATTGCAAAATGTAGGCACGCAGTTAAAACATTTTCAAGTGAAAGAGGAATTGCCCTTGAATTTAATTGTAGGTTGGTCCAAGAAATTAGCCAATGCCCCATTACAGTTTTCGATTACAGCAGAAAGGCTTTCTGTATGGAATGATAATTATTATGAGGTAGACTTTTACAATCAAGAAGCCTATACTAAGCCAGGTTCATTACAAAATGTATTCAATCATTTAATAGTTGGATCACAATTGTTTATTGGACAAAATTTCGAACTAGACTTAGGGTATCATTTTGCACGCAGGTTTGAATTGAATATCCAAAATCAACCCAATAGTTTAAACGGGCTTAGCGCAGGATTTGCTTTCCCTTATAAACGCATCCAATTTCAATATGGTACTGGATTCTTCCAAAAAAATAGTTACCATCATTTTACTTTACAATATGCATTGAAGCAAAAATAAAAGACTGAACTTAGTTCAGCCTTTTACGGATACACTTTGTAATATTCTTGAAACTTAATTGTTACTATTGTTTTTTCTTAGGCATGACTGCTTTATGTTTATTGGCAGGTGTAGTCGCTTGCTTCGGTTCTGTACTTTGCTTTTTAGGTGCAGCAGGTTTGTTGGCTGGAGGTGTAGTAGTTGCAGGTGCAACAGCTGCTGGTTGATTGTTTGAAATTAAACTATAGTCAGATTCCGCTTCAATAGCTTCTGCTGTTGGATCGGGTAGGGTTAAATCAATACTAGAATCTTTGCCTACAAAATTGACATTAAAATCGGTGCTTAGATTATCAGGTCTTAAGAAACTTGCGTTTCGATCTAAATTACATGCTGGATCGTTGGCTACCTTATTCATAAAGTAAGCCCAGATTGGTAAAGAGCCATGCGCACCTTGACCAAAATAGTTGTCGGTAAAACGAATATAACGATCATCAGCACCCACCCATGCACCTGCTAGAATTTGAGGGGTATAGCCCATAAACCATAAATCACTATTGTCATTGGTGGTTCCAGTTTTACCTGCTACAGACTGTGTACCTATATCATAGGAATACATACTTCTACCAGTTCCTTTAGTCATTACGCCTTCCATCATGCTCACCATAGAATAAGCCGTTAATTCGCTGATGACTTTTCTTCTTTGTGGAGAAAAGCTTTCAAGTACATTGCCATTTTTATCTTCGATACGATTGATAAAGAAAGGTTGTGCATTGTATCCACCACCAGGGAACATGGTATAAGCTTGTACCATTTCAAATAAAGAAACTTCACAAGCACCCAAGGCGATAGAAGGATAGGCTGGTATATCTGCTTGTATATTGGTCTTTTTTAAATAAGCTACTAATTCCTTTGCAGCTTCATTTCCGTCCCCATTAATTTGCTTCATGATATAGGCTGTTGCACAGTTCCTAGATTCTGCTAAGGCTTGCGCCATTGGCATAGATTGTCCAGTACATGATTTTGGAGTATTAGGCACCATGCCATAGCCTTCAAAATTTTGTTGTTGGTCCTGTACAATACTAAAAGGGGTGAAGCCTGCTTTTTCGATAGCTAATGAGTACAACAATGGTTTCATGGTAGAACCTACTTGTCTTCTGGTATTGATATTGACATGGTCATACTTAAATGTTTTAAAATCTATACCGCCTACCCAAGCTTTCACTTCGCCAGTAAATGGATCCACTGCTAAGAAACCGGTTTGCAACATTTGCTTATGGTATTTTAAGGAATCCAATGGGGTCATGGCTGTATCGATGAACCTATTTTTATTCCAAGCAAAAACACGCATGGGCAAAACCTCGTCAAATGTTTTTCTGATGTCAGTTTCTTCTACATCTTCTTTTTTCAAATTTCTCCAGCGATCAGTTTGTTTGATCGCTAATTCCAATTGATTATTGAAGTCTTTCCATACTGATCCTGTTTTGATATTGACTTGCTTATTGAATTCCTTTTGCAAATAAGCCATATGTCTCGCCACTGCTTCTTCGGCATACAATTGCATACGAGGATTGATGGTGGTATAAATTTTTAAACCATCTCTGTATAAGTTATAAGCATCCCCATTGTTCTTTTTATGCTCCTTGCACCATTTCTTCATGTACTCACCTAAATAACTTCTAAAATAGGGTCCAAGACCATTGTTCTCGTCCAACTTTTTAAAATTGGTCACAAGAGGTAATGCTTTTAATTGAGCCGCTTGGTCATTGGTGATAAATTTTTCACCCGCCATTCTATTCAATACTAAATTCCTTCTGTCAAGCGCTAATTTTGGATTTCTATTTGGATTGTATTTGGTGGGCGCATTGATCATGCCAATTAATAAAGCAGCCTCTTCGATAGTTAATCGGTCTGGTTCTTTTTGGAAAAAAGACCTCGATGCATTGCTTACACCAAATAAGTTTTCACTAAACGGCACGGTGTTTAAATACAAAGTGATGATCTCTTGTTTAGTGAAATTCCGTTCAAGCTTGATGGCTATAATGCTCTCTTTGATTTTTTGAATGATTCTTAAGAGTTTGTTTTTGGTGCCCCAATTATTGGTGAATAAATTCTTTGCTGTTTGCATGGTAATGGTAGAAGCACCGCCCTGACTTCCCAAAAAGGCAACCGCTCTTAACAAACCCTCTCCATCAATACCGTAGTGGTCGTAAAATCTTTTATCTTCTGTGGCTACTAAAGCTTGTAATAAATAGGGACTTATATCTCTGTATTTAACGCTAATTCTATCTTCTAAATAAAACTTACCCATTGGAGTTCCATCCTGTGCATAGACCTGACTTGCTAAGGAAGCAGTTGGGTTTTCAATATCATCAAGATCTGGCATATCGCCAATCCATCCGAAATTAAGCAGGAGGATAAATAGTAAAAAGACACCTGCTGCAATGAAGTAGTATTTCCAGAATAGTTTTACCCAATGCTTAGGTCTTTTTTGATTGTCTTTTGTTGTTGTTTTATTTTCTGAATTCACTTTTTACCCTTTAAGGTTTAAAATAATAATTTGCCTTGTCACGTTTATATTGTTCCAGTTGAACTGGTTCGATGATTTGAATGATATTCGATTTGCCAATTAAAATCAGGTCATATTGCTTTTTTGCAATAAATGAAATAATCTCTGTACTTAATCTAGGTTTTACTTTTTGTATATATTGAAGTCCTGATGCTGCATTTTCAAATGGGCCAATCCATACAATATAACTTTGTTCACTAAACTGAACATTTGTAACGGATAGATTTAATTTTCTAAATTCTTCTGCATGTACATCCTTGAATGCATTTTGAATTTCTTTCACAAAAGCAGGGGAGACATTGGTTGTTTGTAACGCAATATAATGCGGCTCCAAACTGTCATTGGTAAAGACAAGTTGATTCGAAATGGCTAGATCGCTTTGTGCGGAATCGATTTGAGTTGTAATAACTTGCTTCCCTTCATTTTTTGAAGTGTTTGCTTTAACAAGAACACGTGCTGTTTCAATTGTTGTTTCATTAGTTACAACAGGTTTTATTTTTTCAATTTTTAATGCTGCTAGGTATTCCTCAGTTGCTTTCCTGTTGTTAATTTCAGTGATGATATTTCTTGCTCTTGCTTTAACAGCTTCACTACTGTTTCTAGAGATGACTTCATTTAATACAACTAAAGCGATACTGTCCTTGCGAAGTTGAGCATACATTTTGATGGTCAAAAATTGAAATGGAGTCTGCCATTTGGTGCCTTTGAATTGAATCACTAATGAATCCTTTTGTTCATTGAACTTTTCCCAATCACCTATTTGAGCCATAAAGTAGGCTTCTTTGTAAGCCTCGATCGTATTTTTATTGATTCGGTCTGCGTTTTCTTTTGCCTTCTTTTTGTTGACATAAATACCATTTGGGAATTTGTCTACAATATTTTCAATAATAGCAGCTGATTTTTCAGCTTGACCAAAATGTAAATAATGGCTTGCTAAATCCAATAAAGCTTGTTCGGTCGCGATTGGGTCAATATTTTTTTGAATCAAGGCTTGGTATCTAGGTAAGGCCTTCTCAAAATCATTCAATTCGTATAAAAAGGTTTTTGCGATAGCCAGCGTACTTTTATTCCATGTTTCCTTAGATTGTTGTAATCCAGCTGCTGATTCAATTAACTGAATGGATAATTGCTCAGTACTATCTTTTGTTACAGCAGATTGCTTTTTGTTTTTACCTTTTACAACCAGTTTAGTACTGTCAATTATTTGTATACTATCCATGGTAGGTTTTGGAGTTGTGCCCTTTGCCAATTGAATACTGGTCTTTCTTCTCCAATTATCTACATTAGGTCGATCTCCCCATTTTTGTTTAAATTGATTGATGCCCGCACTAACGGTAGGCGGATTATCAAAATAAAAGTCAGAGCTTGCACTAGCACTAGGATTTGAGTAAGGGTTGCTCATACTCATAGAAGACATCGTGTTGATAAAGTTGCTATTCGAGAAATTATTTGTTGCAGCAGTAGTTGGGGTGTTTTCGGCATTTTTTTGTTCAGGGTCTACTAATAAATCTTTATTTAATGCAGCTTTGGCGGTGCTTCTTTTTTGCCATTGTAGAGCTGCTATAGTTTGTTCTTTTACTGGCAGCGCATAAATCAACTGTAAGGTGTCTTCTTTTGCGATGATCGCATCATACCCTTCAATTTGTTCTATCCATTTTTTTCGGAGCATGATTTGATCATAGTTGGGGTAACTCTTTAAGAGGTTATTCAACTGATCGTAAGCAATTTTTGCTACTGTAAAATGATCTTCTTTATAATTCAACGCACCTAATTGAGCCAATGCTTTTTGCTTCAGTTTACTGTTCTGCACATTTTTTTGTATGGACTTTATAAGCCATTGGTTTGCTTTTAAGGAAGCATCATTTTTGATAGCCAATTGTGCCATTTCATAATAAATGATATCCGCAAAAGGCTGGTACTTATCTTTTTTAAGCATTTTTTCCAAAGTAGCTGCTAGCGCTGTCCAAGACTTCTCGCCTCTATTTGCCTCTATACTTGTCATATAGATGCTTGAATACACAGCGATGATTGGATTCGTAGCTATGGAGCCTGCTTTTCTATACCATTGATAGGCTAGGTCTATTTTATTTTCATGTTCATAGAGTTGAGCAATCAAATAACTCCATCTTGCTTTTGTTAGCAGGTCTTTTGCATTGTCCATCCCTTTGATTAGATAATTGGCTGCACTATCGTAATTACCAGATTGATAGTAGCCATAGGCCAATTGTTCATACAAAAAAGGGTAGAGTCTTTTTGGGAAACCAGCATCCGTTTTTAGTAACTGTAATAAACTTATTCCTTCGTTCAATTCGCCTGCTTCAAAATAATTTCTTGCTTGCCAGATCATACTTTCATTCCTGACATTTTTGTTTTCCCATGCACGACCATCTTCTATAGAGGCGATACTAAATTTGCCGGTTTTATTCAAGTTACTTCCAATGGGCATATCTGCAC
Source organism: Bacteroidota bacterium (assembly GCA_041176305.1). Classification (GTDB taxonomy): domain Bacteria; phylum Bacteroidota; class Bacteroidia; order Chitinophagales; family Chitinophagaceae; genus Sediminibacterium. The sequence goes on along the minus strand of JBEDDG010000007.1, from coordinate 48,191 downwards.
CTTCTTCTTTGTCATAGAAGGAGTAATTGATAAATTGCAATATGCTTGCAGCTGTATCAAAATTTTTGTGAAACAAATAAGCTTTAGCTAATAATAAGTAGGCATCATCCACATAATTACTTCTTAAGTCATGCAATACAATATTGGCATTACACCTGTAAATGATTGAATCAATCGATTCCTTAGCTGTATTGCTTAAGTCGTAGTCATAAAATGGGAGCAGTTCCGTAAAATCATCTTCGTGTTGTGCTCTTGCCTTTTGAATGATTTCGATTAAAGATTCATCTGCATGGAATAAATAATTAAACTGTGATACTGTATTTTGATAGGCACGACGTCCAAGGGTATATTTTTTATTCAATAACCTTTCATAGGGGAGTGGCTTGTCAATTTCGTTGATGCCTTTTTTTTCTAATAAGCTGTTTGTTTTTTTATTTAAACTATCTCTAGCAGCATTGATTTTTTTATTAAAAAAGTTGTTGATCTTTTTTTGATTGCTGTCTAAGAATTCATTGGCTTTTTTAATCAGCTTTGAATTATTGATATCTAGGATAGATTTTGTGGTATCCTGGGCATAAGTAGGGCTGCTCCAAAGGGAGAGAAGGCCTATTGCCAGAAGGCATAATAAGCGTTTTAGCAGTAGATCATTAGAAGCTTTTTGCATAGGATATTATACGCCTTAAAAATACGGCATATTCTGTTTAAATAAAGCAAAGGTTGTACCTTTATACAGATTCAAGATTATGGCAAACTTAGATATTAACAATACTTTTAAGAGAAGGAGCAATACCTACCGTTTAGTAGTGACGAATGATGACACTTATGACGAAGTGATTGCTTTCAGGTTGTCCCGTAAATCGGTTTACCTGGGAGTGAGTGTGGCTTTTATGTTTTTAGTGGGTTTGACTATAGCGCTCATTGCATTTACGCCTTTAAAGTATTATATCCCAGGCTATGGCACCAAGGAAAGTAGATCTGCTTTAGAATTGCTAAAAATCAGGACAGATTCTTTAGAACAAGCAGTTCATTTTAAAGAGCAATATATAGAGGGGATCAAAAAAGTTTTATCTGAGGGAAATCCACAACAATTGGATACCATCCCTTTAGTGCTTCCTGAGAGTTTACCTTCACTCGATTAAAATCAAGCTTTTGAAAGAAAAAATTCCTTCCAATATTCAATGGGCAAAATTTGCAGGAATCGCTAGTCAGTGGTCAGTAGCTTTAACACTCTTGATCTTTTCAGGCAAGTATATCGACCAAAAAATGAATCAAATAGAGCCCCTTTTCTTATGGGTATTACCTTCTTTGTTTATTGTGTTTTCATTATTTAAAATTGTTAGAGACACCCGAATAAAATCTAAAAAATAAATGAACCTTTATTTAAAAAAAGAATTTCGTCCAGTTGTTGCTTTATTTTTTGCCGTAATTGCTTTGGTATTACTACAGCAAAAACTTTCGATTCAATTACCCATCAATGGGGTATTTGTGTTGGTCGTAAATGGTTTATTGTTTTTCATGGCCTTATTTAATTTTAAAAGAATTAGTCAAGTGGATACGTCAAATCCCAATGCCATGGTGCGTTCTGTGATGACGGGGACCATGTTAAAATTTATCGTTTTTGGTGGTGCAGCACTTTGGTATGCGACACAAAAAAAGGCGCCTATTGGCACCAATAATCTTTTTATCGCAATGGGGCTTTATTTGGTCTATACTTGGATAGAAATTGGTTGGACAAAAAGTAAAAAAGACTCCTAATTTCATTCCATTGGCAAAAGTAGAACATCCGCTTCATGCACTTCGTGCTTACCTTCCTGAAGGAGCTTTTGAGCCTGTGGTTGCTTTGATTCATCAATATAAAGTGCACCTTACAGTTACTCGAGCTAGGAAATCTGTTTTAGGGGATTATCGACATCCATTCTTGGGTGCAAACCATAAAATTTCGGTGAATGGAAACCTCAATAAATTTGAATTTCTAATTACTTTACTGCACGAGCTAGCGCATCTTTTATGCTATGAAAATTTTAAAAATAGGGTAGAAGCACATGGGGCAGAATGGAAAGGGATATACAGTCAATTGCTTGCTAAATTCATTCAATTAGGTGTTTTCCCTGAAGACATTCAAAAAGCTTTGCGTAAAACATTATTGAATCCAGCTGCTACTGCCAATGGAGAAACTGCTTTATTATTGGTGTTGCGTAATTACAACGAAGTTAAAAAAGAGGGGCATGCTTTTGTGGCCAACCTGCCAGAAGGCACTTTGTTTGAGTCTTTAAAAGGGCGCATTTTCAAAAGGGGTAAGAAGCGCCGAATCCGAATTGAATGTGTGGAAATTGCTACAGGACATGTGTATTCATTTAGTGGCCTCACAGAAGTTAAACTCATTACCGCATAATTAATCAGCTTTTAACAATCATCAGCTTACAATTCCGATCTTATTTAAACAAAAAACCCAACGAAATCGTTGGGTTTTAAAAATCATCAGAGATAAATCATTAAAGAGATTTTACTGAGGCTTTATATTAAAAGGTTAAGCATCATTAAAATCTATGCAACTGCTTGTTTCACCAAGTCAGCAGCTTCGCTCAATAAGATAGCAGATTGAACTTTCAAGCCACTCTCATCTATTAATTTCTTAGCTTCTACCGCATTCGTACCTTGTAAACGTACAATGATAGGGATGTCGATATTGCCTAATTTATTGAATGCTTCAATCACACCAGCAGCAACACGATCGCAACGAACGATACCGCCGAATATATTGATCAAAATAGCTTTTACATTAGGATCTTTCATGATGATTCTGAATCCAGCTTCTACAGTTTGTGCATTTGCAGAACCTCCTACGTCTAAGAAGTTAGCTGGCTCACCACCACTTAATTTAATCATATCCATTGTTGCCATTGCTAAACCAGCACCATTCACCATACAACCTACGTTACCGTCTAATTTTACAAAGTTCAAATTGAACTCTCCCGCTTCTACTTCAGTTGGATCTTCTTCGGTCACATCTCTCATAGCTAATAAATCTGGATGACGCATTAAGGCGCTATCATCAATATTCATTTTACAATCCACCGCAATGATCTTGTCGTCAGCCGTTTTGAATAAAGGATTGATCTCTAACATGCCACAGTCTAAACCAACATAAGCATTGTATAAATTTGTTACAAATTTCACGCAGTTTTTAAAAGCATCACCGCTTAAACCTAAGTTGAAAGCGATTTTTCTTGCTTGGAAACCTTGTAAGCCACCACCTGGGTGTACCCACTCTTTATAAATTTTTTCTGGAGTATTGTGTGCAACTTCTTCGATATCCATACCACCTTCTGTGCTATACATTACTACATTCATGCCTTTTGCACGATCTAATAAGATAGATAAATATAATTCTTTAGTAGGTTGAGGACCTTCGTAATATACGTCTTGAGCTACTAAAATTTTGCTTACTAATTTACCAGCTGGGCCAGTTTGAATGGTCACCAAAGTGCCACCTAATATATTTTTTGCAAAATTCTCGATGTCTTCTGCAGATTTACCAACAGCAACACCTCTTTGCTCTGAGCCATTAATTTTACCTTTACCACGACCACCTGCGTGTATTTGAGCTTTTACTACAGCGAATTTATTATTTGTATCTGTTGCAATTTTTTGGTAAGCAGCTACAGCATCTTTTACGTTGTCTACTGCAACACCTTCTTGAACAGGAACATTGTACTTTTTTAGCAAATCTTTTGCTTGATATTCATGCAGGTTCATAGTTGGGAAATTTTGGCGAAGATAATAGATAATGTGCAGATTAGGAGGGGGAAATTAACCTAAAAATATATTTTGTTGTTTAAACATTGATTACTAATTTTGCCTAATTACAAACAAGACTCAACAAAACGGAAATTGTTCTGTTATAGGATTGTTAGTTATGATTCATAAAACCTAAACAAATAAAAAATATGAAAAAATTCATTCTTTCTGCATGTGCAGTAGCAACAATCGGACTGTTCTCTTTTAACAACCCAACTTCAACTAAGCAAGTTGAAACTTTCACAGTAACAGCTCAAAAAAGTAAAGTAGATTTCACAGGTTCTAAAAAGAACGACTACCATACGGGCTATTTTCCAGTAAAGTCTGGTTCAGTGAAAGTAGATGGTGGCAAATTAGTAGGTGGAACATTTGTGGTAGATGTAGCTGGTATGAAAGTAACTGACGCTGCTGGGGATAGATTAGCGGGTCATTTATCTACAGCAGATTTCTTTGATGTAGCTAAATTTGGTGAAGCAACTTTCAATATCACTGCTGTTAAATATACGACTGCTGATAAAGCAACTTTAACTGGTGCGGTAACTTTAAAAGGGATCACTAAAGAAATCAGTTTTGAAGCAATCATCAGAAGTGCTGATGATAAAGGTTTCTTTGCTGAAGCTTTTTTCCCAATGGACAGAACTTTATTCGGTATCAACTATGGTGTTGGTGCAATTGATAGTCAAGTTCAATTAGCTGTACATATATATGCAAGTAAATAAATTGAGTACCCCAATTTATTTACGAAGAATTCAAATAAATCGTATAAAAAAAGAACCCCTAATTTTTATTTAGGGGTTCTTTTTTGCCTTACGGCCATACTCATTTATTGAAATTTCTATTTTGGAATAATTTCCTACACGTCGTAACGCTCTTTCAAAACGTGTAAATGGTGTAGGGCATGTCCAAATAAGATAAATCCTAATGCATTCACGGTTACATCGTTTCCGTTACAATTGCCTTTTGTACTTAATTGTGCAGGTGTGAAAGAAGCAAACAATAAGTTGGTAGATTGTCTCACCGTTCTCCATTCAATCAACATATCCTTCCAATTACGGTGGCTAGCATCGCCATTGGCTGCATAAGTATTTTCGTCAAATCCAGGTAAGGCTGTTTTATCCTGTCTTGCAATGGCAAGGGCACGATATGCAAATATTCTTTCTGTATCGATCACGTGTTGAAACATCTGCTGAATAGTCCATTTAGCTGGTCCATAAGCATATTTAATTTTTTCCATTGGAATAGCATCCCAAGAATTGACCAATCGGTCATGGTATTGTTTGACTAAGATATCATAGTCTTTCCCACTGGTGTAGTTGATATAAGTTTGAAAGAAGGGAGCATACTCCGTGGTGCTAGGTCTTGACATATGAATGGTTTATTTTTTATATTTAGTTGCGTAATAAGTGGCTGCATTTTGAATACTCAATGCAGCGTTGATGATGCCACCTTCTGCGGCTATATTGGATAGTGTACTTGTTTTTTCTTTTTGAGGAATGGCGAATTGACTATTTGGGTCATTAGGTTTCCAACAGCTCTGTAATAAAATGTTTTTTACTTCCACCGCAGTAAGCTTAGGGAAATAGGCACGCACTAATCCTGCAATATGACTTACAATGGGTGCCGCCATGCTAGTTCCATTTTGAAAACCAAAGCGCGGACTAGGCAAGCTTGAGTATATTTTATAGCCAGGGCTTAATAAGTCAACCACTTGATTGCCGTAATTACTGAAGTCTGTTAAAAGGCTTTCTCCAATTAGGGGATCGCTACTTGCACCCACTGTCAACATATTGGCTGCTTTGTCTTTAAAAATAGTTGAGTAGGGGCTTGGGTAAACTGTTTTTATATTTAAATCGTAGGACTCGTTGCCGGCAGAGTGAATGATTAAAACATCTTTCGACAAAGCATACCTAATGGCACTATCTACCCATGCTTGTTCTGGTGAAAAGGATTTACCAAAACTCATGTTGATGACCTTAGCCCCATTGTTGACAGCGTATCGAATGCCCAATGCGATATCTTTATCGTATTCATCTCCATCTGGGACCACCCGCAGCCCCATGATACGAATTGGGGTTTTGAAGCTTGTTGATGCGGTATCGGTTATTCCTATTGCCAAACCTGCTACATGGGTGCCATGTCTGGCATTGGGGCCCATGATGTCCATATTGCCGTAAAATTGATCTTTAAAGTTGTCGTATCGATCTTGAATAATTGTTTTTCTTAAATCCTCTGGTTCGTTTTCTAAAGCAAGGGAGGATTGTTCTTTGCCAGCGATATAATCGTTCAGGTCATTTAAAATCGTCGAATAGCCCATGCTTTTATCTATTCCTAATGCTTGTAAAGTTCTTAAATAAGAAATTTTAGTATCTGCAGCAATTTTCCCCATGGGCTGAAAGGGTTCCAATTGTTCAGCAGTAAAATTCGTGTCTTCAATTTCTTTGATTAATACAGCCCCCATTTTAAGGACTGCATTTTTTGCCATTTTAATAAAGGATAAATTGGCCGCGTCTTCTTCTGAAAATAGCATTTCTGCGGCAGCTTGTTTCCAAGTCAAATACGTTTTTTTCTTTTCTTGGTTCCATTGACTGCTATCCAATGCAGCTTGATTGAATTCTTTTTTATAACGATGGTAAACCCTAGATTTTTCGGCAGCTGCTTTATTGATATTGACACCATGCGCATTGCCTAAAAAATTCCATCCATAGTAATCATCTACATAACCATTTTTGTCATCATCTAGTTGATTGCCAGGGATCTCTTTAGCATTCTTCCATAGAAAGGGTTTGATTTGTGGATGGCTTGTATCAATGCCACCATCTAACACTGCAATCACAATGGGGGTGGGTGTTAACTTTAATGCAGTTAATTTTTGATGGGCTTCTGTTAAGCTAACGCCATGCACACCGTCTTTTGCTAGATCTTTCCAATGCCAAAATTGAGTAGCCTGTCCCCATGCAAATAGGGAACAGGTATACATCAATAAAGTAAGGCCATATTTTAACATAGCTGAATTTAAAAATCAAATTTAATACCTTGTGCAAGTGGTAATTGTGTACTCCAGTTAATGGTATTGGTTTGTCTACGCATATAAGCTTTCCATGCATCAGAGCCACTTTCTCTTCCACCACCAGTTTCTTTCTCACCACCAAATGCGCCACCAATTTCTGCACCGCTGGTTCCTATGTTCACATTCGCAATGCCACAATCACTTCCTTTCGCAGATAAGAATAATTCTGATTCTCTCATGTTCAAAGTCATGATTGCAGAGGATAAACCTTGAGGTACGCCATTTTGAATTGCAATTGCTTCTTCGATAGTGGTATACTTTAATAAATATAAAATAGGAGCGAAAGTTTCATGTTGTACGATTTGAAATTGAGGTTTCGCTTCGGCAATACATGGTTTTACATAACAACCGCTTTCATAACCAGTACCTTCTAATACACCAGCTTCTACTACAAATTTTCCCCCTTCTTTTTTGCAAGCTTCTATTGAATTCAAATACATTTTTACTGCATCTTGATCAATCAATGGGCCCATGTGGTTATTGCTATCTAATGGATCACCAATTTTAATTTGTTGGTAGGCTTTTACTAATTTGGCCACAAATTGGTCATAGATTTTTTCATGAATGATCAATCTTCTTGTACTAGTACATCTTTGTCCTGCAGTACCTACTGCTCCAAATACAGCACCAATCAATGACATATCTAAGTCGGCATGTTCTGTAATAATTATCGCGTTATTGCCTCCTAATTCTAAAATTGTTTTACCTAAACGTCCTGCTACTTCTTTGTTTAATTCCTTGCCCATTCTGGTAGAACCAGTTGCAGAAATCAATGGGATTCTTGTATCCTTACTCATCCATTCTCCCACTTCACGTCCACCTTGAATCAAATTATTAACCCCTTCTGGTACTTGGTTAGCTGCAAAAACTTTTTCTACAATTTTTTGAATGGCATTGCCGCATAATGGTGTTTTTTCACTTGGCTTCCATACGGTTACATTACCACAAACCCATGCTAATGCAGCGTTCCAGCTCCATACAGCTACAGGGAAATTAAAGGCAGAAATTATACCCACTATACCCATTGGGTGCCATTGTTCATACATCCTGTGAGAAGGTCTTTCACTATGCATGGTTAAACCATATAATTGTCTAGATAAGCCTACTGCAAAATCACAGATATCTATCATTTCTTGTACTTCGCCTAATCCTTCTTGCAAGCTTTTACCCATTTCATAACTGACCAATTGACCAAGTGCTGCTTTTTCTTTTCTCAAAGCTTCCCCCAATTGTCTTACCACTTCGCCTCTTTTTGGAGCTGGCCAATTGCGCCATTCAGTAAAAGCGCTTTGTGCTGTTTCAATTATTTGCGCGTAAGCTGCTTGATCTGTTGTCGTCACAGACCCAATCAATTTGCCATCTACAGGAGAGTAGGAAGAGATGACTGTTCCTTTACTTTTTAACCAAACTGCACCAGTAGAACTTCCTTCGTTTTCTTTTTGAATTTGTAATTGTTGTAAAAATTGCATTGTTATTTTTTTATTTTTTCAATAATATTTGTCGTGGAAAAACCTTCCACAATAGGGTTAATTATGACTTTACCTCCATTAGCAATCACTTCCTTTGCACCCACAATCGTTTCGATAGTATAGTCACCACCTTTCACGATCACATCTGGCAGGAGGGTTTTTATTAATTCAAGAGGGGTATCTTCTTCAAACACCACAACGACGTCTACTAATACTAAATTCGCTAACACAGTAGCCCTGCTTTCTGTGTTATTAATTGGACGTGTTGGACCTTTTAATCTTTGAACACTGGCATCACTGTTTAAGCCAACAATTAAATAATCTGCCTCTTTTGCGGATTGCGCCAAAGAGAAGAGATGTCCAGGATGAAGGATGTCAAAACAACCATTGGTAAAGGCAACGGTTTTGCCCGTTATTTTACAAGCTTGCATAAACGCTTTTGCTTGTGCTAGCGTCATTATTTTTTTTTCGATTGGTGCTACAGCGCGCATTTTATTTTGCTTGTTTATTGATAAGAGGTAATAAAATCAAACTAAGTCCACCCAATACAATCACGATTAAAAATTGAGAAAACCATTGTAAAGTACCATTGGCTAATCCAAGGGTATAATCTACGCCATTCAACTCTAAGACCTTGGCCATGAAATAAGCATAAGCGCCAATACCGCCCGGGGTAAGAATCATGCCGATACTTGCATAAGCTAAACAGCTAATAGCAGTAGCAAAACTACTTTCCGTACTTGGGGTTGCATGAAGTCCGACATAAGTAGCTAATAAATATAAAAACCAAATACCAAAAGAGTAAAGGAAAAACAAATTATGTTGTTTCAATTTGGTGGCACTTATAACGCCTTCCCAAATGCCCGTGATGATTTGTTTTACAGAAGCAATCATTTTTGGTAATCTTTTTCTGAGCACAAAAAATAAAGCCAATACAATCAATACGATACCCATCAAAATATATAGGGTCCAATTTTGGTCTTGGGCTAGGGGCTCCTTTGCAGCGGTTTGACTTTTTAGTTGATTCCAACCCGCTTCAATCACATTGAATTGAAGGCCCAATGCCAAAAGAAATACCACCCCTAAGCTGATGACATCAAATGCCCTTTCTGCAACGATAGTACCTACAATTTTTTCTGCAGGTACTTTCTCATACTTAGCTAGTAAGGTACATTTTAGGACTTCACCCAGTCTTGGTACAGCAAGGTTAGCGAGGTAGCCAATTAAGACGGCTAAATAGGTATTGCCAATACTTGGCTTATAACCCAAAGGTTCCATGATCAAGCGCCACCTGAGGGCGCGAAGCAGGTGTGAAAGTCCAAGTATAATAAAGACAGGGAAAACGATCCAAAGTTTAGAATCTTTTAAAGCAAGGGTGAATTTAGTCCATTCCTCTGCTGGAATCTGGTGTAAACTCCACCAAATCAAGGCAATACCTAATAGAAAAAAGAACCCAATTTTAAGCAACTTTCCCATTTTGTACCGTTTCAGTTGCCCGCAATTTACAATCAATTGGTTAGATAATACGTGACTAATGTCTTATTTATTGGTCAATTTAAGGGTTTTATAAAGTCCTTTAAAATCCGTACCTTTGCCAACTCGAAGGGGGTACTTAGTTAAACTTATAAAGGAATGTCAGAAAAAAAACGCATCTTATACATTGCCACAGAAATGTCGCCTTATTTAGAGATGACAGAATTTGCAGAGGTGATCAACAAACTCGCAATTAAAAGCAATGACAGTGGATTAGAAGTACGTTGCATTATGCCAAGATTTGGCGTTATCAACGAAAGAAGACACCGTTTACACGAAGTGGTTCGTTTATCAGGAATCAATGTACAAGTAGATAGCGATGATTATCCTTTACAAATCAAAGTGGCTTCTTTGCCGAATGCCCGTTTACAAGTATATTTTCTAGAAAACGAAGATTTTTTCAAGCGTAAGCATATATTCCATGATGAAAATGAAACATGGTTTGATGACAATGCCATGCGTACCATTTTCTTTTGTAGAGGGGCTTTAGAAACCGTTAAAAAGTTTGGATGGCCTCCAGATATCATTCATTGTAGTGGTTGGATGTCAGGCTTGATTCCGGCTTATATCAAAACCGCTTTCAAAAAGGAACCTGTGTTCTCTAATGCTAAAGTGGTCTTTACGATTGGTCAAAATACATTTGAAGAGCAGTTTCCTAAAGACTTTATGACGAAGGCATTGATCAATACCAATGTGAAAGAGAAAGAATTAGATTCATTCAAAGAATTATCTAATTCTGCCATGTTCCGTGGTGGAGCCACTTATGCAGATGCAATCACCTTTGGGTCAGATACCATAGATAAAAAATTAGTGTCAGAATTTGCCGCAGTAAAAGGTAAAAAAGTAGTGCCTTTTAATGGGTGGGATTCTGATTTAACAGAGTATTTAGATTTATACAACGAACTTGCAGGCAAGTAAAGCAACTATATGGCATTTAATAACATTGTTAGAAGACTCACTTATATCACTATCTCCTCCACTTTGCTTTTTGCTTGTACTAGAATTGGTACTTCAGAGCTTGGGTTAGATTTTTTAGGACAGGACGCAATCAATACCAAAGACACCATTTTAAATGTGGAGACAGAGACCGTGGTGATGGAAGATTCTTTACGAATTTATCCAACAGACGAACAAGTGATTGGTAATATCACTAATGACCCCATTTTTGGTACTACAGATGCCTCTTTGTTTTTACAATTAAAACCAAGTTTTTATCCATTTTATATAACGGGTGCCGAAGATAGTATTGTAGTAGACTCTGTAGTTTTGGTTTTAAGTTATAGAGGTCTATATGGAGATTCATCTAAACCTGTAAAAATCTACGTCAATAAAATTGACCAAGCGACACCTTTGGAAGTAGGTAAATTATATGCAAGTAATTACCCCAATGCTTATGGCATTAGAAAAGGGGCATCTGTCGCTAATCCATTTCTTTTTGATTTTGCTCGTGCCAAAGATTCTGTAAAAAGTAGGTATGAGAATGCAACGAATCAAATACGTATAAAATTAAGTGACGCGATCGCTAAGCAATTAATATTTGACTTTGACTCCACCAATGCGTATAAGAATGATACAACTTTCCGAAATGCATTTCCTGGTTTTGCCATCAGTACCAGTGCGGGGGATAATCATAATGCATTAGTGAGGTTGTCTTTATTAGATTCTAATACCAAATTAGCTTTATATTATTCTACCAGTGGTGTTGGAAGTGTTGCTAGAGATACGACAGTTTCTTATTTTAGGTTCAATTATTATACAGCACAAGGCGCCAATTTTATTCAAAGAAACAGAGCTGGTGCAGAAATAGCAAAACATTTGATTGGGTTTGCTAATGATTCATTGGTGTATGTACAAACAAGCCCTGGTACTATGGTCAAGATCAAAGTACCTGGATTAAAAACCTTTAAAAACAGGATCATTCACCGAGCTGAATTGATTGCAGAACAAGTGCCGGATGATGCAAGATTGGCAACTACGGATGCTTTTATGACTGCGCCTAATTATTTATTTTTAGGCGTATACGATACAGCAACAAAGCAATTAAGGTCTGTGCCTAATGACTACCCAGGCTCAGCCAACACACAAGGTATGACACAGTTTGGAGGACAAAAAGTAACTAAATCTTTGCATGGCTATAATAATGTAGCTACCTATAATTTTAATGTGAGTAGGTATGTCCAAGGTTTGATTGCAAGAACGGATTCCTTATTTGATTTCAGGTTATATGCACCAGTGAATGATTCCATCAAATTTGTTCAGCCATATCCATATAATAAAATTCAATCTACAGACTATTTATCTACCGTATTGGGCAATCAGCCTGCAACAGGTAGGGTAAGGTTAGGAGGTGGATCGCACTCTAAGTTCAGGATGCGTTTACGTATTTATTATACCAACTTATAATCATTAAGATTTATTAATATATTTGCATTTTACAACAAACCTCTAAATAAAAGAATATGCCTTATTTATTTACCTCTGAGAGTGTTTCAGAAGGACATCCAGACAAAGTAGCGGATCAGATTTCTGACGCATTAATTGATAACTTTTTAGCATTTGACCCACAGTCCAAAGTGGCTTGTGAAACTTTAGTAACAACTGGTCAAGTGATTTTGGCGGGTGAAGTAAAGTCAAAAGCGTATTTAGATGTTCAAACTATTGCACGTGACGTGATCAAGAAAATTGGTTACACTAAGAGTGAGTATATGTTTGAAGCGGATAGCTGCGGTGTGTTAAGCGCGATCCACGAGCAATCTGCTGATATCAACCAAGGGGTGGACAGAAAGAAGAAGGAAGAGCAAGGTGCGGGTGACCAAGGGATGATGTTTGGTTACGCAACCAACGAAACCGAAGACTATATGCCATTGGCTCTGGACTTAGCGCACAAAATCTTAATTGAATTAGCTGCATTAAGAAGAGAGAATAAGGCGATTAAATATTTACGTCCTGATGCAAAATCTCAGGTGACTTTGGAGTACAACGACAAAAACGAGCCAGTAAGAATTGACGCGATTGTGGTGAGTACTCAACACGATGATTTTGATAAAGAAGGCAAGATGTTGGAGAAGATTAAAAAAGACATCATTGAAATTTTGATCCCTAGAGTAAAAGCAAAATATAAGAAATACGCTAAGTTATTTAACAAGGATATTAAGTACCATATTAACCCTACAGGTAAGTTTGTAATTGGTGGACCACATGGTGACACTGGTTTAACTGGCCGTAAAATTATCGTAGATACTTACGGTGGTAAAGGTGCACACGGTGGTGGTGCTTTCTCTGGTAAAGATCCAAGTAAGGTTGACCGTTCTGCTGCTTATGCAACACGTCATATTGCTAAAAACTTAGTAGCTGCAGGGGTGGCTTCTGAAGTATTGGTTCAAGTTTCTTACGCAATTGGTGTGGCTAAACCTACATCTATTAATGTCAACACTTACGGTACATCTAAAGTGAAGATGACCGATGGTCAAATTGGTAAATTAGTGGAGTCTATCTTTGATATGCGTCCTTACTTTATCGAGCAAAGATTAAAGTTAAGAACACCAATGTATAGTGAGACTGCTGCTTACGGACATATGGGTCGTAAGAACGAGACAGTGACTAAAACATTCACTACGCCAGAAGGTAAATCTAAGACCATGAAAGTGGAATTGTTTACTTGGGAGAAATTAGATTATGTAGCCAAGGTTAAAAAAGCCTTTGGTTTAAAATAAATCAATGATTGAATAGGAATCCCGTCTCGACATAAATTGGGACGGGATTTTTATTTTAATCCATAACTTTGACGCATGCAGGAAAGAAACAATAGACCAGAGCGAGGCGGAAGACCGGACAGAAAATTTTCTGGTCCAAGAAGATTTAGTCCAAGACCTAGTTTTACGACGGAGCGAAAATTTATTATTGGTCGCCAACCTTTGATTGAGTCTTTGGAATCTGGGGCAAATATTGAAAAAATATTAATTCAAAAAAATGCACAAGGGGAAGGTTTAGAGGAGATCAAACAATTCGCAAGAGAAAGAACTATTCCTGTTCAATTGGTTCCAATTGAAAAATTAAATGGCATGACCAAGGCCAATCACCAAGGGGTGCTAGCCTTTATCTCCAATGTTAAATATTTAGATTTACAAGAAGTGATTGATTTTGTGGTGGCAAAAGGAGAAACGCCATTATTTGTCATGTTAGACGGTGTTACAGATGTAAGAAATATAGGCGCCATCAGTAGAAGTATTCATTGCTGTGGTGCACAGGCTTTAATCATTCCTGACAAAGGTGTCGGTGCATTAAATGAGGAAGCCTTTAAAAGTAGCGCAGGGGCTTTAGAGCATATCCATGTGGTAAGGGTGAGTAGTTTATTAAAAGCGGTGGATGATTTACATTTAAATGGCATACAGGTTTTTACTTCCGAAATGCGTGCAGATAAAAATGTACACGAGCTGGATTTTAATGTACCTTCTTGCATTATCATGGGGGATGAAGGACGTGGCGTTCAGCCATATTTGGCAAAAGCTGCTGATTATTTTTTTAAAATTCCGATGGCGACTAATTTTGATTCTTTCAATGTTTCGGTAGCTGCAGGTATCGTTTTATATGAAGCAATGAAGCAGAGATTGTTTCCTGTAAAATAATCGATAGTCATTATGAAATTCAAATTAACATTAGATGCAAAGCCTTCCAATTATACCATTGGTTATGAGGATAAGCTTATGTTAATTGGGTCTTGTTTTACAGAAAACATTGGGAGCAAATTCACTGCACATTTATTTAGTATTCAGGAAAATCCTTACGGCATTTTATTTAACCCAATAAGTGTATACAATACCTTAACGGAGGTAATGGAAGCTAAAAAATATACTGCAGCTGATTTGTTTCAACTGAATGAATTATGGCATAGTTGGCAACACCATAGTCGATTTTCTGCAGTGGACCAAGCGGTTGCTTTAGCCAAAATCAATGCCTCTATTCAAGAAGCAAATGTGTTTTTAAAATCAGCGAATCGCTTGGTGATTACGCTGGGATCTGCTTGGTTATACCATTTGACGGAGGCAGCGCCATTGGGCCAAGGACAGGTAGTGGCCAATAACCATAAAGCGCCTGCGGATTGGTTTTATAAGACATTGATGCAACCATCTGCGCTCTTAGAAACATTGCAAGACTTAGTAGCGCGTCTACATACTTTTAATCCTGCTTTGCATATTACTTTCACGATAAGTCCTGTAAGGCATTTAAGAGAAGGACTGATTGAGAACAATCGAAGTAAAGCTGTTTTAATCCATGCGGTACATGAATTGGTTGGTTCCAATCAAAAAGTAGATTATTTCCCTGCTTATGAATACGTCATGGATGACCTGAGGGATTACCGATTTTATGCCGAAGATCTGGTACATCCCAATTTTGCCGCCTCTGGTTATGTCTGGGATAAATTAGTAAAGACTTATATGGATGCCAAAACACAGACCATCATGAAGCAAGTGGCCGAACTACAATTGGCCCTGCAACATAAGCCTTTTTTTGAGGGCTCTATGGCGCATCAAAAATTTCTAGAAAGCTGTGTTCGAAAAACGATTGCTTTGATAGAAGCACACCCAGCCTTACCATTACAACCTCATTTAGCGTTTTTTAAAGCAGGTATAAGCAAATAATTACTACATTAGTGGTCTAAATTATTGCTATGCGCATTATCCCATTTTTAGTGTCAGCAACTGTTACAGCTGGCCTTGTATTTACCTTAAATGTTCAATTGAAATTAGGTGCAACCAAATCGCCGAGGCTAGGATATTTTTTATCCCCTCAACATGGGTTTTGGAAAAATGCAGAAAAAATCAATACTAATTTCGATGCGACAATTTTAGCCAACGATTTAAAAGGGGAAGTGGATGTATACATGGATGATCGTTTGGTGCCGCATATTTATGCTGATCATGATGAAGATGCTTATTATGTGCAAGGGTATTTACATGCAAAGTATAGATTATGGCAGATGGATTTTCAAACCCGTGTGGCAGCTGGAAGGTTGAGTGAAATTGCTGGTGCGGATAAATTATCTATTGACCGTTTTTTTAGAAGACTAGGAATGGTGTATGGTGCAGAACAAACTGAAGCCTACATCAACGAAAATAATCCAATGATGAAAGCCACCGTGGAAGCTTATACAGCGGGTGTGAATGCTTATTTAAAACAATTGGCGCCAGAAGACTTGCCCTTTGAATATAAGTTAATGAATTTTGAGCCAGAAAACTGGACCCCTCAAAAGACCTATTTATTTTTAATGTTTATGTCTTATGATTTAACTGGAAGGTCGGCGAGTGCAGATTTACAATTAACCAATACTAGAGATTATTTAGGCTATGATTTATTTGATCAATTGTATACCAATCAACAAGATTCATTAGATCCAATCATTCCCAAAGGAACTGTTTATGCCGACCCAAGTATTGTGCCTGTTCAACCTGCGCAAGCGGATGTAGCGTATTTGAAAAAAACAACGAATGTTGATATTTCCAAAGTGGTTGAAACACCTGAAGCGCCAGATCCAAACAATGGAAGTAATAACTGGGCGGTAAGTGGCACTATGACAAAGTCTGGCAGACCTATCGTTTGTAGTGATCCTCATTTAGGTTTGAACCTGCCTTCTTTATGGTATGAAGTTCAAATCACAACACCTACGCATAGTACTTATGGTGCAAGTTTTCCTGGTTCACCAGCAGTGATCATTGGATTCAATGATAGTTTGGCTTGGGGTGTAACCAATGCGGGCAGAGACGTATTAGATTATTATGAATTGAAATTTAAGGATACCACTCAAAATGAATATTGGTACAATGGGGCATGGAAAGCGGTGACAAAAAGAGTAGAAGTGATTAAGGTGAAAGACAGTGCAGATGTGATTGAAAATATTGCAATGAGTCATTGGGGACCTGTGATGTTTGATGCTTTTTATCAAAATCCACAATCTAAGGGAAGAAACTTAGCAGTAAAGTGGACAGCACATAATCCTTCTACTGGGGTAGAGACTTTCTATCAATTAAACCGTGCAAAGAATATCGACGATTATTCAAAAGCGATACAGTTATGGAAATGTCCTGGACAAAATTTTGTTGTAGCTACTAAGTCTGGTGATATTGCAATCAAACAACAAGGTGACTTTGTTGCAAGATGGAATAGACAAGGTGATTTTATTATGCCAGGAGAAGATAGTACTTATGAGTGGCAGGGGATTATTCCTTTTGAAGAAAATCCTATGATAAAAAATCCAGCACGTGGTTTTGTAAGTAGTGCAAATCAAAAGTCTACAGACGCAAGTTATCCTTACTATTTAGGTACCGCAAGTTCATTCCCTTTATATAGAGGAATTAGCGTGAACCAACAATTAGCTGGGATGACTCAAGTGACTGCACAAGACATGCAGGCTTTGCAAACCAATAATTACAATGTATTTGCTGAACAAGCTAGACCTGCCTTAATGAAATTCATTGATAAAGCAGCATTAAGTAAGGATGCGCAAAGAATGGTTCAAGTGATGGCGGATTGGAATTTATACAATCATCCTTCTGAAAAAGGCATTACTGTTTTTAAATTAATTTGGGATAGTGTAGAAACTGCAGTTTGGTCGGATGAGTTAGCCGGATCTGTTATTCCTTTAACTAAACCTGAAGCTTTTGTGTTATTAGATCAAATGAATAGGGACTCCAACTTTAGAGTGGCAGATGATATCAACACCAAGGATAAAGTAGAAACTTTGAAAGAACAAGTGATGGCTGGTATAGAGAAGGCCACCTTGAAATGTATAGAATTAGAAAAAAACAACCAATTAAGTTGGGAAGCATTCAAAGCAACTCGTGTCCTACACTTGACTAAAATTCCAGCATTGAGTCGTTTGAATTTACCAATTGGTGGAGGTGTCAACATTATCAATGCCACAGGGGAGAACCACGGACCCAGTTGGAGAATGGTGGTGCATTTGACAGATGAAATAGAAGCCTACGGCTTATACCCAGGAGGTCAAAGTGGCAATCCGGGCAGTCCTTATTATGATAGTTTTGTGGACTACTGGGCAGCTGGCAAATATTATAGATTGTTGTTCTTGCCTAAGGAAAAATTGAAGCAACATGAAAGAACAAAATGGCATATCCAATTTAAAAAAGCAGTGGCTTAATTCCCTTTATTCAATTTAAAAAAATAGTCAAATGAAATTTATACTTTCAATCTTTTTAGTAGCCTTAGTCACTTTTGCGGTGGGTATTTATGGAAACCTTCCTTGGTGGAGTTTTGTTGTTACGAATTTAATCATTGCCATAGCCTTACCTATTAAACCCCTTCAATCCTTTTTTGCTGGTGCATTAGGGGTGGGTGCCTTATGGGCAGGATTAGCCTTTGGTATCGACCTGGCGAATAACCACATTTTATCTACTAAAGTAGCGCAGATACTTCCTTTAGGAGGTTCGTATATTGCTTTAATAATCGTAACTGCTGTTGTAGGTGCATTGTTAGGCGGATTAGCTTCTCTAACAGGGGCATTTGTAAGAAAGCCAGCCTAATACTTTTAAACAGATCTAATTATTACAATAGCTGATTTTTATCAGCTATTGTTGGTTAAAGAGAAAAATATTTTTACTGTATCTTTGTGTCCAATTTGCTTAACCTGTAATTGAGCTTAAATTAAATACCATGGCACAACTGCACAACCGTGTTTCCAACAAAGAGTTGAAACAAAAATTGTACGAAGAAAACTTTGAGCGTACTACCATAAGTTTTTATCAATATTTCCCAATCCAAGATCCAGTTCATTTTAGAGACGAGATGTACCGTGCTTTAAATGCAATGCAAGTATTTGGACGCATCTACATTGCTACGGAAGGCATCAATGCACAAATCAGTGTGCCAACCCATTTATTAGAAGTGTTTACAAACTACCTCTATTCTTTCAAACCTTTACAAGGGATTCGATTGAATAAAGCGGTAAATGATAATGGTAAAAGTTTTTGGGTTTTAAAAATTAAAGTAAGAGAAAAGATTGTGGCCGATGGGATCCAGGATGCCAGTTTTAGTATGGAGAATAAAGGCAAGTATGTCAATGCCCAACAAATGAATAAATTGTTGGAATCTAAAGACACCATCGTGATTGACATGCGCAATCATTATGAGTTTGAAGTAGGCCATTTTGAAAATGCCATTGAGATTCCTTCTGATACGTTTAGAGAGCAATTACCGATGGCGGCAGCAATGATGCAACCACATAAGGATAAAAATATCATCATGTATTGCACTGGTGGTATTCGTTGCGAAAAGGCGAGTGCCTATATGTTACATGAAGGATTTAAAAATGTATTTCATTTGGAAGGTGGTGTAATTCACTATGCTAACAAAATAAAAGAAGCAGGACTAGAAAGTAAATTCAAAGGCAAGAACTTTGTTTTTGACGATCGATTAGGAGAAAAAATTACAGAGGATGTGATTGCTTGTTGTCATCAATGTGGTCAACCAGCGGACACGCACACCAATTGTAAGAACGACGCTTGTCATTTACTTTTTATACAATGTGAAGACTGTGCAAAGGAATTTGACGGATGTTGCACTACTGCATGCAAGGAAGTGTATCACTTGCCTCTAGAAGCACAAGAAGCATTAAGGAAAGGGGTGAAGAAAGGGATACAGGTATTTAATAAGTCCAAACAAAGACTTAGGCCGAGATTAGGGATTGACATTGAAGTAAAATAAACTTTTAAATTGTAAGCATAAAAAAATCCCGATTCGATTCGGGATTTTTTTTATTCAATTACATTGCGGACTATTCGATTGGCTTATTTTGTATTTATGCCACGCCTAGCTCGTTTAATGCTTTAGAGACAAGTGAAAATGTTTCAGCTTCAGTTTTTGGTTCCGGTTTGAATGACTCGCCAATAATTTGTTCATACAATTCTATATATCTTTTAGAGATGGTGTCAATCCATTCGTCGGACATGGTTGGGACAGTTTGACCTTCCTTGCCCATAAAATTGTTTTCGATCAACCATTCTCTCACAAACTCTTTACTTAATTGCTTTTGCTTTTCTTGTTTGGCTTGTCTTTCTTCAAAACCGTCTGCATAAAAATACCTCGAAGAATCTGGGGTATGAATCTCATCCATCAAATAAATGGTCTCCCCAATTTTGCCAAACTCGTATTTTGTATCTACTAAAATCAATCCTCTTTGAGCGGCTATGGCTTTGCCTCTAGCAAATAGTGCCAATGCATATTTTTCTAAAATGGCCCAATCAGATTCAGATGCCAAACCTTGTGCTATAATTTCCTCTTTAGAAATATCCTCATCATGCCCTTCACTCGCTTTGGTAGATGGCGTGATGATAGGGGTAGGGAAAAAGTCATTTTCTTTTAAACCTTCTGGAAGGGTCATCCCACATAAGCTACGACTGCCTGATTGGTAAGTGCGCCATGCATGCCCTACTAAATTGCCCCTTACGACCATTTCGATCTTAAATGGGGTGCACTTTCTCCCAATAGCCACATTGGGCGCAGGGGTGCTAATGAGCCAATTGGGGCAAATATCCTTGGTCGCTTCCAACATATAAGCCGCAATTTGATTCAAAACCTGCCCTTTAAAGGGAATTGGTTTGGGTAAAATGACGTCAAATGCCGAAATACGGTCACTAGCTACCATCACAAGTAGTTCATTTTCAATATAGTATACGTCTCTTACCTTGCCATGGTAAGTATTTAATTGGCCTGGGAATGTCATAGGATTCATGCTACGAAAATAAATACTTTAACAGTATTTTGATAATTTTTTCTGTTTTGCTAACAATTTGGTATTTTGCCATACAATTCAATTTAAAAACAATTAATTATGACAAGATTATTAACTCGTTTTGGTCTTTTTTGCGCAGTTGCTTTCACAGCAATTTCTGCAATGGCTCAAAATGCAGGAACAATCGCAGGTACTGTAAAAAATGCAACAAGCGGTGAAACCGTAGCTGCTGTATCAGTTACAGTAAAAGGTTCATCTGCTGGAACATATACAGATGACAAAGGAACTTACAAATTAAACGTGTCTCAAAAGGCACCTTATACATTGGTTTTTAGTTCTGTAGGTTTTGAAAATCAAGAAGTGGTGGTAAATGCTGGTACTTCTAAAGTAGATGTTAGCTTAAAGCAAGCCTATACTTTAGGTACTGAAGTGGTGGTTGCCGCTTCAAGAGTTGCAGAGCGTATTTTGGAGTCTCCTGTGACGATTGAAAGAATCAACAATACAACCATCAAAAATGCGCCAGTATCTAACTATTATGACCTTTTAGGTACATTAAAAGGAGTAGATGTGAACGCTGCAAGTTTGACTTTCAAAAGTATCAGTACTAGAGGTTTCAATGGTAGTGGTAACAACCGTTTAAATCAGTTGATTGACGGTATGGATAACCAAGCGCCAGGCTTAAACTTCTCTGTAGGTAGTATTGTAGGTTTAACTGAGTTAGATGTAGACAATATTGAATTATTACCAGGTGCCTCTTCTGCCTTATATGGTGCGGGTGGTATGAATGGTACAGTATTGATCAACAGTAAAAACCCATTCAAATACCAAGGCTTGAGCTTTCAAATTAAACAAGGGATCAACCACGTAGACAATAAACAACGCCCTTTAGCACCTTTTAAAGATTGGACAGTACGTTGGGCTAAAAAAGTGGGGGATCGTTTTGCTTATAAATTCAGTGCACAATATACAGAAGCAGAAGATTGGAGAGCAAATAGCGCACAAAACTATTCTAGAACAACTGGAACTCAAAATGGTCAAACCATTCCTGGTACAAGAGCTTCTGATCCTAACTATGATGGTGTAAACTTTTATGGTGACGAAACAACGAGTTCTTTAGCTGGTGTAGGTGCTGCTGTAAAAAGCGGTGTTTTAGCTTCTTTAGTGGGTGCTTATGGTACGGCTATGGGAACTGCTACATTTAACAGTTTATACAACGCAGCTGCATTGTATCCGACTTTATCTGCTTACCAAGCATTCTTAACAGGTGCTGGTGGTGCTGCATTAGGAGCAAACGCTGCTTTCTTATATGGTGACAAGAGAGGCTATTTCTCTGGAGTAAATGTAAGTAGAACAGGTTATGCAGAACAAGACATTATCGATCCAACTGCTTTAAATATTAAATTCCAAGGATCTATGCATTATAAGATCAATGACAAAGTAGAAGCTTCTATTGCTGCTTACCATGGTTTTGGTAACACGGTGTATACAGGAAGTGATCGTTATTCATTGAAGGATCTAAGAATGGGTCAATACAAAGCAGAATTAAAGTCTAACAACTGGTACTTAAGAGCGTACACTACATTAGAAAATTCTGGTGCTTCATTTAACTCAACTATTGCTGCTCGTTATTTCAACGAAGCATGGAAGCCTAGTTCAACATGGTATCCTACTTATGCTGCTACTTATGCTACTTTGTTAAGTGCAGGCATGAGTCAAACTGCCGCGCACGCTGGAGCGAGATCTAATGCGGATGTTGGCAGACCAACTGGTTTTATCGCTAACAATCCATTGTTCCAAAATTTAGTAAATACACCGATATCTAAAGGTGGTGCGATGTTCTTAGATCGTTCTTCTTTACGTGTATTTGAAGGTCAATACAATTTGACGGAAGCTTTTGGTTTAGCAAAATACAATGCTGACTTCTTAGTTGGAGCTAGCACAAGACAATATTTATTAAATTCTCAAGGTACTTTGTTCGCAGATACTGCAGCAAAAATCAAAGTGAACGAAACAGGTGCTTATGCGCAGTTGTCTAAGCGTTTCTTAGATGATTTATTCAAATTCTCCGTTTCTGCTCGTTACGATAAAAATGACAACTTCAAAGGTCGTTTTACGCCAAGAGCTTCTTTAGTAGTTAAATTAGAAGAAGACCATAACTTACGTGTATCTTATCAAACAGCTTACCGTTTCCCAACGACTCAAAACCAATGGATCAACTTGTTGATTGGTGGTGGTACAAGATTAATGGGTGGTTTGCCTCAATTGAGAGATTACTACAAGTTTAACACAAACCCAGCGTATACTTTAGCGAGTGTGAATGCCTTTGGTGCTTCTGCTTTAGCAGGTGCTCCAAATCCAGGATTACTTAAAGTACAAGCTTTCCCAGAATTCAAGCCTGAGTCTATGAGCTCTTTTGAAGTGGGTTACAAGGGTTTAGTGGCTAAAAAATTAATGATTGACTTCTATTACTATTTTGGTCAATACGAAAACTTTATCAGTGGTGTAACGGTGTTACAATCAAGAAATGCTGCTGCGCCTAGTCCATTGGATGTATTAGATGCCAATAAGCGTATTGGTTATAGTATCTCTACCAATGCGACTCAAGAAGTAAAAACTTCAGGATGGGGTCTTTCATTAGACTATATCTTGCCAGCTAACTTTACTGTAAACAGTAGCATTTATGGCGACAAAATTGGTGGTTTACAAGAAGGATTCATCTCTTACTTCAATACTCCTAAAATGAGAGCCAATGTGGGCTTAAGCAACAGTGGCTTTGCTTTAAAGAACCGTTTAGGCTTTAGCGCAAACTACCGTTACCAAGATGGCTTTACTTACGAAGGTACATTCGGTGTAGGTGAAGTATCTGCTTACAACACATTAGATGCGGTATTAACGTACAAATTACCAAAGATCAAGTCTTTGATCAAAGCAGGTGGTACCAATATTATGAACACTTATTATAACACAGCACATGGTAGTCCAGCAATTGGTGGATTGTACTATGTAAGCTTTACATATAACGTGTTTTAAGGCACTGAGATGGGTTAGTTCTAGATCCCTTCCCGATTTTCGGGAGGGGATTTTTTTTGCCCAAAGAAGTACATAATTACTTGATAAACGCTATTTTTGCATTTCAATAATAAAACCGATTTTTCATGCGATCAATAGCCTTTAGAGAAGCATTACGCGAAGCGATGAATGAAGAGATGAGAAGAGATGAGCGCGTATTTTTAATGGGAGAAGAAGTAGCAGAATACAATGGTGCCTACAAAGTAAGTCAAGGTATGTTGGCTGAGTTTGGCCCTAAAAGAGTCATAGATACGCCAATTTCTGAATTAGGATTTACTGCAGTGGCTGTTGGTGCTGCTCAAAATGGATTAAGACCAATTGTAGAATTCATGACTTGGAACTTTGCAGTATTGCCATTGGACCAAATTTTAAATACGGCAAGTAAAATGTTAGCGATGAGTGGTGGTCAAATTGGTTGTCCAATTGTAATGCGAGGTCCTAATGGAAGCGCTGGGCAATTAGGGGCGCAACACTCTACTGCATTTGAAAGTTATTTAGCGAATATCCCGGGTATTAAAGTAGTATCTCCATCTAATGGATATGATGCAAAAGGTTTATTGAAACAAGCTATTAGATACGAGGAAGATCCAATCATGTTCTTGGAGAGTGAAGTGATGTACGGAGATAAATGTGAAGTGCCTGAGGAAGAATATTATATCCCATTGGGTAAGGCAGATGTGAAACGTCCAGGTAGAGACATCACGATTGTGTCTTATAATAAAATGATGAAAGTAGCATTGGCTACTGCAGTAGAATTAGAAAAAGAAGGCATTAGCGCGGAAGTGATTGACTTAAGAACCATTCGTCCATTAGACTGGATGACTGTGTTAGAGAGTGTTAAAAAAACAAACCGCTTAGTAATTATAGAAGAACAATGGCCATTTGCATCCGTGTCTTCTGAATTAAGCTACCGTATTCAAAAAGAGGGTTTTGATTATTTGGATGCGCCAATCAGAAGAATCACCAGTGCAGATGCTCCTATGCACTATGCACCTAATTTAACCGCTTTGGCGATTCCAGATGTGGCACGTTCGGTGAAATTAGTGAAGGAAGTGTTGCAACAATATAAATAGCACAATCCTTAAAAAGAGCCATTTAAACGATGGTTAAACGGTTAATAAATCTTTTTATACAATATCCCTCACAAAGGGATATTTTTGTATGATCAAATTACATCCATATGGGCATGCTACTTTTTATTTTTTATTGGCTAGGTTGGCATATTGGTATTTACACAATGTTAAGAAAAGCGGGCGTACCTGCTAGTAAAGCCATCCTTCCTATTTATAATACTTGGGAACTAGTACAACTTTGTAAAATTCCAAAATTTTGGTTTTGGATACAGTTGATTCCAATTGTTGGACAATTTGTGACTTTGTGGATCACCATCATTTTTGTGATGCATTTTAAACGTGTAAAATTAGCACACCATACATTAGTAGTGCTTGTCCCTTTTATATACTTACCTTATTTAGGGTGGAGTAAAAACGAAAAATGGCATGGCACGGAGGCTTTGGCGCATTACCATAAACCAGCTTCAAGAGAGTGGGTGGATGCTGCTGTTTTTGCCGTTGTTGCGGCTACGTTGATTCGAACCTTTTTGTTTGAGGCATTTGTGATTCCAACAGAGAGTATGGAAAAGACTTTATTAGTGAATGACTTTTTATTTGTAGACAAAGTAACCTATGGTGCTAGAATTCCGCAAACTCCTTTGTCTTTCCCTTTTGTGCATAATACTTTACCAGGTGCGCCCACTACACCGTCTTATACAAAGTGGATCCAATTGGATTATCAAAGACTTCCAAAATTAAGGTCCATCGAAAGAAATGATGTTGTGGTATTTAATTTTCCTGCAGGAGATACCATTATTAATTTGCCTGAATTTGGTTCAAAGATCCCATACTATGATGTATTAAGAAGCCCACAGTATAATAACGATCGTGCCAAGTTGCAAGCAGACTATCCAATTTTAGTTCATCCGATGGACAAGACAGATAACTACATTAAAAGATGTGTGGGTATTCCTGGCGATGTGATTGAAATTAAAAAAAGTAATCTATGGGTAAACGGCGCACCGGCTTTGGTGGCTCCATTTATGCAAACAGAATATATTGTGGAAACGGATGGTCGTCCTTTGGCAGAAGATTTTGTGCAAGATACCTTGGGGATTAACATCAATGAGGCAACTGCAGATTTTCAATTCGTTGATGGACAACCCAACACGTTTAAATTAAACATCACTGCGAAAGCGGCAGCAAGTTTAAAAAGGTTGCCCAATGTAAAGTCTGTGGTTTTATTTGAAGACCAAAATGTAGGGTATACTTTTCCCAATGATATTGTACATTTTCCATGGACTGC
Organism: Bacteroidota bacterium; assembly: GCA_041176305.1. GTDB lineage: Bacteria > Bacteroidota > Bacteroidia > Chitinophagales > Chitinophagaceae > Sediminibacterium. The sequence continues at coordinate 22,156 of JBEDDG010000007.1, read as the reverse complement.
AGATAATTTTGGCCCTATTCGTATTCCTAAAAAAGGGGACCAGATTCTTTTAAACGATAGCACAATCGAATTGTATAGAAGGGTCATAGAAGGGTATGAAAAAAACACCATCACTGTTTCGAACGGACAATACTATGTCAATGGGAAGCCATCAAAAAATTATACCATCCAACAAGATTATTATTGGATGATGGGAGACAATCGCCATCGTAGTCAGGATAGTCGTTATTGGGGTTTTGTACCAGAGACACATATTGTAGGACGTGCAGCTTTGATCTGGTTTAGCTACAGTCAATCTATTCGTTGGAATAGGTTATTTAATTTGATAAAATAGTTAGCATGCATAAGAAGTTTGAATTTGATTATGAAGAGTTTGACGAAAAACAAGCGCTACAAGCAGCTGACCTTGAATTATTGAATGCTGCTTATGCGGCTGTTGAAACTGCTTTTGCGCCCTATTCTAAATTTAAAGTAGGGGCTGCTGCTAGATTATCCAATGGACAAATTGTAATTGGTTCTAACCAAGAGAGCGCAAGTTACCCAGTAGGTATTTGCGCAGAAAGGACTTTGTTAAATAGCATTGGGAGTCAATATCCTAAGGAAACCATTACGGCAATGGCCATCAGTTATATACCGAATGGAGTTGCATCAGATCATCCATTGTCACCCTGTGGCATGTGCAGGCAATCTCTATTAGATTATGAACTTAGGTATAAGGCACCTATTAAGCTTATTTTGGCTGGGCAAACGGGAAAGATCATGATTATTCCATCAGCCGATTATATCCTTCCCTTTGGCTTCACAGGGTCTATTTTAGGCAAATAAGGTCTGAACACCCAAGCCAATCCTAAATTCATGCTGTAAAAGCCATTTTTTTCTGGGCAATCCCCATGCATAGCCAGTTAAATTTTTATCTGAACCAATAATTCTATGGCAGGGGACAATGATCGCAATTTTGTTTTTCCCATTGGCAGATGCGGCCGCTCTGATAACTTTTGGATCACCCAATTTTTTAGCAAGCGCTGCATAACTTAATGTCTTTGCATAAGGTACTTCGTATAATTCCTTCCAAACTTTTTGTTGAAAATCGGTCCCTTCCTGGTGAATAGGTACTGTAAATTGAGTCCTTGTGCCATTGAAATATTCTATCAATTCGTCAATACACTGGTGGATGACCGCTGGACTTTCAACAACTTCTGCTGTGCTATTATCCATTTCCTCTTCGATGAACTGTAAGGAAAGAATACAATCCTGATTTGCAATTATTTTAATTCGACCAATTGGACTCGTATAAATATGTTCGAATTGCAATGGCATAAAATGTATTAATTCTTTTTTTGATCTAAGCAATTAGCAAGCGCTATCAGGTCGTCTCGTTTGAATTGAAGCGTAGGGCTATTAAAACACTTTGCAAATTCAAGGATCATTTTTTGAATTACTCTTTGATTAGAAAGACGTTTGTAGTATAAAGTTTTTGGCTCAATATGATGCCTTAAAAAATACTGATCCATATCTTTTTGTGAAAAAGGGTGGCCAGAAGTACCCTCCACATAAAACTGAATAAACTCTTGTGGATTAGGAACAATTTCGTGTGGTTCCCAGTCTGCGCTAAAATAAGCAAGGATACATTGCTTTGGAATATTGATCCATTCGGCATGAATCTCTAGTTGTTGACAAATTTCAGCATAGATCAATGCATTGGCAAAAGCATTACCTGGCTTGGATTGCAAAGGAGAGGAAACTAAAAAGTCTTCAGGGTTGTCGTAATTCACTTCGACACCCTTAATTTGATAATAACTAAATAAAATATTTCGAATCACATTTGCTTGCTCCAGTGGTGTCAAATAATTATTTAATTCTAACCAGATGTTGCGTCGAATTTTTTCTAATTGGTGTCTTAATGGATCTAAGGCTAATTCAGGAAACTGATATTTTACAAGTAGCAAGGCCCCTTCAAATAAAGAAGGAGTAGGGGCATTGCCCCATTCGGTTAATGCTTGTTGAATATCTTTAAAACGAAGTGTATAAATCATCCTTTCTATACGCTCCAGTGTTGCTTCGTCTAATGTATTTTCCCACAAGTGTTCTAGATCTGGAATAATTGGGGTGCCATAATCTAGCAGTCTATTTGCTATAGTACTGTATACTTCTTCATCGGGGTCATCGATCAAGCTAAACAATGCTTTTATTTCTTCGTTCTTAGGCAACATAGTACTTTGTTAGGTCTATTTTCTTGTTCAAATTGACGTAAAAAAAGTTAAACAAACGATTTAAGTTATTCATGTATTGTGGATATATATTTTAACTAGACGGTACAATAAAAGAGGGAATCATACGATCTGTTAATTTTAGTCCATTTAGACTACTTCTAATCAATTAAAGACGTACTTTGCATATACTAAAGTCTAAGATGACCATGCAAACACAAACTACTTCCATTCCAAAATTTCCAGTGGTAGAGAAATCTTTACACGCGGAATTAAAGAAAAGGGTGAATCAATATTTAGAAGAACATACCATTAGAGGAACAGGTAATTATAAATTATTTACAAAGGCAGCCATCCTGGTAAGTTTATTTTTTATCACTTATGTACACCTAGTATTTTTTACGCCACCCACAGCCATCGCCATTGTAGAGTGTTTGTTTTTTGGGGGCTTAATTGCTGCAATTGGTTTTAACATCATGCATGATGGAAGCCACGGTAGCTTTAGCAAGTACGCTTGGTTGAATAAGTTAGCTTCATCTTCTATTAGTATACTTGGTGCAAGTCGTTTTATGTGGAGCATGAAGCATGTGACTATTCACCATACCTATACCAATGTGGATGGGGTGGATGATGATATTGAAGTGGGTGTATTCATGCGCATGGCGCCAACTCAAAAACATTATGTATTACATCGTTTTCAACATATCTACTTTAGTATTTTATACATGTTATTGTATGTTTTTTGGATTTTCTTTACTGACTATAATAAATATTTTAAACAAAAAATTGGCAGTATTCCGTTAAAGAAAATGAGTCTTGCGGATCATTTTGAATTCTGGATTGTTAAAATCTACCATGCAGCTATTTTTGTGGTGGTACCTGTAGTGCTTTTAGGATGGCAGGCCTGGTTGGTTGGCTTTATTGTGAGCACCTTTTTTGCAGGGTTTGTATTAAGTATTGTTTTTCAATTAGCACATACAGTTGAACATACAGATTTCCCTGTAGCGATTCAGCCAGAAAATAGATTGCCAGATGAATTTGCTGCACACCAGATTCAAACCACCGCTAATTTTGCTACTAAAAGTAAAATTGTAAGTTGGTTAGTAGGTGGATTGAACTTTCAAATTGAGCACCATTTATTCCCAAAAATTTCTCACGTGCATTATCCAGCTATCAGTAAGATTGTGAAAGAAGCATGTGCAGAATTTCAATTGAATTACATTGAATATCCTACGGTATTAAGTGCTGTTAAAGCACATGTGCAATTCCTTAAATCAATGAGTAAGCCTAGTCCAGCAATGGCATAGGTAATAAATAACTGCAGTTAACAGGCTGTATATAAAAAAGACCGTATCAATGATGCGGTCTTTTTTATATATAAATCATTAGCGTAAAATTATCGTAGCGTTTATTTTCATTTAAGCGCTACAATAATGATTAGGAAGCTTTCTTCTTTCTTGCAGTCTTACGAGGAGGATTCTTTTTCAATTCTTCAATGATCTCTTTTACTTCCTCAATTGTCAATTCTTCTACTTTTTCTTGTTGCTCTTTAGTCAACTTGAAATTGCGTAAGCCTTGCTTGATATATGGACCATAAGGACCTCTTAATAATTGGATCTTCTCCTTTTCGAATATTTTAATGGTGCGCTCGTCTTTTGCTTTTCGCTTTTCGGCAATCATAGGAGCCAAATCTTCCAAGGTGACAGTGTAAGGATCCATTTCCTTGTTCAAAGAGTAGAACTTCTTGCTATGCGCCGCATAAGGACCAAAGCGGCCAATATTCACAGTCACTTCTTCCTCTTCAAATAAACCAAGGGTTCTAGGAAGTTTGAATAATTCCATCGCTTCTTCAAAATTGATGGTTTCAATGCTTTGAGAAGCTTTCAATTTTGCAAATCTTGGTTTCTCTTCCTCGTCTTGGTGGCCAATTTGAACCATTGGACCGTATCTACCCATTCGTGCAATTACTTTTTTGCCACTCACTGGGTCAAAGCCTAATTCTCTTTCTCCTTTAGCACGTTCTGCATTTTCTAAGGTATGTTCGATGGTTTCATGGAAAGGGTTGTAAAACGCTTCCAACATTTTACTCCATTTTAATTTACCTAATGCTATTTCATCAAACTCACCTTCAATTTTAGCGGTAAAGCCAAAGTCCATGACTTTAGGGAAGTTTAACTTTAAAAAGTCAGTAACCACTAAACCTAAATCGGTAGGAGAGAGTTTGTTCTTTTCTGCTCCAGTGATTTCAGAAGCTGTTTCTGTTTTTATTTCATCTTTAGCATTCAAAGAAAGGATTTGGTATATTCTTTTCACGCCCTCTTTCTCTCTTTTCTCTACATAATTACGCTTCATGATGGTCGTAATGGTTGGGGCATAAGTAGAAGGTCTTCCAATACCTAATTCTTCTAATTTTTTAACCAAACTAGCTTCTGTATACCTTGAAGCTGGACGGCTGAATCTTTCTAAGCCAGTCATGCTTACAAAATCAAGCACTTGCCCTTTTGTTAAAGGCGGCAATAATGCTTCACCCTCTTCTGCGTCGTCTTCTTCCACTTCATCATCGTCTTTACCTTCTAAATACACTTTTAAGAAACCATCAAACTTCATCACTTCGCCACTCGCTGTTAGGGTTTCTTTATTGGTTGAAATTTCAATCTTTGCGGTTGTTTTTTCAAACTGTGCATCACTCATTTGAGAAGCAATCGTGCGCTTCCAAATGAGTTCATATAAACGATTGGTGTCCGCATCATCTACCTTAGACTCATTCATATAAGAAGGTCGGATGGCTTCGTGCGCTTCTTGCGCATTCTCGTTTTTATTTTTAAATTTCCTTGGCTGATAATACTTGTCACCAAAGCTAGCATTGATCTCTGATTTAATAGCATCCATTGCTGTTTCACTCAAACTAATGCTGTCTGTTCTCATGTAAGTGATTTTACCACTTTCATATAATTTTTGAGCCAACAACATGGTCTTACTTACACTGTATCCTAATTTTCTTGAGGCTTCTTGTTGTAAGGTAGAAGTAGTGAAAGGTGCGGATGGTGTACGTTTTCCGTCTTTTACGGTAATGTCTTTTACCGTGTATTTAGCACCTTTACATTCGTTTAGGAATTTTTCGGCAGCACCAGCAGTGGTTAATTTATGTGGACCGTCCGCTTTGAATTTAACTTTCTTCTTATTAATATCTAGTGCAGTAAATAAGGCACTTACTTTAAATACGCTTTCTGGAATAAATTGGTTGATCTCTCTTTCTCTTTCAGCAATCAATCGTACAGCAACACTTTGCACACGTCCTGCGCTCAAGCTTTTTTGCATACCAATTTTACGCCATAACACTGGGCTTAATTCAAATCCAACTATACGATCTAAAATTCTTCTTGCTTGTTGTGCATCCACCAAATCCATATTGATTAATCTAGGATTGGCTACCGCTTTTTTAATCGCAGGTGCGGTAATTTCATGGAAAACAATACGCTTGGTTTTTTTAGGATCTAAGCCTAAAACTTCTGCCAAATGCCAACTGATACTTTCTCCTTCACGGTCCTCATCCGATGCTAGCCAGACTTCTTTTGCCTTTTTAGTCATGGATTTAAGTTCTTTCACCACTTTTTCTTTCTCACTTGGTACCATGTACCTAGGTGCAAAATGATTTTTCATATCAATACCCATATCATTCTTTTCCAAATCTCTGATATGGCCATAACAGCTTCTTACTTCAAATTCCTCGCCTAATATCTTCTCTATCGTCTTTGCTTTCGCAGGCGACTCCACAATTAATAAGTTCTTTGACATAGCTCAAACCGCTCCTTCGGGTTATTTATATATTGAAAATCAACTATTTATACGCTAAGATAAGGCAAATTCAAGTGCTTTCGTTCGACTTATCCTTGGTGCAATATTATAGCTTTCGGCTAAAAAATAAAAATGATCTACTTAGATGGGGTCAAAAAGGCCATAATTTGATCCATTACCTCGGCTGTTTTATAGACTTCATTATGTCCTAATCCATTGGTAATCAGAAATTCAATAGAAGCAGGGGCATTTTGTTGAAAATCTATCAAATCTTTATAAGGACAAACAAGGTCAGATTCGTCATGAATCCAAAGCAAGGGGCCAGTATATTGTGCTAAAGCACGGTCCGCTGCAAAATGTTCAATGGTATGGTGGGTTCTGCTATGTACTTCCTCCAAAAAAGCATTTTGTGTTACCTCGTTAAAATGCATCATTTTAAAGAAGTTGGCGAAAGTGGTGGTGGTTTTTGTAGCTGGGGCTATTAAGACAAATTTTCTTTCATTTGGTCGATCAATGGATTCTGCAATCATTGCCAAGGTCAATGCGCCAAGTGAATGACCAATAAAATGATCTATTGGACCCAGTTGTTGCATGATTTGTTGAATGGCTTCTTGATACACCACAACATTAATATGTCTCCCTTCACTATGTCCATGACCTGGCGCATCAAAAGCAAGTACACGGTACCCCATTTTTAATAAAGGAGTAATATAATGTTCAAATTTGTAGGCAAAGCTTGCATAGCCATGGGCAATTAACACCGTTTGACCATTTGCTTGTGTTGGCTTCCATTCAAATCCATGAATCATCGTTTGATCCTGTAATTGAACCTTTTTAGGTTGGGCTTGATGAAAAATTGCAGGCGCTTTCCTTTTCTTATATTTAGGATAGGGAGTACAAAAAAGATCAAATGCCATCCTTCCAGCAGTGGCTGGCGCCAGCTTGCTGATGGTCTTGAATTTTGTCCTTAAATATTGTAAATAAATACGCTCAGAAAAGCCAATAGTTGCCATAAAGGTGCAATTAGAGCGCAAAGATAGCCTACCTATAGACCAGTTGTTTATTTTTTTTTGTATTTCGACAAATAAAAGGGCCATCCCACTTCACCCATTGCCTCTTAAAAGCTATTTTTGCAAAAAAATACGAACGAGCAGCTATGTATTCATTAAAAATCAATTTCGAGCAAAAAGGGTTAGAACCGGTGACTTTAGAAAACATTGCACCCGATCAAAGTTTATTAGAAGTGATTTTAGACGCAGGTATAGAATTGCACCATAATTGTGGCGCAGTATGTGCTTGTAGTACTTGTCATTTATATGTGAAAAAAGGGATGGAACATTTGGCAGAATTATCTGACAAAGAAGAAGATTTTATTGACAGAGCAGTGAGTCCAAGAATTGAATCAAGATTGGGATGTCAATGCGAATTGTTAGCAGGCACAGGAACCATAGAAGTGGTGTTACCTGATCAAACACAATTCTTAGGAGAATAATTTTATAAAAGATAGATTATATATATGAATCAATTTGAACCACCAATTCATTGGAATGACCACGAAGATATTGCCCAAAAATTATATGAAAAATTTGGTGACGACTTCACTGAATCTAAAATCTATAGAGTTCGTTTTACGGATTTGTTGGAGTGGGTATTGACTTTGCCTCATTTTGAAGGTAAGAAAGAAGAATCCAATGAAGGACATTTGGAAATGATCCAGAGTGCTTGGGTGTACGAATGGCGTGATAACCAAAAAAAATAATTCCATTGCTAACAGCCTTAGAAAAAATTAAATGCTTTGTTTTTGATGTGGATGGTGTATTAACCAACGGCACACTTATAGTCATGCCTGATGGATTAATGGTAAGATCCATGAATATTAAAGACGGGTATGCCATTCAATTGGCGATTAAGAAAGGGTATAAGGTTTGGATTATTTCTGGAGGGCACTCCGTAGAAGTGCAAGATAGATTAGAGAAATTAGGGGTCGAAGAAGTACATATGAAAGTGAAGGATAAGAAAATGTTATTGGAGCAATTGTCCATGACAGAAAATGTACCTCTAGAGGATATGTTGTACATGGGAGACGATATGCCAGATTATGAAGCGATGCAAATAGTAGGCATTGCAGCTTGTCCTGCTGATGCATGTTATGATATCAAAAATATTGCTAGTTACAAAGCCCTTGCAAAAGGCGGAGAAGGCTGTGCTAGAGAAGTCATTGAAAAAGTGCTTAAATTAAATGGCCACTGGGATCTAGTGGATCATATACAAGCTAAATAAAGCCCTGTGAAAATTTTCATTCATTTTTTTAGATTAGTAAGATGGCCCAATTTGGTGTTTATTTTACTAGCAGAATCCTTATTTCATTTTTGCATTTACAAACCTTTATATCCAGGCCTTGCTGCAACAGCAGATTTTTCCTTTTATTTTATTGTAGCTACGAGTATTTGTATTGCAGCTGCTGGATATATCATCAATGATTATTTTGATGTCAATATCGACCAAGTCAATAAGCCTCAGAGCGTCGTAGTTGGAGCACATATTAGTAGACGATGGGTTATTTTTTGGCATTTGGTACTGAGCATGGCTGGCATATACCTTTCTTTAATTGTTTTTCCTTTTCAACAATACTTGCATATTCATTTTTCTAATTTAGCGACGATTTTAATTTTATGGTTTTACTCCACTAATTTTAAAAGAGATTTTTTAATTGGGAACGTAGTGATCGCGGTTTTAACAGCGTGGACTATCGGTGTGGTGTATTTTTCTAAATTCACTTTATTGCAATTGGTTCAGCCAACTAAAATGATGTCAATTGACCTTAAGTTTTTTAAACTTATGTTGCTGTATAGCAGCTTCGCATTTATTTTAACTTTAGTAAGGGAAGTATTAAAGGACATGGAAGACATGGGAGGTGACGAGAAATTTGGTTGTACCACTATGCCTATTGCCTGGGGTTTGCAAACCACTAAAGTATATGCGGCGGTATGGTTAATGGTGTTGATCTTAGTCTTAACGATTATTCAATTGTACGCCATTCCATTTGGTTGGTGGATACCTATTGGCTATTCTGTTATCACCATCATTGCTCCATTGGTCTATGTTTTATTTCATTTAAAGCAAGCATATACAAGTCAAGATTTTAAGCGATTAAGTAATTTAATAAAGTTAGCCATGCTGATGGGGATTTTGTCCATGGGCTTCTTCTATTTTGTGCTCTAAATTTTTCTTTATGAATGCATTTATTTTAGCTTCTCAGTCTCCAAGAAGAAAACAATTATTGGCTTGGGCAGATCTATCTTTTGAAGTCATCGTTTCCGAGGCGGATGAGACTTATCCGAAGGAGATGGCAGTGGAAGAAGTGCCTGTTCATATTGCAAAGCATAAAGCTTTAGCAGTTCAAGAAAAAATAGAAAAGGAATTGACAGCACATCAAGGCAAATGGGTCATTGCCGCAGACACCATTGTGGTATTAGAGAATGAAATTATTGGCAAGCCAGTGGATAGGGAAGATGCTATTAAAATACTAACTCAACTTTCGGGCAAAAAACATCGAGTGATCACAGGGGTGTATTTAATCAAGGGTCAGGAAAGTCAATCTTTTAGTGAAACAACAACAGTGCATTTTCATCCTTTGACAATGGATCAAATAGTCTATTATGTAGACCAATACAAGCCTTATGACAAAGCAGGAGCATATGGCATACAAGATTGGATTGGTGTAGTCGGTATCCAGGGGATTGAAGGTGATTTTTACAATGTAATGGGCTTGCCCGTGAGCAAACTATTAACCTATCTTCCTACAACCAAGTAAAGCTGATATCTAATTCCATATCGGGGTGTAAACTGCGTTCTACCGGACAGGTTCTACCTACTCTTTCTAAAATTTCTTTTGTTTTTTCATCCAAATTCAAGACAGGCATTGTAACTGCAATAACGATTTTGCCAATTCTTCTTGGCTCACTCAACATCACTTTGGTGACTTCCACTTTAGCCCCATCTAACTTTATGTCCATTGTTTCGGCCTTGATACCCATGGTGGTAATTAAACAGGCACCAAGTCCTGTTGCAATTAAATCGGTCGGAGAAAAACGAGCCCCTTGACCTTTATTATCCGAAGGTGCATCTGTTTCAAAACTTGAACCGCTTTGTAAATGGAGACAAGTAGTTCTTAAATTGGAGTCATAGGTTACTGTTGCTGTCATATCCGTTGAATTGAATGATTTGTGATTTTGGTAAATTTACAACGAAAGGCTTGATTTAAGCACAAGTCTTGTATTTTTGCATTCGATAACAGAAAAGCATGCAAGAATTACCTATCGTACCAGCAGAACAACATACTAAAAAGCCCAATTGGCTAAGGGTTAAATTACCTATTGGAGAAAGCTATAAACATGTAAGAGGGTTGGTTGATAAGCATAAATTACACACAATCTGTGAAAGTGGGAATTGCCCAAATATGGGGGAGTGCTGGGGTGAAGGCACTGCTACATTCATGATCCTAGGAAATATATGTACTAGAAGTTGTCAGTTCTGTGCCGTAGCCACAGGGAGGCCAAAGCCAGTGGAATGGGATGAGCCACAACGTGTCGCAGAAGCGATTTTTTTAATGAAAGTGAAACATGCGGTTTTAACCAGTGTAGATAGAGACGAATTGCCAGATGGTGGTTCCATTATTTGGGCCAATACTATTAAAGCGATTAAAGCCTTAACACCCGATACCACATTAGAAACATTGATTCCAGATTTTAGAGGCATCAAAGAACAAATAGAGAGAATTATTGAAGCAGCACCAGAAGTAGTGAGTCATAATATGGAAACGGTAGAACGCAATACCAAACGTGTTCGCGTGCAAGCAAAATATAGAAGAAGTTTAGAAGTGTTAGAGACTTTGAAGAAAGGGGGCATGCGCACTAAGACAGGGATTATGTTAGGCATTGGGGAAGAAAAAGACGAAGTGATACAAACCATGAAAGACTTAATTGGCGTAGGATGTGATGTCATCACTATTGGCCAATACCTTCAACCAACTAAAAAACATTTACCTGTTCAAAGATTCGTTCACCCAGATGAATTCGCGGAGTTAAGAGCGATAGGCTATGAGTTAGGATTTGACTATGTAGAGAGTGGCCCATTGGTAAGGTCTTCTTACCACTCTGAGAAGCATGTGATACAGGGCTGGGGGAGAAATAAATATTTAGAAGAACTAGCATTGAAAAAATAGTTCAGCTACATCATAATAAAAAAGGCCGCACTGAGTGTGGCCTTTTTTATTATAATTACTTCTTTTAGTAGCTATCTTACATCCTTCAATTTATTGAAGGTGTGGGAATAAAATACTGAATAAATTTTAACCAAATAAGGTTAATGTGTTTGTATTTTATTCCCACATCAGGGCGGATGCGCCAAGAATGGCGGCATCAGATTCTTTTAAATGACTGATCAAAATCTTTACTTTATTTTGGAAAATCTCAATCAAATTGGCTTCCATATGTTCTCTGGTTGGTTTTAAAATCATATCACCTGCCTTGGTCAAGCCGCCAAATAAAATGACTGCTTCAGGGCTAGAGAACATGATAAAATTAGCCAAAGACATCCCCAATATTTTTCCTGTAAACTCAAAAACCTCAATCGCCACTTCGTCTCCTTTTACAGCAGCTTCAAAAACATCTTTCGAGCTAATACTGTTTATATCAATAGCCCTTAAGGCACTTGGTCGATCTGATTGATTTAAAATTTCTTTTGCAGATTCTGCCACACCTGTTGCAGAAGCATAACTTTCTAAAGATCCTTTTTTGCCTGTGCCTTGGTGCATTCTACCATCCGGGATGATAACAGTGTGGCCAAGTTCTCCAGCAAATCCATCGTGTCCATAAATCAATTGACCGTTGGCTACTATACCGCTACCTACTCCAGTGCCTAAAGTGATCATAATAAAATCTTTCATACCTTTTGCTGCACCGTACATCATTTCTCCTACTGCAGCGGCGTTGGCATCATTGGTCAACTTTACAGGAATCTTGAATTTATCTTGTACCATTTTTGCAAATGGGATGATCCCTTTCCATGGAAGATTGGGTGCATATTCAATTGTGCCTGTATAGATATTGCCATTGGGTGCGCCAATACCAATCCCTTTGATACGTCCATATCCACCCACTTTCTCAATCATCTCGGTTAAGTGTTCGTGCAATTCGTCAATGAAAGTATGCACTTGAAGGTGTTTTTTAGTTGACATCTCACTTGAAAATAATACATTTCCATCCTTGTCAACGATGCCAAATTTTGTACCTGTTCCGCCGATATCGACGCCTACAACATATGATTCCATAAAATACTTTCTTTAATTATTAATGACCTCCGCTAGTTTCAGTTTCCTCGTAATTGATTCCTTGTTTCTTTAATATGCCTTTAACTGCAATGGCAAAAAATACCAAGTAAGCAAAACAGAGAGCAGGTACCCAGAATGAATTATGAATACCAAAACCTGGTTGATCTAAATGAGAAGACTGTAAATAGTCTGCAATTTTTCCTTGAATAGGAGGGATAATTCCACCGCCTAAAATCATCATGATTAAAAATGCAGAACCTTGTGGGGTGTACTTTCCTAATCCTGCAACGGATAAAGAGAAAATAGATGGCCACATAATTGAACATGCTAATCCGCCAGTTAAAAATGCATATGTAGCCACGGTGCCTTTTGTGAAAATACCCAATACCATTGCAAATACACCCACTAAACTAAAGATCAATAATGTTTTAGCTGGTTTGTTTTGACTCAGGTAAAAAGCAATGATTTGGATGAATACACAAATGATATACCAATACAAGGGGCTCATATCATATTGTGCTACACTGTTTAATCCAATCACAATGCCAAAAGCTATGATCGGTACAATAAAGGTTAAATATTGTTGTGTTTTCTTTTTAAAATCAAAAGCACTGATGGCGCCTGCCCAACGTCCAATCATCATACTACCCCAATACATAGAAACATAAGGTGCAATCTCTGAAGAAGAAATACTTCCAAAGTCAGCTTGTTTCAATAATTCACCTAAGTTGGATCCAATTGCTACTTCTACACCTACATATACAAAAATGGCCAACATGCCTAAAACCAATTGAGGGTATTTCATGGCACCCCAACCTTTTTCATTTTTTTGTGCGGTAAAGTTCGCGGCTAATAAACCAACTACCACCGTAGCTAAGGCGCCTAATAGCCATTTCATTCTATAGGTCTCTAAGGCATGACGTCCGTCATCTGTTAATGAACTAGGATCGATTTTATAGCTATCAAATATGGGTACAAACAAGGCAATTAACACACCTGTCATGATTACCAATAAAGACAATGCTTTTCCAGCTGGCTCCATAGGTTCGTCAGAAATGCCAGCAGGTACTTTTTTAGAAAAATGGAATAAAGCCGCCGCCGCAATGAATAAGCCGCCAACCGCAGAATATAAAATAATGACTTTGTCTAAACTCAATTGTTTGATTTGCTCATCGGTAATGGCTGCAGCAGATCCAAATAAAGCCAATGCCACTACAATTGGACCAATTGAAGTACCAAATGAATTGATACCACCGCCTAAGCTCACTCTACTTGTCCCAGTAGAAGGGTCGCCTAATGCAATAGCAAAGGGTTGTGCAGCGGTTTGTTGTAATGAAAATCCAAGTGCTACAATAAATAAACCCACTAACATGCCTGTAAAAGTATTAGCATTCACCGCAACAATCATGGCAGCTGCACCAATGGCAGAAAACAACAAACCATAGACAATACTTTTTTTATAGCCCCATTTACCTACTAAGTCTTTTCCACCTAATGCACCATAGGCAAAAAGGCCAAGTGCACCAATATAATAGGCTAAATAAAATGCAAAATCAATTAACTGACTTTGAAACTGATCAAGTTCAAAATAGTTTTTACAAAAAGGAATAAAGACACTGTTTCCAGCTGCAATAAATCCCCAGAAAAAGAAAACCACAATAAGGGTGGTTAGCGCACCAGTATTGGTTGGCTGTTTGGTTTGGCTCATAGCGTTCGTTAGTTTTTTCGTTGAATCGATCCCCCAAAATACTCAATTTTTTTTAATCCTAGACTACAAAAAATGGATTATTGTTAATAGTATTTAGTAAATTGAAAGCAAAATGATTCCTGAATGCGAATAGTACATGTTAGTGCAGAGTGTTACCCCATGGCAAAGGCTGGAGGGCTTGGTGATGTGGTAGGGGCTTTGCCTAAATATCAACAAAAAATTGGTCAGGAAGCGATGGTGGTGATGCCTATGTACAAAACACCATTTCTAGAAAAATCAAATTGGGATACAGTACATCAAGGGAATGCTTATTTAGGAAATTGGTATTTTAACTACACGATTATTAAAGAGCAGTCCAATCAGTTGGGTTATGGATTGTATTTAGTGGATATACATGGATTATTAGACCGCCCCAAAATTTATGGGTATGCAGATGATGCAGATCGTTTCATTGGATTTCAAATTGCGGTGATCGATTGGTTGAAAAGTTGGCATGAAGCACCAGATATAGTGCATTGTCATGACCATCAAGCTGGTCTAGTGCCTTTCATGATGAAGTATTGTTACGATTTTCAAAAATTAGCAAGTGTTAAAACTATTTTAACCATTCATAATGCGCAATACCATGGGGCAATGGCTTGGGATAAATCAACATTGATCCCCAAATGGGATACCTGGAAAAGAGGCTTATTAGAATGGGATGGATGCATTAATCCTTTAGCAACTGCGATTAAGTGTGCACACAAAGTCACCACTGTGAGTCCCACTTATATGCAACAGCTAAGGTATCAATCCAATGGATTAGAGCTTTTATTTGAATACGAAAAAGGCAAATGTGTCGGGATCTTAAATGGCATCGACAATGAGGTCTGGAATCCCGACACGGATCCCTTTGTGCCTCATCATTTTAACTTGCAAACTTTTTCAACAGAAAAACAAAAAAACAAAATGGTATTGTGTGAACGATATCATTTAGATATACATAAACCTTTGATCGTTTTCATTGGCAGGCTAGTACATGAAAAAGCTGCAGATGTTTTACCAGGTGCGATTCAACATGCGTTAGATAAAACAAATTCGGGAGCCAACTTTTTAATGATTGGCGCAGGGGAAACACCAGTTGAATCTGCTTTAAATTATTTAGTGCAATTGTATCCAGGGGTCTATAATACCTATATCGGCTATGATGAAAAAGTAGGCCATGAAGCTTATGCAGGAGCTGATTTTTTATTGATGCCAAGCAGGGTAGAGCCTTGTGGATTAAATCAAATGTATGCCTTAAGGTACGGCACAATTCCAATGGTAAGAGATACAGGAGGTTTACATGATACCGTCATAGATATGGGAGAGGAAGGTGGATTTGGTATTCGATTCATGCATGCAAATGAAACAGATATTGTGTATTCAATTGAAAGAGCTATCTCGGTGTATCAAGATAAAGCCTATATGAATAAAATGATTCAGCAGGCAATGTCGATTGATCATAGTTGGGAGTCGGTGGTGTATGCGTATCAAAATGTGTATGAATCTATTTTTTAAAATAAAATTGTAGGCTATGTCTATTTATGCGAAAGAAACTGTTTCCATTATTTTAGGTGGAGGCGCTGGATCAAGGTTGTCTCCTTTAACGGCGAGGCGATCAAAGCCAGCTGTACCTATTGCTGGAAAGTATCGTTTAGTGGATATACCTATTAGCAACTGTATCAATAGTAATTTGAATCGCATATTTGTGTTGACGCAATTCAATTCAGCTTCTTTAAATCAACATATCAAAAACACCTACCACTTTAGTGCCTTTAGTTCAGGCTTTGTGGATATTTTGGCGGCAGAACAAACACCTGATAATCCAGGTTGGTTTCAGGGCACGGCAGATGCGGTTCGTCAATCCCTAAGGCATTTGGATAAAATGGATTTTGAGTATGTGTTGATTTTAAGTGGGGACCAATTGTATCAAATGGATTTTAGTCAAATGATTGATGCCCACAAAAAAAGTGGTTCAGCATTGACGATAGCAACCATACCAGTAGGAGATAGAGAAGCGCCAGAATTTGGGATCTTAAAATCGAATGATGAAAATGTGATCACTTCATTTATTGAAAAACCAAATAAGGAATTATTGCCCGATTGGACCAGTGACACAGGGGAAGCGATGCAAGCGCAAGGAAGAAATTACTTAGCCTCAATGGGTATTTATGTTTTTAATAAAGACATCCTATATAAACTCCTTAACGAAGTACATGCAAAGGCAACAGATTTTGGAAAAGAAATCATTCCTGATTCTATTGCACATTATAAAGTGAGTAGTTATCAATACGATGGTTATTGGACGGATATTGGTAATATATATTCTTTCTTTGAGGCGAATATTGCTTTGACAGACGATATTCCTCCCTTTAATTTATTTGATAGTGCCAAAACGGTGTATACTAGGTCTAGGATGTTACCACCAGCTAAAATAAGCGGTACCATTATTAATAAAGCCATTATTGCCGAAGGTTCCATTATACATGCAAAGGAAATTGCCAAGTCAGTAATTGGTATTCGATCTAGGATTGGAAAAGATACGGTGATTAAGAATTCTTATATCATGGGTTGTGATTATTATGAAACCATTGAACAGATCAATAAAAAGAATGCTGCTGGAGAACCAATTATTGGTATTGGAGAACGTTGCACCATCGAAGATGCTATTGTAGACAAAAACTGTTCCATCGGTAATGATGTGCATATAAAAGGGGGCGCCCATTTAGAAAAAATAGACCACCCTTTGTATACCATTAAAGACAATATCATTGTGATTAAAAAAGGGGCAGTTATTCCTAATGGATTTACCATTTAAGAGACACTTCAAATAAAATTTAAAAAGCGAATAAATATAAATATTAAAAATAGAAACAACAATGAATACAGCTTATACAGGAGAGAAAGTGAAATTGAGTTTTTGGCAAATATGGAATATGTGTTTTGGATTCTTTGGCATTCAATTTGGATGGAGTTTGCAAATGGGCAATATGAGTGCGATCTATGAATTCTTAGGTGCTGCACCAGACGAAATTCCTGGTTTATGGTTGGCTGCACCAATGACTGGATTAATTGTCCAACCCATTGTTGGTTATATAAGTGACCGTACTTGGCATCCTAGATTAGGCAGACGTCGTCCTTTCTTTTTGATTGGTGCCATTTTAAGTTCTGCTTTATTATTTATAATGCCCAATTCACCAACGGTATGGATGGCGGCTGGTGCATTGTGGATTTTAGATTCAAGTATTAATATCACTATGGAGCCTTTCAGGGCTTTTGTAGCAGATAATTTAAATGAAAAACAACGCTCTTTTGGTTTTGCCATGCAGAGTATGTTTATTGGATTGGCTTCCTTTATTGCAGGGTATTTACCTCAATTATTGGCCAATTGGTTTGACGTATCAAGGGATAAAGTGAATGGCTCTATCCCTCAGAATATTTTAATCTCTTTTTATATTGGGGGTGCTGTCTTTTTTGTGTCTGTCTTGTACACCATTCTTACTAGTAAGGAATATCCGCCTTCTCAACCAAATCAAGCAGATGATACCAATGTGCCTAAATTGGGCATACTTCAAGAAATCATCCACTCCATAAAAAATATGCCGGTACAAATGAAAAGATTAGCATTGGTTAATTTTATAACATGGCCTGGTTTGTTTTTAATGTGGTTCTATTATAGTACGGGTGTTGCTACTCAAATTTTTCATGGCGACCCAGACACCAATAGTGAAATATTTACATTGGGCTTAGAACATGCGAATACCACATCTGCCATCTTAAATTTAGTTACTTTTGGTTTTTCTTTTACGCTACCTTTTTGGGTAAGTCGTTTAGGCAAAAAGTATACGCATACTTTGTGTTTATTAATTGGAGGTGCAGGTTTGATATCCGTTTATTTTGTAGACCAACCTAATTTATTATATGTAAGTATGGGCCTTGTAGGAATTGCATGGGCCTCTATTTTATCTATGCCTTATTCTATGTTAGCTGGGTTCATACCAGAACAAAAGATGGGTATTTATATGGGTATTTTTAACTTCTTTATTGTTTTGCCTGAAATCATTGCTTCTTTATTCTTTGGTAAAATCATGTCTACTTATTTAAACAATGATCGTTTGATGGCAGTGTTGATTGGAGGCGTATTATTGTTATTAGCCGGTATTGTTTGTGCGATTATTATTAAAGAAGAAAAAAGTCAATAGCATTTAATTATGAAAATTTCATTTAAAAAAAGTCATCAAACCATTTCTTTTGCATTAGTATTTATAATGACGCTAATGGTGTCCATTCAAGGATGGGCGATAGAGGCCTACCCAAGCAATTGGTTTGTGCAGATGAATTATAATAAAGTGCAGGTTTTACTTAGGTCAACTGAAATCAATTTTTCTAAAGCAACTGTTAAAGTCAATTATCCTGGTGTACAATTAAAGAAAACACATGCTTTTGAGAATAAGCATTATATCGCGTTAGATATTGATATCAGCGCTTTAGCTAAACCTGGAAATGTAACCTTTTCTATCACAGCCGAGGGCAAAACCACACAAATAAATTGGCCTCTTTTGCCTAGAAGAAAAAACAGGGGTACTGATTTTGCACAGGGTTTGACCAGTGCAGACCTGGTGTATTTTTTAATGCCGGATCGATTTAGTAATGGAGACCCAAGTAATGATCAACTACCTGGATTAAAAGACCAATCTTTAAATAGAGGAGAAATCTTTTTAAGACATGGCGGAGATTTGCAAGGGGTGACCAATCATTTGGATTATATACAGAAACTTGGAGTCACTGCTTTATGGATGACTCCAGTGGTAGAAAATGATATGCCAGATAGAACAGAACATGGGTATGCGGCCACCAATAATTATAAAACCGAAACAAGGTTTGGCGGAGACAAAGCCTACTTGACATTGAGTGATAGCTTACATAAGAGAGGGATGAAATTGATCCAAGACATTGTTTATAATCATTTTGGAAGGTTTCATTTTTTAGTACAAGACGCGCCCTCCAAAGATTGGGTACATCAATGGCCTACTTATACTCAAACTCATTATAGAGAACAAGCTGTATTTGATCCTTATCATGCAGCAGCAGAAGCCAAGAGAATGATTGATGGTTGGTTTACTACAGAAATGCCAGATATCAATCATGAAAACCCAATGGTCGAAAAATATTTAACACAAAACGCAATTTGGTCTGTTGAAACATTTGGAGTAGATGCATTTAGAGTAGATACCTATAAGTATTGCAATGTTGATGTGATGAATCGTTTGAACAAAGCCTTATTAGACGAGTATCCAAAAATATTTACGTTTGGTGAATGTTGGGTAGAAGGGGTGGCTTCTCAAGCATATTATGTGGAGAATAATTTTAACCTTCCATTTAAGAGCAATTTAAAAGCCACATCAGATTTTAGTTTATTATTTGGTGGCATTTTACCTGCATTAAATGAGCCGAATGGATGGTCAAATGGAGTGATCAAATTGTACAATACATTGGCCTCGGATTTCTTGTACAAACAAGCAAATAACAATGTCATTTTCTTAGACAACCATGATATGACTAGGATCCATTCTTCCTTAGGGGAAAGTATTCCTAAAACAAAAATGGCCTATACCTGGCTGTACACCTGTCGCGGTATTCCTCAATTGTATTATGGATCTGAAATCCTTATGAAAGGTATTTCTAATCCAGATGGTTGGGTAAGACTTGATTTCCCAGGGGGTTGGGCAGGAGATACTAAGAATGCATTTACTGAAACTGGGTTAAGTACAGATGAAATAGATTTTTTACATCATGTTCAAACTTTAGGGGCGTATCGTAGTCAATCTACAGCACTCAAAACAGGCAAGATGATGCAATATATTCCAGTGGATGGATTGTATGTCTATTTTAGGTATGACAATAACCAAACAGTGATGTGCGTTATGAATACAGACACCAAAGTGAGACAGGTAGAAATGTCAAACTATTCAGAACGAACGGGTACATTTAAAGGGGGTAAGGATATCCTGAATGGAAATTTAATCGGTACAGCATTTTCTATCCCGGCCATGTCCATGCAAGTGATAGAATTAACTAAATAATCATGTCAAATTACGAGACGACGCATTTTGTAGATACCGAACAACCTGTTTGGAATTATTCCCTTTTTACTCAAGGAGATATTCAAGCATTTCAACAAGGCACTCATTCAACTTTGTACCAATTATTTGGCAACAAGCAAATAGAAGTGCTTGGGGTTCAGGGAACCTATTTTAGTGTTTGGGCGCCGAATGCAACGGCTGTATTTGTCAAAGGTAATTTCAATGATTGGAGTAACGAAGCACATCCATTAAAAGTAAGGTTAGAATCTTCGGGAATATGGGAAGGTTTTATTCCGCATATAGGACAAGGTGAAGTCTATAAGTACCATATACATGGTTATAGAGGAATGAAATTGGATAAAGGAGATCCTTTTGCACATTATTGGGAACGTAGACCGTTGACCGCATCTATCACTTGGCCCAGTGCATATAGATGGAAAGACCAACAGTGGATGGAAGATAGAAAGATCAAAAACAGAACAGATCAACCTTATTCGGTCTATGAAGTGCATTTAGCCAGTTGGATGCGTCCTGATAAAAACAATGAAGACAGTTATAATTCTTATTTACAGCTAATTGATTTATTGGTACCATATGTCAAAGAGATGGGGTTCACGCACGTAGAGTTTATGCCGGTGATGGAACATCCTTTTGATGGGAGTTGGGGGTATCAAGGGGTTGGTTTTTTTGCACCCACTTCAAGGTTTGGCAATCCACAAGAGTTTGCCGCTTTGGTGGAAGCTTTTCACCAGGCGGGTATTGGTGTGATACTCGATTGGGTGCCTTCGCATTTTCCTTATGACAGCCATGGTTTATTTATGTTTGACGGAGCCAATACTTATGAGTACGCAGACATGCGCAAAGGCTATCACCCAGACTGGAACTCCTATATTTTTAATTATAAAAGAG
This sequence comes from Bacteroidota bacterium, assembly GCA_041176305.1. Classification (GTDB taxonomy): domain Bacteria; phylum Bacteroidota; class Bacteroidia; order Chitinophagales; family Chitinophagaceae; genus Sediminibacterium. The sequence goes on along the minus strand of JBEDDG010000007.1, from coordinate 1,102 downwards.
GAGAGGTAAAATCTTTTTTAATAAGCAGCGCTAAGTTTTGGTGTGATCAATTTCATATTGATGCTTTGAGGGTAGATGCGGTTAGTTCCATGTTAAGATTGGATTATAGCAGAAAAGAGGGGGAATGGGAACCAAATGAATTTGGTGGAAACGGAAATATTGAAGCCATCGAATTTATTAAAGATTTAAATATCACTTTATATAGAGATTTTCCTGCAATACAAACCATCGCAGAGGAAGCTTCTGATTGGCCTGGTATTAGTCGGCCTGTGTTTATGGATGGACTGGGTTTTGGTATGAAATGGATGATGGGCTGGATGCATGATACATTGGATTATTTTAAATTAGATCCAATTATGCGTTCTGGTGCACAGGATAAATTTACTTTTTCCATGATGTATTATCATGACGAACATTTTATGTTGCCTTTAAGTCATGATGAAGTGGTGCATGGAAAAAGTCCTATGTTGTACAAAATGCCTGGAGATGAATGGCAGAAATTTGCAAATCTCAGATTAATGTATGCCTATATGTTTACCCACCCAGGCGCTAAGCTTTTATTCATGGGCAATGAATTTGCTGCGACGATGGAATGGGATTATCAATCTGAACTACAATGGGAATTATTGCAACATGTAAGCCATGGAGGTATGAAGTTTTGTGTACAACAATTAAATAATTTGTATAAGGCACATCCTGCTTTATATGAACTTCAATATGACGTAGGTGGGTTTGAATGGGTTGAAACCAATAAGCGTCAAGAGGGCGTGATTGCATTCAAACGCAAGGGGAAGGATCCAAAGGAAGAGCTACTAGTTGTTTTTAATATGACACCTGTGCCAAGACATCAATTTCCAATTCATGTAGCAGGCAAATCAATATGGAAAGAAATATTCAACAGTGATGATAAAGCTTATTGGGGTGTGGGTGATTTATTCAACAAGGAAGTAAAAGGCGTAGCTGTGGATGGCACTAATGATTGGAAACTATTGCAACTAGAATTGCCTGCACTTTCAGCAATTGTTTTGAAATAAGCTTTTATTTAACCTTTATTAAATTATTGTAAATGAATGGGTTATAATTTAAAGTATTTATTTAAATG
>JBEDDG010000006.1:0-58721 GCA_041176305.1 Bacteroidota bacterium | reverse complement strand
CTGTATCTGTTACTTCGTAATTACCCTCTTTTGTAATGACAATTATTTTTTCATCTTCAAAATTGCCTAAATATTGACCTTTTTCTTCTGTATTTAATCTGCCAAATTTATCATCGAACCATAATTTCCTACCCACTAAAGTACTCTTTCCAGCCTCTTTTAATTTCACCGCTTTAATAGGATACTTTGTCACTTGATTGCCCACACTACTTCTGCCCTTCACTTCTAGTGTTTCAAAAAAGAAATCGAACTCTTTAATCCTTGCACTACAATTTGGGCTTAATACAATTTTGACTGATTCTGCTTCACCATTTGCATTGATAGACAAATAATGCACTTTAGATTTTTCTAAACTTTTAGCTAACACATATTCTTTATCTCTAGTTACACCGGTAACATTAAAGCGTTTCGCATAACTTATACCAGATGCTCCGTCTACATAAATCATATTATATGTAGTACGTTCGTCATTTTTCTGAAATACAGCAGCATGAATAATATCTTTTCCAATAAAAATTTTGTCTGCAACTTTAACCACTTTCATGGTACCTCCTTTGGTAAAGGCAATAATATCATCATAGTCCGTACAATCACATAAGAATTCATCTTTCTTTAAACTGGTGCCTACGAAACCTTCCGCTCTATTGATATACAATTTAGTATTGGCAATAGCTACCTGCTTCACTTGAATGGTATCAAATTCTTTTAATTCAGTTTTACGTTCTTTGCCTTTGCCGTATTTTTTTTGTAAGTTTTCGTAATAACTGACCGCATAATCAACTAGATTTTCAAGGTTATTTTTAACTTCCTTAATTTCTGCCTCTATCGATTTAATTTGAGCTATTAAGTCTTCAATATCTAATTTATAAATTCTTCTTACTGGCTTATCCGTCAACTTAACTAAATCAGCACGTTCTATTGGTTTTTTGAATTTCTTTTTAAATGGTTCAAAAGCTGCATCAATAGCATCAATTACTTTGTCCCAATTAAGGTGTTTCTTTTCTAATTCTTGGTAGATCTTTTCTTCAAAGAATATTTTTTCTAAACTAGTGAAATGCCATTTATCTAATAATTCTTGTAATTGAATTTCTAATTCTCTTTTTAGTAAAGATTTTGTGTGATCCACCGAATAACGTAACAAGTCACTTGCTCCAAGAAATTGTGGACGCTGATTTACAATTACACAAGCATTTGGAGATAAACTTATTTCACAATCTGTGAAGGCATACAAAGCATCGATAGTAATATCAGGAGAAATGCCTGTTGCTAAATCAATTTGAATCTCTACTTGAGCAGCTGTTACATCTGTTACTTTCTTGATTTTAATTTTACCTTGGTCATTTGCCTTGGTGATACTTTCCATCAATTGAGTTGTGGTAACACCATAAGGCACATCTTTAATAACCAGTGTTTTTTTATCTAGCTCTTCTATATGTGCCCTTACCCTTACTTTTCCGCCACGTTTACCATCATTGTAGGCAGAAGCATCGATCATGCCACCAGTTTGAAAATCTGGCAATAATTCAAATTTCTTACCTCTTAAATATTTTACACTCGCGTCTAAGAGTTCATTGAAATTATGGGGTAAAATTTTAGTAGACAACCCCACCGCTATACCGTCAGCACCTTGTGCAAGCAATAATGGAAATTTCATTGGAAGGGTTACAGGTTCATTCTTACGTCCATCATAACTTAGTGCCCATTCCGTTGTTTTTGCATTAAATGCTACTTCTAATGCAAACTTGCTTAAACGTGCTTCAATATACCTAGAGGCAGCAGCTGAATCCCCAGTTCTTACATCTCCCCAGTTACCCTGTGTCTCTACTAATAAATTCTTTTGTCCAATATTGACTAATGCGTCTCCAATACTTGCATCACCATGAGGATGGTACTGCATACTTTGACCAATAATATTGGCCACCTTGTTGAATCTTCCATCATCCATTTCTTTCATGGCATGTAAGATTCTTCTTTGTACAGGTTTTAAACCATCTTCTATTGCGGGTACCGCTCTTTCTAAAATTACATAGGATGCATAATCCAAGAACCAATTTTTATATTGACCTTGAACACCCGACTCATTCTCTGTGACCCTACTAAAATTTTTCTCTTTTGCCATAACTAATCTTAATTCGAACTTTTGAAAAGTTCATTATAGTCGGTAAGTGTCTTCACTACCGTCTGCTAAACTATTTAATTCTACAAAAACAATATCCGTGATTGCGATTAATTCATGCCAAACATTCGCTTGAATTAAAACCCTTACAGGTGCAATCAGTTCAACTGTTTCTTCTTTATTTGTATTTAAATCCTTCCAATGTAGGTTTGCTGAACCTTGCATTAAAAGCATATCTTCTGGATTTTTACCTTTTGAAACACCTTTGTGATAATGTTGCCCACTAACCGTTCCTGCATTTCTATACACCAATAAAAATTCTCCTGTTCTATCTGTACTAAAATAATGAAGTGCACCACGCTCATCAACTGCTTTTACATCTATGGGGCTTATTGTTACACTCATTTTATTTTCTTATTGCCGATCATTTAAATAAAAAACTAGGCAGTTTCAGTTTCCACTACGGTACTGTTACCTCCAGGCATTTGTACAACCATATCCTTCCAACCTTTATTCCAATCTCCAGCAATGACCAATTTACCCTCAGCTTCTAAAGCTTTGAGTCTAGATACTATAAAAGCATCCCCGGTTTTGATTTTCATCTTACTCAAAATATTAGTGAGGGCACTTTGTAATTTTTGAGCATTTTTAGTGAGCAAGGATAGAATTTCCTTATCATAAAAACCAATACCCATGCTCACAATTTTCTTGCCGCCTTCTAAAAATCGAACCCCTTCATTTTCATTGCATAATTTCTTCCATTCATCTGGGTCTAATTCAAATTCACTCAAAGTAATTGGCCTCGACAATTTCTTTGCTTTTAAGAACTCTTTAGGTTGTATCTGACTTAAATGAGTTGGGTAAAATAATTGACCTTTTTCGTTTAAAAAAGGAAGGTTATTTAAATACAATACATGTATTCTACTTTGATATTCTTTAAACTGACTCATGAACCAATAATAGCCACAAACATCATGTACGTTTTGTCCCATCCATATCCAAATCATTTCATTTTCATCATGATTTAAAGAGGTTTGCAAATGATGGATCGTTAACTTATCATCCACTATATCTAATTGATCTTCATAAGGAGAATGGGCTAATACCTCTTTCCACCAATCCCTTCTTTGTTGGTATCCTTCTGTTTCATAAATATCCATAAGTGGCCCAACTGCATAATCGTCTTTAATTTCTATGACCTTTCCAGCCATAGACTCATCTAATTCAATAGCAGCTTCTAATGCAGCTATATCTGCGGTATTAAATACTATGTGTATCATTTGCTTTATCTAATTCTACTTTTAAATTATTGATAATGAAGTCCTGTCTTTCAGGGGTATTCTTTCCCATATAATATTCTAACAAATGTTGAATATGATCGCCTTGTTCTAAAATAACTGGTGCTAATTTGATATCTGCGTTGATGAATTTCCCAAACTCTTCTGGACTGATTTCACCTAAACCTTTAAATCGAGTAATCTCTGGTTTACTACCTAATTCAGCGATTGCTTTTTGCTTTTCGGCTTCATCATAGCAATAAATTGTTTTTTGCTTATTTCTAACACGGAATAATGGTGTCTCTAAAACAAAAACGTGCCCTTTCTTAACCAAGTCTGGGAAGAATTGTAAAAAGAAGGTTAGCATCAATAAACGAATATGCATTCCATCCACATCGGCATCGGTTGCAATCACAATATTGTTATATCGCAAGCCTTCTAGACCATCTTCAATATTTAAAGCATGTTGTAATAAGTTAAACTCTTCGTTTTCGTACACCACTTTTTTAGTTAACCCAAAAGCATTCAAGGGCTTACCTCTTAGACTAAATACAGCCTGGGTATCAACATTCCTGGACTTCGTAATACTACCACTTGCAGAATCACCCTCGGTAATAAACAAAGTGCTATTTTGCTGTGTGGAGATAAAAATTTCTTTGTTCTTATTTGGCACTTCGTCGTTTAAATGCACCCTACAATCCCTCAATTTCTTATTATGTAAATTGGCTTTTTTAGCACGTTCATTGGCTAATTTTTTAATGCCTGCCAATTCTTTTCTTTCTCTTTCATTCTGCTCAATCCTCTTCTTAAGCGCTTCTGCTACAGATGGATTTCTATGTAAGAAATTATCTAACTCTTTTGCTAAAAATTCAGTCACAAAATTCTTCATACTTGGGCCACCATCCGCCACATTTTGTGAACCTAGTTTTGTTTTGGTTTGACTTTCAAATACAGGTTCTTGAACACGAACAGATACAGCAGCAACAATACTTGTTCTGATATCTGATGCTTCGTAATCTTTTTTAAAGAAATCACGAATCACTTTTACGTATGCTTCTCTGAAAGCTTGCTGGTGTGTACCCCCTTGTGTCGTATACTGACCATTTACGAAAGAAAAAATATCTTCTCCGTAATCATTGTTATGAGAGATCGCAACTTCAATATCTTCGCCTCTTAAATGTATGATTGGATACCTTAATTCGTCAGGATTGGTTTTACGCTCTAGTAAATCCAATAATCCGTTCTTACTAATGTATTTTTTATCATTAAAATGAATCGTTAAACCCGCATTTAAATAACAATAATTCCAAAGTTGACTTTCTATATATTCATAAATGAAATGGTAGTTTTTAAAAATGGTAGCATCTGGGGTAAACACCACTAATGTTCCATTTGGTTCAGTCGTTTTAGTCTCTTTCGATTCTTCAATTAATTGACCACGTTTAAAACTAGCAGATCTTTGCTTTCCTTCTCTAAATGCAGTCACCTCAAAATAATCACTCAACGCATTCACTGCTTTTGTACCAACTCCATTCAATCCTACTGATTTTTGGAAAGCCTTGCTATCATATTTTGCACCGGTATTGATTTTACTTACCACATCCACTATCTTTCCTAATGGGATCCCTCTACCAAAATCACGGATTGTGACAGTTTTATCTTGAATTGAAATTTCAACTTGTTTACCATACCCCATGGTATGTTCATCAATACAGTTATCTATGACTTCTTTTATCAAAACATAAATACCATCATCAGGTGCTGAACCATCTCCCAATTTTCCTATATACATACCTGGACGCAATCGAATATGTTCCTTCCAATCTAAGGATCGTATAGAGTCTTCATTGTATTCAGCGCCAATTTTTGCTTCTGCCATAATTATCAATACTTTATGAGCATAAAATGCCCTCGTCTAGCTGCAAATCTAATGCTCGGAGTAAGTTTTGCAATCTAAATAGTTACAAAAAAGGTCAAATGTGGATAAAAGGATTAAAGCATTATCTTTATCCCATCGAAAACAAAGCCACATATCCGATTACCAACCTTGAATGGATCAAAAACAAGGCATTTGAGCTTGAAGCAGAAAACCTAGCATTCCAGGATTTTTTAAGGAATTTGGATAGTTTAAGCCTAGATAAAGTCGTTTTTGAGCTTTCTGAGACCATTTCTCCAAAAATTGAATGTACGGACTGTGGGAATTGCTGCAAGAGTCTAATGGTCAATATAGACGAGAAGGAGGCAAACAACTTATCTGCACATTTAGGTCAATCTAGGGCCGAATTTGATGAAAAATACCTTGACAAAGGTGATTCAGGCAGAATGGTCGTGAATGCCATTCCTTGTCATTTTCTGGTAGGTAATAGTTGCAGTGTATATGAACATCGTTTTGCTGGTTGCAAAGAATTCCCAGCTTTTCATGTACCTGATTTTAATAAAAGGCTATTTACAACCTATATGCATTATGATCGTTGTCCAATCATTTTTAATGTGATGGAGTCCTTGAAAATTGAATCAGGCTTTAAGTCTCAATCCTAATTATTAAGTTTAATCCCAATCCATTCGAAGTATGTACCTACAATTTGGAATAGATATTATTTTAAAATTGAACCCAGATTGGAAAACTAAGCGTATTGGTATGTTGACCAATGATGCTGCAAAAACAACAACAGGTGTTTTAAGTAGACTTGCCTTAATGGAACAAGGATTTAATCTAGTTCAATTATTTTCACCAGAACATGGCATTCAAGCCATAGGTATAGATGGCGCACCCATGCAGGATGGCATTGACACCATCACTCAATTACCTATTACCAGTTTATATGGAGAACGCTTCATGCCAACAAGTTTGGACTTGGAAGGTATTGATATCATGCTATTTGATATCCCAGATGCAGGTACAAGATTTTATACCTATCTATGGTCAATGAGTTATTGGATTGAAGCAGCAGCGCAAAACAATAAACAAGTTATTATATTAGATCGTCCCAACCCTTTGAGTGGCAATATGGATCGAATAGAAGGCCCTATGTTAGCGGATGGGATTTCAAGTTTTATTGGCAGATTCAATATCCCCATTAAACATCAATGTACTTTAGGAGAGTTAGGGAACTATTTTAATCAAACGCAAGCTTGGCATGCAAATTTATCAGTCATCCCTTGTGCAGGCTGGAAGAGAGAACAACTATTTTACAAATGGCATTTGACTTGGGTGAATCCATCCCCTGCATTGCAACATATTGAAGCTGCAATATTATATCCAGGTACATGTTTCTTTGAAGCGACCAATGTATCTATAGGTCGTGGCACTAAGTATTCTTTTGAATGGATAGGTGCAGCATGGATGAATATAAATGCCGTAAAGATGGCTTGTCAACATGTATTAGGAGAAGACCTTAAAATCGAATATTTAAGACAGCCAATTTTAATAGATGGTAAGGTACAAGAATTAGACGGTTTGCGCTTTAAAGTAATCGATCCTGAAAACTATGATGCGGTGATGACAGGTTTGTTATTACTTAAAGTGATTAAAGATATTCATCCAAAAGACTTTAAGTGGATACCCTATCCTACTCAAGCCAATCCTACAGGGCATCATCATCTAACTTTACTTTTAGGTATTGCTAATGCCGAAACTTTATTTGATTTACCCTTGCAGTCATGGCTACAACAAGTCAATAAATTAATTAGAGTAAATGAGTGGAAAAAAACAATTGAACCTTACTTATTATATAAATAATTCAATCTACTTTTTTAACACTTTTATTAAATGGACTTTTCTACTAGTTTGTCAGTTCTTTTGGTACCCGCGTATAATTCAAATTCTAATAACCTACAATCAATTTTGGCATTTAAAAACTCTATGCGCCTACTAGGTTTAAGTCTTATTTTTTTAGCCAATTCTAAATTGCCCGTAAAAATATACCCCGTCATTCCCTTACACTTGTTTTTCATGTAATCACCCATCCTTGCATAGGTTACTTCTAATTCTACTTCTTCTCCCAAACGTTCTCCATATTCAGGATTGATCATTACAATGGCTCCTTCTTCTGGTGTTGGCATTTTAGTAGCTTCAAAATCACAAACCTGAAAATTAATTAAATCTTCAACACCTGCAACGGAGGCATTGATTTTAGCTACCTTAATGGCATCCTTACTGATATCAGAAGCAATAATAACTAGATTAGGTAAATGCCTGACTTGTTCTTCAATAATCAATCGTTCTTTTTGATAGATTGCTTTATCGTAACCAATCAAATGCATGAATGCATAATTATTCCTTAATAAACCTGGAGCTCTTTTTGTCGCAATTAAAGCAGCTTCAATTGCAAGTGTACCAGAACCACACATTGGATTTACAAAAGCACCAAATTTGTTCCATTTAGTGGACAAGATGGTTGCCGAAGCCAATGCTTCTAACAAAGGTGCTTTACCAGGCAATTTACGATAACCATGACGTGCTAATGAATCCCCAGAAGTGTCTAAGAAAATCTCTGCTTCATCATTTTTCCAAAACAAATAAACCACCGCACCAGTAAGTGCTGAACCAGTGGAAGGACGTTTACCACTTACCTCTCGCATTCTATCCACAATAGCATCCTTTACACGTAAGTTGGCAAATAAATTAGTAGAAATAGTGGGATGAAATACATTACTTATTACTGAAAAATAACCATCTGGTTGGATCATTTTTTCCCAAGGGATGGTGGTTAAATTTTTATACAATTCATCCGGATCATTGCAAAGAAAGGTTTTCAAAGAATACATTACCTGACTTGCCGTCCTCAAATTCAAGTTTAATCTAATACAATCATTTACTGTGCCCGTTAATTCTACTCCAGTTTGAAATACCCTATCCACATCAAAGCCTAAGCCAATCACTTCGGTCCTTAAAGCAGGTGCCAACCATTTATTACAAGTAATGATAATTTTATTTCGGGTCGTAAATATTTGCATAAGACAAACTTAGTTTAATTATAGCAAAAGGCTAAAAAAGCAAAAATCCTCAACCATCTTGATGATGTGTTGAGGATTCTTTGTGGGAGCACACGGGCTCGAACCGCGGACCCTCTCGGTGTAAACGAGATGCTCTGAACCAACTGAGCTATGCTCCCTTAAGGAGTGCAAAAATAAGGGGGTAAATTCAATTTCCCAAAAAAAAGTTTAATTAATTTAATTGTACCGCTGGAAGCCTATTAGATTGACTATCATAGACAAATAATTCCACAATTTCGAAATTCCAATACTTAGCTAATGGTGATTTCTGAAGCAATTCTTCCACTTCTTTCTTAGTATAAGCGTTGATGGTAATCCAGGATTGCTGGGACTCCATACTCACTGCGTAATTTTCAATCACCCCTTTATTAAAAAGATAATTGATATAAGTTCTATGAGGCGGCACAAGGGTCATAAACTCCTCGTCCATGTCAAATGATATAATTGCTTGAAATTTTTTCATCCTGTATCTAAGTTACTACAAGTTTATTTATTTCCAAAAAGCAACCTTATTAAATTTCAAAGATAGCATTTATGTCTAATCTATTGGAAGTGAACGTAGCCAATCCTTCCACCAGATCCAGCTAAAAATGCCCCATTTTTTTGTGGCTGTTTTTTTACAATATGAAAAGATGCATTACTAATTGCTTCCCATGATTTGCCACCATTCTTAGTAATGTCTACCCCAGATGTACCACAAACAATGATCTCTTGATTGTTAATAAATTCAAGAGCCGATTTATACCCATTAGGCGCAGCTAATTGAAGTGGTTGAAAAATTATTTTTTTCGTTGTAAGGTGTTTTTTATCTGATTTTGCTTCAAGAAGTAAACGATAACCTGCAATATTATTGGTTGCATTTTTATCATTGGAAAAATCTCCACCTACTATCATTATTTTTTGTTGATTGGGAGAAATAGCAATACTATTTGCTCCAGTTGAATTAGTACCTTGAATTAAGGGCAGTGGGGTTGCTTTCCCATGATACCAAATTCTACTTGATAAACCTCCAGTTACAAAAATTATTTCATTTTGAACAAATGTTAAGTTCGAATTACTTGATGCAAAAAAAGCTTCTCCTTTAAAGAGCGGCGTCTTGAAAAAACTACTAGGCATCCTTGTCCAGTTCTCCCCTTTGTCTTTTGTTGTCAACATAAATAAGGTATCATTGATTGGGTCACCAATAACCACCCCATTATATGAATCACTAAAACGTATGGCATCTAAAAACATCGCCGTATCTGAATTTTCATAAACCTTATACCAAGATTGTCCACCGTCTTTAGTTTTCAAGATAACAGCAGGTGCAGCAATGGCGACAATAATTGCTTCTTGCTCATCCCAAGCATGCATGGCTCTGAAATCTCTATTTTCATACCCTTTTACTTGCTTCCATTCAAAAGATTGTCCCTCATTGGTAGATCTTGCTATCATGCCTTTTGAGCCACTTGCCCAAATCACTTGGTCAGATGGCAAAGCCAAGCTTCTAATACTAACTCCTTTTTGCTCGGTTAAAATTTGAATTGAATGTTGCGCAGTAAGACTTGAAGAGATACAAAAGAGGGCTATAAAAAAGATTTTTGTAATAGACATGGTTTCATGATTTTTGCACCTTAAAGATACGCTATGATACCCTATTGGATGAGCAGAACTGAACTGATGTTAGGTACTGACCAAATAAATTCCTTAATGAGTAAAAATGTCCTCATAGTAGGTCTTGGAGGGGTTGGTGGAATTTGTGCCGAAATGATTGCTAGGGCCGGTGTTGGTAAAATGACAATCGTTGACAATGACAATATAGATTTAAGTAATATAAATAGACAAATACCAGCATTGCACTCTACTGCAGGTATGCCAAAGGCCCAAGTACTTGGTGCTAGATTAAAGGATATAAATCCTGCATTAGACCTTACAGTCAAGGAAGTTTTTATCAAAGAAGATATTACAAAAAATTTATTAGATAGTACGCAATGGGATTATGTAGTGGATTGTATAGATACCCTTTCTGCTAAAACATTCTTAATCAAGGGCTGTATCGACCGTAACTTACCTATTGTAAGCTCCATGGGTGCAGGCGGCAAAGTAGATCCGAGTCAAATTAAAGTTACCGATATTTCTAAAACCTATATCTGCAACTTGGCCAGATACGTAAGAAAAAGATTGCAATCATTGGGGATTAAAAAGGGACTTAAAGTGGTATTTAGTCCAGAAAAAGCAGATCAAGATAAAATCATTGTCACTGAAAAAGCGTTTCCCAAAAAGTCAATAATTGGCACTTTAAGCTATATGCCAGCCATTTTTGGGTGTACTGTAGCCAGTGTTGTGATTAGAGATTTAATAGCAACAGATTGATTTTTAGGGCAATTTTCTTTGAATTAACCTTATTTTACCCTTATTTTGCACCTCCAATTGGAAGCTCCTGGTTCGGTAGCTCAGCTGGATAGAGCAACTGCCTTCTAAGCAGTAGGTCATTGGTTCGAATCCAATCCGAATCACAAAGCCTATCACAAAAGTGATAGGCTTTTGAATTTACGGATAGGCCTCAAGCTCGCTTGAAGGCATAGACGTAATATTCAAAAGCAAAAAGTACGCTAAGCGTACTTTTGAAAGGCTTTGATTAGAGTCAACTAAAGGATCACCGACCAAAGGGAGGTAATCCATGGCTTTGATTAGAGTCAACTAAAGGATCACCGACCAAAGGGAGGTAATCCATGGATTTGATGAAAGTCAAAGGCTACCTTCTTAACATCCAATTTTCATACAATAACGATAAGTTAAAGGCATAAGAATAATAATCAAATCGAACCACATTCGTTTTGTTCACGATCCGTTTCATAGGATTATTTAATACAGCCGAAATATTGGCCACAAAATAGGGGTAATTGTTTTCAAATAATTGCTGCTCTATATTGGGTGAAGGAACCTGTCCACCCAATCTTAAAATCGTGGTATTCAATAATAATTGTTCTAAGGGAAATTTAGCTTTTTGTAGTAAATGCTTAGATTGTTCAAGCAAAAATGGTTTCAATGCCAATAAGGGTGGATAATCTGAGTAATACATCAACCTTGCAACATGATATAAAATAGTGGCGGTATGCGCATAATGTTGTGAAACATATTTTGGGTCTTTTACATGTAAATTTTCTTGTATTAAATCCACTATTAAATCTAAACTAGCTGAGTCAGTTGTATTCAATGGAATTTTTGCAATTGTATGCATGAGTAACACATTGGTTAATACAGAAAGATCCACATCTTTAGGCATCTTATACCCTAGCCAGGTATTGTATACAGGCCTTGTTTGATACCTTTTATAAAAACTTTTGTTGGGCTTAATTAAGCCCACCCTAAATGCCCCAAACTTTTCTTGCATCGCTTTTGCCAAAGTATCTTGGACACCTAATGCCAATAAGGTTATTGCTGCATCATCTATATCATCTGCCAAGGCAAACTTTTGGTTAAAACGATTTAACCACCCCCCATTTGGAAATATTTGTGGTGGATTTCTTGGCCAAAAATTATAAGTCAAATGATTCTGCTGATTTTTAAACCTATCAATATAGGGCAACGCATTTACTTTCATCTTCTCTAAAACAAGTAATTCTGATGGGGACATGAACGATTTAAATTGTCCAATATTAAATAATACCAGTGCAGTAAAAAAAACATTGTCCTCCTCTTTTAAATTTGAACTATAAAAATATTTTCTGAAGGAAGGGAAAGCGCCTCTAAGAGAAGAACTGGGATGGTTATTTTGTACTGCAGCAATTGAATTTAAAAGCAATATCCTTTGATCAAGTAAAGTGTCATTGTATTTATATGCAGCAAAAAGCCCTGTATAAGTACTTAATAAAAACAAGATCAGGAGTCCCTTTTTCATGTAGACAAACCATTTTATAACTAAAAGATGTAATTTAGTGATTATGGAGGTTAAAATAGAAGACAGTTGGAAAAAAGCGTTAACGCCTTTATTTGAGCGCCCCTATTTTACTCAAATAACAGCCCACCTTAAAACTGAAAAGGCCCTTAGAAGAATCATTTATCCAAAAGGAAGTTTAATTTTCAATGCTTTTAATCAGACCCCTTTTGATCAAGTAAAAGTGGTGCTACTTGGACAAGACCCCTACCATCAACCAGGGCAAGCTATGGGACTTAGTTTCTCTGTGCCAGATAATTGTAAAATTCCACCTTCTTTGATGAATATTTACAAGGAATTACAAAAAGATATTGGCATGCCTATTCCAACAACGGGCAACTTAACCCCTTGGGCAAAACAAGGTGTACTTTTATTGAATACAGTATTAACAGTTAGAGCAGATGAACCAGGAAGTCATAGTAAAATTGGATGGACTCAATTTACAGACGACTTGATTAAATTATTATCTAATGAAAAAAGAGATATCGTATTTATTTTATGGGGTAATTATGCTAGCCAAAAACAAATATTAATTGATGCTACCAAACATAAAATTTTAAAAGCAGCACACCCCTCCCCTTTAAGTGCTTATAATGGTTTTTTTGGGTGCAAACATTTTAGCATGACAAATCAATATTTAACACAAGTAAAAAAAGACCCAATAGATTGGTCTATTTAATATGAAAGCAACATTTAAACTTTTTATTGGTCGTTTTTTAGCCGTTTGGGCACTACTTGTGTTTGCCTCTACCATGTTTTTTTTCATCTGGTTGTATATCCCTTGTTTATTTTTACCCGAACCAAATAAAACTAAATGGCACAGAACAATTTCTCAATTATGGATGAGTCTATTTTTAATCTTATCTGGTTGTAGTTTTAGAGTAACCGGCAAACACCATTTTAAAACCTTGGAACCTGCTATCGTGATATGCAATCATAATAGTTTAATTGATGTGCCTGTTAGTACCCCTTTTTTACCAAGAGCTAATAAAACTATTGCAAAGAAAAGTTTTGTATACGTCCCCCTTTTTGGCTGGATTTATCAAGCTGCATCCGTTATTGTTGACAGAAAAAATGATCAAAGCAGAAGAGCTAGTTATGAGTCTATGAAAAGAGTGCTAGGTATAGGCTTAGATATGTTGATATATCCTGAAGGAACTCGGAATAAAACTGCTGCACCTTTAAAATCATTTTATGATGGTGCATTTAAATTAGCCATTGAAACCAATAAACCCATTGTACCAGTGGTATTATTAAATACCAAAAAGATATTACCAGCTTATCCAGTAATGTGTTTGTCACCCGGAAAAATACAAATGGATATATTAGCACCAATAAGTAGCGAAGGGCATACGGTTCATACTTTGAAACAATTGGCTTATGATACGATGGCTGCACATTATTTAAAGTATAACCCTTCCTAAATTTACTAATAGGTTGAATTAGAAAAAGTCCTACTTCTATTAATTTTCAGGTCTCTTAAGATTCCGGACTTAGGATTTATTGTTATACTGAACGACCTGTAAATGCCTATGGGCATTACATTAATCGCCAACTGCCAACAATGCATTTCTCTGGTAATGAACATACTTAATTGTTGTACAGAAAATTGAGATAAATCTACATAACTACTTCCTCCAACTTTCCATTTAGGAGAAACACTGAAATCTCCATTAAGGTTCAATGTGGAATATGTTTGTAGCTTAAAGCCTGAATAGTCTGGTTTTATTGTTTTTGAAAACTGAAAAGAATAAGACATGGTCAATGACCAAGGAGTATTAAAATCAGTAAACTCAGCAGGATTAGCCCTGACATAAGAAAGTTGACGTTGTTGCTCGTCAGGGGTCATAAAAGGATCCAATGGGATATTCTTTTTCTCTTTGTCTTTATTTTTTGATTTACTTGTAAAAGATGTAGAGAAGGATAATGCACCATTCGTTATACTCCCAAATTTTAAACGAGTAGGATCAATAGCCAATTTGTTTACCCTAAAACCTTTTACATCAGTTTCATATGGATCTAAATTAAAAGAAGTGGTGATGCTTAATTTTTCAAATAAGGTAGTTCTAGCATAGAAATTAAACCCTCCTAAAGCAAAACTATCGGCAAGAAAATTATAGTTAGAATTAAAACCAAATCCTTCGATCAATTTAATTTTCTTAAAAGCATCTGCACTAGTATCTTGCTTATCTTTTACTTTCATTTCTAAAAAATTATCCACCCCAAAACCCATCCCACCAAAGCTACCTTCGCTAAATGCACCACCTAAACCGTTACCATCATATTTAGAAAAGCGATAAGTTCTTCCACTCGTATCCACCTGTGTTGCATAATGATAAGACTTTGCCATATCAGGCTTATAATTCAAAGAAACAGATGGTCTGATTTCATGACGAATTGCCTTAAGGTTTCCTTTTTTAAATTTATAAGTACCGAAAATTCTAGTGGCAGTTCCTAAGCCAAAACTCATTTGAGTTGCTCTATAAAACCCTTTGTTAATGGTCGTATCCACTTTCTGCAAAGCACTATTCCAAGTTTTTATATTTTGTTGACCAAACCATTTTTCATCTAATGAAATACTTGGCGCAAGGGTAATTGGTCCAAGAGAAGGAAGTGATAAAGTAATTGGGATACTATGGTTGGCACCCCACTGCATAGTATCTAAAATTCGTCTTATGCTAAAAGAAGAATCATAAAATGAAAGTTGATTTTGTACACTACTATTAAAACCTATACCAATTTTTTCGTACCATTTACCAGCACCTATTTGATCTTTAGACTGAAATGGATATGCTGTCAAGGCATTAAAGTTGATATTTGGCAAACTCATGTTAACCAAACCCAGGTTGTTATTTTGATTGTGTGTTAGGTTAACAGAAAGATTGTATTTGTTATTCCATGATTTACTATAGGCAACAGATGAACTAATTTGATTTTGAAAATTTTGAGTCACATTGTTTAATAAATTTCTATTGTATTTAGTACTACCGAAATTTACATTCGCAGAAAAAGTGGTCCCAGGCCTTGCTTTTGAATCCATGGTGTGTGACCAGTTTAACATATAGGTTCTTCCGCCCGTAAATTCATCTGCAATAAGGGTATTACGATTGAGTGCCCTTGTATTTTGAAGACTTAAATTGAAATTACCGATATACTTATAACGTTGTATATACTTGCTATTCATATTTAAATTCCAGCCACCATAGGAGTAGATATTACCTCTTACAGTAGCGTCCATATGTTGGTTGATTACTTTATAATAGCCAAGTCCTTCAAATCCAAGTCCAAAATCTTCACTAGAAGAAAATGCAGGCGCCATTAAACCAGACTGTCCACCTGTTTTATTCAATGGGAATATTCCAAAAGGAATACCCACTGGCATCGGCACCCCCTCAAATTCAGGAAATGCAGGTCCAGAAACGCCAATTTTATTGGTTACAATTTTGAGCTTATTGGTTCTAAACGCAAAATGGGGCTCGTCTAAATTACAAGTAGTAAATCTTGCCTTCCATGCAAAAGCATCTGTTGGGTTTACTTTTTTTAGTGCATTGGCTTGAACAAAAATTTCACCCTGTTGGAAATTACTATTCTTGATCAACCCTTTTCCAGACTGAAGATTGTAAAAAATTGAGTCATTGATTGAATTTAAATCCCCTTCCTTAAACCTGGGTTTACTTTTAAGGTTACCAGAAGTATCCTTAGCACCATAGGCGGTAATATTCTGTGTTTCTTGATCAAATATGATTTTACCCGCTTCTAATTGCGCGGTTTTATAGGTTGTTTTAGCATTACCGTATAAAAAGAAGGTTTTAGCCTTTAATAGCATCACCCCCGAATCGGAAGCGGTATAACTAATGGTCGCATCTACACTATCCTTGGATAATTGTACCTTTTTTTTGGCTGTAGTATCTGTTTGAGCAAACAAACTAAGCTGGAAAGCAGTAATTAATATCGTTAAAATGAGTCTTTTAACAATAGAAAGGGATGTTTTTGCGTTATTTTTGTATCCTGCTAGGTTCACTCCAGCAAAAATAAAGCAAAACAATGTTAAGGAACTGATTATGAAGCAAAATAGAATGATTTTAGCATTTAGTTTTAGTCTAATTGCCCTTTTTAGTACCCTTGGACAAGGCCTTTTGGCTCAAACCCCTGGAAAATCATTAAAACGTATCATTATTGACCCAGGTCATGGAGGTACTGATATAGGTTCAAAAGGTAAATATTCAACCGAAGCAGCCGTTTCTTTAGCTATCTCTTTAAAATTAGAGGCCTTTATCAAACAAGCCATGCCGGATGTAGAAGTGGTGATGACTAGAACCACAGATATTTACCATTCAGTCGTAGAAAAGGCCAAAATAGCCAATGCAGCAAAGGGAGACTTATTTGTTTGTATACATACCAATTCTGCAAGAGGTAAAACAGTCAAAGAAGTGATAGGATATACAACGAAAACCTATTATGTGAAGAAAAAAGGTAAAAAAAGAAAAGTCACTAAACAAGTTCCAAAATATAAAACTACTTATTTACCAAGTACTGCGATTGGCACCGAGACATATATCTATAATGTAGGTAAATCGGACTTCAGAAAAGAACTTGCTTCTGAAATGGTAGATGAAGTGGTGGAACAATTAGACTCAGTTTCCTTGAAACAGATTAAGGAATATGAATCAGAAATTGACCCAACCAAAAAGATGATGGCAAGTATTTTGGCACAGCAATATTTTCAAAGGGCAGCAAGTTTAGCCCTTACTATAGAGGAAGAGTTCAAAGCATCCGGCAGAGTAAGCAGAGAAGCAAAACAAAGACCTACTGGCATATGGGTTTTACAAGCCGTAGCGATGCCAGCTGTCTTAATTGAAACCGGTTTTATCTCAAATCCAGAAGAAGAAGAATACTTGAATAGCGAAAATGGTCAGAATGAGCTTTGCGAAGCTATTACGAAGGCTTTACTGCGTTATAAGAACTCTTTGGAGAATCAACAAAAAGCAAACACGAATTAGGCTAATTTTTAGCTAAATTTGTACCCAACTAAGTCTTGAATCCTATGCGTGTATCTAATGAAACTAAAGTGGGTGCTTTAACGGTGATTGCCGTGACCTTAATCATCTTAGGATTCAATTTTCTAAAGGGAAGAACTTTCTTTAAATCAGGTACGTTCATTTATGCAAAATATACCGATACAAAAGGATTAATTGTATCCAATCCAGTTTTCGTAAATGGATTTCAAGTGGGTACTGTTTTTGAAATAGAAAATATCAATGAAAACCTTTCTGAATTAGTTGTTTGCATAAAATTGAATCAATTATACAAGATTCCTACCAATTCTATCGCTATGATTCAGGAAAATCCATTAGGTACCAACGCAATCAATATTATTCAAGGAAATAGCACAAAGTTTGTACAATCGGGTGATACCATCCAAACTGCCCCAGCTACAAGTTTATTAGGTGACTTTATGAATACCCTTTCTCCGCTTGGTGAGCAAATTAAAAATACGATTACTTCCTTAGAAAAAGTATTGAGTAATGTAAACAAAACTTTAGATGACGAAAATCGTCAACATTTTAAAGTTATCCTTGATAACTTAGCTATGACCACAATTGGTTTAAATAAATCCATGCAATCCGTTGAAAGTATGCTGAACAAGCAAAATGGATCGATCGCTCAAACAGCAGATAACTTAAAAGAATTTACAACGAACTTAAATCAGAACAACCAGAAGATTTCTAATATTCTCACCAATTTAGATAGTACGACTAAATCAATTAAAGATGCTGATTTAAACAAGACAATTAAGGAAATTCAATCAGCCTTGGCGGGATTAAACACAACGATACAAAAATTGAACAACGGGAATGGTACAGCATCAAAATTATTGAACGATCCTAATATCTATACTCAATTACAAAGCACTATTAAAAGTGTGAACACTTTGGTGGATGATATTAAAGTGCATCCAAAACGCTATGTAGGTATTTCTGTATTTGGGAAAAAGGACAAAACAACCCCTTTAGCAAAACCATTATCGGATACAGTAGCACATGATTAAAAGCTTCAATAATATGATGCTACTTATTTGCTTGTTATCCAGTATGCATGCAAATAGTCAAGACACCACTAAAGTTGAAAATAGTAGTGGCAAGCTCATCGAATTCCTTTCCGCCGAATCTTACAATATTAAAAAGCAAGACAGCATGGATTTTTTAATCCTAGTGGGTCATGTCAAAGTAAAGCAAGGCAGCACTCTTTTATTTGGAGACAGTATCGTAGTCAATGCGACACAAAATTCTTTAGAAGGATTTGGCAAAGTACATATCAATGATGCTGATTCCATTCATACTTATGCCGACTATTTGAAGTATGACGGAAATACAAGAAAAGCACAACTAAGAAAACATGTAAAATTAACCGATGGACGTGGTACCCTCACTACTGACTCATTGGATTATGATGTAGCGGTTAAAATTGGGGTGTATAAAAAGGGAGGCAAATTAGTACGTGATAAAACTATTTTAAAAAGTACAGAAGGCGTTTACTATGGTATTACAAGAGATGTAATTTTTAGAAATAGGGTTTCATTAATTGATCCTGATAACAGTATTTATACGGACACATTAGAATATAATACCTATTCACAATTAGCTAATTTCATAAGCCCTTCTAAAATAATCAGTGGTTCAAGAATTATTAAAACAAAGAACGGGAATTACAATATAGGCACCAGAAAAGGGTATTTATATGAACGTTCCTCTATTGACGATAGCAGTTATTTTTTTATCGCTGATGAAATGGCAATCGATGATTCTTTAGGACTAGGTGAATTCAGGGGCAATGCATTGTACAGATCAAAAGATAGTTTAAGTGTAGACATGATTGCCAATAATATAAAGACCAATCGAAAAAAGGATGTGTTACTGGCTACTGAACTGCCCACTTTAATGATCAAACAACCCAAGGATACTTTATACATCAGCGCCGATACTTTATATAGTGGACGACTCACTGATTTAACCAGAAAAGTTCCTAGAGCAAGGGGTAAAGACGCCCCTATGCAGGATTCAAGTTTGAATAAATATTTTGAGGCTTTTCATCATGTAAAAATTTATTCAGATTCCATGCAAGGCATTGCTGATAGCCTATTTTATGGCCTAGCTGATTCAACCATTCGTTTGCATAGTAAACCTATATTATGGGTCAATAACAATCAAATTACTGGGGATACGATCTACCTTCATTTAAATAATAAAAAAGCAGAACAACTCAGGGTCATCAACAATGCGCTTGCTATAAGTGCGGTAGATAGCACGGATTATTTCAATCAACTGAAAGGGAATACAATGGTGGTTGACTTTGTAGACGACAAGGTTCAAAAAATGCAAACAAGAGGCAGTGCAGAAAATATCTATTTTGCGACAGATGATGATGGCAAATTCATTGGCATCAATCAATCTAATGCTCAAATCATCACCATTGAATTCAATAATTCCGAACCTGTAAAGGTAATTTTTATCAATCAGTTGAATGGTAAAATGAGTCCAATAACTGACACCCCTAAAGAAGCCCTTAAAGTCAATAATTTTAAATGGTGGAACGATTTAAAGCCAAAAACTAAATTTGATATCCTTTCTCCAAAAGGGAATTAAAAACTCTCCTAACAAACTGCTTAAGCTTCTTCAGCTTTTTCCAACATTAAAAAGGCTTTAATAAATCCATCAATTTCACCATCCATTACTGGGCCAACATTACCCACTTCAAAATCGGTACGATGATCTTTGATCATTTTATAGGGATGAAAAACATACGATCGTATTTGACTACCCCATTCTATTTTTTTCTTATTGGCATTAGACGCATTCAATGCTTCTTGCTTTTTACGCATTTCTTCCTCATACAAACGACTCTTTAACATCTTCATGGCCAATTCACGATTCTCACCCTGTGTTCTTGATTGTTGACATTCTACGATAATGCCAGAAGCATGTTTTAAACGTACAGCAGTTTCTACTTTATTAACGTTCTGTCCACCCTTACCTCCACTTCTATAAAATTCCCATTCAATATCTGCAGGATTCACTGTAATCTCAATAGTGTCATCTATTAAAGGGTATACATACACAGAAGCAAAACTGGTATGTCTTCGGGCATTGCTATCAAAAGGTGAAATACGAACCAAACGGTGTACTCCAGATTCAGCTTTTAAAAACCCGTAAGCAAAAGGGCCATCAAATTGAATGGTGGCAGATTTTATACCAGCACCATCCCCTTCTTGATAATCTAAGGAACTCACTGTCCAACCTTGCTTTTCGCCATACATGGTATACATTCTTAAGAGCATTTCTGCCCAATCCTGACTTTCCGTACCACCTGCACCTGGATTAATTTGAAGAATCGCAGGTAGTTCGTCTTCTGGTTTATTCAATGTACTTTTGAACTCAGCTTCTTCAATCATCAATAAAGCATGATCATACGCCGTTTTTGTTTCCTCTTCTGTAGCATCCCCAGCTTTCCAGAATTCAAATAAGACCACAAAATCTTCGACACTATTTTCTACCTCTTGGAACAACTTTGTCCAATATTCATTCATTTTAATTTCCTTCATCGTGGCAGTAGCACGCTTGTTGTCATCCCAGAAACCGGGAGACAAGGAAAGTTGTTTGTCTAAATCAATTTTATATAAACGGTTATCGACGTCAAAGAAACCTCCTCAGGACACTCACTTGGTCCTTCATACGCTTAATCTGTTCAATCGTCATATGAATTCAAATTTAAGTTCAATTAAAAAAATAACTACAAACCTCATAAGCCGGATTCTGTTTCTAAACTATCATTTATCTAGCCTTAACATTACTGCTAAAGTCTTGCTGCCTACCCTGGAACTCGGACGAGTCGCCCTCAAACGTTCCTTTACATGGCATTACAGCACCCAAGGTTTACCCTATAAAACAATTACTTGTTTTATTCGTGAGCTCTTACCTCACGTTTTCACCTTTTCCTCTTGCGAGGTAGTTATTTTCTGTGGCACTTTCTCTATCCCATTGCTGAGATGCCGGCTATTGACCGGTGGGTTACCCTATGCTGTCCGGACTTTCCTTGGCAATTGCTTACCACGATAGCTCGGGATTGTAGTCGGGTCAAAGGTAGTAAAATAATGTGGATGTGCTTAATACTCAAAAAAGACTTCAGTAGCACCATAACCGTAAAAATCGGAGTATTGATTGATAAAACTTTTAACTCCTTTCTTTACTTTCAAAAGATCGTGGATTTCATTTTTAAGTTTACCTGTTCCCACGCCATGAATAATCACCATGGAGGGCAAATGGTTAATCTGGGCTAATTCAAACCATTTTTCAAATTCGTTGAGTTGAAAATGGATAATTTCAGCATTGGTTAAATGGCTATGACGATCCATTATTTTTTCGATATGTAAGTCTACCACCGACCTGGCTTTAGGTATATGTTCTTTGATTTTTGAAGCATCATACACTTTGTAGCCCGCATTCCTTAATACATCAATTGCAATATGATTGTCCTCAATTTTGTCAGGATAGGTCTTAAACAATTCATATTCTAATGTGACTTTATTGTCTTCCTTTAAAGTTTCAATTTTTTGAAAAATTTGCTTCGGTTTAATTTTAACATTCGCCTCAAAATGATCTGCCTTCTTTTTGTGTTGCTCTACTAAAGAAAAATCGAAATTAAATTGAGGGCTATCATTCACTACAGCAAATGGAATATCGTGTATGTAAAAATCAGTAAAAGGCGCAATAGTGGATGAAATGGAAAAGTCAACTTCACCTTGTGCCATTTGTTCGTAGACAAAATTATACGCAATACGCGTCTTATTAGAAAGAAATATTTTTAAGGAGTCAACCACCTCGTCATTGAAATCATCTAAATTAAATTTAGGGATTAGATGCATCCAAACACCCGCATCCTCTTTGCTATCGTTTTTTTGTATCTTCTCTTTGGGAATCTGGTCTACGAAAATCTTTTGAGGTGCTTTTTTCTCAGGGAAAAGTTTTTTCTCCGTAAATCTTTTAAAGTAAGGGAAATCAATTTGATCCATATAGGCTGGAAACTTTACTCCACGCACTTCTATCATCACCATCTGATCATTCATGATTTCAATAATACGCCCTTCCTCATTGCTATGCAACACTAAAATTTCATCCCCTACCTGATATTTCATCCCTTATTTTTTTGCTAGAAGACTATGCTTCTTAGAATACAAACTGTAAATTACTAATCCGATAAACATCCATACAAAAAACCATAACCAACTTACTGGTGGTATTTCTATCATTAAATACAAACAACACATGGCACCTACGATAGGTATTACGGAATATTTTCTGATAAAACTCAATACAGCTACAACTACTAAAATGAATACAAAAACTAAAAATAAAATTTCTTGATATCCTTGATCACCTGCTTCCATAATGGCATTCAATATTCTATGTTGACCAAAATAAATAAAGATCAAAGCCAATGCGGGAATAATGTACTGTCCATTGATATAAGGTAATCTAAAAGCCTGACGCTTGACGTCTGGTGATAATCTTGGCAAAACCAATACACCAAAACAAACCAATACAAAAGCAAATAAAGTACCAATACTTGTTAAATCAGTCATTCTAGAAATAGACATAAATAAAGCAGGGACACCAACAAAAATGCCCGTTATAATGGTCGCAAAAGCAGGTGTGCCAAATTTAGGATGCACTTCAGAAAATTTCTTAGGTAATAAACCATCCCGACTCATACTCATCCATATTCTTGGTTGTCCTAATTGAAAAACCAATAATACACTTGTAGTGGCTACTACTGCGCTAATAGAAATGATATACCCAATTTTATGTAAGCCAATTCTTTCAAACACAAATGCCAAAGGATCATCCACTTTTAATTGCGTATAATTAACCATTCCAGTTAGTACCAAAGCAATAAGAATGTATAAAACAGTACAAATTAGTAAGGAATAGATCATCCCTCTTGGCATATCTCTTTGAGGATTCTTACACTCTTCAGCCGTTGTAGAAATCGCATCAAATCCAATATAAGCATAAAATACAGCAGACACTCCAGCTAATACACCCTTGAATCCGTTGGGCATAAAGGGCGCCCAGTTGGCTGTGTCCACATAGAAGAAGCCAAGCACAATCACCATTAAGATAATGGCAATTTTAAAGATCACCATTAAATTGGTACTCTTCTTGCTTTCTTTAATTCCTCTATACACTAACATTGTGATTAACACCACAATCACAAATGCAGGAATATTTAAAATGATTCTTGTTTGACCAATCATGGGTGCATTGGTAATGGCATCATAGCCAATACGTGCTAATTTACTAAAAGTTTCTTTGGTACCTCCGGCAGCTAAATGTTGCATTGCTTCCTCATAACCTTGTTGCGCTGTTTCAAAATTGGTGGATAACCATCCTGGTAAATGAATATGGAAGCCTTCTAATAGATTGATAAAATAACCACTCCAACTTATCGCTACCACAATATTTCCTATCGCATATTCTAAAATTAAAGCCCAGCCAATGATCCATGCGATCAATTCTCCAAAAGTAACATAAGCATAAGTATAAGCGCTACCTGCAATAGGTACCCTGCTTGCAAATTCAGCATAACAAAGGGCACTAAATCCACAAGTGATGGCTGTAATCACAAATAGTATTGAAATACCTGGTCCACCATGAAAAGCTGCTGTACCAATGGTAGAGAAAATACCTGCGCCTACTACTGCGGCAATACCCATTAAAGTAAGGTCACGCACGCCTAATTCCTTTTTTAATCCACTTGCGCTATGCCCATCTACTAATCCTGACGCTGCATCTTGTACAATTTTATCAATTGACTTTTTTCTGAATAAAGACATATTATTATTGGATTCTGTTCATTAAATAATTAGCTAAATCGATCAATGGTTTTTTTCTAGCTGACACCACTGCGATTGCTTCTAAATGGGCGAAGGCCTCTTGCATGTATTTTTGTTTCAAATCTTCTGCCCATGCATCTACATTACATGCTTTAAAAATAGCAAGCACCTGATCTACTTTATCCACAGGATCAGAGGCTAGCAAGGTGTTTAGTTGTGCTAATTGTGTTTCATTTGCAGTTTCTAAAGCACGTATCAAAAGGAATGTTTTTTTATTTTGTTTGATATCGCCTCCTGCATCTTTGCCAAATACAGTCGCATCACCAAAAGCATCTAAATAATCATCTTGTATTTGAAAGGCAATCCCTAACTTTTTACCAAACTCATATAAATGCATACAATTGTTTTCTCCTGCACCACCAATAATTGCACCCATATGTAAACTCGCTGCAAGTAAGACAGAAGTTTTTAGCGTGATCATATGGATGTATTCGTCTAAGGTAACAATAGCTCTTTTAGCATAGTCCATGTCCAATTGTTGTCCTTCACAAACCTCTCTTGCAGTTTGATTAAATAAACTTAAGATCTTTGGAAGATGACTAGGTTGAATATTTTGAAGGTATTCATAGGCACGAATCACCATAATATCCCCTACTAATAAAGCTGTATTGGTATCGTATTTAGTATGCACAGTAGCTTGGCCTCTTCTTAAACTCGCCTCATCCATCATGTCGTCATGTACCAAAGAAAAATTATGAAAAAGCTCTACTGCCTTGGCTGCTAAATAAGCATCTGAATGAATGTCACTGAATAACTCATTTCCTAAAAGACATAAAACAGGTCGAATACGTTTCCCCCCGATTTTCAAAAAATATTCACTAGGCTCATATAAGGAAGCCGGTTGTGATGGAAAATGTTGGGAATCGAAATCTTGGTTAAATTTTTCGATCAATTCTTGAAAAGGATGCATGATACAAACTTACCCAAATTTTATCATTTTTTAAACAGTTGTTTAGCGGCTTACACTTAAATTTGTTATGCCCCCAAATAGTAAATCATGCAAAAAAGAACCCTTTTATTCCTCCTGATCGTCCTAGTTTTTAGTGTCCAAGTTGGTGCTCAATCTTATACATTAGAACCAGAAAAGAAAACCGGGCCTTTTACCACTGGTTATAAGAAAGCCATTGGTGTCAAAATGTACCCTAGTGCCATTTCATATAAAACATTTAAGACAGATACCAAGGCCTTTGAAATACTTGGCTACTTTACATTGGATGGATTTAGAGCCACTGTCATGATGGAAAAATACAGTTCATTTGCCAATACTGACCAGTTGAGCTGGTATATTGGATACGGAGGACATATGGGTCTTTGGAGTGAAGAATGGAAAAAGAACAATCCAACGCATGATGCTGGTATCGCCTTAGGGGTGGATGGTATAATTGGTTTAGATTATAAAGTTAAAAATGCGCCCCTCAACTTAAGTATAGATTGGCAACCCTCTTTCAATTTTGTAGGCTCAAGTTATTTTGAAAGTGGCTGGGCTGGATTAGGCATTCGCTACACCTTTAAATAAGGTCTTTACAAAAGCTTCTTTATCAAATAAGATCAGGTCATCCAACTGTTCTCCTAAACCTATATATTTTACAGGTATTTTACATTGGTGTGCAATCGCCAATAAAACACCGCCTTTTGCAGTGCCATCCAACTTGGTAATAGCTAAAGCGGTCACATTGGTCACTGCCATAAATTGTTTGGCTTGTTCTAATGCATTTTGACCAGTAGAACCATCTAATACCAATAATACTTCATGGGGTGCATCAGGCATTTGTTTTTGAATAACACGTTTAATCTTATTCAATTCATCCATCAAATGCGCTTTATTATGCAAACGTCCTGCAGTATCAATAAAAACAATATCCGCTTTTCTAGCGAGTGCAGATTGAACTGTATCAAAGGCAACCGAGCTTGGATCTGAACCCATATTTTGCTTTACAATTGGCACGCCCACTCTTTCACTCCAGATAGTCAATTGATCCACCGCAGCTGCTCTAAATGTATCTGCAGCACCCAATAATACCTCATTGCCTGCTGCTTTAAAATGATGTGCTAATTTACCGATGGTAGTGGTTTTGCCCACTCCATTCACACCTACAACAAGGGTAATAAAAGGTTTTTTTGAACTAGGTACTTGAAACCCAGTAAGGTCTTGAGGGGCATCTACTAATAAATTGGCAATCTCATCGTATAAAATCTGATTCAATTCGGTGGTAGAAACATATTTATCTTTCTTAACCCTTTCCTGTATACGTTCAATTAAAGCTAAAGTAGTATGCACGCCTACATCGGCACCAATCAATGCCTCCTCTAATTGATCCAACACTTCGTCATCAACAGAAGTCTTACCAACAATGGCTTTAGAAATACGTTCAAAAAAACCTTGTTTGGTTTTCTCTAAACCTTGGTCTAATGATTCTTGCTCTTTCTTTCCAAATAATTTGCCTAAAAAACTCATAGGTACAAAATTAGTGCATTACGACATAAAAAAACCTTCTCTAATGAAAGAGAAGGTTTTAAATGATATTGATTTCGAAAATCAATAGCGTACTAATTACTTAGCAGCTAAGAATTCTTTTACGTTGTCTTTGTAAACGATAGACTCTTTAAAAGTATACGCACCTGTTTTAGGGCTACGTACGGCTTTAATTACTTTAGTCCAGTTTTTAGCTTCAGCAGAAGCCTTAAGATCCTTGATTTTCGAGTTTTTAGAAGCTGCTTTTGCCATGATTATTTAATTTCTTTGTGTACAGTTACTTTTTTCAAAATTGGATTATACTTTTTGAACTCCATACGGTCTGGAGTATTCTTTTTGTTCTTAGTAGTAATATAACGACTAGTTCCTGGCAAACCAGTAGTCTTGTGCTCTGTGCACTCTAATATTACTTGAACTCTGTTTCCTTTACGTGCCATGATGGTATATTATAAGTTATACTTAATGATGATTTACTTAGATTTTGTCGCCTGCGGCTCTTAAATCTTTTACTACTGCTGCCAAACCATTTTTGTTAATAGTTCTTAAAGCATCAGCAGATACTTTTAAAGTGATCCAACGATCTTCTTCAACAAAGTAGAAACGCTTCTTTTGTAAGTTCGGTAGAAAACGACGCTTTGTTTTAATATTAGAATGCGATACACTGTTTCCAGTCATCGGCTTCTTTCCAGTTATCTGACATACTCTAGCCATGAGAAATAATTTTTTACGGACGGCAAAGGTAAGTAAATATACCTTACAGTCCCATTTTTTTATAGTTTTTTTCTTTCAAACGAAGAAAAAGGTCCATTTATTGCTAAAATGTTGGTTTTTAACCCCTTTTAACCCTTAAGAATAGTATTCTGTTCTTAATTCTTGGACTCTTTTGTCTTCCATATATTCGTCAAAAGTCATCAACCTGTCGATGATACCTTTAGGGGTTAATTCTATCACACGATTTGCTACGGTTTGCATAAAGGTATGGTCATGTGAGGTCATTAAAACAATACCAGGGAAATTCTGACAACCTTCGTTGAAACTTTGGATGCTTTCCAAGTCTAAGTGGTTGGTTGGCTGATCTAATATCACCACGTTTGGATTCTGCAACATCATCTTACTCACTATACAACGAACTTTCTCTCCTCCACTTAAAACGTTCGATTTCTTCATGACATCATCTCCACTGAACAACATCTTTCCTAAGAATCCACGGATAAATGGTTCATCTGCATCCGTGATATGCGATGGAACAAATTGTCTTAACCAATCCATCAAGGTCAAAGGTTGTGTAAATTCTTCGTTGTGCTCCATTGGTAAATATGCCTTTGTAATAGTGGTCCCCCATTCTAATGTACCTGCATCAGATTGACCAACGCCATTGATGATGTCAAAGAAATAAGTTATCGCCAAAGGATCCTTACTTAAAAAAGCAATTTTGTCATTCTTACTCACAGAGAAAGTAACGTCTTTAAATAAGACACGACCATCCACCGATTTTTGTAATTTTTCTACATTTAAAATTTGATTTCCCACTTCACGCAATGGCTGAAAGATAATACCAGGGTACTTTCTGTTAGATGGCTCAATTTCTTCGATGGTTAATTTTTCCAATGCTTTTTTACGAGAAGTAGCTTGTTTACTCTTACTAGCGTTGGCAGAGAAACGTGCGATGAAGTCCAATAAAGCAGCACGCTTTTCTTCGTTCTTTTTATTTTTATCAGACATCTGACGCGCCATCAATTGAGAAGACTCATACCAGAATGAATAGTTACCTGTAAAGGTTTTAATTTTTGAACGATCTACATCCGATACATGCGTACAAACTGTATCCAAGAAGTGACGATCGTGACTCACTACTAACACAATGTTTTCGTAGTCTGCTAAAAAATTCTCTAACCAACCAATGGTTTCGATATCTAAACCGTTGGTAGGCTCATCCAATAATAAGATATCTGGATTACCGAATAAAGATTGTGCTAACAATACACGCAACTTAAAGTTACTTGGGATGTCTTTCATCAAAGACTGGTGCATATCTTCCTTCACCCCTAAATCACTTAATAAACTCGCTGCATTACTCTCTGCTTCATAACCGCCCATTTCGCCAAATTCACCTTCTAATTCACCGGCTCTTAATCCATCCGCTTCCGTAAAATCTTCCTTCGCATACAAAGCATCTTTTTCATGCATCACTTCCCACATACGCTTGTGGCCTTGCATGACTGTATTTAAAACCGTTTGTTCATCAAATTCAAATTGGTTCTGCTTCAAAAAAGACATACGCTCTCCAGGTGTAATTTCTACAGACCCTTTATTAGGTTCTATTTCACCACTTAAAATCTTTAAAAAAGTAGACTTACCGGCACCGTTTGCTCCAATAATACCATAACAATTCCCTTTGGTGAAGCTAATATTCACTTCATCAAAAAGCACTCTTTTACCATAAGCCAATGTGACGTTTCTTGCACTAATCATTTGTTCAACTGTTTTTGAGGCAGCAAAGTTAAGCTATTTCCGCTTACCAATCCGATCTTGCATGTGCAGACGTAGACAAGGGCTCAAAAGCTTGATTCATGT
Source organism: Bacteroidota bacterium (assembly GCA_041176305.1). Taxonomy (GTDB): domain Bacteria; phylum Bacteroidota; class Bacteroidia; order Chitinophagales; family Chitinophagaceae; genus Sediminibacterium. Next base: position 29,420 of record JBEDDG010000006.1, on the reverse strand, counting down.
ATTTATAATGCGCCGTAATGGCGATCATGGCTGCATTGTCGGTACAGTATTGAAAAGCAGGTAAATAGGTCTTAAAACCCATCTTAGTCCCCAAGGATTCTATTCCCTTACGTACCCCTGAATTGGCGCTCACTCCCCCAGCAATACAAACCTCCTTGATGCCAGTTTGAATCACTGCTTTCTTTAATTTATACAGTAAGATTTCAACGATGGTATATTGCACAGAAGCGCATAAATCGTTCAAATTCGCTTCAATAAATCCGGGTTCTTGTTTTTGTAAAAAATATAAAACACTGGTTTTTAAACCACTAAAAGAATAATTTAAATCGGGCACTATTGGTTTTGCAAATTCAAAAGCTTTTGGATTCCCTAATTGTGCTAATTTATCTAAGACTGGTCCACCAGGATAAGGCAAACCAAGTAATTTAGAAATTTTATCAAAAGCCTCTCCAGCAGCGTCATCTATGGTTTGACCAATTATTGTTAAATCGGATGGACTCTTGCATTGTACAATTTGAGTATGGCCTCCACTCACTGTCAAACATAAAAATGGAAATGCTGGACGAGGTGCATCAATTAAATTGGCTAACACATGCGCTTGCATATGATGTACTGCTATCAATGGTTTGTTTAAACTTAATGCGAGTGATTTTGCAAATTGAGCACCCACTAAAAGACTCCCAATCAAACCAGGGGCTTGTGTAAATGCAATGGCATCTAATTGAGCTAAACGTGCATGGTGCGCTAAATTTGGAAATGCTTTTTTTAAGGATTCTTCGACAACTGGCACAATATTTTCCATATGTGCACGACTTGCTAATTCTGGCACGACACCTCCATATTGCTCATGTACCAATTGATTGGCAATAAAATTTGAATGGATAGCGCCATCAATGATCACAGACGCCGCTGTTTCGTCACAAGAAGACTCAATAGCCAATATTGTAATTGATTTTTGCACAACGCAAATGTAATCTATAAATGGATATCCTTACTTTGATCTTATAGCTTCTACTGGATTCATATTAGCAGCAATTCTTGCAGGAATAATCCCAGAAATCACGCCCAATACAATACACAAACTCAATGCCATAAAAATAATATTCGGCGCGATGGTGATTGGAAATGGCAAAACCGAACTCAATGCCAAGGTCAATAACCAAACTAAAAATAAACCAACCAATCCACCTACAATACATAAGAAAGCACTTTCTAAAAGAAACTCATATAAAATGGTAGAACTCTTTGCACCTATCGCTTTTTTTAATCCAATTTGACTGGTTCTTTCTCTGACCGTAACAAACATAATATTGGCCACACCAAATGCACCCACTAACAAAGACAAACCTGCAATGGCCCAGCCACCTTGGTTTACGGAGCCAAAGAAACCTTCCACTTGGTCTTTAAATTGAGCCACGTCATTACAGGTGAAATTATCTTCTTGCGTAGGACTTAACTTCCTTAATTGACGCATCACTCCAGTTAATTCCTCTTGCAACGCCTTAGAAGTTATACCAGGTTTTGCTTGCACCATGATGTATGGATTAAAATTATCTGGATTATAAATGGATGCAAAATGATTGTAAGTAAACAAGCAGGTTCTGTCATAATCAAATCCACCAATAATACTGCTACCCTGCTTTTCGATGATGCCTATCACCATCAATCTTCGACCATTGAATGAAACGACTTTACCTAAACCCTTTTCAGCCTTCCCAAAAAGTTCTTCTGAAACTTTATAACCAATTACGCCTACAGGAATACCTCTTTGAAAATCGGCATCGGTAAAAAATCGACCATACCCAATATTAAAAGCTTGGATATCTTTGAATTCCTCTGTGATGCCATATATATTGATTCCTTTTAATACGTTCTCTTCATAGGTAAAAGTGGCATTAGTAGAAGTAAAAAATGCTGTATTTGCAGCAAGTATGCTTTTCTTTTTGACCATTTCCATTTCTGAAATCTTCATAGAAGGTCTTTTGACAAATTTCCACCAAGGATAATCTGGTCCTCCCGCATAATCCCATTTATCTATATAAATTGTATTGCTACCAAAACTGGACAAATCACTCTTTACTTTTGACTTTAAACTGTCAATTGTTGCTAATACGCCTATGATACAAAAGATACCAATGGTGATACCAAATAAGGAAAGAAAGGTTCTTAACTTATTTACTTTAAGCTCTTGTATGGCCATTTTAAAGCTATTCCAAAGGATCGCTAGTACTTTAATCATGTCGTAAAATTAGCACATTCATTCGTATAGCCCTAAATTATTGAAGGGCGGTTGATAAAAGGGCTGAATTAACCTATACGCCCATGAGCAGTTTGTCGAAGAATTTGGTCTATTGTGTTAAAAATAAGCAACATACAATGAATCCTATCTAATTGATTCGTATTTTCGCGCTGATTTTTAAACTCATCTTACTATGACATTCAAACAAATGTTTACCTCTTCCGTAGGGAAAAAACTGGTAATGGGATTCACAGGTATTTTCTTGATTCTTTTTTTAATTGTACATGCTGGATTAAACGCAACCATCTGGGCAAATGATGGCGGATTGATGTTTAACAAAGCTGGACATTTTATGGGTAGCAATGCGGTACCAAGAATTCTAGAAATTGGCTTATTCCTAGGTATCTTTTTACATATTTATCAAGGTTATTTATTGACCCTTGAAAATAGAAGTAAAAGAGCTGTGGGTTATGCAGTTAGTTATGACAAAGGAAGTAAATGGTATAGCCGAAGCATGGCTGTATTAGGTACTTTAATCCTTATGTTTTTAATTGCGCATATCTACCATTTTTGGACGCCAAGTAGATTAGGGGGCATTGGTTCTATTCAAGCTTTAGGTGAAGTAGAACACAATGGTGTGATCTTACATAATTTGTATGCCGAGATGAACCTTGTTTTTGAAAATCCTTACATCGTTGTTTTATATGTTCTAGCATGTGCCTCTTTGGGCTATCACTTAGCACATGGATTCCAAAGTGCTTTTAAAACAATTGGCGTACATAATAAAAGATACCATGCAATGATTACGAGTATTGGATATGGTTTTGCCATTTTCATTTCTTTATTATTTGCAATGATGCCAATAAGTTTTTATTTCGATTGGATTAAATAATTCAATCCCACTAACATTATTTTCAATAACTGATTGATAAAAAGAGTAACATATGATAGACGCTAAAATTCCAACAGGTGATCTTGATAAAAAATGGGAAAACTATAAAGGCCATTGTAAATTGGTGAACCCTGCGAACAAAAGAAAAATGGAAGTCATTGTAGTAGGAACTGGCTTAGCTGGTGCTTCTGCTGCTGCTTCTCTTGGTGAGATGGGTTACAAAGTGAAAGCATTTTGCTTTCAGGATTCTCCACGTCGCGCGCATTCTATTGCCGCTCAAGGAGGTATCAATGCCGCTAAAAACTATCAGAATGATGGGGATAGCGTATTTAGATTATTCTATGACACCATCAAAGGCGGCGACTATCGTGCGCGTGAAGCAAACGTACATCGTTTAGCAGAAGTGTCTACTAATATTATTGACCAATGTGTGGCGCAAGGGGTACCTTTTGCACGTGAATATGGTGGCTTATTAAGCAACCGTTCTTTTGGTGGTACGCAAGTACAAAGAACTTTTTATGCTGCAGGTCAAACTGGTCAGCAATTATTAATTGGTGCATACCAAGCTTTAGAGCGTCAAGTAGCATTAGGTAATGTGCAAATGTTTGCACGTCACGAAATGTTAGACGTGGTAAAAGTAGATGGTAAAGCAAAAGGAATCATTGCACGTAATCTGGTTACAGGTGAACTAGAAAGACATTTTGGCTATGCCGTTTTATTGTGTACTGGTGGATATGGTAATGTGTTTTACTTGTCAACCAACGCAATGGGTTCTAACGTGACTGCTGCATGGAAAGCACATAAGCAAGGAGCTTTTTTTGCAAATCCATGTTTCACTCAGATCCACCCTACTTGTATTCCAGTGAGCGGTGACCACCAATCTAAATTGACTTTGATGTCAGAGTCTTTAAGAAACGATGGTCGTATTTGGGTACCAAAGAAACAAGGAGATGACAGAAAAGCCAATGATATCCCAGAAGAAGAAAGAGATTATTATTTAGAACGTCGTTATCCAGCTTTCGGAAACTTAGTACCTCGTGACGTTGCGTCTCGTGCTGCCAAAGAAAGATGTGATGCGGGTTATGGTGTAGGAACTTCTAAGCAGGCAGTTTATTTAGACTATGCTGCTGCGATTGAGCGTTATGGCAAAACAGAAGTGAGCAAAAAAGGCTTAACCAATGTGAGTCAAGCAGAAATTATTGCTTTAGGTAAAGAAGTAGTGAAAGAGAAATATGGTAATCTATTTGACATGTATGCAAAAATCACTGGAGAAAATCCATACGAAGTGCCAATGCGTATTTATCCTGCGGTACACTATACCATGGGTGGTTTGTGGGTAGACTATGAATTACAAACTTCTGTTCCAGGCTTATATGCATTAGGTGAAGCTAATTTTAGTGATCATGGTGCTAACCGTTTAGGTGCAAGTGCTTTGATGCAAGGTTTAGCGGATGGCTACTTCGTTATCCCATACACACTAGGTAATAACTTGGCAGATGAGATTTACAATGCTCCAATTCCTACTTCACACCCAGCGTTCGAAGCTGCTGAAAAAACGGTAGCAGACAGAATTGCTACTTTAAAGAATATCAATGGTACACAAACTGTAGAAAGCTTCCACAAGCGTCTAGGTAAAATTATTTGGAACGAATGTGGTATGTCAAGAAATGCTGCAGGTTTAAAACAAGCGATTGCAGATGTGCAAGCTTTGAAAAAAGAATTCTGGTCAGATGTTAGAATCCCTGGTGAAATCAACGAATACAATCCTGAATTAGATAAAGCCAACCGCGTTGCTGACTTTATTGAGTTAGGAGAATTAATGTGCGTTGACGCTTTAGCTAGAGAAGAAAGCTGTGGTGGTCACTTTAGAGAAGAATACCAAACTCCAGAAGGAGAAGCATTAAGAGACGATGAAAACTTTATGTATGTTGCTGCATGGGAATTGAAAAATGAACATGAGTGGTCATTACACAAAGAGGAATTGAAATATGATGTTATTAAACCATCTCAAAGAAACTATAAATAATATTGCCATGTCACATACTACTATGAATTTAAATTTAAAAGTTTGGCGTCAAAAAAATTCGAATACTCCAGGTGCATTTGAAATGTACAGAGTGGAGAATATTTCCGACGAGATGTCTTTCTTAGAAATGATGGACATTTTAAACGAACAACTCATCACCACAGGTGGTGAACCTGTTGCATTTGACCATGATTGTAGAGAAGGTATCTGCGGCATGTGCTCTATGTACATCAATGGTAAACCACACGGTCCATGGCAAGCAAATACAACTTGTCAATTGCATATGCGTGCTTTCAAAGACAACGACACTATTGTAATTGAGCCATGGAGAGCCAATGCATTCCCTATTATTAAAGATTTAACAGTAGACAGGTCTGCGTTTGATAGAATCATTCAAGCGGGTGGCTATGTGAGTGTGAACACTGGTAATGCCGTAGACGGTAACTCTTTACCAATTGAAAAATCAAAAGCGGACGAAGCATTTGCCGCTGCAATGTGTATTGGATGTGGCGCTTGTGTAGCTGCTTGTAAAAACAGTTCTGCTATGTTGTTCTTAAGTGCCAAAGTATCGCACTTGGCTTTATTACCACAAGGTGGTCCAGAAAGAAAGACTCGTGTAACCAATATGGTGGCACAATTAGATAAGGAAGGCTTTGGATCTTGTACCAATACTGGTGCTTGTGAAGCTGCTTGTCCTAAAGAAATTTCCATAGCGAACATTGCTCGTTTAAATAAAGAGTATATCGTAGCTGGAATAACTGCTGATTAATAGTGGCGAATCCCTATTTCCAGTGTAAACAATTTATCGTGCATCAGGAACATACTGCAATGAAAGTATGTACTGATGCATGTTTATTTGGTGCATGGGCTGCAGCGGATCTTCACATTCAAACAGCAGGACATATTTTAGATATTGGTGCAGGAACTGGCTTATTAAGTTTAATGCTTGCACAAAAAGCAACTGCAAGTATAACAGCAATTGAAATTGAAGCAGGCGCCTACCAACAAACCAAGTCTAATTTTGAATTAAGTCCCTGGAAGGATCGAATGGAAGTGGTACATAGTTCCATTCAAGATTATGCTTCAAGTCAACAAGAAGCAGCATTCGATTGCATCATCACCAATCCTCCTTTTTACGAAGGCGATTTACAATCACCAACTACTTCAAAAAATTTAGCCTCTCATAGTATAGCTTTGCCTTGGGATGCACTTGCAAAAGCAGCAGGACAATTATTGAAAACAAATGGAGCTTGGTTTGTATTAGTACCCACTTTAAGGGCTTATACCATGCAAAAACTAGCAAACAATTATGACATGCAATTGGTCGAAGAAGTATTGATGTACAATGATGCAAAGCACCTTCCCATAAGAGCCATGTTAAAATTTGTCAAACAAACAACTGTTGCTGTAGAAAGAAGTAAAATCATTATTAAAAATGCAGACCAATCATATAGTACTGCATTTACAACCTTGTTGAAGGATTATTATTTACACCTTTAAAGTAGTCGACAACTAGTGTTTTGCGTACTCCACTAAATGGTCGTAACGTAAATTTAAAACCCCCTTATCCAACATCGTGGCACGTTGTATAATTTCGTTACCACCCGCTACTAAATCTGGTAATACATATTTAATCAATTGTTCCCCAAAGAATCGACTCGCATCTCTTGGCAATTCATTCGGTAAATTACCTACCGCCATAATGTCCATCCCCTGTGGTAAATAAGGTGCTGTTTTTTCAAATGTATGAATGTTCACGCCATACACAGGATCCTCAGAAGGCGCATCCCCTAAATTACATGGGACACTTCCATGTGCATCATCTGTAATATCTGCTACAGTCGTTAAAGCAAATGCTTCATTCAATAAATCTTCTTGTGTAAATAAGGGGGGTATGCCAGGTTCCCAATAAATGCCATTCATTAAAATCTGTACATGGGGTAAATAATTTTTGAATAAACAATCATAATTTTCTGGATGGGCATGAAAATCATTACGTTCGTAATCCTTAGTTATTTTATGTTTATACAAATCCTTCCCTTTTAAATGTACATATACTGGATAAGCATAATGACGATCGAATTCATCAGGCTCCACCTGTTGCACATCCATTAAATTCATGATCTCTAAAATACCATGTGCTACCCTGCCCGAACCCGTCACCACTATTTTAACAGGAGGTAATTTTAATCCAAAATAAGTATGGATTAATTCACGATAATCTTTTACTTCTTTTACCCTTCCTAAATGAAAGGACTTTGTTCTGTTACCATAAGCCATTATCCCATTATGCGCACCCACAATACCCGCAAAAAAACCAAAACCAATTAAGCGTTGCCCATCTTCATGTTCCAGGCATTCATAATCAATAAGCGTAATTCCCAAGTCCATCATTTTATGAAATAAGGCTTGGTTATAAGGTTGTGCTTTTTTGGTATGTGAAAAAAATAAATAAGTTTTACCTGCAATTAATTGGTCTTTAGGCACTTCTTTGATTCCTAATAGTATAGTTGCTGAACTCATATCCGTGACTATCTGAATGCCTTCTCTTTCATATTCTTGGTCATGATAACATCTATTAGGTGAGGCCTCTACAATAACGTCCCAATCCTTATGTTGTTCCTTTAACCATCTACATTGCTTTGGTGTTAACGCCACCCTGTTATCACTGGGAACTTTTCCTTCTTTAATAAGTCCTAATACAGGCATATTGTTTATTTTGCACAATATAAGAAATTTTAGCATGAACTATTTTGAGTTATTTGGCCTTCCTATTGGTTTTCAAGTAGATACGAAGCAATTAAGGGCGGCTTTTATGGAGATCCAAAAGGCATCCCATCCGGACAAATTTGCTCAAGGCAGTACAGATGAACAAGAAGCCGCTTTAGAACAATCCTCCCTAGCAAATAAAGGTTTTACACTATTGAATCAAAAGGAGCGAATTTTACCCTATGTATTGGAATTACTAGGCATAATTACACCAGATGAAAAATACGCGCTAGAACCCGATTTTTTAATGGAAATGATGGATTTAAATGAAGCTTGGATGGATGCAGAAGAAGACAACGATAAACAAGCCATTATTAAACAAGTTGAACAAATAAAAACAGCAATTTATGCCCCTATTCAAACGTATATGGAAATGGATCAGGTGGATACTATTTCCCAAGAAGCAATGCTGCAAATAAAGGATTACTACTACAAGAAAAAATACCTTGACCGTATTTTGGAAGATTTCCATCATTAATGTAATATTGCACCCCGCTGCGCACGCAAGTGCAAAATGCCCAGATGGCGGAACTGGTAGACGCGCTAGACTCAAAATCTGGTTATCGCAAGGTAGTGCAGGTTCGATTCCTGTTCTGGGCACAAACCCTGTCACGAAAGTGACAGGGTTTTTTGTTTCGAGGCTGTGTCAAAAGCTTGCTTTTGTAAACAGATGAGAAGCAAAAAACCTGCAACTGCGAAGCAGTAGCGAAAGGGTTTGGGTACGCCCGCTATTGTAGGAACTACAAAACGAAGTTTTGTGAGTCCTGCGAAAGGGTTTGGGTACACACCTCATCTCCCATTCCCCAAACTTTCCTATATTTAAATATGCCATTGAAACAACTCCTTTTAATCCTATTACTCACCTGGGGTATTCCCAGTACTTATTTTAGAAGTAGGTTCAGGAAAATTGTCTACCAAACCAATGATTGGAAAATTAACATCCAACCATTATTCAGAAAAGAGCTCATTGGTTTATTCAGCAACATGTATCCAGACAACCAAGACTACCTAAAAGCAAGAAATAATTACCGTATTTATTTAGCAATTTATTTACTGCTTTTCATTGCATATAAATTAGTCCACTAATATTTTAAGTAAACATCTTATGAAGCAACCCATCCTCCATATTCTTTTTTCTTTTATTGCCTTTTCAATTGGTTACGGCATTGCGTTATTAACAGGGCTAGAACTCATTCAAAATGCAATTTTAATCGCTTACATCATTCAATGGATTGCGTTTATACCTGCCTATATTTTTCAGACAGAAAAATTTTACGACTTAACAGGAAGTATCACCTACTTAACCGTGGTAACCTATGTCAGTTATCATAGTTACGCAACCATGAATGTAAATTTACCTAGTATCGTATTAGCTGCATGCATCCTACTTTGGACAATTCGCTTGGGAAGTTTCTTATTCATAAGAATACATAAAGCTGGAGAAGACAAAAGATTTAGAGAGATCAAACCCTCTCCCACCAGGTTCTTCATGACATGGACTTTACAAGGCATGTGGGTGTCTATCTGTTCTATGTGCGCCTTAACTGCTATCGCAAGTACAAATGGTGTGGTACAAAATAGTTTATTCTTTATTGGGCTACTAGTATTTGTAATAGGTTTTGTTTTTGAGATTATCGCAGACATGCAAAAGTCCAATTTCCGAAAAGACCCCAAGCATAAGGATCAATTTATTCAACAGGGATTATGGGCCTATTCTAGGCATCCCAACTACTTTGGTGAAATTACTTTGTGGACAGGTATAGCGATCATGTCTTTAAGCTCTTTATCAGGCGGACAGTTCGTCACACTAATCTCCCCCCTATTCACTTATTTACTACTTGTATACGTAAGTGGTGTAAGGTTATTGGAAATTTCAGGAATGGAAAAATGGGGTCATTTGGAAAGTTATCAAAACTATGTTCGAAATACTCCTTCTTTATTTCCGACTTACCCAAAGCGCCCATAGTATAAATAAAGGCTGAAAGACCAACAACCTAATCCAACTTATAAATGGCGTCATAGTAAAACTGCCCAAAGAAAAATTACCTTTCTCTATAAAATATATATGACTAGGGATAAATGCAAAAAGCATGATTACAATGCCCCACCCTGCCCATTTTCTGGTTAGTTGAGGAATCAATAATAAGGCTAAACCAATTTCAAATACTCCAGACAATAAGTTCAGCTCCACAGCCCATGCACCTAAATAAGGAGGGATCAATGGAATATAGAAGGCTGGATCTCTAAAATGATTATAGCCGCCAAAAATATAGAATGCGATCATTCCATATAACATCCCCTTTTTTATAAGCGCCTTAGTCTTGTTTTCCATAGATTATAATTTTTCTCTACTTAATAAATTCAAGGATAGCGTCTGCAACCTGAACAGGCGCTTCTTCCATGGGTATATGCCCTACATTATCTAGTACCAACATTCGACTATTGCGAATATCTTTTTTGAATAAAGAAGCATTTTGATAGGATATAAGTTGATCATGTTTGCCCCATATGATCAATGTAGGTTGATTGATATTTTTAATCTTTGTTGCATCAGATTTCATAGGATGTTGGAATAATTCCAAAACGGCACCTCTATTACCTGCTCTTAGTAAAAGATCATGGTATTGATCCACCATCGTTTCGCTCACTAATGATTTATTATAAAATGCATCTTCTAAACTTTTTCTGATTAAGGATTTAGGAGAGATGTGTTTTAAGGCTTGATTTAAAACTGTGATAGCCGCTAGTTTAAAACCTAATGAGCCTTTTTCATCTTTCTTAGGATAACCAGAAGCATCTAATAAAATTAATTGCTTTACTTTATCCGGACTAGCCAAAGCATAGTTCCATGCTATACTGCCCCCTAATGAATTACCAGCAACAATACATTGTGTTACTTTTAATGCATTTAAAAATTCATCTAGAAATTGATTGTAGAAATTAAAATTATATTGATTTAAACGAGTGGGGCCCGTAAGTCCAAATGCAGGTAAATCTAAACGAATGATACGCTTTTTTGATTTTAATAAAGTCGATAAAGTATCCCAAGTATGCAATGAAGCAGAAGTGCCATGAATTAAAACAAGGGGCAAAGTATCCTCCGCAAGACCTTCCATAATATAATGGACAGCTGTGCCATCAATGGTTACAAATGTCGAATTGGACTTTAGGTATTTTGCCTTGAGTTGATCCACTGGAATATCCTGATCACAGGCAGTTAATAAAAATACCCCTAGGAATACACTTATACTAATTTTAAGGCGTTTCATCATACCTTAAATGTAAGATTAATCTCCTACAATCTTACTGGTACTTCTGTATAAATAGGTATTGTAAATATGTCTTCTTGCAAAACGATCTGGAGTATCTGCGTTCACTAATTTCACATAGATAGATTTAGGCACCCCATAATATTCATATTCAGCCCCATCAGAGAATTCAACTCTAAGCACTTCAGATTTAAATTCAAAGTCATTGATACTTGCTTCTGTGGTGGTGGCAATATAAGCCTCTTTGGTTGCCTCATGCGTCTCAGCATGGACACTCACTAAAAAATGATAAGAAGCGATTAATTTTGTAGACTTTACTTCGGCATCTTTTTTAGCCTCTTCGTTGTCCTGAAACTTATCAGGATGCCATTCCATCATGATCTTACGATACACTTTCTTAAGATCACTTAAAGTAGCCTTATCATCTACGCCTAAAATGGCTCTATGTCTTTCAATTCGCTTCATACATCTATTTAATAAGGCGCGAAAATACAAGCTATTTGTGTACCAGCAAAACAAAAGCCCCTTCCGTTGAACGGAAAGGGCTTTACATTCAGCCTATTTTTAGGTAAATCTTACTTTACTTCTTCAAATTGAGCATCTTCAACTGTATCATTTGAAGCTTGTCCACCTGTTTGAGCACCTGCATCTGGTCCAGCTGCAGCACCACCTTCTTGTTGTGCTTTGTAAATTTCTTCACTAGCAGCAGTCCAAGCAGCGTTCATTGCTTCTAAAGCTGTATTCACCTGTGCAACATCTTGCGCTTGGTGTGCAGCTTTTAAATTTGCTAATGCCGTTTCGATTGGTGCTTTTTTATCTGCAGAAATTTTATCACCAAACTCTTTCAATTGCTTTTCTGTTTGGAAGATTAAGCTGTCCGCTTCGTTCAACTTCTCTACTCTTTCTTTCTCTATTTTATCAGAAGCTTCGTTGGCTTTTGCTTCGGCTTTCATCTTTTCGATTTCTTCCTTAGTCAAACCACTACCTGCTTCGATTCTGATTTTTTGCTCTTTGCCAGTGCCTTTGTCTTTTGCGCTTACGTTTAAGATACCGTTCGCATCAATATCAAAAGTTACTTCGATTTGAGGTACGCCTCTTGGTGCTGGTGGAATACCATCCAAATTAAACATACCTAAGCTTTTATTTTGAGCAGCCATTGGACGATCTCCTTGAATTACATGGATCTGAACACCAGGTTGGTTATCACTCGCTGTTGAATAGATTTCTGTTTTCTTAGTTGGGATAGTTGTGTTAGATGCAATCATGGTTGTCATTACACCACCCATAGTTTCGATACCTAAATTTAAAGGTGTAACGTCTAATAACAATACATCTTTCACATCTCCTGTTAATACACCACCTTGGATACCTGCACCAATTGCAACTACCTCATCTGGGTTTACAGAACGGTTTGGTTTCTTTCCAAAAAACTTCTCTACAATTTCTTGTACTTTAGGAATTCTAGAAGATCCACCTACTAAGATTACTTCGTCAATTTGAGAAGTTGTGTAACCAGCATCTTTCAATGCAGCTTCACAAGGCTTTAAACAACGTGCAAATAAATCATCTGCAAGAGATTCAAATTTAGCTCTTGTTAATTTTAACACTAAGTGCTTAGGAACACCATCCACCGCAGTGATATAAGGCAAATTGATTTCTGTTTCAGAAGAAGAACTCAATTCTACTTTTGCTTTTTCAGCCGCTTCTTTTAAACGTTGTAAAGCCATTGGGTCTTTTCTTAAATCAATTGCTTCTTGATTTTTGAATTCGTCCGCTAAGAAATCCATGATTACTTTATCAAAGTCATCACCACCTAAGTGTGTATCACCATTTGTAGATTTTACTTCAAATACACCGTCCCCTAAATCAAGAACTGAGATATCAAAAGTACCACCACCTAAATCGAATACAGCAATTTTTTGCTCTACATTCTTTTTATCTAAACCATACGCTAAGGCTGCTGCAGTTGGCTCGTTTACAATTCTACGAACGTTCAATCCTGCAATCTCACCGGCTTCTTTAGTTGCTTGTCTTTGTGCATCGTTAAAATAAGCAGGCACAGTAATCACTGCATCTGTTACTTCTGCACCTAAATAATCTTCTGCAGTTTTCTTCATTTTTTGTAACACCATTGCAGAGATTTCTTGAGGTGTATACATGCGGTCTTCAATTTGAACACGCACTGTATCGTTGTCCCCTTTAACTACTTTATAACTAGCTAAGCTTAACTCACTTGTAACTTCATTGAAACGACGACCCATAAAACGCTTCACACTAGAAATGGTGTTTTCTGGATTCGTGATCGCTTGTCTTTTAGCTGGATCACCTACTTTACGCTCTCCATTCTTCAAGAAAGCTACTACCGATGGCGTGGTTCTTCTGCCCTCGTCATTCGCAATTACTACTGGCTCACCACCTTCCATAACTGATACACAACTATTTGTGGTACCTAAGTCAATTCCTATAATTTTTCCCATAATGATTGATTTTCAATGATTAATTGAAACTTATAGTTCAATCATTATGCCATACTGTCCAAATGCAAAAAATGGCAATAATGGCAGTTTAAAGGCGCAAAATCAACACTGAATTGGCATAAAAACCTAAAAAAATGGGAAGAAAAGGCAGTCGAACTAGTCCTTCTTACTTTTGAAAGTAAAGTTTTTCTGGCTGGTATAACTGAAAATGACCACAAAAAAGGTGGTTACGATCTTAGCAACAGTGGCATTCCAACCCATGGCATCTACAAAAAGTTTCAAGAAGATATAGTTCAAAAAGATACATCCCAACACCACCATAAAATACCTAAATAACTGTTTGGACTTGCGTACAGATGTTTCCTGAAACACGACATACCTGCTCAAATAAAAGCCTATTGGAAAGGTCACTGTAAAGCTGATCATGAAAGAGGCAATATGGGGACTAATGGTCAACCAGCCAATATGAACCGGCTGTAGCTCCAATATGTAATTATAAGAGATGAAAAACAGCAGGATATCAAGTACGGTATTCCCGCCTCCACAAGCGGCATAACGAAAGGTTTGCAATGGCATCAACCTCCTAAACAATGGGTACACCCCGTCAATTAGGTCTAGAATTAATTTGCTTATAAATTCGTGTAGTTTCAACATGGATGCGTAAAGGTAATCTTAATTAATTACTTTTGCGGACGGTAATACTATTTTATGCAACTGATCCAACAATTAAAGCAGGCAACTGCCAATGCACTCCAAGAAATCTATCAAGTTCAAATCAAAAGTGAACAGGTATTAGTGAATGCCACTAAGCCAGAAATTGAGGGAGATTATACCATTGTGCTTTTTGCTTTTGTAAAACAATTAGGCAAAAATCCGGATGAATTGGGTAAAGCGCTAGGGGATCATGTTAAGGCAAATATGCCAGGTATTATTACTGACTTCAATATTGTAAAAGGATTTTTAAACTTTACAATTAGCAATGCATTCTGGTTGGATTATTTACAAAACGTAAACAGTTCAAAGCTGATTACCCCTACTGCCCAACCAAGAAAAATCATGGTGGAGTATTCCTCTCCTAATACCAACAAGCCATTACACTTAGGTCATCTTAGAAATAACTTTTTAGGTTGGAGTATCGCAGAAATATTAAAACTACAAGGCAATGAAGTGGTGAAGACCTGCATTGTGAATGATAGAGGGATTCATATTTGTAAAAGTATGATTGCTTGGCAATTATTTGCCAACGGCGCTACGCCAACAACAACAAATCAAAAAGGAGACCATTTTGTAGGAGACTACTATGTAAAATACAATGATGCTTATAAAGCCGAAGTGGAAGCTTTAGTGGCGGGCGGTATGTCTAAAGAAGAGGCCGAAAAAGAAGCACCAATTCAAAAAGCAGCGCAAGCCATGTTATTAAAATGGGAACAAGGAGACAATGAAACCATGGCGCTTTGGAATCGCATGAACGAATGGGTGTATGCAGGCTTTGATGTAACGTATAAAAAAATAGGTTCTGATTTCTTTAAAACATACTACGAGAGCAATACTTATTTATTAGGCAAGGATTTAGTAGATCAAGGATTAGCTAAAAAAGTATTCTATCAAAAAGAAGATAGCTCTGTTTGGATTGATTTAACAAGCGAAGGTTTAGACGAAAAGATAGTGCGCAGAAAAGACGGCACTTCTGTATACATCACACAGGATATTGGCTTAGCAGAATTAAAGCAAAAAGAATTCAATACCGATGCGAGTATTTATGTTGTGGGTGATGAACAAAACTACCACTTCAAAGTATTAAAATTAATTTGTCAGAAATTACAATTGCCTGCATCAGACGGGATCTATCATTTAAGTTATGGCATGGTGGAATTGCCAACGGGTAAAATGAAAAGTAGAGAAGGCACCGTGGTAGATGCAGATGATTTGGTAGACGGCATGGTTCAAATTGCAAAAGAAAAAACTGAATCCTTAGGCAAGGTGGATGACTTTAGCCCTGCTCAATTGGAGAAATTATATGACATGATTGGTCTTGGGGCATTGAAATTCTTTTTATTAAGAGTTGACCCTAAGAAGAAAATGATCTTTAATCCGGAAGAAAGTATTGACTTCCATGGTTTCACAGGTCCTTTTATCCAATACACACATGCTAGAATTAAAAGTATCTTAAGAAAAACAGGTACGACTGTCCAAGATATGGGCACCGATTTATTGCCTTTGGAAAAAGCATTGGCTATGGAATTAGCTAATTTTTCTGCAGAAGTGAATGAGGCTGCAACAGCATTAGATCCTTCTAAATTGGCTATCTACGCTTTCAACCTAGCAAAGTTATTCAATAGCTTCTACGCAGAATTATCTATTGCAAATGCCGAATCTGTAACAAAGAAAAACCTTAGAATTCAATTAGGAATTCTAACAGCAGCTACCTTACAACAAGCGATGCAAGTATTGGGGATTGAAGTGCCAGAACAGATGTAAATTAGATTTTAGGTACAGTTCAAAATTTAGTCTTCAAAGCCCCATTCAGTTTTTAATGCTGCTAACTGATCTGCAGGCAAACTACATTGATCGTATTGTCCCGCATTTCTTTTTTGACGCATGGCTTCATAAATCGTTACAGCACAGGCTACAGAAATATTTAAACTTTGTATAATCCCCATTTGAGGGATGATGAAATTACCATCTGCTAATGCACGAAGTTCATCAGAGACCCCATCATGTTCATTGCCAAAAACAAGCGCTACAGATTGCGTAAAATCAATAGCATGTAAATCAATTGCATCACTGGATAAATGGGTGGTCAAAATGGTTTTAAATTTTTGACGTACATGTTCGACACATTTTTGAACGTCATTATACTCATGAATGGTCAGCCATTTAATCGCGCTACTACTACTTTTATAACCAAAATGTTTGTACCTAGGTAATGCTGTACTTAACACATATACTTCTTGTATCCCTACTGCATCGCAGGTTCTTAACACCGCAGATATATTATGAGGATCCTGTACATTCTCCATAATCACCGTCAAATTGGCCTGACGTTGATGTAATACTTTTAATAATTTTTCGGTGCGTTCTGGTGTCATGTATCTTAATTATATCGATGGTGCATTGGGTTTGTCAAATGGCATTCTAAAAGCAACGCCTAATCCAGGGTGCATTAAAGGCGCTACTAAGCCAGCTTGACCTTGATCATGGTAATTCAATCCTACCCCATTCCATTGGGTCATTAATAATGGACCATCCATATCCACATAATCTAGTTGTGGTAAAAATTGTGCAATGGCTGCAGAACCAATAACCGATTCATTCATACTGCCCATCATCACTTTTAAACCTAAGGACTTGGCTTCTTGAATCATTCTTAATGCAGGGGTTAAACCGCTACATTTTGTCAATTTTATATTGATGCCATGAAAATAGTTAGCACAAGTAACTACATCTTTTTCAAAGACACAGCTTTCATCTGCAAATAAGGGTAAGCTGGATTGCTTTTTTAATTGTTCCATTCCTTCCCAATTGTCTTTTGCTAAAGGTTGTTCTACTAATTCAACACCTAAATTGGCTAAGGCAGGAATTTTTATAAGTGCTTCTTCTGTAGTCCATCCAGCATTGGCATCTACCCTGATTGGTTTATCTGTATGTTGTCTTAATGCCGAGATCATTTCTATATCATATTCTGTACCCACTTTTACTTTATAGATAGGCCAAGGATGTGCTTCCATTTTTTGTACCATCTTTTCTATAGGATCTATGCCTAAAGTATAATCACAAATAGGCGGTTGACCAGCGCCTGTGTTGTTCCATGTCGTATCCCAGAGTTGATGCAAAGGTTGTTTTTTCATCTGTCCCCATAAATCCCATCCAGCCATGTCTAAAGCACAAACTAAAAATGGATCATTCGGAAATAAATGATGTAGAAAATGCCAAAATCTAGCCGGATCTATCAAAGCAAATTTTTCAATTAATTTACGTTGCTTCTCCAATTGCTCCATCATAGAGGCAACGGATACGTTGTAATAAACAATCGCAGGCGCTTCTCCAAATCCAGCCCAATTACCCATTGACAAACGCACCATCAAACTATGTTGATGTGTTTTTGTTCTACCATTAGAAATCGTAAATGGATATTCAAAAGGTAAATTCTGCTCCCAAAAATCTAATTGCACAATACTTTATTTAATGATTTTAAAAGAAGGTCTATCGCCCACTCGCTTTAATTAAATGGTACCATTCTTGATTAAATTGATCTGCCTCCATTAATTGTTCTAAACTTAAATGCATTCTATACCTCCAATAATGGGTAGGATTAGCAGGCACATTAATGCGCTCTTCATTTGGATCTGCCCTACGGATAGACTCATCTATGCCCATAAAATCTTGTAATTGGAAGATGGCCCACATGGCTGGTGAATATAAATGCTGCATTAAAATAGCTTTATTGATCCAGCCATCACAATACACGGGTGCTTCACCCCATTGACCTATTTCTTGATTGTAAAATTGTTGTGTTCTTGCCCTGTCTTCTTCCCACCAACCTCTTAACGTACTGGTATCATGTGATGAAGGTGTAACCACACTTAAATAAGGCGCGTCATTAGGATGGAAGAATGTTTTATGTGTCGCTTTCGGCATTCTCTGAACTTCTAAACTAAGGATACCTAATTGATACATCACATCAGGCACACAGGATGGCACCAAACCAAGGTCCTCTCCACAAATCAACATATTTGTTGAACGCTTTAACATTGGCAATTTCTTCATCGCTTCTTTTTCCCAAGCACTGTCCTGACGTTTAAAGAAATAATCTGTATACAATTCATTCAACTTGTATTTAGTAGATTCATCTAAGTGTTGGAAAGAACTGGTATGTCCAATATTAAATCTAAAATGGTATTCATGAGGTTGCTCCCCATTGATCAAGATGACATTCGCAATTAAATTATACAAACCCTGTTTCATTTTGGTATTGGTTCCCAAAATGGGCTCGTTTGCAAAATAAGCTTCTACTTGGCGTTGTGTTTTAAAAGCAGGCAACATCTCATAATGCCCATCTCCAATAGGTGTTAGGAAATTTGATTTTACAAATTCATTGTCATACCCAAATTCCTGAAACAAAATAGTTTCATTAATATAAGGCATGGTCATTCTATAATGATCAAAGGCAATACCTTTTGCGTTAAACTCATTTAAACTAACTGGTATTGATGGAACAAAATGCCCAAGTATGCCTTCTACTGCATCCATCGGGATACTCCAAATTCTAAAGAAGCCTAAAATATGATCGATTCTAAAAGCATCAAAATAGTATTTCATTTGATCAAACCTAGACTTCCACCAAGCAAATCCATCTGCCGCCATAACTTCCCAATTATACGTTGGGAATCCCCAGTTTTGTCCTGCTATTGCAAAGTCATCTGGTGGCGCACCAGCTTGCATATCCATATGGAATAAACTCGGATTTTGCCATGCATCTGCACCAAATCGATACACACCAATTGGTATATCTCCTTTCAATACCACGCCTTGTTGATGCGCATAATCTGTTGCTTCTTTTAATTGAAGATGCAAATGGTATTGCACATAATAAAAGAAAGCAATCTCCGTATAAGTCTTAGAGGTAGGATTGGTTAATTTTGTAATTTCAGCAGCTTTATATTGTGCATGCGTTGGCCATGCATTAAAATCTACTGTTCCATGTAAATCTCTTAAATAAGAAAAAGCACTATAGGGTACCAACCAATCTTGATTGGCTTCAAAAAATGCAGTAAAGCTTTTGGTAGCTAAATCTCTTTTACCATTGACTGCATACACCGCTTTTAAAGCAGTCCATTTTGCAGAAAGCACTTGATCATAGTCAACGGCATCTAATGCATTCAATGCTGCTTGTTGATCAATGGCTGATTGAATTAAATTTTCTTGACCCCCATCTATCAATCCTGCCAACCTGATATACATAGGGTGTAAAGCAAAAGCAGAAATGGCTGCATAGGGATAAGAATCTTTCCATGAGTGTGTTGCAGTCGTATCATTGATAGGCAATAGCTGAATCAATTTTAGCCCTATTTTTTTTGACCAATCTGCCAATAATTTAATATCTGCAAACTCTCCTACACCAATACTTTGATTCGATCTTAAAGAGAATACTGGAATTGCAACCCCTGCACCTTTCCATTGTGTATGCCCCACTTGTGCAAAGCCATCCTGCGCTACCACTAATTTATTAGCTCCAACTGGCTCATACAATACCCTATTATTTCCGGCCTCAAAAGAAACAAAAGTTTTCTGCTCTTTATCATACACACCATATTTATAAACAAAGGGGAAATTACACTGACTCAAATTAAGCGCAATTTCAAAATAGGGTTGGTCTATAATTTTTTCTAAAGGCAAGGCTTTAGTTGCATCCCATGCGCCTATCTCTTTGGCTTCCCCAATCATGCAAAGGGTTTGATGTGGCGCTAATAAAGGGGCTTTTACCCTAAATACATGGGTTGTATTTTTTAAAATTTTTGCTTTTGATTGCTTTGTAGAAGCTTGCAATAACACATTTGCAAATGGAGCAGTGTAAAATGCATTGTCCGTATAACCCGTAAAATTCCATGCATCAATCAATACTAATTCTTTAGTAGGTACTTGGTCTACATGGATGATTTTATCCGCGCCCCAATCGAAGCTTCTTGTGCCATCAGCATTTTGAATAAAATAACTATAATTGAAATTACCTTCCTTCAATAATCCATTGGTTGGCAAATGTAATACCCAGTAATCATCATTCAAATAAACCATTGGCACAGCGGTTTCAATATTGCCATTTCCTAATAATGGATGGTTCCCGGTTATAAAAATGGTTTGGCCAAAACTCGTCTTATACCTTAAATGAAAATTCAGTTTCTCAATCATATTCAATCGTTTTTCGAATCGCAATAAAGATAATTACAAAATCATTGAAATAGGCTTTAGTAATCAAATTATTGTATCTTGCTTTGACCAAGAAAGGATTGAATGGACAAAATAATTATCTATACGGATGGATCTGCTAGAGGCAACCCGGGGCCAGGTGGTTTTGGTGCCATTTTGATCTGGGGTGACAAGGTCAAAGAAATTTCAGAAGCCTATAGACACACCACCAATAATCGAATGGAACTCTTGGCGGTGATCAAAGCCATCTCTTTACTTAAGACTAAAAAATTACCAATCCTTGTTTATACCGACAGTAAATATGTAGTTGAATCTGTAGAGAAAAAATGGTTAGACAATTGGATAAAGACCGATTTCAAAGGAGGCAAAAAGAATAAAGACTTATGGCTGGCATTTTATGAATTAGCTCAATCATACTCAATCAAATTTCATTGGGTAAAAGGCCATGCGGACAATCCCTATAACAATCGTTGTGACTTGATGGCCACTGAGGCGGCCGATACTGGTCCATGGCAGACAGATGCCTTCTACGAAGCCATCGACCCCAAAAAATAATACCACTAAAAAGGCCCTAATTCATTATTGAACTAGGGCCTTTTCTTATAAGATAAAAGCTAAACTAAGCTTTTACTTTAATTGGTTTTAATTTAGGTTGAACCATTTTGAATGCACCAAATAACAAGGCACCAAAAACAACTGTGCCAGCTACACTATACCCGTAAAATGGTAAGCCATCCGCCATTGTTTGCATTAAACCAGAAGCTGTCATTGGTCTTTTATAACCGCCGAAGCTTGCCCAAACCATAAAATTAGATACTAAGAAATATACTGTTGGAGCTGCAATAAAATTGCCTACAAATTTGCTCACTTGGTTGGTTTGTAGACCAAAACCGAATACAGCTGTAGCAGCAATCAATGCATAGTTTTGCCATTGACCCTCGTAGAATCCTTCAAAAGCACTTAAATGATTGATGTATAAAACTTGATAAAATACATCCGAGATAAACATCGCAACCAATGGTAATAAAAATGCAAAATGCTTGTTTTTAACAAACATAGAACCGCTTAATAAAGCGATTGCAATTTGAGGTGCAAATCCAGAAGGACGACCAGGCAATACTCTATACAAGGCAGTGGTTGCAATCATTATAATTAAAGCGACTACTATTTCTTTATTCAGTTTCATCAGGTACTATTTATTACTTTATCATTTAATATAAACAAATATACAAATTTGGGTTGTTTTATGAAGGATTCCTTATCCTCAAATGTGTATAAATTGATTAAGGCACAAAAGATTTAAAAATTAAGGCAGGTTCCAACCCATCCTGTTCTATGGTATAGTCAGCCCCAGCCTTTACTGCAGCCAATTCACCTTGTTTTAAATGGATACCGTTGATGCGCGCACTTCCTTGTAAGACTAAAAACATTTCTAAAGAGCTTGTTTGGTTTGTGTAAGCTTCTCCTACCGGAAGGGTAATTTTGGTTAAACCAAAATCTGGCACGGGGCAAGGAAATTGAGTTTCAAAAGCGTTCAAGGAATCCCCTTTTAGTAAATTGGGAATAGTGGGTTCAAATTTGACATGTTGAATCAATTCTTCAATGTCGATATGCTTTGGTGTCAATCCGCCTCTTAATACATTATCACTATTGGCCATCAACTCTATATTCTGTCCTTCTAAATAGGCATGTAACAAACCTGCTCCTTGAAAAACACCTTGGTATTTTGGTACATATACAATATTCAACAAATAAATGGATAAGATTCCTTTATCAATATTTTCTTCTGGCACTTTACCCCCATAATATTTATTCGCCCACCAATGTGGATGGGATTTGTCCACTTTTCCAGCTGCCACTTCTGCCACAGCAATGTTTAATAATGGTTTTAAAATGGCATCAGAAGCTTCATTGGATAAACGCATAAAATAACTGTACAAGCCTGCATAATCCGTATCGCCAAAAATAGGTTGCAAAGCATGTAATGGTGCTAAATTTGTCAACCTATCTTTTAGTTCAGTCGCAGGTAAAAATCCATGAAGCAACCAAAAGTCACTCAATGCCACCATCACTTCTGGCTTATGATTCTGATCCTTATAATTTCTATTACTTGCATTGATAGCAATACCTGCTAATTGTTCTTTATCAAAACCAATTGCTGCATTTGTTTTAGAGGGATGCACTTGTATGCTTAACATTTTTTCGACATCCAAAATTTTAAAAAGATAAGGCAGGCTTCCAAATTTTTCTGTGGTGGCTTTTCCTAAAAAGGCAACTGTAGCTTGCTGTATCATTTGGTCTAAAGCAACAAGACCTGTTGCTGTTTCAACCATTGCTGGCGCAGAAGGATGGGCGCCCATCCAATATTCTGCAAAGGGTTGATTGGATGCATTAGATAACTGCATCAATTGTGGGATAAATTGAGTGCCACCCCAATCATAATGCCTATGTATGCCTTGTAATTTATACGTTGTATTCATGTATTGCTTTTATCTAATTTCCTGAGACCACAAAAATAAGATCATGTTTACTCATAACAAAGATACTGGCTTTTTTGGCGAAAATATGGCTGCAGACTACCTTATAAACAATGGGTTTCAAGTCCTTCATCGGAATTGGCGACATCGACATTTGGAAATTGACCTTATAGCTTGTAAAGGCAATTGCTTACATATTGTAGAAGTAAAAACTAGGCATACCAAACAATTTGGCTATCCTGAACAACATATCAAAGCAAAGAAAATGAAACTATTAAGAAATGGAGCAGCTCTCTACCAGTACCAACATCCATACTGGAAAATCATTCAGTTCGATATCATCGCGATTCAATTAAATGCTAGTCAAAAATGGGCGCTCTTTTATATAGAGGATGTGTATTTTTAAAATTACCCCATGCAACCAGATGCACTTTATTGCATTGATAATTTCATCTTCTCCACTAACTTATAAGTAGCTGGGCAATATTCCACATTTTGTTTGTGCACATGGATATAGTCTACAAACTTCTTTTTTGTTAAATGTGGGAAACCTGCACAATCTGTAGGACGTACTTCATAAATAGAACACATATTATTTGACAAATTCAAGAACTGACAAGGTCTTGATACATTGATCCAGTCTTTGTCTTTTTTGTCATATTCCAACCAAGTAGCTTTAAATTCAGCAGGCTTCATTTTTACATGTGCTGCAATTCTTTTAATATCAGTAGGCGTAAAAGTTGGACTCATAGACTTACAACAATTGGCACAAGACAAACAATCCACTTCTGCCCAAACTTCCGTACTTAATTTCGCAGCAAGTTGGTCTAGATTTTTTGGATTTTTCTTCTCTATCTTTGTTAAGAAGGACCTGAATTGTTTTGCGTTATTTCTAACTTTTTGCTTAAATGACCTTAAATTTACTTGCATAGGGATATGAATCTGACGCGAAATAAACCCTTTATCAATTAACTATCAAATCTTTTCCAAAACTAGTTCAGCGCAAATGCAATGGAACATCTACAAAAAAGGATTTAAAGCTTTCTTACAGTTAGAAAAATCATTGAGTGGTCATTCTGTTGATGCGTATATAAGAGACATTGATAAACTAGCGAATTTCCTACAACCCTACCCCGAAATTCATACCCCTGCTGACATCCAGTTAAGTCATTTACAAAGTTTCATTCAAAGCATCGGCGCATTAGGCATGGCAGCCACCTCACAGGCTAGAATTATATCAGGGGTAAAGGCTTTTTTTAAGTATTGTTTAATTGAACAAATTTGTTCGGTCAATCCGACCACCCTTCTGCCTAGTCCAAAAACTAAGCGTAAACTTCCGGACGTATTAAGCTTCGAAGAAATTGAACAAATGATTGGTGAAATTGATTTAAGCAAACCAGAAGGTGGCAGAAATAAAGCTATTTTGGAAGTCATGTACAGCTCTGGACTGAGGGTCACCGAAGCCATTCAACTTAAAATCTCCAGTTTATATTTAGACGTGGGATTCATCCGCGTGATTGGTAAAGGAGATAAGGAAAGATTGGTGCCTATTGGCACGGATGCGATTAAGTATATTAAATTATACAAGGACACCATTAGGGTGCATCAGACACCTGCTAAAAATTGCGAGGACATCCTTTTTTTAAATAACCGGGGCAAAGGTCTTAGTAGGGTGATGATTTTTTACATCATTAAAGACCTCATCACTAAGACTGGTATCAAGAAATCCATCTCTCCGCATAGTTTACGTCATAGCTTTGCAACCCATTTAGTAGAAGGCGGAGCCGATCTAAGAGCAGTTCAGGAAATGCTTGGCCACGAAAGCATTACAACCACCGAAATCTATACCCATATTAACAGGGATTTTTTAAGGGATACCTTAGACCGTTTCCACCCCGCTTTTCAAAAAAAATAACTGTATTAACGCCTAAAATAAAGTAGGTTTGTCTTATTAAAAAAACGAAAAATGAAAAAAATACTTTTTGTAATTGGAAGCTTTTTAAGCTTAACAGCAATGGCTCAAGTAAAAATGCCAGCTGCAAGTCCAACACAAACCTTAACCCAAGAATTTGGCTTAGGTAAAATGGAAATTGTGTATTCTAGACCAAGTTTAAAAGGACGTTCTGTTTTTGGTGCAGGCAGCTTATTAGCGCCTATTGGAGATGTTTGGAGAACTGGAGCAAATGGTGCTACCAAATTAACTTTCTCTGACCCTGTTGTTTTAGGCAACAAAACTATTCCTGCAGGATCTTACGCATTATTTACCATCCCTGGAGCAACTGAATGGACAATCATCATCAATACCAATTCTAAAGGTTGGGGAAGTTTTGACTATAAAGAAGCAGAAGATGTGGTTCGTTTCAAAGTGGCTCCAGAAACAACTGGAAGTACTACTGAAACTTTCACTATTGGCATTGACAATATTGCTGCACAAACAGCAACCATTTATTTGAAATGGGGTAAAACAAAAGTAAATATTCCAATCAGTACAGATATTAAACCAACCGTTCGTGCACAAATTGAAGCAGCAACCACAGCGACAACAGTGAATCCAAATGTATATCAATCTGCTGCTACTTTTTACCTTGAACTAGACCATGATTACAATAAGGCCTTGGTATTTGCAGACAAAGCGATAGCTGCAAATGGTAAAGCCTATTGGTTGCATTTATTGAAAGCAAGAGTGCATGTTGCATTGAACGACAAAGCGGGTGCTAAAGCTGCAGCAAACACTTGCAAGCAAATGGCAATAGAAGCAAAAAACATGGACTACGTAAGATCTGCTGACGAAATATTGAAGTCTTTATAAGCTTGATAAGACCTAATTGAAAGCCCTTCCGATCATCGGGAGGGCTTTTTTTGTGCGGAAGAGGAGATTCGAACTCCCACGCCCGGGTATGGGCGCTACCACCTCAAGGTAGTGCGTCTACCAATTTCGCCACCTCCGCATGGGTTGCAAACCTACATAATTTTTATGAGGCTGTTATTATTTTTTGCATCTTTGTGTCATGTCTAATTATACCGTTACCTGCCCTAAATGTCAACACAGTTTCGAGCCAACCGATGCAATTCGTGAGGAGATAGAAAAAGAATTGCGTGGCAAGATGACTGACTGGCAAAAAAAGAAAGAAGAAGAGACCAATCAATTATTAGCAGAGCAAAAAACGAAGCTTCAAAATGAATTGACTGAGCAATTGAAAAAAAATATTGCCGGCGAATACGAGCATAAGCTAAAGTTGATGCAAGACAACGAAGCTACTATGAGCAAGCAAGTCAACGAGTTTAGACAAAAAGAATTAGAATTTTTAAAACAAGTTCAAGCGATACAAGCTAAGGAAGCTGAATTAGAATTAGAATTACAAAGAAAATTAAATACAGAAAGAGAAAATCTAAAAGCACAAATTCAAAAAGAAGAAGCAGAAAGAGTCTCGATCAAAGACCAAGAACATATTTTAAAAGTAAAAGAGTTAGAAAAGCAATTAGAAGACCAACGTAAATTGGCCGAAGAAATGCGTCGCAAAGCAGAACAAGGCAGCATGCAGATGCAAGGTGAAGTGCAAGAATTGTTATTAGAAGAATTACTTAAAACAAGTTTCCCCTTCGATCAGATCTCAGAGGTGGGCAAAGGAGTTCGAGGTGCAGATTGTATTCAATTGGTGCGTAATAATTTGGGGCAGGAAGCAGGTAAAATTATTTATGAAAGCAAGAGAACAAAAGATTTTAACCAAGAATGGATTGATAAATTAAAGGCAGACATGCGCAGCCAAGGTGCCGATATTGCGGTGATTGTAACACAAACCTTCCCTAAGGAATTAGATCGTTTTGGTGAAAAAGATGGCGTCTATATCTGTTCTTTCCAAGAAGTTAAAAGCGTGGCTTTATTATTGAGGAATGCGATTTTAAAAATCTATGATACTAAAAAGAGCCAAGTCAACAAAGGTGATAAAATGAGTTTCCTTTATGACTACCTCACCAGCAATGAATTCAGTGAACAATGGAAGGCAGTGGGTGAAGGCTTTAGACAAATGCGTTCTAGCATCCAAAAAGAAAGAGACGCCATGGAAAAACTCTGGAAAGCAAGAGAAAAGCAATTAGAAAAAGTATTGCTTAACGCGATGCATATTAAAGGTTCCATAGAAGGCATCGCAGGTGCAGATGCCATTCATTTGGATTTATTAGAAGACGATGAAACGCTTGGTCTAGAGGAGTAACTAATTTACAAAAAACAAGTTACACAGGTATAATCCAACCCAAAATGGTAGTCTAATTGCACCTTTTTTTGGAGCCCTTTATGTAGTATCTCTGCAGACACCCTTCCCCTTTCTGCTTGCGCTAAACCAAGAATATTAAAATCTTTTGCAAAGTCAATCCCCAATTGTTCATGTTGTTTATACATGGCTTCTTTGGCTGCCCAGAAAAAGGCCATCTGATTTAATTGTTCCGCTTCTGGCAAATCCGTAATCATTGCTTTTTCTTGGTCATTCATAAACTTATGCGCCACTTTTGCAATTCTCGGATGGATGATTTCAATATCAATCCCAATTGGACCTTGATCATCTACCCCACAAGCAGCATAACCATTACAATGCGAAAAAGAAAAATGAAATGGAACCCCGATTAAATAAGGCTTTCCATTATCCGCCATCACCAATTGATCTAGATTTGCTTCTGGCATCATCAACTTAAATAAAAGTCTTACCGCTAAATGTTGCGTCCTTCTTTCTTCATTTGCAATGGGCACAGCCAATTGAACATCTGTCTCAAAAAAAGAAGCTGGTTCTTGGATCTTCCAAATTGCTAAATGGGCTGTCTCGTTGATATTTTGTTGATAAAAGAAAGGCATTTTGAAGTAGATTGCGGTCTGTTTTAAAAGCCGAAAATAAACATAAAAAGATTAAGATGATTTTATCAGATACAAGCATATTAGAAGAAATTGAAAAAGGAACTATTAAAATTGAACCTTATCACCGTAAAGATCTTGGGAGCAATAGCTATGACGTGCATCTTGGTAAATGGTTGGCAACCTATGACAATGCTGTGTTAGATGCTAAAGCGCATAACACTATCACTTACTTTGAAATTCCAGAAGAAGGGTTTGTATTAGAGCCAACTGGTTTTTATTTAGGCGTAACACTAGAATATACAGAGACGCACGCACATGTGCCTTTCTTAGAAGGTAAATCATCTACAGGTCGTTTAGGCATTGACATTCATGCCACTGCAGGAAAAGGCGATGTTGGTTTCTGTGGTTATTGGACCTTAGAAATTTCTGTAAAACAACCCGTGCGTGTTTACAAAGGCATGCCTATTGGTCAATTAATTTACTTCCCGGTAGATGGTGAAATTGAAGTGAGCTACAACAAAAAAGCAAATGCTAAATACAGTGGCCAACCAGAAAAACCTATCGAGAGTATGATGTGGAAGAACCAGTTTTAAGACGATAGGCCCTTACCCATTTTAATACATCCGCATAACTAGCTAATCCTGCTGCTTGTTGATTCCATTTTAAGAATTGATCATAGAGTTGAGTGGATGCTTCTATTTGTTTACCTGCCCTTGCACTAAAGAATGCCCTAATGGCTAGCCTGTCTTTAAGGACTGCTGGACTGAGTAATGCTTTGTTTTTAGCGATTTGTGCCTTCCATGAATCATACCCTTTCGTACCAGCAAGCAATAATAATTGGGCGTCCTGAGCATAGGTAAACATTTGTAATAACATAGAATACCTAAGGATGGGGTCTCCAGATTCTGCAGTGGCCACATACGCTATAAAATTGGCTTCCGTCTCTGAAGCATAGCCCATTTGATGGGCCATTTCGTGTGCAATGGTATAAGGCTGCGTCCATATAGGCAGATCGGCCCGAACAATTGCTTCGCCCGTGAGCGGTTGATAAAAAGCAAGGTAGCCTATGTAATCACCCCAGGTTGGAAATACAGCCTTTTTGATGCTTCTATTTTTAAATCTAGGCTGCTTTTTGAAATAGGCTTCTCTGATATAGGCTAGTTCAACACGGAAAACCAGTTGATTAAAATCCATTTTTTGAGGACCTATAAGAGTCAATTCTTCCTTTGTTTGATTGAGTTCTTGAATTAATTCATAGGTCAACGCATTTACCTCTTCTAGGGCTATTGCTGCGTTTTTGGGTGTTTGTGGGCTAATTTGGTAGGCGGAGGATGGATCTGGCTGAAGGTAATTCAGTCCCCAAATCAATTGAAATACGACAAATAAACGAAGCCCTAGCCAACTGAATTTGAAGAGTAGATAGGCAATCTTTTGCCTTAAATGAATGAAATTTTTTATTGAATTAACATATCTTATACTATTGATTATCAATACTATAATAAAT
>JBEDDG010000005.1:0-64252 GCA_041176305.1 Bacteroidota bacterium | reverse complement strand
GTTTTGCCTCCGTTCATATCCTCTACTTTTCCTTCAAGGTTATGATCTATATAAGGACCTTTTTTAATCGAACGACCCATAGTAACGAGTTAATTTGATTGTTAAATTATTTTGTCAATTTTTTACC
This sequence comes from Bacteroidota bacterium, assembly GCA_041176305.1. Taxonomy (GTDB): domain Bacteria; phylum Bacteroidota; class Bacteroidia; order Chitinophagales; family Chitinophagaceae; genus Sediminibacterium. The sequence continues at coordinate 64,125 of JBEDDG010000005.1, read as the reverse complement.
ATCACGACGTTGAATAATCAACTTGTCGCTACCCTTTCCTCTTGTTCTAGTTTTCTCTCCTTTAGCATACTTACCAGTTCTGCTTCTTGGATGTCCACCAGACGCTCTACCTTCACCACCACCCATCGGGTGATCTACTGGGTTCATGGCAACACCTCTAACACGAGGACGTACACCTTTCCAGCGATTTCTACCTGCTTTACCAGCTGTTTCTAAGTTATGGTCGCTATTAGAAACCACACCTACAGTAGCATAACAGTTAATCAATAATTTTCTTAATTCACCAGAAGGCATTTTCAATACAGCGTATTCAGTTTCCTTATTCGCTAATTGTGCAGATGCACCAGCACTTCTTACCAATTTACCCCCTTGACCAGGTTGCATTTCGATGTTGTGCACAACCGTACCTAATGGGATATTCTTCATTGGTAAAGCGTTACCGATTTCTGGAACAACGTTGTCACCAGATAATACAGTAGCACCAACTTGTAAACCATTTGGAGCGATGATATATCTTTTCTCGCCATCAGTATATTGTACTAATGCGATGAATGCAGTTCTGTTTGGATCATACTCAATAGAAACAACTTTAGCTTCCATGTCTTTCTTATTTCTTTTGAAATCGATAAGACGATAGTGTTGTCTATGACCGCCACCCATGTAACGCATTGCACGACGACCTTGGAAGTTACGTCCTGCTGTTTTCTTTTGTGGTTCTAACAAACTCTTTTCAGGTTTGTTAGTTGTGATTTCAGCGTAAGCGTTACCTATTCTCCAACGGGTACCTGCTGTAATCGGTTTGTACTTTCTTAATGCCATTTTGTTTTGTTTTACTTTTAAAGACTTTTACGTCTTACGAATTTTTCAGCTTCGCGGGCTATTGTTATATACTTGCGTAAAGGTCAATGGATTCACCTTCCGCTACTGTAACTAATGCTTTCTTATATCCAGATTTAACACCAGAGATAATACCAGACTTAGTTGAACGAGTCTTGCTTTTTCCTGGAACAACCAATGTGTTTACGTCTACAACGTTCACACCGTAAAATTGCTCCACCGCAGTTTTGATCTCTAATTTGTTCGCACGACGGTTTACTTTGAATGCATAACGGCTCAATTTCTCTTGCTGCGCATTTGCTTTCTCCGTAAGGATTGGTTTGATTAATATTTCTGTCAACTTCATAATAATAAGTTTTTTACCTAATAAGGATTAAGCTGTTGCTTTTTCCTCTTCGTTAAAGATTTTAGCAGCGCCTTCTGTGATCACTAATACATCTGCATTCATGATGTCGTATGTATTGATATCAGCTAATAAAGAACTAGCTACGTTAGGAATATTACGTGTACTTAAGTAGATGTTTTCATCGTACTCAGGTAAGATTACTAAAGTCTTTTTGTTCTCTAATTTCAATTGGTTCATGATTGCCGTGATATCCTTTGTTTTAGGAGTAGACATTTTGATGTCTTCTAAAACTAAGATCGCTTGATCAATCGCCTTGTGAGATAAAGCAGAGATTTTAGCCAAGTCTTTCACTTTACGGTTCAATTTGAAATCGTATGAGTGAGGCTTTGGTCCAAAAATAGTACCACCACCCTTGTATAAAGGGTTACGGATATTACCCTTACGAGCACCACCAGTACCTTTTTGTTTGTGTAATTTTCTGCTAGCACCTTGTACTTCCGCACGAGTTTTAACTTTATGCGTACCTGAACGGCGTGCAGCTAAATATTGTTTAACGGCTAAATAAATAACGTGATCATTTGGTGTAGCACCAAAAATCTCAGCAGGTAATTCTACCTGTCTGCCTGTTTTTTTGCCTTTTATATCTATTACTTCTAATTGCATTGTTGTCGATTAAGTGGTGATTACTTTTGGATTAAAACGATTGAACCATTATGACCTGGAACTGATCCACTTACTAGTAAGTAGTTCTTCTCAGGGAATAACTTTAATACTTTTAAACCTTTTGTTTTAACGCGATCGTTACCCATACGACCAGCCATGCGCATGCCCTTGAATACTCTTGCTGGATAAGATGATCCACCAATAGAACCTGGAGCACGAGAACGGTCGTGTTGGCCGTGCGTAGCTTCACCCACACCACTAAATCCATGACGCTTAACAACACCTTGGAAACCTTTACCTTTTGTTGTACCAACAACTTCAACAGTATCTCCTTCAGAGAACATGTCTAAGGTAATAGTTGTTCCTAGTGCAGCTTCAAGATCATAGTTGCGGAACTCTTTTACGAATTTTTTGGGAGCAGTCTGCGCTTTTGCGTAGTGATTGATTTCAGACTTTGTAGAATGCTTTTCTTTCTTATCGCCCAATGCTAATTGCACTGCGCTGTAACCGTCTACTTCAGGAGTTTTAACCTGAGTGACTGTACAAGGACCAGCTTCGATAATGGTGCAAGCGATTTGCTTTCCATCTTCGGCGAAGATGCTAGTCATGCCAATTTTTTTTCCAATAATACCTTTCATCTGTTTTGCGGTTTATGCCCCGCTCTTGGTTATGAGGACATCCGATGATGATGCTACCTTTTAGTAGTAGCTCGGATTCAATCCCTGTTTGCTGCCGACCTTTTCCTTTGTTTCTCAATTATGAGAGGGGAAGTACCGGAAGTAAACAAACCTCGAAGGGCCTGTTTATATTTTACTTTGATCAAACCAGCGCTCCTTTTTCGACTACTGCATAATGGGCAGCGATTGGGAGATGGTAATTATAAAGTACTTATGCTTTAATTTCTACCTCAACACCTGAAGGTAAGTCTAACTTACTTAGGGCGTCTACTGTTTTAGAAGAAGAAGTGTAGATGTCCAACAAACGCTTGTGCGTTGCTAATTGAAACTGCTCACGACTTTTCTTGTTAACGTGCGGTGAACGTAACACAGTGAAAATGCGTTTGTGTGTAGGCAAAGGAATAGGACCTGTAACTACTGCACCTGTACTGCGTACTGTTTTTACGATTTTCTCAGCAGACTTATCTACTAAGTTGTGATCGTAAGATTGTAATTTTATTCTAATTCTTTGAGACATAGCTTATTTTTCCAAATTATCTTGGGGATGCAAAGGTAATGGGTTGTGACCTAACATTCAAGAAATATTGTGTTTTTTTTAATTTTTTTTCAAAATAATTTAAAACACCCTATCGGGACAAAAAAAGCCCCCACCATTTGATTGGAGGGGGCTCCTAAATTATTGAAAATCAAGAAATTGACTATTCTTCGTCCTTCACTTTACCTTTGTTCTTAGCCATTACTTCCTCAGCAATATTGTTTGGTGCTGGGTTGTAGTGACTGAACTCCATTGTTGAAGTAGCACGGCCAGAGCTCAAAGAACGCAATTGAGTTACATAACCGAACATTTCACTCAATGGCACTTTCGCCTTGATCACTTGTAAGTTTCCGCGGCTATCCATACCTTCTAACATACCACGACGACGGTTCAAGTCACCAGTAACGTCTCCCATGTATTGGTCTGGAGTAACTACCTCTACTTTCATGATTGGCTCTAATAAAGTAGGCTTCGCTTTCTTACCAGCAGTTCTGAATCCAGCTTTAGCACATAATTCAAATGACATAGCATCAGAATCCACATCATGGTAAGAACCATCAAATACGCGGATCTTCATGTTATTCACTGGGAAACCAGCCAATACACCCGTTGTCATTGAAGTTTCAAAACCTTTGATGATAGCTGGTACAAATTCCTTAGGAATTGATCCACCAAATAAATCGTTTTGGAATTGGAATGCCTTGTCAGTATTTGCTGCTAACCAATCCTCATCTGCAGGTCCAATAGAGAATTGGATATCTGCGAACTTACCACGACCACCAGATTGTTTTTTCAACACTTCACGGTGCTCAATCGTTGTTCCAAATGCTTCTTTGTAAGCAACCTGAGGATTACCTTGGTTGATTTCCACTTTGAATTCGCGACGCATACGGTCAACGATGATCTCTAAGTGTAATTCACCCATACCAGATAAGATTGTTTGACCTGTATCTTCGTCTGTCTTTACTCTTAAGGTAGGATCTTCCTCTACTAATTTAGCAATTGCCATACCCATTTTATCAACGTCAGCTTGAGTTTTTGGCTCAACCGCTACCGAGATAACTGGTTCTGGAATAAACATATTCTCCAATACAATCAAGTGATTCTCATCACATAATGTATCTCCTGTTTTAATCTCTTTAAATCCAACCGCTGCTGCGATATCACCTGCTTCGATAAAATCGATTGGGTTTTGTTTGTTCGCGAACATTTTCATGATACGAGAGATACGCTCATTCTTACCACTACGCACGTTTCTTACATAAGAACCCGCATCTAAATGACCAGAATAACATCTGAAGAACGCCAAACGTCCTACGAATGGATCTGTCATAATTTTGAATGCCAATGCAGCAAATGGTTCTTTTGCATTTGGCTTACGGAAGATTTTTTCTCCTGTATCTGGATCTGTACCTTCTGTATCATCTACATCTACTGGAGAAGGTAAATAACGACATACCGCATCTAATGCAGTTTGTACGCCTTTATTTTTGAATGAAGATCCACACATCATTGGAACGATACTTAAATCGATACAAGCTTTACGGATTGCTTCATGTACTTCAGCTTCAGAAATTGAATCTGGGTTCTCAAAGAATTTCTCCATCAACTTGTCATCATATTCAGCAACCGCCTCAATTAATTGAGCTCTCCAGTAATCCACATCTTCTTTCATATCATCTGGCACAGGAATCTCAGTATAGGTCATACCTTCTGTTGAATCATCCCAGATAATACCTTTTAATTTAATTAAATCCACTACCCCTTTGAAACCATCTTCAGCTCCAATTGGTAATTGTAATGGCACCGCTTTCGCACCTAACATTTCTCTTACCTGGTTTACCACCATTAAGAAATCTGCACCAGCACGATCCATTTTATTTACGAAACCGATACGAGGAACTTTGTAACGGTTTGCTTGACGCCATACAGTTTCTGATTGAGGTTCAACACCATCCACCGCAGAAAACAAAGCAATCAAACCATCCAATACACGCATTGAACGCTCTACCTCTACCGTAAAGTCAACGTGTCCTGGAGTATCAATAATATTGAAGTAATAACTTTTTGTGTTCGCATCCGGCTTACCTAATACAGTTGGGAATTGCCATTGACAACTTACCGCTGCAGAAGTAATGGTGATACCTCTTTCTTTTTCTTGCTCCATCCAGTCAGTGGTTGCACCACCATCATGTACTTCACCAATTTTGTGAATCATACCAGTGTAACGCAAGATACGTTCAGTGGTTGTAGTCTTACCCGCATCAATGTGCGCAGCAATACCAAAGTTTCTTTGTAGTCTTAAGTCCGCCATATTAGGGTTGTTTAATTTTATTTATCCAGTTTTCCGAGGCGCAAAGTTAATCATATAAGTGATTGAATAACGGATTCCGCCCCCTTTTTTTCAACAAAAAACCCCAACATTGCTGTTGGGGTTTTGATATAGTAAGGTAAATGATTCCTTTTGAGGAGCTTACACTTTAAAGTGAGAGAACGCTTTGTTCGCCTCAGCCATACGATGTGTATCTTCTTTCTTCTTGAATGCACCGCCTTCGCCTTTTGTAGCTGCAACGATTTCATTTGCTAATTTGTCAGCCATTGTCTTACCGTTACGCTCACGGCTAAAACGAACCAACCACTTCATGCTTAAAGAAATCTTTCTGTCCGCACGAACTTCAGCTGGAATTTGGAAAGTAGCACCACCAATACGACGGCTACGTACTTCAACTGCTGGAGTTACATTCGCTACCGCTTTCTTCCACATTTCATAACCATCTTCGTTCGTCATTTTTGCTACTTTCTCTAAAGAATCGTAGAAAATTTTGAAAGCAGTTGTTTTTTTACCATCCAACATAATGTTGTTGATAAAACGAGTCACCTGCACATCGTTGAAACGAGGATCTGGAGCTAAAGGAATCTTTTTAGGTTGTGCTTTACGCATGTCGAATATGAATTAGTTGTTACTTGATTATTTTTTTGCTTTTTCTTTCTTAGTACCATACTTAGAACGAGACTGCTTACGGTCTTTAACACCAGCAGTATCCAAACTACCACGAACAATATGATAACGTACACCCGGTAAGTCTTTTACACGACCACCACGGATTAATACGATACTGTGCTCTTGTAAGTTATGGCCTTCACCTGGGATATAGGCAATGACTTCAATCTTATTAGTCAAACGTACTTTTGCTACTTTACGTAACGCAGAGTTCGGCTTTTTTGGAGTTGTTGTATATACTCTTGTACAAACACCACGACGCTGAGGACATGCATCCAAAGCTCTTGATTTACTTTTAGCCCTGATGATCTCACGGCCTTTTCTCACTAATTGTTGAATAGTAGGCATTAATTATGCTGTTTAGTTCAATTTCGGTTTATAAAAAATTCGGACGGCAAAGGTAATGGCTGCAAACGAATTACCAAAATGTTTATTTGCTATTTTTAAAAAAATAAAGCAATTAGCCCCATTTACCGTACGATTGTCTTTGTTTTTGTTAGTTAATTAACTGATTTACAGTATTTTAACTAAATTTTCATCAACCACCCATGTTTATCCACTTCTAGGCCCACACGGATGTCATTTAACTTCTTTTTTAAGCTTGTAGCCACTTTTAGCTTGCTCATGTCAAATTCCATGACATAATCCCCTTCTGCTAATTTGGAGATATAAGAGACCACCGCGGCGGTTCCAACCCCAAAGACCTCTTCTAATTTGCCTGCTTTGTGGGCTGCTACAATTTCTTCAACTGAAAGATTGCGCTCCTCCACGGTATACCCCATATCTTTTAGTAAGGTAATCGCACTATCTCTTGTCACGCCTTTTAATACAGTGCCTCTTTCTAAACTTGGCGTGATGACTTTCCCGTCAATCACAAACATCACATTCATCATCCCCACTTCTTCTACGTATTTATGTTCTAAAGCATCAGTCCACAAAACTTGGTCATATCCTTTTTTTTGTGCTAGCACAACAGGATATAAACTTGCTCCGTAGTTGCCTCCATTTTTGGCAAATCCGACACCACCTGGTGTAGCTCTTGTGTAATTTTGTTCAATTAAAATTTTCATTGGCGCTGCGTGGTATGGACCAGCAGGACCTAAGATAATCATAAACTTATAAGTTGCAGAAGGACGTACCCCAATAAAAGGATCGGTTGCAATCATGAATGGTCGAATGTATAAAGAATGATCTTCTTCTGTTGGAATCCAATCTTGTTCGATTTGAATTAATTGCTTCATGCCATCGATGAATAACCACTCTGGAACAGTGGGCATTTGCATTCTTTCTGCAGAAGTATTAAAACGTTTATAATTTTCTTGTGGTCTAAAAATAACCACTTCGTCCTTCGTTGTTTTATAGGCCTTAATACCTTCAAAAATGGATTGACCATAATGCAAAACTGCAGTGGAAGGATTCAACTGTAATGGCTCAAATTTTTTAATGACTGCATGCTTCCATTCACCATCTTCATAATCCGCTTCCAACATATAGTTGGTGAAACTTTTTCCAAAGAAGAAATTGTTAGGATCCAATTGTCTTAATTGGTCCTTTGGCATTTCGATAAAAGGGATATTTTGCGCACTCATTTTTATAAGTTTTTAGGCTATTTCAGGCACAAAGAAACACAAAAAAATAAAGACATACAATTGTTATTTTTTCAATCCAATCAATTCAGTTAATTTCCGTTATTCAAATCCCATGAAAGAAGTTAAAAACATCCTCCCTAATAGCGTCATAGTGAACCTGTACAAAGAAAGTTTAGTATTAGGTTCAACACCAGTAAATGTGGATAAAAAAGCACCGGCATCCCCCGCTTTGGAGGAGCCTACTGTACCAATAGAGGCAGAGGAGACCCCAATTGCACCTGTTAAATTTCTTGGAGAACATCAAAAAAAGATCCTTGTTTTAGTACAAGATTCAAACGCGGTACATTTAAATGAAAGAGATTTTGATTTACTCACTTCTATTTTAAATGCATGTAAATTAACCATCGCTGATATTGCATTAATTAACCTAGCAAATAAAAACTATTCGCTACATCAAATTTTAGTGCAGGTACCTTCTGAAATTGTATTGATTTTTGACATCCCTCCAACACAATTAAAAATTAAATTACCTACTAAAATATACAGCCCAATTTTACTTGGATCAACTCAATTATTATTCAGTAATAATTTAGCACAGATGCAAGGAATTGATCAAGCTTCTAAAGTTGAAAAAACAAAATTATGGACTGCATTAAAAATAATTTTTAATTTATAAGCTGAAATTATTTTTTATTTCACACAAAATATTTTTCAAAATGCATACCCTAATTTTTGCTACCAACAATCGAAATAAAGTGGCCGAAATTCAATCCTTAGTGGGGAGTGATTTTGAAATTATTCCCTTAAAAGAAGCGGGCATTGATATTGATATTCCTGAACCGCATGATCAATTGGAAGCAAATGCTTTAGAAAAAGCAAAAACCATTTTTAACCTCACAAAACAAAATTGTTTTAGTGAAGACACGGGATTAGAAATTGATAGTTTAGGGGGTGAGCCAGGTGTAAAGAGCGCAAGGTATGCAGGCGAAGACAGGGATTTTCAGGCCAATATAGACCTTGTATTACATAAAATGGAAGGGGTTAGCAGCAGAACTGCACAATTTAGAACAGTAATTTGTCTTATATGGGCGCAGCAAACCTATTATTTTGAAGGCATCTGTAAAGGTCAAATTTTAACCGGTATGCAAGGCGAAAAAGGGTTTGGCTATGACCCCATTTTTGTACCAGACGGTTCAAGCAAAAGCTTTGCTAGTATGACGATGGACGAAAAGAACCAATATAGTCATAGACAAAAAGCAGTGACACAACTCTTTCAATTTTTGCAAACTTTGTAAACCTATAAAAGCATTTAGATTGGAAAGTCAAATCGCTTTACGTATGACCCTTATTGGGTTATCGGCGTTGGGCTATTCCATAGGTCCCAGCTTGCATTGGCCTGAATATGCAGCATCTCCAGTCCATTTTGAATGGTTGCACCTTGCCTCGCACCTAAAGCCAAAAATTTTGTTTCAGCTGGATTGTAGATAAGGTCGTATAAATGATGCATTGGCGTAATCGCTTCATAAGGCAATAACGGCGCCTCCTCTACCTGTGGAAACATGCCCACAGGACTTGTATTGATCAATAAACTGTGCGCTGCAATGACACCTGCGTCGATTGCACCATAGCTCAGTACACCTGGAGCTGGCTTCCTGGAGACCAATTGATAGGATATACCCAATTTTCGCAACACCCACTCCACCGCTGCTGCCGCACCTCCTGTTCCAAAGATCAAGGCTTTTTGATGGTGTGGCTTTAAAAAGGGTAAAAGGGATTGTTCGAATCCAATGACATCGGTATTATAGCCATAAAGTGCTCCTTCATACAGCCGAATACAATTACATGCTTGAATGGTTTCCACCACAGTAGATGGATTTTGTAAAAAAGGTATGACAGCTTTCTTGTAAGGAATAGTCACGTTCAACCCTTTTAGATTGGGATTGTTTTTCCAAAGGTCTAAAAATGCATCTATGGTTTCAATTGGATAGTTTTCGTATTGTGCATCTGTAATATTTTCAGTCAAAAAATAATTAGCAAAATATCCTTTCGAAAAAGAATGTGACAAAGGGAAACCTATGAGACCAAACTGACGCACTTTATTTGTTTAAGTATAAATCAAAAGTATCTCCACGTAAACCAATACGCATTGCTTCTAATGGAATGATTTCTGATGGTGCAATATTTCCTAAGTTTACATTACAACCTATCAATTCAAGGAAATACAATTGTTGAGCTTTCTGTGGCGCCTCCCAAAGAATTTTTTCAGCAGGAATTTTTGTTAAAATTTCTTGTACCAATCCTTCTCTTACTTCACCTGAACCTCTATATATACCTACGTTTCCTGCTTCTCTTGCTTCTGCAATAACATAAGAAGCACCTGCATTTAATTCTGCACCCATTAATTCAATCCATTTATAAGGAGGAATAATATGTGCTGCATCCTTACTTCCAACTTCACTGAATACTTTAGCAAATTTTGAAATCTTTTCTATGTAGCCGCATTTTTCTGTATGAGGAATTACAATCGAACCATCGCTCACTTCAATTACATCAATATTATAATCCTTACACATTGCGATATAGTCATCAAATTGATTTCTAATTACGAATGCTTCAAACAAAGTACCGCCAAAATAAACCGGTATATTGTGTGCTTGATATAACTCAATTTTTGCTCTAAGATTAGGTGTAACGAATGAAGTACCAAATCCTAATTTAACAATATCTGTATGAGGCGCTCCTATACTTAAAAAATTCTCTGCATCTCTTAAACTAAGTCCTTTATCCATCACCATGGTTAAACCATATTGTCTAGGCTGTGTTGTTCTTTCTGGTATCTGTGTTAAATTAAAATTCATCATTGTGCTTCTATATTTTTGCAAAGATAATTTAAAAAAGCATTGCTTATTTCAGCTTCTTGTATTGACTAATCAATTCCACCACTTTGGCGTCCTGAATGAGCTCTGGGTAAAACTTAAGCAACTTATTCAACCATTTTCCAGATTTCGACAAAGCCATTTCTAATTGCAATAAACCTTCCATACGCTTATTCATCATGAATAGGATAGCAGCTCTATAATAGACAAAAATCACTTTCCCTTGGGTTGACATATAAGCCAATTCCGTTTGTTCTAATGCTGCATCCAATTGATCATTTGCAATAAGACATTTAATGAAACTCTCCCAACCAGCAATTTGCTTTGGCTTATGTTTGACCACGATGCCAAAATAGGTTGCTGCCTCTTTAAAGTCCTCTAGGTGCATATAACACTCCCCCATCATGATATAATACTCATTGATATGCTTATTAATACGGATGGCATTTTCAATTTGCTTGATGGCCATTTGCCATTTAGATTCTAGCATATAGGTGGATGCAATTTTTTGATATAACCTGCTATCCTCCGGATTTAAGTGTACCGCTTTTTTATAATGAAACCTTGCTTGTGCAAAGTTCTTTAAACGATGGTAGCAATGTCCAATTGCTTCATAAATAACATCTTCAGGTCTTGAAAGCTCTAATACTTTTTCCAATGCTTCAATCGCTTCATTGTATTTTCTCATACGAAGATAGGCATCCCCCATATTGCGATAAGCATAATCAAATTTTTCATCAATCACTATTGCAAATTGATAAGCGTCAATAGCTTTTTCATATAATTTAATCCCTTGATAAGCAGCTGCCAAATTGAACCAGGCCAATGCATTATAAGGTTGCTCGTCTATCATCTTTTGATGCAACTTTATACTTTCCTCATTGCGGCCTGTAAAATCTGTCCAAAAACAAATTTTATACAATGCCTCTTCGTTGGTGGGCTCTTCTTCTAAAATTAATTGCAAACAATCAAATACTTTATCAAAAGCTTCATGATCGTCATAAACATCCGCTAATTCAAAAAGTAATTCTGTTCTTTCTGCCCCCTCAAATAAATGCAAAGCTTCTTGTAATAAAACAATGGCTTCTTCTGGCTGATCCAAAGCTAAATAAGCATCCGTTTTAAGGATGAATAAATTCATGTCTTTATGATCGTATAATGCGGCTGTATTTAATAACTCAAGTGCTTCACTGTATTTTCTAGTCGCCAATAATAAGTCTGCTTTTTTAATCATCAAAAGCGAGGAAGAAGGAAATTGTGTAAGGGCTATATCAGCTGCTTCAATCGCTTCGTTAATAGCATCTTTTTCGTCCAAATGAGCGATAATTTTTTCAAAATCGTCCTCTTCTATATACGCATGGGCCTTCCCTGTTTTTAAGTACTGGTAGCGTAAGAGTAATTCCCTGATGTCTCCATTTTCCTCTTCAAATTGATGATTCAACATGGCATCTATTTAAATTTATTTAATAAAGTATTGAAAATCAATAAATTAAAATATTACACTCCATTTCAATACTGTATTAAATGTACGGGTTCAGGCTTGCTTTCCGTAAAATTATTGTACACAGAAACTATATAATTTCGTTAAAAAAATATTTATGGGAAATTGTGATAATGTTATAACTTCGTAATAACCGTGCGTACCCTAAGAACTATATTAACCTCAGTTGTTCTAATGACAGTAGTATCTACTTCTGTTCATGCTTCTACAACCATTACAGGTACCATTGCGTCTAAAAAAGCAGCTGAAAAATACAGCTTAAAAAACTTAAGTAGCTTAAGTCATAAAGCAACTACTTTCCACGATTTAAAATCAAGTTTAGTTTACAAAGGACTTACTGTTCATGCCAACATGAATGGAGCCTCAAACCAAACTACTTATCTTAAATACAATAAGGGCAATATTAGTTATGTAATCCCTTATAAGCATAAGTTGATTTTACCTAGGTTCAAAACACCTAGCCCACAACAACCTTAATTCATTATTTGAAACTGTGCCTTATTTATTTCAAACACATTTAATGTGATTGGACTTAAATCCACTTTGTTGGCACGATACAAAATTTGGCTTCCCTCTTTTGTGAATAATTGATACGCCAATACCAGACCTGGTATTTCCTTAAAAGCTTGCTCATACACTGTAACAGTTGGAAGGATAGAAGTGGTATACCACACTTGCATAGCAGAACCATCTGCCCAAGAAAGCGTAATTGATTCACAAGGATAATCTACCACAGTCAGGGTAGATTGATTTTTCTTTGAGGCGATTAAATTAACACTATTGATGGGTGGATATTGAATGTATTGCAACAATTTATTCAACCCTATTTCTTTTAAAACAATGGCTGAATCTTGTTGGGTATTAAAGATGAGGGTTTGTTGTAAAGCAGCAGTCTTTAAAATCGTCTTGCAACTATTGCCTTTGATATACACTTCCTTTTGACCCAAGAGGGTCGTGTCACCTGCAGTAATTTTTTGAATAGTATACCCAATCGTGCATTCACCTACTATTTTGGTCTGGGCATTGACCTGTTGTAGTATACAACAAAAAAAGCAAGCAATTAGGGGGGATAATCGAAGCATGGTTTGCAGCGTTAAGCAAAAGAGACCCAAGTATTACTTAGGCCTCTTTTATTTGAATTTTATTTTTTTGTTTTGTCTTTGAGCGCTTGAACTTTCTTTTGCGCTTCCATCATTTGCTCATATTTTTCCTGCCAATTACTTTTCTTCTTTGGCGTTTTTCTTTTCACATCGATATCTGCCAAGATTTTATCATGATTGATAATTAATTTTTGAATCACCAATTGTAATAATAAGGTAACAATATTAGACACCGTATAATACCAAGTCAATGCAGAAGGCAAACTATTAAAGATAAATAATAGCATGAATGGGAAAATATAAGGCATGTACTTTAACGCAGGATTATCCTGTGTAGGCGTCATAGACATATTGTAAATAGACGAGATAAAAGTAGTCAATACTGCAGTTAATGTAAATAAACTGATATGACTACCAAAGCCTAAAGGAATACTAAAAGGTAAAGTGAAGATAGAGTCATAGCTTGACAAATCCTGGCTCCATAAAAAGGATTGTCCTCTTAAAGCAATATTTGAATTAAAAAAGCTATATAAAGCAAAGAAGATCGGAATCTGCAACAAAGCAGGGATACATCCACCTAATGGATTTACACCAGCCTCTCTAAACAATTTCATTTGCTCCATTGCAAATGCTTGTTGATCGTCTCCTGTCTTTTTCTTAATCTCGTCTAATTCAGGCTTCAATACTTTCATTTTTGCGGTACTCAAGAAGCTTGAATAAGTCAATGGAGAAGTAACTAAACGAATAAAGATGGTTAATAAAAATACCACCCAACCATAATTTTTTACAAAGCCAGCAAAGAAATCAAACACTGGCATGATGATGTATTTGTTAATTGGTCGAACAAAAGAATATAAATCTCTACCCAAATTCACAATTTTCTCCATTTCTGGTGCCTGAGATTTTAAGATTTCAAAATCGTTTGGACCATAATACAAAGACAATGGCATGTTCACATTCGCACCCGTTAATTTGGTTTGAAACTGTGCTTGTAGAGTGGCTAATCCATTGCTGCTATCAGTTTTGCGTTGCCAGTCAATTTTACCTGAATTAAAACCTTCTTTATAAATCACTGTGGTCGTAAAGAATTGTTGAACTAAGCCTACCCATTGTACTGGTTTTTCGAAAACCTTATTGGTATTGCTTGAAATATAATCAAATTCATTGTCTTCTGAGAAACAGATATTAGACATTTGACGCTCATAGGTGGTTGTCTTTTCTTGACCATAAGAATGTACATCCCATAAAACATTCAATTGATTGTTGGTTAACAATTGATCTGCACCATCCATTACGATATTCCAATCTACATTGAACTTGCCTTTTGCTAAAGCAAATTGATGCTTAATAGTTTTGCCATTAGGTGCTGTCCAAACGTATTCGATTTTTTGAACCCCATTTTGATCTGTACTAACATTTGCCACTGGGAAGATGACTTGGTTGATTTGAACGGTTTGATTATTGCCCGTATTCACCGCATAAGTCAAGGAACTACTATCCCCTAATTGCACCAATTCCTTTTTAGAATTAACATACCCTTTTAATGTAACCCTAGCAACCTGTCCGCCTTTATTCGTTAATTCAACTTTAATTAAGTCATTCTCTAAAATAGCAATTTGCTCCTTTAAGGTATCTGCTACTACTGCATTAGTCGTTGTGTCTTGACGAGTCGAATCTACAAATTGTGCTGTTTTTAATGCAGCTGCTTTTTCGGCAGTCGCTTTCACTACTGCAACAGAATCATCAAATCTTTTTTTGTATGCAGCAATTTCATTTTGTTGTTTACTGGTATACCAAAAGTATACAAAGAATAAACCTGCTAATAATACAAACCCAATGACCGTATTTTTGTCCGTTTTCATGCTTTTAAATTAATCTAAATAGATGCCGCAAAGGTATGTTTTTAGAACGTATTTAGCATGTTATGACGGCCATTTTGAGGCCATTTTAATACTATTTTAAGGCTTTATTACAAATTCCTGCTGTATTTGCCCCCTGTATGGTAAAGCAAATTGGTGATATCTCCTAAACTACAATATTTAACCGCCTCCATCAATACTTCAAAAATATTTTGATTTTGTACGGCTGCCGTATGGAGTAAACTTAAATAATGGGCTGATTGGTCTTTATGCCTATTTTTAAAATGTCCTAGATTGCTAATTTGTAATTTCTTTTCTGCAGCAGAAGACCTAAACACCGGACGACGATCATTGCTATTTTGGTCAGCCTCATCCATAAAGGTATTGACACCAATGATTGGAATCTCCCCATGGTGCTTCCTGGTTTCATACAACATACTTTCTTCTTGAATCTTAGACCTTTGGTACATTCTTTCCATCGCACCCAATACCCCACCCCTTGCATTAATACGTTCTAGCTCCAATAATACTGCCTCCTCTACTAAGTCCGTTAATTCATTCATCATAAAGCTACCCTGTTGTGCATTTTCCACTTTAGCGGTACCCAATTCTTTATTAATAATTAATTGAATTGCTAAAGCCCTTCTTACGCTCTCTTTGGTAGGGGTTGTAATGGCTTCGTCATATGCATTGGTATGTAAACTATTACATTGATCATAAATCGCATACAAAGCTTGCAAGGTTGTTCTGATGTCATTAAAATCAATCTCTTGTGCATGTAAACTTCGACCACTGGTTTGAATATGGTACTTTAATTTTTGAGACCTTGAATTCGCTTTATATTTAAGCTTCATTGTTTGTGCCCAGATTCTTCTGGCCACACGACCAATCACTGCATATTCTGGATCCATTCCATTGCTAAAAAAGAAACTAAAATTTGGAATGAATTCATCAATCGCTAAACCACGATTCATAAAATATTCAATATAAGTAAACCCATTGGCCAATGTAAATGCCAACTGCGTTATCGGATTCGCTCCAGCTTCTGCTATATGATAGCCTGAGATAGAAATACTATAGAAATTTTTAATTTTTTGATCTACAAAATAAGCTTGTACATCACCCATTAATTTCAATGCAAAATCAATTGAAAAAATACAGGTATTTTGTGCTTGATCTTCTTTTAAAATATCTGCTTGCAAAGTACCTCTTAAGTTTTGTAAGACTTGATGCTTAATGCGCTCATATATTTTTGCATCTAACACTTGATCACCACTTACGCCTAATAATTTTAACCCTAAACCATTGTGTGTGATAGATTGTTTTTTTAGTGCATCAAAATCAGCATACACTGGCTTTTCTTTGCCCTTGAACAATTGATTGATCTTTTTATTAACGGTAGGCCAAAGCTTTTGATCTGTAATATATTGCTCACATGCTTGGTCAATAGCCGCATTAAAAAACATGGCTAATATAATGGCAGCAGGACCGTTGATGGTCATACTTACAGAACTTGTCGGGTCATTTAAGTGAATGCCAGAATATAATTTTTTGATATCATCCACCGATGCAATATTTACCCCTGCATTCCCAATCTTCCCAAACACATCCATTCTATTAGAAGGATCTTGGCCATATAAAGTCACACTATCAAAAGCAGTAGACAATCTTGTAGCTGGTTGACCTTTGGATAAAAAATGAAAACGTTGATTTGTTTTTTCTGGTCCACCTTCTCCAGCAAACATTCTTGTAGGGTCTTCTCCAGTTCGTTTTAAATCAAACACCCCTGCAGTATAGGGGTAACGTCCAGGTACATTTTCTTTTAATTGCCATTCTGCAATATCTCCCCAGTCTTTGAAATTGGGTAAGTACACTTTTTGTAATGACAAACCTGATTCTGTTTGAAAACGCAATGGCTGTTGAATTTTCTTACCCCTTATCTCATACACCAAAGCGTCTTGTTGGTAAGTCGATTGTAAAGCAGGCCATGCTTCAATTGATTGCTTAACTGCAGGATCAATTGATGCTGCGACCTTATCTGCTTCCTCTTTCAACAATGGAAGCTTTTTTAATTTAGGATTTTGTAAAACTTGATGGTAACTATACCATTGAGAAGCCAATTCTTTCTGCGCAGCAATCCAAGACTTATTTTGCTGAATGGTCTCTACAATTTCATTTAAGTAATTGAAACGATTCAATGGTATGGTTGGTGTGGCAATGGTCGCCGCATCGTAAGGCAAAGGATTTGCAATGGTATGCCAGTTCAGATGATGTTGTTGATTTAACAATTGAATCATATGATTGAACATATGTTGCATGCCCGGGTCATTGAATTTAGAAGCGATCGTTCCATAAACAGGTAAGTCTTTGGGGTCGCTGTTGAATAAATGACGAGACCTTGCGTATTGTTTTTTTACATCCCTTATGGCATCTAATCCACCAGAACGATCAAACTTGTTGATACCGATTATTTGAGCGAAGTCAATCATATTTATTTTCTCCAATTGACTTGCTGCACCAAATTCTGGCGTCATGATATACATGGGTAGGGTTACATAATCTACAATAGAGGCATCATTTTGTCCTACACCAGCAGTTTCAACAATAATAGCATCATACCCAGCTTCTTTGCACAAATAAATCACTTGATCTATTGAATCAGAGATAGAATGATGGTCTGACCTAGTTGCTAAAGAACGCATAAATACATTGGGATGATGTATCGCGTTCATTCTGATTCTATCGCCCAATAAGGCACCCCCTGTTTTTTTCTTTGTCGGATCTACCGATACAACAGCGATACTGAGGGATGGATTGCTTTGAATAAAATAATGCACCAAACGGTCACATACGGTAGATTTGCCAGCACCACCCGTACCCGTTAACCCAATAACAGGAATATTTTTAGCAAGAATTTTTTTGTCTTTCTTTATTTTTAATTCCCCATTTTGAGAAAGGGTAATGGCACGCGCTAATTTTCTTGGATCACATCTTTTAGCAAAAGGTAGTTTCGCGTATTTGGTTTTTTGATTTGATTTTAATGCAAAGTTGGCAAATGAAATCACTTGTTTAATCATGCCCTCAATGCCCAATTCTAAACCATCTTTAGGTAAATAAATTTTTGAGATGCCTTTTGCATGAATGATGGCAGCTTCTGATGGTAAAATAGTCCCCCCTCCTCCACCTACAATTTTAATATGTTGGTAGCCCGCTTCGTCTAATAATTTTCTGAGGTAAGTAAAAAATTCAATGTGCCCTCCTTGATAAGAAGTGATTGCAATCAACTGTACATCTTCTTCGATGGCCGCTTCTACAATTTCTTGTGCAGAACGATTGTGTCCTAAATGTATGACTTCGGCACCTTGTTCTTGCAATACACGACGCATGATATTGATAGAGGCATCATGGCCATCAAATAAACTAGTGGAGGTAAGAATTCTTATTTTTTGCATACCGCAAAACTAACATATGTTAGCGGTATAACAAAGGGTAAGATTTACTTTTTAGCGTAGGCTTTTGCTGCTGCAATAAAGTGCACAAATAAAGGGGCCGGCGCTTCTACCGTACTCTTTAATTCAGGGTGGTATTGTACCCCAATAAAGAAGGGATGATTCGGCAATTCCACAATCTCCACCAAACCAGTCGTTGGATTGGTACCACTGTTGACCATGCCTTTATCTTGAAATGCTTTTAAATATTCGTTGTTAAATTCATAACGATGTCGATGACGCTCACTGATCATATCGCTGCCATATATTTTATAAGCCAAAGTGTCTTTTTGGATTGCACATGGATATGCCCCTAAACGCATCGTACCACCTTTCATGGTGATTCTCTTCTGCTCCTCCATCATATTGATCACCGGATGTGCCGCTTCAGGATCCATCTCTACAGAATGTGCCCCAACTAATCCCACCACATTACGCGCAAACTCTATCACTGCCATTTGCATACCTAAACAAATTCCAAAGAAAGGCAAATTGTTTTCTCTTGCATATTGAACCGCTACAATTTTTCCTTCAATACCTCTGTTACCAAAACCAGGCGCTACTAATAAACCATCTAAATTACCTACCAATGATTTTACATTTTCTTGGGTAATGTCTTCACTATGCACATTCACCACGTTCACTTTAACCTCATTCATCGCACCTGCATGGATAAAGCCTTCCAAAATAGATTTATAGGCATCTTGAAGTTCGATATACTTTCCAATCAAGCCAATATTAACGGTCGCTTTTGGATTTTTTAATTTATCTAAAAACAAACTCCACTTCGTTAAATCAGGTTCGTTGTATTTGGTAATTTTTAATTTTTCAAGAACTATTAAATCTAATTTTTCTTGCAACATTTTTAAAGGCACTTCATAAATAGTAGAAGCATCTGCCGCTTCAATAACCCTTCCTGCCCTTACATTACAGAAGAGTGCAATTTTTCTTTTAATATCATCATTCAATGGTTCTTCTGCTCTACAAACAATGACATCTGGGTGCACCCCTGCTTCACTTAACATACGCACACTGTGTTGCGTAGGTTTTGTTTTCAATTCTTTTGCTGCTTTTAAATAAGGAACTAATGTTAAATGAACTACCATCACATCTTCCTCTGGTAATTCCCATTGTATTTGTCTTACAGTCTCCACAAATGGTAAACTTTCAATATCACCAACAGTGCCGCCAATTTCTGTAATCACCACATCAAACTTACCCTCTTTACCCAATAACAACATACGATGTTTGATCTCATCTGTGATATGAGGTACTACTTGAACAGTCTTACCAAGGAATTCACCCGCTCTTTCTTTATTGATTACGGTTTGATAAATACGACCCGTGGTCACATTATTCGCTTGAGAAGTAGGGATATTTAAAAAACGCTCATAGTGGCCTAAATCAAGGTCGGTCTCAGCGCCATCTTCTGTTACATAACATTCTCCATGTTCATATGGATTTAAAGTACCTGGATCCACATTAATATACGGGTCAAATTTTTGGATCGTAGCAGTAATGCCACGAGCTTGTAATAACTTAGCTAGAGAAGCGGCAATAATACCCTTACCTAAACTACTAGTAACACCACCCGTAACAAAAATATACTTTGCCATAACTTTAAATTCATATAATATTGAAAAAGGAATCCCCGCAATAGTTGTCTATTGAAGCGTGCCCAATTCAATGGTTTTTAATGTGACCGCCTTTTTTCTGGAAAATTGCTTAGAGGTCATACAAAAATAAGCTAAAAAATACCGGCTACAAAATGAATAAAACCCCCTGAACAATAAATGTTTATAACTGTTATTTAAAAGTGAACATCTTAAATCAAATTAAAAATAATGCTATGAAAAAGACCCTTTATACCCTGTTTTTCCTATTCACCATCATCAGTTTATTGAGTTGGCAATGGGAAAAAACACAACACCCTGCGTTGGACAAAGGGGAAGTCATTGAATGTTTAAATATGGAGACCCAACAAGCCTATCAATTGGAGGCAAGTCAGTCTACCTTTGCAAAAATGCATTTGGCTCCTATCCAAGTAGACCCAAGCAATTTATTGGGTAAAGTGGTGCCTTTCAATGCCGCAGATGGACGACCAGGTCAAGCTTATTTTATACCTGCTAAAAAGAAATCAGACAAATGGCTGATTGTGATTCAAGAATGGTGGGGTTTAAATGACAATATTAAAATAGAAGCAGATACCTATTATAATGATTTAGGAGATGTAAACGTGATGGCCGTTGATATGTACGACGGAAAAGTAGCTGCTGCCCCAGATAGTGCCATGAAATTAATGCGTGGGGCTGATATGAATAGAATGGTGGCTTTGATTCAAGGTGCCATTAAACATGCTGGACCAAAAGCTGCTATTTATAGTGTGGGTTGGTGCTTTGGAGGAATGTGGAGTTTACAAACTGCTATTTTAGCTGGACCTCAAGCTAAAGGTGCAGTGATGTATTATGGTCGTCCAGAATCCAATATGGATAAATTAAAATCTATTCAATGCGATGTCATTGGGTTCTTTGGCAACCTTGATAAATCTCCTTCCCCAGAAATGGTGAATGATTTTGAATCCAATATGAAATTAGCTGGTAAAAGTTTGATAGCTTATAAATACGAAGCTGGTCATGGATTTGCGAATCCAAGCAATCCTAGTTTCAATGCTGCTGCTAAAGAAGATACTTATGCTAAAGCAATTGCTTTCTTAAAATCACACTAGTTCTTTCAACCTAATAAAGAGAAAATATACTATCCCTAGGCTCTCGGGAAAACGATCGCTACGGAATAGTATATTTTCTCTTTATCTTTTAAAGTAAGATTAATACTGTTTACCAGGCATTAAGTAATTTGCTACATAGTCCCTAACCCCTTCCTCTAAAGTTGAAAAAGGTTTGTCGTATCCTGCGGCACGCAATTTAGCCATATTGGCTTCTGTAAAATATTGATATGTATCTCGGATATCCTCGGGCATATCTATAAATTCAATATTGGGCTCAAGCCCTTGTGCTATAAATGTATTGGCTGCTAAGTCATAGAAAGACCTTGCTTTGCCTGTACCTAAATTGTATAATCCATTTTTTGAGGCATCCCATTTTTGTGCATACATATGATGTAGCATCCATCCAATCACAGATACTAGATCTTTAACATAAATAAAATCACGCAATTGTTGTCCGTCTTTATAATCTATACGATGGCTTCTAAATAATTTCACAAGGCCTGTTGCTTTAATTTGATTGAAAGCGTGAAAAATAACACTAGCCATTCGTCCCTTATGTTCCTCATTTGGACCGTATACATTAAAGAATTTCAAACCTGTCCAAGAAGGTGGCGCACTGGTCTGCGCAATAACCCATTTATCAAATTCATTTTTACTTACCCCATAAGGATTCAATGGCGATAACTGATCTAAGATAGCATGACTGTCCTCGTACCCATTTTCCCCTGCACCATAGGTCGCTGCGGAAGAAGCATAGATCAATGGAATATTTTTTCGGGTAGCATACTGCCAAATAGCTTTTGAATATTCAACATTCAAAGCCTCATGTATCGCATAATTAAACTCAGTCGTATCCGTTCTTGCACCAAGGTGAACGATTAAATCAATTGCATGTTCATCTGCATCTAATTGCGCTAAAAATGCTTGACGCTCAATAGCCTTAATGAACTTTTTTGACTCCCAATTTTTTCTTTTTGATTCTACTCCAAAATCATCCACAATCAACAATTGATCTAATCCTTGTTCATTTAAATATTGAACAAAAACCGAACCGATGAAACCAGCGGCTCCTGTTACAACAATGATAGGTTGTTTTGTCATGAAGTGAATCTATTGAGTGCGCTATAGCTATTTATAATTTTTTTTCTATTGCTGTGTCATACTCATTTTTCCAAGTAGCAATAGTGCCCCAATTTTCATTGTCCACTACCACTTCGCCACTGGTTACTTTACCAAGTACTGTAGTAGCTACTCCAGCTGCTTTAGCAGATTGTTCTATTTGTGCAAGCTGCTCGGCAGTACAAGAAATCACCACCCTGCTTTGTGCTTCCCCTAACCAATAAGCATCTTTTCTTAAAGTGCTATTATTAGAACTTACATTGAACCCTTTATGATTAAAGAAAGCAGATTCTAATAAAGTAATCATCAATCCACCTTCGCTTATATCATGCGCTGATTTAATTTGTTTTGACTGGATCAATCCTGCCACAAATTGTTGCAATTGAAACTCTTCTTCTAAATCAAAATGTGGTGCTTGTGAAAATGCAACTCCTTTAATTTTATTTACATATTCTGAAGAACCAATATCATTTCTTTGTTGACCTAATAAAACGATAGTATCTCCTTCGTTCTTAAAGTCCAAGGTCATTCTGTTGTTCATGTCTTCCACGATACCTACCATGCCAATTGTTGGTGTTGGAAAAACTGGACCATCTGGATTTTGATTGTAAAAACTCACATTACCACCTGTTACTGGTGTATTGAATTTTCTACAAGCAGCACCCATACCTTCAACAGATTTCACAAATTGATAGTATACCTCTGGATCATATGGATTACCAAAGTTCAAACAGTTGGTTACACCTATTGGCTCACCACCAGAACAAACAATATTTCTTGCTGCTTCTGCTACTGCAATCATCGCTCCTTTTTCAGGATCAGCAAATACATATTTACTATTACAATCTACCGTCATAGCCAATGCTTTACCTGTACCCTTGGCCAATACTACTGCTGCATCACTTGGTGCATTTGTAGAAGTATTTGCAGCACCCACCATACTGTCATATTGTGTATAGATCCAACGCTTAGATGCAATATTTGGCAATTGTACCATCGCTTTAACTGTGTCTTGTAAATTGGTTGTATCCGCTACTGATTGCATATCAAATGCATTCACTTTTTCTAAATAAGCTGGTGTTTTATAGTCACGTGTGTATTGAGGGGCACCTCCACCAAGCACTAATTCATAAGCTGGTAAAGAAGCTTCTAATTCCCCATGCATATAAAAATTTAATAAACCATCGTCGGTTACTTCTCCAATATTTGAACAAGATAAATCCCACTTTTCAAACACCGCTAACACTTGTGCTTCTTTTCCTTTTTCAACCACCATCAACATTCTTTCCTGGCTCTCACTTAATAATAATTCCCAGGCTTTCATGTTTTGTTGACGTGTAGGTACTTTATCTAAATCAATACGCATACCCACTTGACCTTTTGCACTCATCTCTGCGGTAGAACAAATTATACCTGCTGCACCCATATCCTGCATGCCCACTACACCACCTGTTTCTATTACTTCCAAACAAGCTTCTAATAATTTCTTCTCTTGAAAAGGATCACCCACTTGAACTGCTGGTAATTCTTCTACGCTATCTGCAGTGATTTCTGCTGAGGCAAAACTTGCTCCACCAATACCATCTTTACCTGTTGCACTACCCACAAAAAATACTGGATTACCTTTTCCTAATGCAATTGCACTCACTGTTTTTCCTGCCTTCACAATGCCCACGCTCATTGCATTCACCAATGGATTGGTATGGTAACAATCTTCAAAATATAATTCACCACCAACAGTAGGTACACCAAAACAGTTACCGTAATGACCAATACCATGCACTACACCTGCTAATAATCTTTTAGTTTTTGTATCTTCTAATTTTCCAAAACGTAAACTATTCAAGGACGCGATCGGACGCGCACCCATCGTAAAAATATCTCTTTGAATACCTCCTACTCCTGTAGCAGCACCTTGAAATGGTTCCAATGCACTTGGGTGGTTATGTGATTCAATTTTAAAAACCACACCATAATCATTTCCGATGTCCATCAAACCTGCATTTTCTTCACCAGCAGCCACCAACATTCTTCCACCATCACGGGGTAAAGTCTTTAACCATTTAATGGAGTTTTTATAACTACAATGTTCAGACCACATGCCACTAAAAGCACATAGCTCTGTAAAATTAGGGGTACGACCTAGTTTCTCTTTGATGAGTTCAAATTCCGCTTCGGTTAATCTTAATTGTTGGGCTGTTTTAACTGTAATTTCCATGTTTTGGGCTTGTGCTTGAATAGATTTGGCGAAGGTACAAAACGAGGGTCTTAAGTCATAAGGGATTTACCAACATTCAAACTCCGTATTGTTAGTAGTGAAAAAAGAGATGCAAATGATAATCAATCAATTGTAATATGAATTTATATTTAATAATTTTATAATATTTATATTTTATGCACATTTTGATTTTTTTTACAAATACTAAAGTCTAAAAATTAATAAAAGGGAATATCTTTGACCTAATCATTTATATTTAAAATAAATAATATATGTCATTAAGAACCGATGCAGTCAACCATGTAAGTCATGGAAATGTAAATTCAGTTGATATCAAGGGCGCAAAAATTACAGGCGTTTTTGGTGAAAACGTTTTTACGCAAAAAACAGCAAGAGAGTATTTAAGTGACGAAGCTTACAAAAGCTTAGTTGCAAGTATCAAAGGTGGAAAAAAAATTGACAGGCAAGTTGCTGGACAAATTGCATCAGGCATGCGTGCTTGGGCAGAAAGCAAAGGTGTTACGCACTACACCCATTGGTTCCAACCATTAACAGGAACGACTGCAGAAAAACATGACTCCTTCTTTACTTTAAAAGGAGATGGCACTGCTATAGAAGAATTTGAAGGCGCTGCGTTGATTCAACAAGAGCCAGATGCTTCTTCTTTCCCAAATGGTGGATTGAGAGCTACTTTCGAAGCAAGAGGTTATTCTGCTTGGGACCCTTCTTCTCCCCCATTCATTATTGAAATTGGTAATGGTAAAACATTATGTATCCCTACAATATTTATTGCTTACACTGGTGAGTCATTAGACTACAAAGCACCATTGATGAAAGCAGTTGAATCTTTAAATAAAGCTGCTGTTACAGTTTGTAATTACTTTGATAAAAACGTAACTAAAGTAACACCAACACTAGGTTGGGAACAAGAATACTTTGTGATTGACGAAGCTTTGGTGAATGCAAGACCGGACTTAGTACAATGTGGTAGAACAGTATTTGGTTTCACCCCAGCAAAAGGACAACAATTAGAAGATCATTATTTTGGATCTATTCCAGAGCGTGTCTATGCTTTCATGCGTGATTTTGAAAATGAATCTTATAAATTAGGTATTCCTTTAAGAACAAGACACAATGAAGTAGCGCCTGCTCAGTTTGAGTGTGCACCCATCTTTGAAGAAGTAAACATTGCTGTTGACCATAACATTCTATTAATGGATGTAATGACAAGAGTGGCAAAGAGACACCGTTTGGTGGTGTTATTACATGAAAAACCATTTGCTGGAATTAACGGAAGTGGTAAACACAATAACTGGAGCTTAGCAACAGATACTGGCGTTAATTTATTAGCACCAGGAAAAACACCTAAGACGAACTTAATGTTCTTGACTTTCTTTGTGAATACAATCAAAGCAGTACATGATTATGCAGATATTTTAAGAGCATCAATCGCTTCTGCTTCTAACGATTTCCGTTTAGGCGCAAATGAAGCCCCACCTGCAATTATTTCAGTATTTGTTGGAGATTATTTAACAAAAGTGTTGAACGACGTTGAAACACGCGTTGGTACTAAGTTTGACGAGCAAGACGAAGCCATCTTAAAGATTGACTTACATAGAAGTATCCCTGAATTATTAATTGACAATACCGATCGTAACAGAACTTCTCCTTTTGCATTCACAGGAAACAAATTTGAATTCCGTGCGGTAGGTTCAACTGCCAACTGTGCTTTACCAATGACTATCTTAAATACCATTGTGGCAGATACCTTGAATAAATTTGCTGCAGAAGTAGATGCATTGATTGAAAAAGGAGACAAGAAAGAAATTGCGATCATGCAAGTAATTCAAAAATACATTGTATCAAGTAAGAAAATCTTATTTGAAGGCGATGGTTACAGCGAAGCTTGGCATAAAGAAGCAGAAAAAAGAGGCTTGCCTAATTTAAAAACGACGCCAGTTGCTTTAGATGCAATGGTGACAGAAAAAGCGAAAAAACTATTTGTAGAAAATCGCATTTACACGCATTCTGAATTAGAAGCACGTCATGAAATTGAATTAGAAAAGTACATTAAGAAAGTACAAATTGAAGCTCGCGTGATGGGTGATTTAGCAACCAATCATATTATTCCAGCTTCTATTAAGTATCAAAATGAATTGCTTAAGAATGTAAGCTTATTGCGTGAAGCTTCTTTGCCTGAAAAATTATACAAAGGTCAATTGACTTTATTAAAAGAGGTAAGCACACATATCCAAGAAGTATACGATAATGTACATGAAATGGTAGAAGCGCGCAAAGTGGCTAATAACATTGAAAATACAAGAGAAAAAGCCATTGCTTATGAAGCAAAAGTAAAAGCACAATACTTTGATAAAATTCGTTACCATGTTGACAAATTAGAGCAATTGGTAGACGATGAATTGTGGACTTTACCTAAGTACAGAGAATTGTTATTCTTAAGATAGATAGTAAGGATGATCCCCAAAGGTGAATTTCCCCAAACAAAAAGGCTCCAATTTATTGGAGCCTTTTTAATATCATAAAACTAAAATTACTTCATCTTAAATGTTTCCAAGAACTTAGTAGTGAAGTTTCCTTTTCTAAAATCTTCGTTCTGCATTAATTGTAAGTGGAAAGGAATAGTAGTTTTCACCCCTTCAATTACATATTCGCTCAATGCACGATACATGGTATTAATCGCTTCTTCACGAGTTTGTGCTACGGTAATTAATTTACCAATCATAGAATCATAATAAGGAGGAATGACATAGCCAGCATACACATGACTGTCTACACGAACACCGTGTCCACCTGGGGTATGCAATACAGTGATCTTTCCTGGTGAAGGTCTAAAATCATTGTAAGGATCTTCCGCATTGATACGACATTCAATGGCATGCAATTGAGGTTCGTAGTTTTTACCAGAAATCTTTTCACCAGCAGCAATTTTAATTTGCTCTTTGATCAAGTCATAGCTTACAACTTCTTCTGTAACGCAATGCTCTACTTGAATACGCGTATTCATTTCCATAAAGTAGAAATTACGATGCTTGTCCACAAGGAATTCGATCGTACCCACACTTTCATAATTAATTGCAGCAGCCGCTTTAATAGCAGCTTCTCCCATTCTTTGACGTAATTCTGCTGTCATGAATGGTGATGGAGATTCCTCCACTAATTTTTGGTGTCTTCTTTGAATAGAACAATCACGCTCACTCAAATGACAAACATTTCCAAACTGATCACCCGCAACTTGAATCTCGATATGTCTTGGTTCTTCTACGAATTTCTCCATGTACAAACCATCATTCTTAAAACTTGCTGCAGCTTCCATCTTCGCATCGTTGAATGCTTTTTCTATCTCATTTTCATTCCATACTACACGCATTCCTTTACCACCACCACCTGCAGTTGCTTTAATGATGACTGGATAAACAATTTCTTTTGCTAATTTCTTTGCTTCTTCTACACTCTCCAATAAACCTTCTCCACCTGGAACAACAGGTACACCTGCTTTGATCATTGTTTCTTTCGCAGTGATCTTGTCCCCCATTTTATTAATCATCTCTGGAGTTGGTCCAATAAACTTAATGCCATGGTCTGCACAGATCTGTGCAAACTTTGCATTTTCTGCTAAGAAACCATAACCAGGATGCACTGCATCCGCATTGGTGATTTCACAAGCAGCCATGATATGTGGGATATTCAAATACGATTCTGCACTCTTTGGACCACCTATACAAACAGCTTCATCTGCAAATTTTACATGCAAGCTATCTTTATCAGCAGTAGAATAGACAGCTACCGTTTTGATCCCCATCTCTCTACAAGTTCTTATGATACGCAAAGCGATCTCGCCTCGGTTGGCAATCAATATTTTTTTAAGCATCTTTTTAATTTAAGTTAAATAGGTTGGGGAGACCTTATGCAGGTTGCACCAAAAACAAGGGTTGATCAAACTCTACTGGGCTTGCATCTTCAACCAATACTTTTACGATCGTACCTTTTACTTCTGATTCGATTTCATTGAACAACTTCATCGCTTCAATGATACAAACCACCTTACCTGTACTTACTTCTGTTCCTTCTTCTGCCAACAATGGCTTATCAGGAGCAGCTCTTCTATAGAAAGTCCCAATCATAGGACTCTTAATAGTGATTAAATTATCTGCAGCAGGAGCAGCAGCTGGCGCAGCAGCAGGTGTTGAGGCAACTGGGGCAGCAGCAACTGGCGCAGCAGGAGCTGAGGCATATACTGTTTGTGCCGGTGCAGAAGTCACAGTAATTTTATCTTCTTTTTGCTTAATGGTTACTTTACCATCTTTGTCTTCGATGCTAATTTCTCCAATATTGCTTTTGTTGACTACCTTAATTAAATCGTGAATTTGTTTTAAGTCCATATTTGGTTAATTTGGGCAAAAATGGGTCTTTTTTGCCAAAAACAACAAAAAAAGGGCCATTTTTTATTAAAAATGACCCTTTTTTGAGGAATTTATATTTAGCCAATTTGTTGAAATCGGCTCTAAAAATCTACTTTACACGCTCTACGTATTCACCGTTTTTGGTGTTAATCTTGATCTTCTCCCCTTCGTTTACGAATAAAGGTACCATTACAGTAGCTCCTGATTCAATGGTAGCGGCTTTTAAAGCCCTTGTAGCTGTATCGCCTTTCACACCATTTTCACAATAAGTGATCAATACATCTAATTTCTCAGGTAATTCAGCACCAATTGGCAATTCGGTTTCTGTATTCATAAATACAAATACTTCTGCTCCTTCGATAAGGTATTGTGGGGCATCAATCATTTCTTCTGCCATTACAATTTGCTCAAAAGTCTCGTTATTCATTAAGTTATAACCGCTATCATCCTTATATAAGAACTGAAATGTCTTTTTCTCTACACGCACTGGATACACCGTTTCACCGCTATTCCATGTTTTTTCGATAGAACGCTTATTGTCTACCCCTTTTAATTTTGCCCAGATTTTAGCTGCTGCACGAGCTGTTTTGTTTTCTCCAAACTCAACTACAGTATATAAACTATTGTCCAATTTTAGAATCATTCCACGTGTGATGTCTGATGTTGTTGCCATAAGTATGTTTTATTAAAATGACTAGGTGAAGCGCAAAAGTAGTACATGCCAGCCATTTAGAAAAAAACATCAAATTTTTGTTGAAAAATAAAGGTAAAAAAAGCTGGTTTAGCCTATTTTTGCGCCATAATTAATAAATAGTAGACTATGTCAGTACTAGTAAATAAGCAATCAAAGGTTATTGTACAAGGTTTCACAGGAACAGAAGGTAGCTTCCACGCGACTCAAATGATCGAATATGGAACGCAAGTAGTAGGTGGTGTAACCCCTGGAAAAGGCGGTACAATGCATTTAGACAGACCCGTTTTTAATACAGTAGCTGACGCTGTTAAAGCAACAAGCGCAGATGTAAGTATCATTTTTGTACCTCCAGCATTTGCTGCAGATGCAATCATGGAAGCTGCTGACGCAGGTATTGCTTTAGTAGTTTGTATCACAGAAGGTATCCCAGTTCAAGATATGGTGAAGGCTAAAAATTTCTTAGCCGGCAAGAGCACAAGATTAATCGGACCAAACTGTCCAGGTGTCATCACTGCAGAAGAAGCAAAAGTGGGTATTATGCCAGGATTCATTTTTAAGAAAGGAACCATTGGTATCGTTTCAAAAAGCGGTACGTTAACCTATGAGGCTGCAGACCAAGTTGTGAAAGCAGGATTAGGTATCACTACTGCCATTGGTATTGGTGGTGATCCAATCATTGGAACAACTACTAAAGAAGCAGTTGAATTATTAATGAACGATCCAGCAACAGAAGGTATCATCATGATTGGTGAGATTGGTGGTAGCATGGAAGCGGACGCTGCAAACTGGATCAAGGACAATATGAGAAAACCTGTTGTAGGTTTCATCGCAGGTCAAACAGCGCCTCCAGGACGTCGTATGGGTCATGCTGGTGCAATCATTGGTGGTGCAGACGATACAGCTGAAGCAAAAATGAAAATTATGGCTGCATGTGGTATCCACGTTTGTGCAAGCCCTGCTGATATTGGTAAAACAATGGCAGCTGCATTAAAGAAATAAACCATTTCGTTTAAATACAGGAATCCTTTAGTATACCCATGCTAAGGGATTTTTTATTTGTATTTTTGAAGCATGAGAATGACTTTACAAGTTTTATGCACTACCCTATTTTGTTTTGTTTTATTTGCAAAACAGGCAACTGCACAACAAAAGCCTTTGAGTATTCATTTTACTGCGCCTACACAAATGGAAGCTGGTGCATCCATCCAATTAAAAGTGCAAGTCAAGCATCATTTAACCAAAGAACAAACGGGTCATCTTCAGCTGAGCTTATATAACAGCGACACAAAAAAATCGGTGGATGGATGGTTCTTGAACTTTTTTCCTTTTCAATATTTCACCACCATTTCAAATGAAATTTTTGAAACAACATTTCCTTTTACAGTCCCCCATGAATTTAAAGGCAAATTCGATTTAGCCTTAGTAGCTAAAGTGGATACAATCCAAGATAGTGTTCAAATAACGATCCCTACCTATATTAAGCAATAAGCATTGGAGCAAGCATACCCTCATAAAAAAATCGATTATATTATTGTTGGGCAAGGCCTTGTGGGTACTTGGTTAAGTTATTATGCGCAAGCAGCTGGAAAATCCTTTATAGTAATCAATGATGCCTCCAAACCGGCCGCATCCAAAGTTGCGAGTGGTGTCATTAATCCGGTCACGGGCAGACGCATAGTGCAAACCTGGATGATCGACACTTTTTTACCCTTTGCCCTCAAAGCTTACAGTGATTTAGAAGAACTTTTAAACATTCAGATTGTTCAAGAAGCACCGATCATCTTAATTCATCCTTCTGTACAAATGCAAGAAAGTTTTGAATACCGACTTACGCACGAAAATGTGTACTTGCAAAAAAACAATACCGAAGCATTTGAACAATGGATGCACGCTCCTTTTGGAACGGGACAAATCAATCAAAGTATTTGGATGGATTTAAATACAATGATAACTGCTTGGAAAGAAAGATTGATTTCAAAGGAACAATATATTGAAGCTAATTTTGATATGGACGACTTACATGTCATTGAAACTGGTGTTGAATGGAAGGGATACCAAGCAAAAAGAATTTTATTCAGTGACGGATTAAGCAGTATGGAAAATCCCTATTTTAAAGGACTCCCCTTTGCACCAAATAAAGGAGAGGCATTGATTGTAGAAATTAAAGGATTGCCTGCAAAAGCCATTTACAAACACAATATTTCAATTGTGCCTTGGAAGGACCAATTATTTTGGGTCGGATCCAATTATGAATGGCAATATGAAAATACACTGCCCACTGAAACCTTTAGGATTAAAATAGAAACTGTTTTAACCCAATTGTTAAAAACACCATTTACAATCATCGATCATATAGCAGGACTAAGACCTGCCAATCAAGAGCGCAGGCCTTTTGTTGGCATACATCCTACCTATCCTTCGATTGGTATATGTAATGGCATGGGCACCAAAGGTTGTTCTCTAGCTCCCTATTTTGCGCATGCTTTAATTGACCATTGCGAAAATGCAACCCCCATTCATCCAGAAGCAAGCTTGGAAAGATTTAAAATTATTTTAGAAAACCAATCTTTTCAAGCATAAATAATTACAATAATATTTATCTTTATTTTCAACCCATTTATTTAAACTTATTTCTACCACTCAATGACAGAAGATCAAAAGACTTATTATAATATTCCAATTGCCTACCGCAAAATGGAAAATTTGCATATTGTGTTTTGGATCTTTAAAGACATTGGTTGGTGTATGGGCTTTTCTTGGCTAGGCATTTTGATGATCATACCTACCATAATCATTTCGATTGTGATTGCATGGAGAACAAGAAATATTGTTTCTGAATTGTGTCACAATTTGGCCATCACGGTTTGGATTTCAGCAAACTCTTTTTGGATGTGTACTGAATTTTTTGGAGTAGATCATCTTCCAATAGGCTATGGTATGAATGTAAAACATTTAGCCATGATCCCATTTGTCATTGGTATGCTGATACTAGCCTATTATTATCTTTGGTACAAACCAAGACATCAAGAAGACCCACAAACCTTATAAATATTTCTTGAGTCGGTAGGATTGTATAAAAGTAGCTAATCCTAAAATTGAGATGGTTAAAAAAGCCCATCTTAATCCAAGCGCGCCAGATAAAAAACCAACAATTGGTGGGCCAATTAAAAATCCAAAGAACCCAATAGAGGAAACAGAAGCCAATGCAATACTTGCTTGTCCGGGTTCTGCCGATTTTCCCACACTTCCATAGATAGTTGGTATCACTGAGGATACACCAAAGCCAACTAACATAAATCCAATCGTACTTGTAAGGATGGTGGGATAAATAATCGCTACGACCAAACCTATGGTAACTAATAAACCACTTAACATTAATTGTTTTCTTGGTCCCCAATAATTAATAAGTGCATCTGCAAACATTCTTCCTGTGGTCATACAAGCCATGAAACTGATATAGCCAATCGTACGTTGACTCTCTGATACTTTCACGACGGATTGATAAAACACCCCACTCCAGTCAAACATCATACCCTCGCATATCATATTACTTAAGGCAATCAATCCAAACTGAAACATTAAAGGCGTTGGCTTCGTCCACATTTTTTTTAGCGGCTCTTTGTTGGAAGCACTATGTAATAAATGCATTTGTGTAGTGAAAAGAAAAATATAGCCTAAAGCAAGAATGACTAAAAATTGAAGGAGGGGTGACATGGATGCTGCTATAAAATAGCTCCCTATTAATCCACCAACAAAACCAGCCATACTCCAGAATCCGTGGAAACTAGAAATAATACTTTTATCAAATAATTTAGCCAATTCAACTGCTTGCGTATTCACTGACACATTGAACAAATTTCCAATCATTCCAAAAATAAATAGTGCTATAGCAAGGTGCGCCACCATTGTTTCAGCAGCCCAACCAATATTGACCAATGCCAAAGGATATAAAATGGATGCAATTTTGAGCATTTTATTACTACCATGCCTTGCCGTCAAACTTCCCGAAATGGGTATCCCCAAAAAGGAACCAAGGGGCAGAAATAAAAGCATGCCCCCAAACTGTGCATCCGTCAAGCCTAAAGCCAATTTAATGTCTGGTATTCTACTTGCCCAACTTGCAAAACAGATCCCTGTAAAGAAAAAATAACCCGATAAAATAGCACGCCTGGACTGTTTGGATATACTTGATTCACTCATGGCTCAAAGATCGGTATTTTATAGGATTTGGGCTATATTTGCAGACCTTTCAATTTAATAGTAAGCTATGTATCGTACACACCATTGTGGTCAGTTAAATATTCAATTTGTCAACCAAGAAGTAACCCTTGCAGGTTGGGTACAAACCATTCGTAAATTCGGCGCCATCACTTTTGTGGACCTTAGAGATCGCTATGGTATTACACAGTTATTATTAGGAGAAGCGCTACAAGCACAATTAGATGCTCAGCCATTGGGTAGAGAATTTGTACTTCAAGCAAAAGGGAATGTGATTGAACGTTCAAGTAAAAATGCCAATATTCCAACAGGTGAAATAGAAATTAATGTCACTGAATTTAAAATTTTAAATGCATCTATTGTTCCTCCATTCACCATTCAGGACGATACCGATGGCGGCGATGATATTAGAATGAAATACCGCTTCTTGGACCTAAGAAGAAATGCAGTAAAAAAGAACCTTGAATTAAGGTACCAAGTAAATCGTGCTACACGCAATTATTTACATGAAAATGGATTCATGGATATCGAAACGCCCTTTTTAATCAAGTCAACTCCAGAAGGTGCACGTGATTTTGTGGTGCCAAGTAGAATGAACCCTGGTGAATTTTATGCACTTCCACAATCACCACAAACTTTTAAGCAATTGTTAATGGTGAGTGGCTATGATCGTTATTACCAAATTGTAAAATGTTTTAGAGACGAAGACTTAAGAGCAGATCGCCAACCAGAGTTTACACAAATAGACTGTGAGATGAGTTTTGTGGAGCAGGAAGATATCTTAAACATGTTTGAAGGATTAGTTAAGAGCGTATTCAAAGACGTTAAAAATATTGATTACACAGAAGCGGTTCAAAGAATGACTTGGGAAAATGCTATGTGGCGTTATGGTAATGACAAGCCAGACATTCGATTTGGCATGGAATTATGCAATTTAAAAAAACCAGCACATGTATTTTCAGACAAAGCAGATCAGGCTGATTTAATTAATGGCGTTGATTTTAAAGTGTTTGACGAGGCTGAAACAGTGATTGCAATTGCAGCTCCTGGATGTAGTGAGTTTACGCGAAAGCAAACAGATGAATTAACAGAATGGGTAAAGCGTCCTCAAATTGGCATGAAAGGCTTGGTCTTTATCAAATGCAATGCGGATGGCACCTTTAAAAGTAGTGTAGATAAATTTTACTCAGAAGATAAATTGAAAGCCATCGCTTCTGCGGCAAATGCAAAAGCGGGAGATTTAATATTAATTTTAGCAGGTGCCGAAGAAAGAACACGTAAGGCAATCAGTGAATTAAGATTATCCTTAGGCAAGCAATTAGGATTCAGGAAAGAAGATGAATTTAAATTATTATGGGTGATGGACTTCCCTCTATTTGAATACGACGAAGAAGGAAACCGATGGGTTGCTAGACACCATCCATTCACTTCTCCTAAGCCTGATCATATCGACATCATGATCAACAATGCACCAGAAATCAAAGATGCTGCTAAGTATTTAGAACATCCTTATGCCAATATCAAAGCCAATGCGTATGATATGGTCTTAAACGGCAATGAGATTGGGGGTGGTTCTATTCGTATATTCCAAAGAAACTTACAAGAGAAGATGTTTGCCGCATTGGGTATGTCACCAGAAGAGGCACAGCATAAATTTGGTTTCTTATTAGGCGCCTTTGAATACGGCGCTCCGCCACATGGAGGTATCGCATTTGGATTTGATCGTTTATGTGCTTTGTTAGGCGGAAGCGAAAGCATTAGAGACTTTATTGCATTCCCTAAAAATAATAGTGGACGTGATGTGATGTTGGATGCACCAAGTAGCATTGACGACAAACAATTTGACGAATTGCATATCAAACTTAATTTAAAGTAGTCCTATGCAACAACCTTCGAAATTGTATTTAGTATTATCGTATCTATTACTTCCAATAGGATTGTTCTTTGGTTTTTTAGATAGCATCTTACTTGTTTCTGCTCTAGCAAATCCAGGTGCTTTGATTTTAGTTTTTGCAATGGCATGTATTGTCATTTATATTTTTGCCAGCTTTAAATTTTTGAAGTTTGGAGTCGAAAGAGAACATATACAAACCACTGCCTTAAAAGACTGGATAAAAGTAAACGCCTTTGTAAGTCTATTGATGTTTAGTTTAATTTTCTTAAATGCAATAAGCATATTGATCTCCAGCGACGTTACTTTAACAGGATTTGTAGATGAATTTTTAGCGCAACAATCTGGATTACCTCCTGAATTTAATAGCCAATTTGTCTTAAAAGTAATGCGCACTGCCTCTTATATTCTATTTATCATTGGCGCAGCAGGCATACTACATGTTCGTATGACTTTAAAATTAATCAAGGAATACGATTATCTATTTGAATAATAACAAATAACCCCCTAATAAATAAGGCCCCAAATCGGGGCCTTTATTATTAGGATACAACTATTTTAACATAGTTTGTTCAACATTTAATTCATAATCTTTTCTGGCACTGCTCGACCTACTATACCACTAGCAGCTCCGCGGTCCCCACCCTCGTGGTATTCCGCGTCTTCATTCACATCCCATAAGTCAAACAATTCTTTACCAGCAATAATATTCTTTGCGGCTAACATAGCTGTCATCATACTATGATCTTGGTTATTGTATTTATGCATACCGTTACGGCCTACTAAATACAACCCTTGATATTGCTTTAATGCTTCACGAATCACATTTAAATGATCCTTGTATTCATGGTCATAAACAGGATATGCTTTTGGCTGTCTCACTACATATCCATCTACCACGGCAGATGGCTTGGTTAAACCAATTTGATCGATTTCTTTGGTACCCAAAGCTATTAAATCCTCATTGCTACTCGTCCACAAACCATCTCCTTCAAAACAGAAATACTCCAATCCATAACAAGCCATTTCTGGATCAGGTACCATGTAAGGACTCCAAGACTTAAAGTTTTGGATACGTCCCACTTTTACATTTGGCTCATGGATATAAATCCAGTTATCGCTAAATGCGTCTTGGTCTTTACAAATTAATACTACTGTTAAAAAATCTCTGTATTTTAATTGACTTGCAGCGTGTAATACAGGTGCACTAAACGCAGGCGCCACTGCTGGAATTAATTCACGCATGGGTGCAGAAGACAATACATAATCAAATCCTTCCAATACGGCACCATTGCTGGTATATACCTTCCAACTAGCTCCCGTCTTTTCTATTTTTTGGACGCCAGTGTTCATCTCGATCTTTACCCCTAAAGCTTTACTCTTAACAACACATTCTTCCCACATCATTCCTGGACCACGTTTTGGATAACGGAATGAATCAATCAATGTTTTAATGACATCTCCTTTGCTCTTTTTACCAGATGGTTTAAATAAAGCATTCCACACTGCACTACTCAGTGACAATCCTTTAATTCGTTGAGCGGCCCAATCTGCAGAAATCTCTTTACAAGGAATACCCCATACCTTTTCAGTGTAGGTTTTAAAGAAAATATTGAACAATCTTTTTCCAAATTGATTGGTTACCCAATCTTCGAAATTTTGAGGATCCTTTATTGGAAATAGTTTTGCATTTAAATAACTCATTACACATAAAAAGCTTTCAAAGATGCCTAATTTCATCAAGGCCTCGAATGCCGCTAAAGGATAAGAGAAGAATTTTTTATTATAAAAAATCCTGGAACTTCTTGGACGCTCTAATAATTCATCCGATAAGATTTCTGTCCAGAAATCTTCCACTTCTTTAGATTTTGAAAAAAAGCGGTGACCGCCAATATCAAAATGATATCCTTTGTAGGATTCTGTTCTAGAAATACCTCCCACATATTGTGGATCTTTCTCAAAGACAGTTACATCTTGTGCGGCTTTACCTAATAAATAGGCAGCAGTTAAACCTGCTGGACCTGCACCAATTATGGCTACTTTTTTGCTCATGTGGGGATCAAATTTGGGCAAAATTGCAAAATAAAGTTGGGATTGCCCTCATTAATCGGTAATGAATTTGGTTTATCCCCTATTTTTGTGTCTATGTCAAACCATTCCAACATAAATTGGGTAACAAAGCCGTTTTCAGCCCTAACAGTAGATGAATTGTATGCTATTTTAAGACTCAGATCCGAGGTATTTGTAGTAGAACAAAACTGTGTGTTTTTAGATATGGATAACAATGACCAAATCGCATACCATACCATGGGATGGGTCGGAACAGATCTAGTAGCGAGTACAAGGTTATTTGACGTTGACCAATCCTATAAAGGCTATCAAAGTATTGGACGTGTTGTTGGTTCACCACGTTATAGAGGCATTGGTGCTGGTAAAGCTTTAATGCAATACTCCATAGCGGAATGTGAAAGACTTTTTGGAAAAGCCGCTATTAAAATTGGGGCACAATTGTACCTTAAAAAATTCTACGAAGAACAAGGGTTTGAAAAATCTGGCGAGATGTATTACGAAGATGCAATTGAGCATATACCAATGATCAGAAAGTAAGCTACTTCATTTCAATGGCTAAAAACTGTGCCGTATGTGTTTTTGATTTTTTGATCATCTCCTCTGGTGTACCAATAAATTGAACCATGCCCCCTGCAGATCCCCCTTCTGGTCCCATGTCAATAATATGATCGGCCATTTTAATGACATCCATATTGTGTTCAATGACCAATACTGTATTACCTCTATCTACTAAGCGATTCAATACGCCAATCAATAATTGAATGTCTTGAAAATGCAAACCAGTAGTAGGTTCATCTAAAATATAAAAGGTTTTACCCGTATCTTTTTTACCTAATTCAGTAGCTAGCTTAATACGTTGTGCTTCGCCTCCACTTAAAGTCACCGCAGATTGTCCTAAAGTGATATAGCCTAATCCCACTTCCTGAAGTACTTTCACTTTTCTGTAAATAAATGGCACCGCTTGGAAAAATTCACAAGCTTCCTCTACCGTCATATTTAAAACGTCACTGATAGATTTGCCTTTATACCTAATTTCTAAGGTCTCTCTATTGTATCTTTTACCAGCACATTTTTCACAATGCACGTATACGTCTGGCAAGAAATTCATTTCAATCACACGCATACCGCCACCCTCACAAACCTCACATCTTCCTCCTTTTACATTGAAAGAAAAACGACCCGCTTGATAACCTCTAATTTTTGCTTCAGGCACGGCAGCAAATAAAGTTCTGATATCTGTAAAGAATCCACAATAAGTGGCCGGGTTACTTCTTGGCGTACGGCCAATAGGCGATTGATCTATCTCAATCACTTTATCAATATGTTCTAGCCCCGAAACCGATGCATAAGGCATTGGCTTGGTCTTACTATCATAACAATGTTGAGATAAAATTGGATACAAGGTTTCATTGATCAATGTAGACTTACCGGAACCACTCACGCCCGTTACTAATGTCAAAGTGCCTAAAGGGAAACGCGCATTCACCTTT
Organism: Bacteroidota bacterium; assembly: GCA_041176305.1. GTDB lineage: Bacteria > Bacteroidota > Bacteroidia > Chitinophagales > Chitinophagaceae > Sediminibacterium. Next base: position 24,807 of record JBEDDG010000005.1, on the reverse strand, counting down.
TTTAAAGTATTGCCAGTGGCTCCTTTTATTTCGATAAAGTGTCCACTTCCTTTTCTACGCTCAGTCGGAAGATCAATTGCTTTTTTACCTGCCAAATACAATGCTGTGTCCGACTTTAATTTTAAAAATGATTTTGGTGTGCCTGCTGCAACTACATGACCTCCATGGATGCCCGCCCTAGGTCCAATGTCCACTAGATAGTCGGATGCCATCATGATGTCTTTATCATGCTCTACAACCAATACCGTATTACCAATATCTCTTAATTGTTTCAATGCAACAATCAGCCTTTGATTATCTCTTTGATGTAAACCAATAGAAGGCTCATCTAATATATAGGTGATGCCTTGTAACTGCGAACCTATTTGTGTGGCTAATCTGATTCGTTGAGATTCTCCACCGCTCAATGATTTTGAAGGTCTACTTAAAGACAAATAAGAAAGCCCCACGTTCATTAAAAATTCAATCCTATCATTGATTTCTTTTAAGATGCCAGTGGCAATTTGCGTGTCTTTTTTATCTAATTTTTTTGGTAAGTCTAAAAACCATTTTTGCAACTCATTTAAATGCATCTCATTCAAGGCAGCAATATTGAGTTCGTTCACTTTAAACCAAAGGCTTTCTTTCTTTAACCTCGCCCCATTACAAGCAGTACAGGTATTTAATTCCATAAAGCTTTCTACCCATGCCTTTAAATGGTCTGTACTTTGAGAAGAAGTGAACCACCTCTTTAACATAGGCACTATGCCTTCGTAACTACCCGTATAAGTATCTGGTATGTTTTCGTCGTTTAAATCCAACCCTAAACTGTCACTAATATTTTTATCGCCAAACAATAGCAAATCCAATTGTTCTTTAGATAAATCTTCAATGGATTTATCTAAACTTATTTTATGCTTTCTTGCAAATTGCTTCACCTGTGTAAAGACACTAGCTTCACGCGCTTCCCCCAATGGTGCAATTGCGCCTGCATTCACACTAAGTGTTTTATCCGGCATAATTAAATCCATGTCAATCGCATATACATTCCCTAACCCTTTGCAGGTAGGACATGCCCCATAAGGAGAGTTAAAGGAAAAACTATTAGGCGAAGGTGTTTCATAACTTAACCCTGTTTCGATACACATCAATTGTTTAGAATATTGAACCGTTTTCTCCTTGCCTTCTTCCAAAACAAACAATAAATCCTTACCCATCTTCAAACTCTGTTGCACACTGTCTGCTAATCTAGTTTTCATGGCATCGTTCACTGGAATTCTATCTACTACTATTTCAATATCATGAATTTTATAACGATCCACCTGAAATTTTGGCCTTAACTCAATGATCTCCCCATCCACTCTTGCTTTCACGAATCCTTTTTTCCTAATTTCTTCAAATAATTCTCTATAATGCCCTTTTCGACCTCTCACCACAGGGGCTAATAAGTTAATTTTCTTGTCCTTGAATTTTTTTTGAATGTCCTGAATGATTTCTGCTTCAGAAAATTGTACCATGGGCTTACCTGTCTCATAACTATACGCTTTTCCTGCACGGGCAAATAATAAACGAAGGAAATCATACAATTCAGTTACGGTACCTACCGTAGACCTAGGATTTTTGTTGGTGGTTTTCTGCTCAATGGCAATCACAGGAGATAAGCCAGTGATCTGATCCACATCTGGGCGCTCCATATCTCCCATAAATTGTCTAGCATAAGCACTAAAACTTTCCATATAACGGCGCTGACCTTCATTGTAGATAGTATCGAAAGCCAGAGATGATTTACCACTCCCACTAACTCCTGTAAAAACCACTAATTGATTCTTAGGAATAGAAAGATCGAAATTCTTCAAATTATGCTCTCTAGCACCTACTACTTCTATATGGTCGTTTGCTTTATTCATTGGATGGCGTAAAGTTATAACAACCATTTCTATAATTAGTTGAGTTAACGCTGAAACATTTTGTAATTTTGCAGGAGTAATAAAACTAGCATGTTTCAGAAAGCACCCTCTTGGTTCCTTTACGCACGCAACCTAACCCTATTCGTTGCAGCATTGCTTATTGGCGCAAGTGCTTACTATAGTAGAACAAGTGTATTTATGTTGTTTAATTTTGATGGCGGATCAAAGCTTGATGTCTTTTTTAAATGGGCTACTTGGGGGGCAGAAGGCTGGATATGGATCCCTTATTTTATAGTCCTTTTTAGTTGGTTTAAAAAGGATGCTCGATTCATTTTATTGAATTTTCTTTTATCCACCTTGTTGACACAAATTCCTAAAAATTTGATCTGGGGCAACTTGAGTAGGCCTATAGCAAGTGGCATACCAACAGCAGAGCTCCATACTGTCAAGGGCGTGATCATGCATTCAATGAATAGTTTTCCGTCAGGACATACCGCTACCGCCTTTACTTTATTCTTGTTGACTACCTATCTATTTCCATCTAAAACAGTTTTCTTTATTGGCTTGATATACGCTTTTGTTTGTGCCTATTCAAGGGTCTATCTTGGACAACATTTTCCGATGGACTTGGGAGGCGGCATGATAGTTGGAGTAGCAACTGTAGTAATAAGCATTGGGATCATTGAAAAATTAAATCAAAAATTAGATGCAAAATCAATTTAAATTTTTTAGTAAAAGCGCTTTTAGAAGTTTTGTTTTACTTATTTTATTTTCAACAAATTTGTTTGCTCAAGATACCACTGAGCAGATTAATTTATCGACTAAAAATGATCCAAAAAATTATAATAAGCCCTATGTCATTTTGATTTCTGCGGATGGATTTAGAGCAGATTTTGCCGAAAAATATGATGCAAAATTCTTACAAAGCACTCAACAGTTTGGCGTACGTGCAAAATACATGCAACCCGCTTATCCTTCTGTGACATTCCCAAACCATTATACTATTGTAACTGGATTATACCCATCACATCATGGCTTAGTAGACAATACCTATATAGACGTGGCGACCAATAAGCAATATAGCATGAGTAACAAAAAAATGGTATCAGAAGGTAAATGGTATGGAGGGACTCCATTATGGGTTTTAGCAGAACAACAAAAAATGCTTTCAGCTAGTTTCTTCTGGGTGGCATCAGAAGCCGATATTCAAGGGATTAAACCAACCTACCATTATATTTATAATGAAAGAACGAAAATTGAAACTAGAATACAAGCAGTAAAAAACTGGTTGTTATTACCCGAAGATAGACGTCCTCACTTGATTACATTTTACTTCCCTGATGTAGATCATGATGCACATACCTATGGCCCGGAGGACCCAAGAGTGAAAAATTCAGTACAGTACGTAGATAATAGTATACGCAGTTTGCAAGAAGCACTTGCTACTTTGAACTTGCCAATCAATTATATTTTTGTTTCAGACCATGGCATGACCACAGTGGATGTAGACAATACGATTGGCTTGCCAGCGGCAGTTGATAAAAATTATTTTACAGTACCTTGGTCAGATGCCTTATTGCATTTATATGCCAAAGACAGTAGTAAAATTGAATCCACCTACCAAGCTCTAAAAAAAGAAACCAATTTTACCACCTATAAATTAGACGAAACTCCAGCACATTGGCATTATAAGAAATCCGATGATTGGTATAATCGATTGGGCGATCTTATTTTAGTACCTAATTCAATTCATCAAGTTTTTAACCTAGGAACGCGTAAACCTACTCCTGGCAAACATGGATTTGATAACAAGGAAGTATCCATGCGCGCAAGTTTTATGGCTTGGGGCCCCGCTTTTAAAAAGGGATTGCTAATAGATGGATTTGAGAATGTACATGTCTATCCACTCGTAGCTAAAATATTAGACTTAAAAGTAGACGAACAAAAAATAGATGGGAAACTAAAAGTGCTGGAACCTATCTTAAAAAAATAGTTACCTCCGTTGTCTTATTTTTAATTCTTAATACAACGAACAGAAGCACCGCCTTCTAAAGCGAAGCCAGTTGATTCTGTGAATGCAGCATCCGTATACCTTAAATAACGAACATAATTGGTTGTTCCGGTTGAAGTTTTGGTCCAAAAATACCCCCAGGTATTTATATTACCAGAAGAACCTGCATCACCCATATAACCTCCCGGGAGGGCTGTAAACCCTGAACTATTTGTCGCGCCAGTATTAGGAGATGTCCAATGTGCAGTTCCTGCTTCTTTTAGCTTACCACCAGCACTACTCCCTAAAAATGTGTTTAGCGTAGTAAATTCTGCACGTGTTGGCACCCTAAAACCAATTGGACAAATGTTTCTACTATCATTCACTGCATAGCCATTGTATAATTTACCATAAATAGGATTGTAGGTTGCATTATATAAATAATAACACCAACCCGGGCTACTAACAGATCTTGTAAAAGATAGATTGGCCCTTTCAATAGGCGTACCATCTTGATACACTTCTGTATCAAGATTATATTTCATCCAAACCTGCGTGCCAATCGTTATTGTTAAATTAGAAGGATTCACTAAAAATCCTTGAGGCATTACCTGAGCAAATACGAATTGACTGCAAAAAATAAAAGCGCATATGGAGATTAGAAATTTCATGCTTAAAAATTTTGAACAATGGTTGCATAATAAGTTACACCATCATAAATTAAAGTAACTATATCTAATTTACCTGCCGTATTGGTCAAATTTGGCGCTGCCCCACCAGCCCATTTCCAGGAAGATGGGAAAGTAACATCTCTAGTACCTGTTGCATCTTGTACAAACTTAATTAGATAAGTCCCCAATACTGGATTTGTTAAATTTAAAGTAGTCACATTTAAGCCTAGATTGATCGTAAACACATTCCCCGTGCTTAAGTCCAAATTGGTAGTTGCGGCTGCTGTTGTAGTGGCAGGCATCGTTAATTTAAAACGTTTCGCACTAATATCTCCTGCTGCCGTGATCGTACTTGATGCAATCATTGAGCCAGTGTTGATACTTGTTGCAGAAATAGTATTTGTACTGATACTTGTTGTAGCTATACTTTGTCCAATTTGTATGGTATTGCCCCCTGTTAAACTAATCCCAGCGCCAGCCGCAATAGTGGCTTGTTTATTATTAAAAACAAGCCAATCCGAAGCTGAAAGAATACCGCTGTTCCCAGATGTGGCCGTTTGAATTGAAATTGAATTGGTCGTTCTAGTAATAGGCGCTGTAAAACTTAATGGCACTTCAAAGTCAGTACCAACAATAGCTGCTACAACAACACCAGATCCGTTTGCTTTAAGAAGTCCTGTGATTGCTCCTGCACCTCCGTAATTTGAACCAATTACATTTGCATTCCATGTGCCTGTGCTCACTGTACCCAATGTCGTAATAGTATTCGCACCTATTGTAGGTAAAGCACCAATGCTATTATATGAAATATGGATAGGTAAGGAGCCATCAAAACTAGTCGTAGACACCGCGCCTGTACCGCTATTGTTGAATGTAATTGCATTAGCCGTATTGGAGGGAATGGTGATATCTGCAGAGCCATCAAAACTAACGCCATTAATATTTCTAGCTGTCAATAATAGATTAGCGCTTGCAGCATTCCCTGTAGTACTTTGATTTAATACAGGTATATCGTTAGCAACTATAGTTCTAAAACCTGGTGCACCGGTATTACCATTTGGTGCAGCATAAAAAGTGTTCGCAGTTTGAGTACCAAAACTGCTTAATTTATTATTAAAAGTATTCCAGTCTATAGAGGATAGGTAACCGTTTGTGTTTATCCCTGATTGCGAGCTACTTATTTTACCATTGCTTGTATTATAATTTATTACACCTTCCCCAATTAAAAATCCATCAACTGCAGTCCTGACCCTAGCATTGGTGAAATACAAATTGCTCCCTTCACTCAAATCCGAACTGGTTAAAACGATTGAACCGGTTGTGTAGCCATTCACAGAAGAAACAGATGCAGGCATTAAAAGTTCCAACCAATTCGTCAATAGTGCAGGGTCTGAATCACTCAATACATAATTTTTACTATTGTCCGTTCTGATAGCAATACTTCCAACCACAGCCGCAGACAAGGCTAACATTTGTGTTTCATTCGAAACGACATAACCACTAGAAAAAGAAATAGCAGGAATTTGAGACGTTGGAATTTTACCCAATGCATTTAAAGTAGCTACTCCATTTGCAACAGCTTTTTCTGTAGCATTGATTTTACCATTGAACAAATTCCAATCTGTACTCGAAAGGTATCCAGCATTACTAGTATTTGCTTGAAGCATTGAGATTGTATTAGCAATATTAGCAAGTGGTGTACTAAAACTTAAAGGAACTTGATAATCATTGATAGCAGAAGCTGCACTCACTAATCCTGCACCATCAGCTTTTAATAAACCAGTAACAGTGCCTGCTCCCCCAACTGTTTCAGCAATTACAGCGCCATTCCAAATACCTGATGTAATAGTACCTAAAGTACTGATCAGCGTGGAACCTATCATCGGTGCAGCACCGATGGTGTTGTAAGAAATATTTTTACTTGCAGATCCGTCAAAATTTTCAGTGGCACTTGCACCAAGTCCACTCGTACTAAACGTTAATTTATTCGTCGTGCTAGCTTTAATAAGAATATCTGCACTTCCATCAAAAGCGACACTATTAATGGATCGACTATTTTGTAATAAAGTTGCTGTGTTAGCATTACCAGTAGTGTTAGCTGCATGATTTGGAATATCTGCAGATACGATTGCACGATACTGAGCTATACCTGCTGTTCCTGAACTTGGCCCAGCTAAAATAAAATTAGGATTCACCAAACCGGACAAACCTGCAATGGTATAGTTAGGAACATTAATACTTTGTCCATTTAAAGTAGCTAAACCTGAATTTCCAGTAGTTGTTAATGCATTCAAACTAGTTGTATAAGCCGTATTAAACTGATCAAATTCTGTTTTACTAATTAAGCCTGCCGTAACTGAACTTGTATTGGCCATCGGTAGATTAAGTGTATGGGTAGATCCAACAGCAGTCCAATTAGGTGCTAATCCAGCATTGGATGGGGTACCAAAATCTTGTATTTGAGCAGTTAATCCATTGAATTGATACAATTGTGCATGATTGGTCACATTGGCTAAACCCACTTTAGATGCCTGTATACCCGCCGCAATTTTCACATCAGTGATAGAGGCGTCTGGTATGCCAATAGCCGAAACCTGATTGTCAATATAATCTTTCGTTGCTTTAACAGACGGATACATTTCATCTGTGTAATCTAAAAGGGCGTTGATATTCGTTGACTTATTAGCAATAAACTCTTTTAAAACTAGTTGATTCGATAAATGAATCGTGTCTGCTGGAATTAGACGTGCATTAATTCTATTGGATAAATGGATTGTATCTGTAGGATTAATTTTAAAATCTATACGATTTGACAAACTCAATGTATCTGCATATTGAAAGTTTTTATTGATCCTATTGGACAAAGAAAGGGTGTCAGCATATTTTAAGCTATTGTCAATCCTATTTGACAAGGACAATGTATCAAATGTTTTTTCATTCAATTGATGGACGGTGATGTATTTATTACCACTATCTGATACAGTGATTTTAGTATTTAAGATAGAGTCTATATATTTTTTATCAAAAGTTGCGATTGATTTGATATAAGGTGCCAACATCTTTGTGGTATCGACTATTGACAATTTAAACTGTAAACTATCTTGAAGCGCCGTCATAACTGTTTTTTTAGCATAAAAAGACAACATCGAAGATGTGTCTGTACTATTTAACTTGAGGTCTAATTTTGTGCTAAATTGAACATCTACTCCCCCAGCTGCAAAACTATACATAGCATAGGGCACTACGCCAAATGCAGTTGAACCTAAAGTAATCAGGTGTTGTTTATAATCCCAATTAGGCAAGGGCGCCTCTGGCGCAATTGCCATTTTAATGCGTAATAAATAATTTCCTGTTGACCAGTCAATTTGAGACAATTGACGATACTTCCCTCCGATATACGTCCCATTGCCAATCAATATTGAAAACAAACCCCACTCGTCTGTTTTAGTTTGATGTACTTCGTCGATTAAAATTAATGCAGGTTGATCCTTCGCTAGGAGTTCAAGTTGAACATAGATATCTCTTTGATTCACAAAATTGCCAGCATAATCTTTTGCTACTCCTTGGAATGGGATACCAAGTGTTTGTATTTGACTATTTCCAAAAAATGGAACCAATATAAATAGAGCTAGGCCTAATATATACGTCGTATAGGAAATTAACTTAGCAGAGACCGATTTAAAGAGTATATTCATCTTTGTAAAATGAAGCAAAATCTCTTGTAAAAGAATGAGGCATGAACCTCAATATTGAGATGTAAACCATGGCGATATTTACAATCTCAAATGAAATATAAGATAAATACACTAGTATGGCCTATCCTACTTTTACTACCCCTCTTTGCAAATAGTCAAAAGGCGTATACAAAAGCTGCAATAACACTAAAAACATTAGGCTTAAATGTAGACTCCAATCTAAAATTACCCTATTCACAGGCAAAACAACTTATGTCCGTTTGGGATAGTTTATATGATATTGGCAAGAAAATTCATATTACAAATACACTATCAGATCCTATTTGGCTAAATCTACTTGAGCAAGAAATTGAAAGGGCAAAAGCGCAACAGGATACAAAAACCCTACATCAATTAAATTACTATAAAGGTCATATTTATCATTCGCAGAAGTTATTCTCCAAATCTATACCAATTCAAGTTCAACTGATTCAATCAAGTCAGAACTTAACCAATAATCAATTACAAAAGACATTAGCAAAGCTTGAGAAAGCTTATATACAAACCAATGATTTAGAAAAAGCGTTGGCAGTTCGAAAAATTCGCCTAAATAAAGGTTTCATCATTGGATCCTATGATATCTACCAGGATTTTGAATTACACGAATTGGCATTAAAAGAGTTTTTAATCTATGAAAATAAAAAACCTCTAAAAATTGCCAATCAATACAAATTCTTTAGAGTATTAGGGACACTTTATTTGGAGTTAGAAAACATAGATAGCGCTAGAAAATATTTTAAGGCAGGATTGGATCTAGCACAGCAAAATTTAGTCAACGAAAATCAACTAAAACCAACTAAGATTCACTTGCACGCTCAGGCAAGCTTTAAAGGCTATTTAGGAAGGTGTTATATGATGGAAGGCAACTATCCAAAAGCGATACAATTGTTAGAATTTGATATTAGATCTAGCGAAAATGATGAAAATAATAAGATCTTTAAAATGATCCATTTAGCAAATTGCTACTTACAAATAAATGAAAGTCATAAAGTAGCCAGCTTTATCAAAACACTTAGTCAACTTACCCTAGATAAAGAAGATAAAAGGATGCTCATTAGATTAAGTGCTTTAAAAGCGGCTTATTATCAACAAATAAATCAATTTGACTCTGCCTACCTCTATGCCAATCAATATATTCTACTCAAAGATATACAGACCGAATCGATTCGTAAATTTCAAGCTATACTACTACTTAGCAATATAGAAATAGATGCCAGGAAAAAAGACTTGATAATCACCAAGGTGAATCTGGAAAAAGAAAAATCAGAAAAAAAAGCACAATTAGCCTTTTTATGGGCAACAATTATTGTAGCTATTATGGCTTCTGTCAGTCTCGTTATCTTATTTGTGAATAGTGTTCAAAAAACTAGAAGTAGGTTATTGATTGAAAAGAAAAACGAAGAAAATGAAGTTTTATTAAAAGAACTACACCATCGGGTAAAAAACAATCTTCAAGTAATATATAGCTTGATCAATTTGCAAAAAAGAAGGCTAGAAACACCCGAGCTAAATCAATCCCTTTCGATGGTACAAAACAGGATTAAAACCATGTCCTTAGTCCATCAAAACTTACATGAGAATGAGAGTTTTAAAGAAGTCAATTTGGCATCCTATATCAAAACTATTTCAGATTACTTACTGTCCTTGTATTTGAACGAAGAAAAAGACATTAGCATACTACTGAACATTGACCCATCTATTGAAATGGCGATGGACCGATCCATTACAATGGGTTTACTCATGAATGAAATCATCTCTAACAGTTTAAAATACGCTTTTAAAGGCAGGGCATCAGGGCTCATCTCAATTGAGTTACAGCGCATACAAGACGGATTTCAAATGAAGCTAAGTGATGACGGGAATGGGTTCAACCCAGCCGACATTAAAACAAAAAGTTTGGGCATGTACCTCATCAAAAATTTAGTGAAACAAATTCAAGGCAGGTATGAAATTGAAAATTTTAATGGCACTACTTATATCATCTTTTTTAAAGCATAATCATGAATAAAAACAATAAAATATTGATTCTAGAAGACGAACTCATTGTCGGTTTGGACTTACAAGAAATACTAATTCATGAAGGTTATAAAACGAATCTTGTTCATTCCTATGAAGAGGGGATGCTTGAATTAACTACTTTTCAGCCGCAGCTTTTACTTTGTGATATCAATTTAAACACCAAAACAAATGGCATAGATTTTGCCAAAGAAACCATAAAACTTTATCCATTTACAGAAGTGATCTATATCACCAGCTACGCCAGCATAAAGTATACAGAAGAAGCAGATGAGACTGAACCGATCAATTACATTGTAAAGCCATGGAACGAAGCACAAATTAAAGTGGCCATTCGTATTGCATTCAAGTACATTGATTCAAAAAAAGAAAATATGCACTTAATGGGCGAATTAAGTCATTCTGAATATAGAATACTAAGTTTGATTGCCCAGCAAAAAACAAGCAAGGTGATTGGCGAAGAACTATTTATTTCTGAAAAAACAGTCCGTAATCATCGTTACAATATCAGTAAGAAACTAAATCTAGAGAATAACAATAATAATTTGCTTAAATGGGCCATTGCCAACTTTAGCAAGTAGGATAAGGCATAGGCCCCACATTAATATTAAGATAATTCAGTCTATTTGTTAGACTAAATCTTACCCTTTGTTACCGCATTTGAACTTCTACAAATCTAGCATTTACCTACTTCTAATTTGTTTTGGACTAAGTTCAATCAATAAGGTATCTAGTCAAGGGCTTTCGGTTCAGGAAAAAGACGCACTTTATTTATCCAATCCGTGGAAAGATATCTGGGAAAAGATACATATAAAAAAGACCTACCTACAGGTTGGCTTACAGTATTCTATTGAAAAAGTAAATACAACAGCTTACCAAAGTCCCTTTATATATGCTAGTAATTATGACGAAGCATTTCCAATTGGCGTTAAAATAGGTGCCAGCTGGGATATAACTTATAATAAACAAAACTTATGGAGCATCCATACTTACCTGAATTACCAATCCAGCAAGATCAAACAAATCGATACAGAAAAGTTTTCACCTCTTATCTCCAATTACTACGCCTACCCTATTAAAAATGCAAGTTGGTATGCTGGTATGCAACTATTCTACAAAATACCCCTTTTCAATAGTAACAATGAAATGGCTCGTATTCATTGGCTGATAGGACCAGGCTTTGACTTTCAAATCAGCCCTCAAAACATCGATCAAAAACAATATAAAAAAGCAAATTATTATTTTTTAACAGGCAATACAGGATTCGAATACTTAGTTCAACATAAGAAACGGATAGGGTTTTATTATCAATTCGGCAGGAATACACTAAATAGTCAAATTAAGGCGCAATTAGCTGCATGGCAATTCAACTTTTTCATCCCCATAGAAAAAAAATCATGCATCTAAAGTATTTATACCTTTTTCTCTTTTTAAGCCTCTTTGCATGCACAAAAGACATGGACCAATCCAAACTTGCAAACAACATGCTTTCAGGTAAAACCTGGTTTCTGGATTATACATTACAAAATAATGAAACAAAGTCATTTATAGGCAGGAGTACTTATTATATACAGTTTAAAGAAGATGGCAGCACCATAGATGCAGATGGCATCATTGGCAGGTACGAGGTTGTAAAAAACAATACTCAATTGGCTTTGTTGGTAGTGGGTAAAACACAAAATGGAGTAGCTACCAATTATACTTACCAAATTGACAAAATCGGATACACTACTGTAATTTTTTCCTATACTCAAAACAGTATATTCATCCAAAAAATATTTAGTACAACACACTAGTGCGTTATTCAACCATCTACATATTATGCTTGTTGACAAGCTATACAACTATTTGTAAAAGCCAATCTATGACCTTTCAAATCAATAGTATTGTAAGCACGCGCAATTTGGTTAGTAGTAGTCTTTCTTTTCAATTCGCCGGGAATGCCAATTGTTTATTTGTGGCCAATGGATTATCTATCTATCATCCAATTGCTACCAATACAGCATTTCAGTCAGGATGTATTGTACCAATTGCTTTCAATCAATATGGTTTAAAGGTATCTCCTCAGCCAATGAACAACTACTTACGTATTCAATTAAAAAAGCAAACCGCTCCTAATACTATATTTATCATTCGATTGTATGACTTAATTGGAAGGATTGTTTTAGAAAAAACACAGTCAGGTATTGACTTCTCTGGAGGTGTCATCATCCATACTGGTCAGCTGCCCATTGGTAACTATTTTGTACAAGTACTGTCTGCAAGTACTTTAGATGTAACGCAGGTCATCAAACAAGACTAGCCTATTTTGAAAACGATTTCATTTGTACTGTGTTTATTTTTTTGTTGCATTCATACTATCAATGCTCAAAATATCCCTTTGGGTATCCCCTTTCAAGCTATTGCTAAAGATGAAGCGGGCACACCTGCCAATGAAAGAACCATTTATGTTCAAACAAATATTATTGCTAAATCCATCACAGGAAATACGATTTTCACAGAAGTACATACTACTAAAACAGATGAAAGAGGTGTATTTTCCATCCTGATTGGAGAAGGCAATGTAGCTACAGGCAATATTCCATCCTTACATGCGCTTAACTGGGAAGAAGGTCCCTTCTTTCTTGGCATTCAAATTGCTATGATGCCGAATAATCCAGTAGAAAATTGGACCTATCAAAATAATTGGATCAATATGGGCACAACTAGTTTTGGGATTGTTCCCTATGCTTTTTATGCTGCTCAAACAAGTGGACTTCAATTAAAATTAAATGCAACCGATACCGCTCAAATGTTACGTAATTATGTGAAAGCTCAAGTGATTCATGTATTAGATAGTGCAATAGGATCTAAACTTTCTTACAAGGACACTACCACCATGTTAGCGCCCTATAAAAAGGCATTTACATTAGATACGTTAGCAAATAAAAGCACCTTCTCTTATTCAGTTCAATTAGATTACGATAGTTTAAAAAACAAACCCGTCTTGTTTAACAAACAATACGATGCGCTACTTAATAAACCCATCCTTTTTAACAAAGAATACGATTCCCTACTCAACAAACCCATTTTATTCGATGGCAATTATAGTTCTTTGAGTAATCAACCCTTATTATTTAACGGGGATTATCATAGCTTAACAAATTTGCCCACGCTATTCAATAAGGAATATGATAGTTTGAAAAACAAGCCCATCCTTTTTAGCAAAGAATACGATTCCCTACTCAACAAACCCATTTTATTTGATGGCAATTATAGTTCTTTGAGTAATCAACCTTTATTATTTAACGGGGATTATCATAGCTTAACTAATTTGCCCACGCTATTTAATAAGGAATATGATAGCTTAAAAAATAAGCCCATCCTTTTTAGCAAAGAATACGATTCCCTACTCAACAAACCCATTTTATTTGATGGCAATTATAGTTCTTTGAGTAATCAACCCTTATTATTTAATGGGGATTATAATAGCTTAACAAATCTGCCCACGCTTAGTTTGAATGGAGATATTACAAGTGTTGGAGACGCAACCACACTTTCTATCTCTGGAGTGGCTTCTGGCACATATGGATCTTCATTAACCATCCCTTCTATTACGGTGGATGCAAAGGGTAGAATTATTGCTGCTTCAAATAGCACCATTACACCCAATAATTTTCCGAACAAAACGAATACCGAAAAAAATGCCTTACCTATCTCCACTACAACAGGCACTGTAATTTGGTGTACAGACTGCGGAACAAGAGGACAATTACAAGTATTCAATGGCACTGAATGGACAGACCTAACTGGCGGAACTGCTTTAGTCCCAGGCATTGTATTCACAGCACTTAATATAAGTACCATCACCTCCTCAACAGCATCTGCCGATGTCGTCATTAGCTCAGATGGTGGTGCGCGTATTACTGATAAAGGTATTGTTTGGAGCACCAGTGTCAATCCTACCATTGCATTAACAACAAAAACAAATGATGGAACAGGAACTGGTAATTTCAATAGTAGCCTCATTACATTAAGCGCAAGTACATTGTACTATGTTAGAGCCTATGCCACCAATTCAAATGGAACAGTATATGGGGTACAACAAAGCTTCTCCACATTGGGTGTTGTTCCAACAATAAGTACCACAGCTGCTTCGAGTATTAGTTTAGCAACTGCAACAACAGGAGGAAATATTACTTCTGACGGCGGCACTACTATTGTAAGCAGAGGCATATGTTGGAGCCTGAGCGCCAATCCAACCATCAATGACAATAAACTCATCAATGGAAATGGTACAGGTAATTATACAATCAACTTAACAGGATTAAATGCGGGTACTACTTATTATATAAGAGCTTATGCCACCAATGCAGCTGGAACAGGCTACGGCGCACAGGTGATTTTTAATACTTCCTCCATCGCTGTTGGCGTCAGCTATTTAGGTGGGAAAATAGCTTACATTTTTCAAGTTGGAGATGTGGGCTATGTGACTGGTCAAACGCATGGCTTTATCATTATGAATCATGCCATGGGCATACAAGTAAGTTATTCAAACAACGGGGCATATAGTAATACCTCGATGAATTTTGGAACAGGTAAAAACAATACTTCTCTCTTATATAACTTAACGACTACAGCATTAAATGCAGCAAAGCATGTGTACAATGTTTTGTATGATGGCTACAGTGATTGGTATATCCCTAGTTATTATGAATGGAATAAAATTGCACCCGCCTGGACTCAGTTAGGTCTTGCTGATGGAAATTATCATAGTTCTTCTGAAAGAGATTCAGGCTATTATTTTACGATGGCGTTCTTTGGAGGAGGTACCAGTTACCAATCCAGACAATCAGTAAAAACAGATAATGCTGGAGTCATCGGTATTAGAAAGTTTTAAGTTAATCCTGTTGTCTTTGGTTATGGTATGAGGTAGGGAAAGAAAAAACCCTCACACAACTAACTGATAATCAGCGTCATATGAGGGTCTGTGTCGGGAAGACAGGATTCGAACCTGCGACCCCTTGGTCCCAAACCAAGTGCGCTACCGGCCTGCGCTACTTCCCGTTCCTATTACAATTTGCATTGTAAATATTGTTAACCGGTATAAAATCCAAAATAAGAACTTAAGAGCGGAGAGGAAGGGATTCGAACCCTTGGTACAGTTTAACCCGTACGGCAGTTTAGCAAACTACTGATTTCAGCCACTCATCCACCTCTCCTCCGAAACCTCTTTCGAGGGGTGCAAAAATAAGCACTACAAAGTTAAATTCCTAAAAAAAGTCCGGAATAAACTAAATAAAGTTCATTCCGGACCAATATCTTAATTATCTATGAATCAGAAGCTAGGATCGAGCCCTAGGGACTACATAGCTGCCAACTGTACTTTCTGTGTCAACTCCATTACATTCTCTCTAAACATGGAGTCAGTATCCATTAAATCTTTCACCGTTTGGCAAGAGTGAATCACGGTAGTGTGATCACGTCCACCAAAGTGCTCTCCAATGGTTTTTAATGAGTTCTTAGTAAATGCCTTTGCAAGGTACATCGTGATTTGACGGGCTTGTACAATCTCACGCTTACGTGTTTTTTGTAACAATTTATCATAAGGCACTTCAAAGAATTCACAAACCATTTTTTGAATGGCGTCGATCGTGATTTCCTTGCTGCTTGTCTTCACAAAGTTGCGTAATACCTTCTTCGCTAATTCAACATCAATTTCTTTCTTATTCAAAGAAGACTGCGCTAATAAAGAAATCAACGCCCCTTCTAATTCTCTTACATTCGTATTGATATTATACGCCACATACTTCACCACTTCCTTTGGCATATCTAAACCATCTGCCTTCATCTTTTTCTCTAATATCTCTATTCTTGTTTCGTAGTCTGGCACTTGAATGTCTGCGCTCAAACCCCATCTGAACCTACTTAATAAACGTTCTTGTAACCCTTCTAAATCCTTTGGTGCTTTATCAGAAGTTAAAACCAATTGCTTACCACTTTGATGTAAGTGATTAAAGATGGCAAAAAATGCATCTTGAGATTTTTCTGCTCTGTTGAAGAACTGAACATCATCAATGATTAAGACATCTATTAATTGGTAAAAATGTATAAAGTCATTGATCGCATTGTTGCGGCTATGATCCTGGAACTGATTAATGAACTTCTCAGAACTAACATATAAAACCACTTTGTTTGGATGAATACGCTTTACGTCGTTACCGATTGCCTGAGCCAAATGCGTTTTACCTAAACCAACACCACCGTAAATCACCAATGGATTGAATGAATTTGCGCCTGGCTTTTCTGCTACTGTTTTACCAGCACGACGCGCCACCCTATTACAATCCCCCTCAATAAACGCATCAAAAGTATAATTATGATTTAACTGAGGGTCAATCTGCATTTTCTTTAATCCTGGAATCACAAATGGATTCTTTACCGGATTGTCAATAACCAATGGGAAATTCATCTCATTGTTATTGTAGGTCTTCATACCACTAGCTGGCAAATCCATTGAACCTTTATTCTTAGAACCATTGGCACCACTATCCACCATGATACGATATTCTAATCTAGCTTCCTTTCCTAGCTCACGCTTTAAAGTTTTTGCTAGTAGATTCACGTAATGCTCCTCTATATATTCGTAAAAGAATTGGCTTGGCACCTGGATCATTAAGACCTGGTCTTTCAATTCAACCGGTTGAATCGGCTCAAACCATGTTTTGAAATGTTGCCATTCAACAATGTCTTTGATGATCTTCAAACAATTCGCCCAAACTAGTTCTGCACTCTTAGCCATTTTGTATTTCTAAACCTTTATATAATGAATAAGTAAAAATCTGTCTTTTCCCCTGGAATAAGTTCTATGTAAACCAGAATGCGAATATGGTCACTTTATGTTGAAAAAAAAACTTTTTTTTTTGGTTTTTTTTACATGTACCGTAAACACTATTTCTTAGCCTACTCGATCACTTATGCCAGGCGTTCAAGGTAATGACTTTTTCTTAAAAAAGCCTAGTTTATCCACTTATTTTATGTTCGAAATTGGACTCAAATAGGCGCAAAAAAACGAATGCCCATTTGTTTTGATTCAGCACCAAACAGTTATGGCCAATAAATGCTACCTTTACAGCTATAAATTAAACTATGAGCTACGAATTAATCGGTAAATTAATTGCCAAATACGAGACAATCCAGAGAAAAGAGACTTTTAAAACAAGAGAATTTGTGGTTGAAAAGTCAGAAGACATCAATGGTAAAACCATAACGAATTACGTAAAATTTCAATGTGTTCAAGATAGAACTACCATGCCAGATCGATTCAATATTGGCGATACCGTGAAAGTACTCTTTAATATCAAGGGTTCTAAGTGGAATAAAGACGGCAAAGACAACTATATCACCAATTTAGACGCATGGAGAATGGAAGCTGTTGCTCTAGGTGGCGATACTGCCCCTTCTGATGCTGGCGCTTATTTTGATATGCCAGCTGGTGATCCAGGAGATACAAGCGACGACTTACCTTTCTAGTCCAATAAGAAGCAACGAGACGCATTTTTTAGGATAAAAACCTAACCCCATGCAACAAACTATACAACTCAGAATGACTCCAACCGACGCAGCCAATGCGTCGGTTTTATTAACAGCCCTCACCCAGCAACTTGGCTGTACAA
The DNA here is from genome assembly GCA_041176305.1 of Bacteroidota bacterium. Lineage (GTDB taxonomy): Bacteria > Bacteroidota > Bacteroidia > Chitinophagales > Chitinophagaceae > Sediminibacterium. Next base: position 6,855 of record JBEDDG010000005.1, on the reverse strand, counting down.
GTAGCCAGGTCAATGGCTACCATATTTTGAAACAATCCATCGACGCAAGAAGTCGTCAACAAGTATGGATTAACCTCACTTTACAAGTCTTTATAGAAGAGCCCGTATCTGATAGATTGATTGAGCCTTATCTATTCACAACCCTATCCAAAAATGCCAAAGAAGTGCATATTATTGGCGCTGGTCCCGCTGGCTTATTTGCAGCCTTAGAATGCATTCAATTAGGCCTCAGACCTATTGTATTAGAAAGGGGCAAAGATGTGCGCAGTAGACGTAGAGACCTTGCTAAATTGAACAAAGAAGGTATTGTTGACCCGGAGAGTAATTATTGCTTTGGAGAAGGAGGTGCCGGCACGTATAGTGATGGTAAATTATACACCAGAAGTAACAAAAGAGGCAGTATTGACAAAATACTGCGCTTATTCTACCAATTTGGCGCAGACGAAACAGTGCTTTATCAAGCCCATCCACATATTGGTACCAATAAATTGCCACAAATCATCACTGCCATGCGCCTTCAAATTGAAGCTGCAGGAGGACAAGTCCTTTTTGAAAAAAAGATGGTGGACTTCGAAGTAGACAAAGGAAAAATCAACAGGATTCATTGCGCAGATGGAGATAGTTTTAAGGTAGAAGCACTCCTACTCGCCACTGGACATTCTGCTCGAGATATTTTTGAATTATTTTATAAGAAGGAGGTTTTAATTGAATCCAAACCATTTGCCTTAGGCGTTCGTGTGGAGCATCCACAACAAGTCATTGATCAAATTCAATACCATTGTTTAACACGCGATCCTAACCTACCCCCTGCTGCATATAGTTTAGTGGAGCAAGTGAACGAGCGAGGTGTGTTTAGTTTTTGCATGTGCCCCGGCGGTATCATTGCACCTGCGGCGACTGCACCAGATGAAATTGTTGTCAATGGATGGAGTCCAAGTAAAAGAAATAATCCATACGCCAATAGTGGCATGGTAGTACAAATAGATCTTGCTACAGCAGCACAATTTTTAAAAAAGGCTACTCAGAAAGAGGTGGACTTAAACCATCCATTGTTATTGTTGGAATTTCAACAATACGTAGAGCAGCAAGCATTTATAGCGGGGGGCGGATTACAAGTAGCACCTGCATCAAGATTAGTTGATTTTTGTACAAATAAAATCTCTCAGGATTTACCAGATGCTAGTTACCTGCCTGGATTACATGCAGCTGACTTAATGGATGTGCTACCAACATTTGTTCACGCCACTTTACAAGACGGATTTAAAGCATTTGGCAAAAAGATGAAAGGTTATTATACCAATGATGCTATTGTAGTGGCTACAGAAAGTAGAACGTCCTCGCCTGTGCGTATTCCAAGAGATGCGGACACCTTCCAACATCCTCAAATAAAAAATTTATATCCATGTGGCGAGGGTGCTGGCTATGCGGGCGGAATCGTAAGCGCCGCAATGGATGGCCAGAAACTAGCACAAAGCATTGCGGCGCAATTAAAATAAATAACGGGTCAATTTATTGACCCGTTATTTATTTGTGTATGATTTTAATCTTCTGGTTTATCTTTTTTACTAATCAACAAGCCATCTTGGATTAATTTATTTTGCTTAAACGAAGCCAACTCTTTAGCTAGGTTGCCACTCAAGTCTCTTGTCAAAGTCAATTCAGGCTTGCCTGCATTCACCCAAGCGGTATACCAAAAGTCTGCAATCATATTGGCAGAGGCTATCAATTGAACATTCACTGTATTACCCAATGCTTTGGCATACGCCTCCGCAAATGGTTTAGTGTACGCTTTTACTTCTTTACCATAACGCATTTGATTGCGGTATTTTGTTTCTGGCGTAAATTGTTTTGTTACTTCTGTTTCTATAGCCAACATTTGAGGCACTAATAAATGTGCTTTACGTACATCTGCCCAAAGTGCTTCACCAGGATTTTTAATATATTTTGCTTGATGGGTATTGTACAACATAAATTGGTCCAAATTAATTTCAGGAATGAAGGTCTCCCACATATGGTGCAACCCTTTTTGTCCTGTCAATTGTCCATCATAATTCATAGTAGTATGCAAAGGCACATGCAAATCGGCCACATAGTGTCCAAGATCCGCGGCATAAAATAAAATGCTGTCTTTATTCTTTGATTTAAATGCAGCAGTCAAATGATCCAACTGCATGATGGCATTGTAAGGCCCCCAACCCCATTTGATCAAACTGTCTTTGCCATACTTTTTTACAGCAGCCTCCCAGTTGGTTGGCATTTCATTGGCAGCATTAGGACCAAATGCTTCTAAGTCTACAAAGTGCTTGGTATCTTCAGTCTTATCCTTGTTTCTTCTGATATCTGGACGAGGTGCATTAAACACTAAATTATCCATGTCTGCATAGAAAAAACTTCGCATCGGTTCTGGTAGATTGTAGATAGCAATTTGATGAATGGTACGGTGTACTAAAAAGCCCCAACTTGAAAGGCCTACTAAAGCAACCAATAACATAACTTGAAACAAGGATTTCTTAGAGCACATAGTATAAATATTTGCACGAAGATAATCCAATATTCCGAGCATATAGGCGCTCATACAGGCCCTTTTTCCACTTATAAAAAATCTCCAGTTAAATTTTGTGAATTCACTGTACTTTTAGGTCAAATTATAATACATGGAGCCCCTATTAAGTTTATCCCATTTAGTAAAACATTATGCGACTCAAAAAGCTGTAGATGATATCAGTTTTGATATACAAAAAGGCAGCATTTTTGGATTACTTGGACCCAATGGCGCCGGAAAAACTACCTTACTTAGGATGATCACTGGTATTTTTTATCCCGATAGTGGTACCATTCAATTAGATGGTAAACATTTTGATCCCTTATTAGACATACGCGAAATTGGCTATATGCCAGAAGAGCGAGGCTTGTATAAAAAAATGAAGATTGGTGAACAAGCTTTATACCTTGCTCAGTTAAGAGGCTTGAGTAAAGCGGATGCCATGGAGCGAATTAAATATTGGTTCGAGAAATTTGAAATGCAAAGCTGGTGGAATAAAAAAGTAGAAGACTTGAGTAAAGGGATGAGTCAGAAATTACAATTTGTCATTACAGTTTTACATGAGCCAAAGCTGATCATTTTAGATGAACCATTTAGTGGACTTGACCCCTTAAATGCAAATTTGATTAAAGATGAAATTTATGCATTGGCAAAAAAAGGAGCTACCATTATTTTTAGCACCCATAGAATGGAACAGGTTGAGGAAATTTGCGACCACATTGTACTAGTCAATTTAGGTAAAAAGATATTAGATGGCACTGTGTCAGCTATTAAACAACAATACAAAGAACATATTTTTGCCATCGAAACCTCAGCTCCTGAATTAGTGAAGGACAATGCCTTATTTACGACCCTAGAAAAAGAGGAGAAAAATGCACAAAAGGTATTGATCAAACTTAGTCCATCCGTTGCATCAAATGATGTATTAAAACACTTGATTGAACAACAAATACCCATCATCAGCTACAACGAAGTATTACCAAGTTTGAATGATATATTTATTCAATTGGTAGAAGATACCCATGCTAAAGCTAGGGCTTTTCAAAACATTTAATGAATCAACATAGACCTTTACATTTTATAAAAATATTTTATGCATAAAATTTGGATCATCATACAAAGAGAATATACCAGCAGGGTAAAAAATAAACGTTTTTTAATTGTTACTTTTTTAGTGCCCTTATTAATGGTGGGCTTGATTGTTGGATCGGCTTATTTTTCATTTAAAGGCACCGAGGTGCGCAAGATTGCAGTCGTTGACCCCAATGGTTTTTTTAAGAATAAATTAAAAGATAGCAAACAATTAAAATTTGAATTCCCTAGCGATGTAGATACAAGTAACTATAAAGAAAAAGGCTACTCTGATATTTTATTGATGCCCTTATTTGAAGAAGATAAAAAAGCAGACTATATCTTAAGGTCTAAGAAATCGATGGGCTTTACGCTTCAAGAAAAAATCAGTAGTAAAATCAATGCAGCAATTGAGGACCAAATGTTAGAAAAAGCTGGCATTCAACAAACTGTATTGGACTCTATTCATGCTTCTGCACAAATTGCAGCGCTAAAAGCTTATGAAGATGAAGGCAAAAAGAGCAAGGAAAGTAATGCCGCTTTGGCGATGGGCATTGGTTATGCAAGTGGTTTATTAATTTATATCACCATGTTTATTTATGGCACCATGGTGCTACGCGGGGTGATGGAAGAAAAAACAAATAGAATTGCAGAGGTTATTGTAAGCAGCGTGAAGCCTTTTGAATTGATGTTAGGTAAAATCATTGGCATAGGCGCCGTAGGGTTAACCCAATTTTTAATGTGGATTATTGTAGTGATTACTTTAACCGGTGTCGGTATGGGCTTATTACCAAACGACATTCAAACACAAGTACAACAAATGCAACAAGCAAATGGTCAAATGGGTGCAGCAGGTCTTGCACAAGCAAGTGAATCTGCTAAGAATGTCTATGCGATTCAACATACGCTTGCAACAACCAATTGGCCATTGGTTATTGGTTGTTTCTTATTTTATTTCTTGGGTGGTTTCTTATTCTATGCTTCTTTATTTGCTGCCATTGGTAGTGTGGTGAATGAAGATCCACAAGATGCACAGAGCTTAATGTTCCCAGTAACAATGCCTATTATATTTTCCTATATCATTACCAATGTAGTCATACAAAATCCGAATACGCCCATGGCATTTTGGGCTAGCGTCATTCCATTCAGTTCGCCAATGGTGATGATGGCAAGAATCTCTTATGGGGTTCCAACCACTGTACCTTATTGGGAATTGGCATTGAGCATGGGTACTTTGATAGGTGGCTTCTTATTCACCACCTGGTTAAGTGCTAAAATTTATAGAACTGGTATTTTAATGTATGGTAAAAAAGTCACCTGGAAGGAAATGATCAAATGGGCATTCGCAAAATCGTAGATTTTGTAAAATAGTTCAATGAGATAAAATCGTAGATTTAGATTTTGTGAAATGGTTTAGAGCGCAATTCTCACATTCACCCCTGCCCTTGTATTGGTAATAGGTGGAGAAGAGGAGATATAAGGCGTGGCCTTTCTTTGATCAAAGAAGAATTTCAAATTGATCTTACTATTTAATACATAGTCGATAGAAGGCTGTAAGGTAATTTCTTTTTGCCCTCCAGTACCATAAGCATTGGTTTGATCCAGTCTACTATTACTATTGTAAGCATCCCGCATAGCCACATCTAATCTAAATGTTAGGTCATTCGCTAATTTGTTATTATTCAAACCTGGGATATTAAAAGGTAATTTCAAACCTCTTTTGCGGAAGCTAGTGCCCACCACCCACTCTGTACTATTATTTTCGCTCAATTGATAATCAACCAAACTTAAGGCGAGAATACGACTCTTTTTATATTCAAATCTTACAGACCATTGAGTTACAGTCGTCAAATTTAATCCAATCAATGGCTCCATCCTTTCGCTAATGGTAATATTAGGGATCAAGAAATAAGGCACATAGTTGCCGCTGACTGGATCTAAGAAAGAAGGCGCTCCAAAACGAGAACGATCTGCATATAATAAAGAACTATTGAAACTATTCATCGATAAACTACCATTGTAGCCATGCGTTAAGGATATATTGGAGAATAAGTTAGATACGCCAGGAAGCTTCGTTAAACCATTGAATAAAAAATTCCAATTGGGCATAGGGAACATACCAGAAAAAGGATTAGATCGTATGCTTGAATTGGTTTGATTCAATAAATTCACTTTCCCTGGATCTTTTCCTGTGTAGGCAGCGATAAAAGATGGAATCAAAACATCCTGAGCATACTTACCATATCCTATAGCATACCCTTCTGGATCTTTTTGTTGATTCCAATATGGATTTAATGCAGCCACTCTATTAGAAATAGTTACTCGATATTGTTGGAAATCGTTAAACTGTTTAGAAATCGTATTTGGATCATGCTTGTCAAAGAAAGTCTTTAAGGCCACATAACTAATATTGAAGCCGCCAGCAGACAATGGGTTATTATGTGATCTATATCCGTTACCTAATTCAGTCGTGTCTTTAAAGAATTCAGAATATTCTTTGGTGAAAGTTTTATCTAATTTTAAATCTATAATAAATGTTTTGATGGGCTCAATCATCACACGCGCACTTAATTTTTGATCAAACCCTTGACGGAATAGTAAATTGAAATTTCTATCTGTTGTAAATAATCCTTTTGCCTCCTGTTGGTTCAACCAATTACTATCCGGCTGTTTCCCCATTGCATAATCAAAACCAGGCGCAAAACCATTAAAGTCTTTGTCAATAAATTGAACCCCAGACATGAAACCAGGTAAACGACTATTAAAGTTTTCTGCATAATCCAAAGAAGCATTTTGAACCATCGTTAATAAACTTACCAATGATTTTACTGGACGAGGAATATCTAATATTTCATTTGCTTTAAGAACACGCATCGCAATACGCTCCTGCTTTCTGGCTTCCTTCCATTGCTTAAAAGCAGAATCTCTAGCCTTTCCCGTCAATCCTTTAAGCGCATCTTCCTTGGTAATAATTAACTTACTCGATAATGGATTGTTTTGATTTGGTGTAGGTTTTTCATTGGACAACGCAGAACGTATGAATTTTGATTTGCTGTAAAAACTCATAAAATTAAACTGGGCATTCACCTGATGAGAAAGTGTATTCTCAATCGTATTTCCCAAGGAAGTAGCCAATCTACTTGCTCCCACCCAATTGTAATTGGTTGACAAATTATAACTTGCTAATATCCAATCTGTCAATGGTAACTTACTAGTAGGCAAGTCATAGCGCATCGTAACAC
>JBEDDG010000004.1:0-86025 GCA_041176305.1 Bacteroidota bacterium | reverse complement strand
GCAATGTGTCTTATACCATTGAAGAGGGAAAAGATAATATCATTGACGAGCTTAAACAAAGTATGCCTAAGAAAGTCAAAGAATTAGCTGATAAAAACGATTTTGAAGAAAATATTATTGAATACCTGAAAAATCAGCCCTACATACAAAAGGAATTTTCTTTATCACAAATGTCTTTTGACTTAAAAATTCCAGAAAGAACTTTATCCGTCTATTTTAATAAAGAATTGAACTTAACTTTTAGTGAGTGGAGAAAACACTTAAGAATAGATTATGTATGCAAAATGATAGAGGCTGGGGAATCTAAGAATATCACTATCGAAGCGATTGCGTCAAATGCAGGATTTGCTTCTAGGTCTAAATTTATTGACGCTTTTAAAGAGCGAAAGGGCGTTACCCCTTCCGCTTTTATAAAATCTATAGCTGCTAAAGAAGCTTAACGAGCCATCAAACCTAATTGTCTAAAGAATTCAAGATTGTCCATAAAATCTTGTTCTTCTGTGATTTTACCATTCACAATAGTAGCAATGGTACAACCAATTACATCTACCTCTTTATTAGTTGCTGGTATACCAAAGAAATTACCGGTATGCTTTCCTTTGAAATTCCAATACTTTACGACTTTATTCCCCTGTGCAATCGATTCTTTCACAGTAAACTGACGGTTAGAGAAACCACTAATGTAGTTTGCATAGTAAGCAATGCAGTTTGCCTTACCCATCGTAGCAGGGCTAGTATGCAACATAGCGTTCTCAGCATAAGCTGTATCTAAAATGTTGATTCTACCTTCATTGATCACTACATCCCAAACACGATTGTATTCTTTCATGTTTTTAGTAGCAGCATCTAATTTTTGCGCAGATACAGCTGTAACTGTCATGGTAAATAATGCTATTAAGCATATGTACACTTTCTTCATGGTGGTTATTTTGGTGAAAACCAAAAATATCATTTAGGTATTTTAAAAGACAAATAGGACCATTCGAATGTGTTCCTTATTACCCAATAGGAACAATCTTCTATATAATGTTTCCTTAAATCCTGCTGTAAAACAAGACTAGTGCTTTAATGGTTTCTTTTTAATCATTCCCCCCTTTGTATCTTTTACGCTATGCATCACTACGAATGCATTTGAATCAATTAGTTCTATCTCAGTTTTAAGTTTATTCATCTCTAATCGAGTAACCACGGTATATAATATATTGACCTCGCCCATTTCACCTCTGGTTCCAAATCCCCTTTCGCCCTTATAAACAGTAATGCCTCTTCCCATTTTATTAATGACCATTTCTTTTATTTCTGTAAAATGGGTCGATACAATGGTTACACCCATGTATTCATCAATCCCCTCAATGATAAAATCAAGCGTTTTTGAAGCAGCCAAGTAGGTGACCATCGAAAACAGGGCAATTTCTACAGATAAAAAATACATCGCAGCAGAAAAGATCAATACATTAATTACAATAATGATGTCACCAATGGTAGATCCCAGTTTTTTACTTAAATAGATTGCTAAAATTTCTGTGCCGTCAATGACCGCTCCTCCTCTGATTGAAAAACCAATGCCTGCACCCAAGAAAGTGCCGCCAAATATGGCTACCAAAATATCATTATTAGTCACTATGGGGAATTCAACATAGGCAACACATAAGGCCAAGCCTGTAATTGCCAATGCGGTTCGAATGGCAAATTGCCTTCCAATAATATGATAGCCTAATACTACAAACGGAATATTAATTACAATCAATAATAGATACAACGGTATAGCTGTAAGATTAGAGATCAATAAAGAAATGCCAGTTGCTCCACCATCAATAAAATGATTGGACATTAAAAAACCTTTAAAACCAAAACTTGCGGAAAAAATTCCAATCGTAATGAGTATAATGTCTTTAATCGTACTTTTTGTAAGGATCAAAAAGTCAAAATAAGCTTTTGCATATGAATAAGTAGACATTCCGGCAGCTTCCTTGTTACTCAAAAGGCCCACACGAAGGATGATTTTACGTAACAAATTATTCATGTTCAAATTTACAAAATTTGGTACTTTTATCAAAACCTAAAATTGAGCCTGAAAGCATTAATTAGCATAGCAAAAAAATCTGACGCCGAGGCTATTGTAAATTATTACAATCAATTAAGTGAGGCTACTAAGCAAAATTTTGCACCCCATCCTTTTACGACAGCTTACCTTGAAGAACAAATTCTAGAAAGCAAAGAGTACATTACATTTATTGCAAAAGACAGTGCTACAAATAAAGTGATTGGATATGCGATAACGCAATTATGGATTTTTGACTACGATATACTAAGATGGAGCAATTATGGACAATCGATTCAAAATGAATTTAAGCAATATGCCTGTTTTGCGCCCTCTGTAGCAGATGCAGCACAGCATACTGGCATTGGGCGTCAATTACTAGTACAAAGTATTGCTGAATTGAAAGTAAAAGGATATAAATATATTTTATTATGGGGCGGTGTAAAGTGTACAAATATTCCTGCCGTTCGGTTTTACCTGAAAAATGACTTTAAATTAATGGGGCACTTCGATTATGAAGGTGGTAATTATGATATGCTCTTAACAATAGATAAATGATTATGAAAAAAATTGTTGCTTTGTTTTTTCTTGTTTTATTGACTTTTGCCAATGTGAACGCGCAATCAAATAATAGCGCTAATCCAACGCAAGGATTTAAAGTGATTCCATTGGGTGTAAAAGGCGGATTAGACGAGTCTAATCTTTCTGCTTATTTAGTTGCCGCAAGCGGAAGCGAACAGTATATCTGCTTGGATGCGGGCACCATTTACAAAGGAATTGCGTTGGCAATGGATAAAAAACTATTCAATGCGCCCAATCCAAACCTCGTACAACAAAAGCATATCAACAGCTATTTTATTTCTCATGCACACTTAGATCATACTGCTGGCTTGATTATGAACTCCCCCAATGACATATCTAAAAAATTATATGGTTTACCTTCGGTGTTAGAAGTGTTTAAAAAAAATTATTTCACTTGGTCTGCTTGGGCTAATTTCGGAAATGAAGGAGAAGCGCCAATTTTAAAAAAATATACTTATGCCCCTTTAGTAGCAAAACAAGAAATAGCCATTGATAGTACCGGTTTGTTTGTTACCCCATTTGTACTAAGCCATGTGAATCCCTACGAGAGTACTGCGTTTTTAGTGCGCAATCAATCCAGTTATTTACTTTATTTAGGGGATACGGGCGCAGATAGTGTTGAGCAAAGTACACAATTGCTAGCATTATGGAAAACGGTTGCACCGTTGATTAGTAAAGGTCAACTCAAAGCCATCTTTATAGAAGTGTCTTTTGACAATAGTGTTCCTTCAAAATCTTTATTCGGGCATTTAAACCCGTCATTGTTAATGCATGAACTAGGAAAGCTGAATAATTTAACGAGTGGCAATTTGCATCAAACACCCATCTATATTACACATTTAAAACCTTGTTCAGATTGTGAAAAAAATATTCAAGCACAAATACAAGCAGCCAATCAAATGGGCTTGAAAATACATTACCCATCACAAGCAACTAGGATAGATTTGTATTAATTTATCAATACCTTTACAGTTCAATTTAAATGAAATAAAATGTCAACTAAAATTACAGTCAACAACAATGGTTCTTTAAAAATAGAAGGTGAGTTTACAATCGTTGATAGAGAAGGCAATACCTATGATTTAGGCGGAAGAAATGTTTTAGGTCTTTGCAGATGTGGCTTAAGTAAGAACAAACCATTTTGCGATGGTGCACACAATGGCCAATTTGAACATCAAGCAACCGCTTTTGCTTTGCCTCCTAAAAAAGCCTAATACGTTTTAAACACCCGCTTTTAATACTGCTACCACTTTTTCCATTTCAGCGACTGTGCCAATACTTATTCTTAGCCAGCTGCTGTTTTGTTCAAATGGTCTAGCGCCCATAATATTATTAGCTAATAATAAAGCAGGAATATCTTTTTTATACGTCGCTGTATCAAAATAGACAAAGCTGGTAAAGGATTTGATGTGTTTAATACCTAACTCGTCAAATCCTTTATACAATATATCTTTTGCTTTGATGTTTTCGGATTTGCAATAAGCAACAAAAGCCTTGTCTTTGATCGCTGCTAAAGCACCTTGCATCGATACAGCAGATGGACCCGCATTTGCCCAAGCCTGAAATTCATTCAATTGTTTAATAGTACTAGGATGTGCTAATACATAGCCTACCCTGGCTCCTGCCATTCCAAAAGTTTTTGAAAAGGTTTTTGCTATAACAAGATTAGGATACTTGTCAATTAAATGAGCCATAGAAGGCGTGTCATAATAATCGGTATAAGCTTCGTCTACTAAAAGAATTGTATTACTGGCTACTTTTTTAATAAAGTTTTCTAATTCACTGGTTGGACTCACAGTGCCAGTTGGATTATTTGGATTGCATAAATACACCATCTTGGTTTGCTCATCCATTGCTTGCAGCATACCATTTAAATCATTATGTTTTGTGGCAGTTAACGGTACCAACTTTGTAGGCAAACCCATTCTTCTTGCTGCTGGCATCCATAATTTAAAAGTGGGCTCCGAAGCCACCACATTCCCTTTTTGATAGGCAGCCCATAATGAAACAACTCCCAGTAATTCTGATGAACCAGCGCCTAATGCCACATGATCCTTCGTATGCCCTGTCATTTTACCAATTTCTGTTTTTAAACTTGCATTCATATCCCACTGATAACGATTGGAAATACTAACCGCATCCATCATAGCTTGTTTTGCTAAAGTGGAAGGGCCATGCGGGTTTTCATTCGAACCCAAACGAATCATATTGTTTTGCAATAAAATAGCATTTAGTCCACTCGTCTTCGAAAAAGCTGTTGTTTCCTTAGCAAATAAGTCACGAGAAAATGAAAAAGCAGCAATTGCAAAAGCAGATTGTTTTAAGAGTTGTCTACGTTCCATACATGTTATTTGTGGTTACTTAAAGTTAAGAATTTAATTCACAAAAGATAACCCATTTAGCTATTTTAAATCCTTAGCTTTACGCTTCAAAACAAATTCATGCTGTATAAAATACTAACTGTTGCAGGACTAGCCACTTTTGAAATCTATGCTGCGATACCTGCTGGATTTGCTTTTAACTTATCGCCCCTCGTCATTTTTATAGCGAGTGCAGTAGGTGGTTTGACGGGTGTTTTTGTAGCAGCCTACCTGGGAGACATTATCAAAAAATGGATCAAAAAGTTTAGAAAGCCAAAAGCGACAAAGCCTGAAACTGGATTTATTTTAAAAATTTGGGAGAAATATGGCGTCATTGGACTTGGCTTATTGGGCACGATGACGGTTGGTGCGCCCATAAGTATAGGTTTAGGTGTAGGTTTTAATGTACCCACCAATAAAATGGTTTTTTGGTGTTGTTTGGGCGTACTTATTCGCTGTGCCCTTTTTACAACCATTGGACATCTTAGTTTGCAACTATTTTAAAAGCATCTACCAGAATTTAATATAGAGTGCTATCACAACGCCTAATACCAGCATTACCATTGCCAAATGCGCATTCGATAATTTAAACTGGCCTTTATCTTCTGTGATGTCATTTTCGTGCTTTTGACCTTTCACATCCAATAAACTAATAAGGATGATCGCTAAAGTGGTAAAACAAAATACCCAGCCCATTTGTATTAAATAAGGAATCTCAAAACTACCCGATGCAGTAGGATAAGCCGTATACAATAAGGTTTCATTGCCCATCCATCCTGGTAAAAATTTATCAAATACAATAGACAAGATCACGCCTACAAAAATACCGGTGATAGCCGCTTTAGAAGTAGCTCTTTTCCAAAAGAAGCCTAATAAAAATACAGGGAAGATCGCAGGAGAAATATAACCAGTATATTTTTGAATAAATTCAAAACCACCTTTGCCTCCAATCCCTAGTGTGTCTTTCCAGTTAATTACAATAGCGATTATTAAAGAAAGGATAATGATTACTCTTCCGGTAGTGACAATCTTTGAATCACTTGCCTCTTTATTGATGTACTTTTTATATATATCTAAAGAATAGATGGTTGAAATGCTATTTGCTTTACCCGCTAAAGAAGCGACAATGGCTGCAGTTAAAGCTGCCATAGATAAGCCTTTCAGTCCTACTGGCAAAAATCCTACCACTGCAGAATAGGCGTTATCTTGATTTAGAACACCATTGGTCATCATCTCTGTTTGGAGACCTCCATTTTGATATAATACATAAGCTGCAATACCTGGTATCACTACTAATATAGGCATCATTAATTTTAAAAACGCAGCAAATAAAATACCCGTTCTTGCAGTTTTTAAATCTGCCCCCAAAGCTCTTTGTGTAATATATTGATTGCAACCCCAATAATTTAAATGCGCGATCCAAATACCTGCTACCATCATAGCCATACCTGGTAAGCTAGAATAATCTTCAATTTCTTTTTGTGTAGCGCCAGGACCTGGCTTATCAAATATCATATTAAAATGATCTGGTGCTGCTTGCATTAAATGATTGAATCCAGCTATCATACTCTTGCCCATACCAAATTGTTCACTCACCACAGTTAAGGCAATATAAGAAGTGATCAAACCGCCTACAGTTAAAATCAACACCTGAAATACATCCGTATAACCAATCACTTTCATGCCTCCTAAAGTGATAAATAAAGCAAAGACCGCTAAGCCAATCATAATAAGGTGAAAATGCGCACCCCCTGTTAAATTATTAATTGCAATAGCGCCTAAATAGAGTATAGAAGTTAGATTGACAAATATGTATAAGAACAACCAGAAAATTGCCATGATCATAGCTACCGTTTCATTGTACCTCGTTTTCAAAAACTGAGGCATCGTGTAAATACGGTTCTTTAAATAAACTGGCATAAAAAATATGGCCACTACCACTAAGGATACAGCTGCCAACCATTCATAAACTGATATTGCTAGTCCTAGTCTGAAACCATTTCCACTCATGCCAATAAACTGTTCCGCAGAAATATTGGAAGCAATTAAACTAGCTCCAATTGCCCACCAGGTTAACTGCCCTTCTGCCAAGAAGAAATCTTTTGTATTGGTGGTAGCCGCATTCTTTTTTCGATAGATCCACACTCCATAGGAGGAGATTAAAATAAAATACAACACAAATACAATGTAGTCATAGGTTTGCAATCCTTGATTCATAAAGCTTCGTTTAAGTTTACTAAATTAAGGTTTATCTATTATATTTAAGGACAAATCAATGAACATGAACCCTAATTTTAATCTATTTAGTAGGCTAATTAGCAACCCTATCTCTTTTAGATTTTTTTTATTTCAAAAATTGCCGGCTGCTTTTTTTGCCGGACTCCGCATCCAACATTTTGACGCAAACAGTTGCACTGTAAAAATTAAATACAGCTGGTTTAGTAAAAACCCGTTTAAGTCTGTCTATTTTGCCGTGGAAGCTATGGCAGCCGAAATGTGCTCTGGCATGTTGGCCTTTGGTCAAGTCTACCAACGCAATCCTAAAATAAGTATGCTGGTGGTAAAGATGGAAGTAAATTTCATCAAAAAAGCAACTGGAACTATTTTATTTACTTGTGAAGATGGCGCAGCCATTCAGGCAGCCATCAACGAGTCTATAGCAAGCGGAGAAGGAAAAACATTGGTATGTGTTTCTAAAGGAAAAAACTCCGCGAACGAAACCGTTGCGGAGTTTTTTATCACTTGGAGCTTTAAAGCTAAAGTATAATTTATTAGAATGTCTTTGTGCCATTTGGCTGATAAGCATATCTAAATGTATAATAACGTTGTTTTGTTAATTTATCTGAATCACTTGCAGTAGCCGGTAAGGTCGTGCCGCCTTTATAATAATTGATGATTTCAATTTTTGCATATTTTCCTGCAGCAGTTCTAATCACCAATACACGACCTGCAATTGGATTCACTAGGGTTGTTAAACCATCATAAGTGTACCAACCTTTACCACTACCCCAAGGGATTGCAAATGAAGATGCATTCGCATTGTCGGTTGCAAAAGTTGAATCATTCGGAATTGTTTTTAGTTCATCGAACAATCCTTTAAACACAAAACCGCCGCCCAAACCTGGACCACTTGTTCCAGAGTTTACTAAAATTTTTGTTGAAGTAAAAGCAACATCCCATTTTGTAGTGGCTGCGTCAGCAGCAGCAATTACTTTATTATCCACTAAACTATAATAAGTAACTGAGTTCGCACTCTGAGGTCTGCCATCTGCACCTATACCTGTTACCGTGTCTGCTGCCAAGTCTTTTACTGTAATGGCAGTTACAGGAACCACAATTACTTCCTCGTCTTTTGAACAAGCTAACATCGTTACACTCACACCTAAAACCATTGCAATTTTTGATACCATCTTTTTCATGTTGATTTGTTTTATGATTATTATTTTATTTTTTTAAATGTTGAATTTGATATTTTAAACTCAAGAACATCGTTCTACCTGGCAGGTTAGGCAAATTAGCCGCATCTATGTAATTAGAGACATTGTCGATGCCGGCTTGTACGCTCAAACCATTTTTAAATGCTTTGCCTGCAGCTGTATTAAATACCAAATAGCCGCTAGCAAAGACATCCCCATTGTCAAAAACCTCGTTACCATTGTTATTATTAACTGCCCACCTGCTTCTATAAATGGCTCTTGCATTTAAGTAATAACCCTTAGGGGAATTATAATTTACTTTGAATTGTACTTTATGTTTACTTGTATTGGGTAAGCCAACGTATTCATTCAATTGCATCAACCTACTATAGCCCTGGCTATTTTTAGTATACACCGTGCCGGCTTTAATTTCAGCAATTTGGTCTTTGTCGCCAGTGACTAAATATTGATACCCACCACTCAGAGTCCATTTTTCATTCAGTTGATGTTGACCTTCTACTTCAAATCCAGTCGTAAATGCACGACCAATATTTAAGTAACTGTATATTTGAGCCCCAGAGATATAAGTGCCCACCTGCTGAGATTCAATTAAGTTTTTGATGTCGTTTCTAAAATACTGAGTGGACAGATTCGTTTTTGCATTGACTTTCCAATCCCAAGTAAAATGTACTCCATTAGAATATTCTGGCTTCAATGCCTTCAATTGATAATAACTTGGAAATAGGTTACCAATCTGTCCCAGTGCATCTAATCTGGCAATAACTTGTTGCGCTTGTGCCGAACCAAACACACTATAACTACCTGCAGCCGCGTTGGTGAAATCTAAAAACAACTGCCTGAAATCGGGCGCTTTAAATCCTTGTCCGATACTCAATTTAAATTGATGCTTAGCATTCAACTTATACAACATGGAAACCTTTGGACTCAGTGCAGAAGCAAATTGAGAATTACGGTCAAATCTAAGTCCACCGATGAAAGTGAATTTATTGATCGGCTTCCATTCCCATTGTGTAAAAGCATATTGAATATCGTTCTGCTTTCTAACTTTTTCACTGTCATACCTGCTACTTTTTACACCTTCCCAAACTGCACCAACACCAAAAACAGCTTGAAGATTTTTATGTAAGTCCCAATCTGTTTGGTTTTCGATCCTTTTGAAATTATGATTCAATACATCTCTATAAGGCAAACCATTAATCGTTAATAAATTTTGTATGGCATCATAGGTAGTCGCATAGGCCCTGATACTGGTTTTGAGTTGATTGGAAAATCTGTGGTTCAAAGAGGCAGACAGATTTGCATCCTTTATGTCTTCCTTACCAATAGAATAAATGGTTACTCCATTGTTAGACACGGCGATTTCATTTTGAATTTGCTCTTTGGTAAAACGTGTATTAAAAACCAAACTAGTTTTATTAGTTAGGTTTATTTTTAATTGCTGTGTCGTTGCATAGCGATCGATGGGTGTTGTGACACGACTGTTGCTGTTAGGACGAATACTATAGCCATCCGTTTGATATAAATTGTAAAAACCTTGGTATTGTATTTTTTGAGTGGATAGTTTAGTGTCCAAATTAGCATCGAGTGTATTATATGTACCGTATCGAATGCCCATGCTCAATGGAGCACCAAAGGCTGCGTCTGTGATAATATTGATTACGCCCGCCATGGCTTCACTGCCATATAAACTGGAAGAAGGCCCTTTTACAATTTCAATTTTTTTAATATTGCCTAGTGCAATTCTATTCAAGTCCAATACCCCTGCAGTTCTTCCAACTAGCGGCTCACCGTTGATTAAAATAATGGTATAATCTGGATTTAAGCCTTGTAATTGTACCCCTGCACCAAAACCACTGGTTAAATTAAGCCCTGTTTGTTCTTTTAAAATATCTGTTAACCTTAATGCACCATTTTGCTGAATCGTTTTCGCATTGATAATAGTTACAGGCACCGTAAGGTTGCTTAACTTACGCTCTGTTCTAGTGGCGGTGACCACCACACTATCACCATTGGCATCTAATGTGTCTTTTACAAAACGCATTTGACCAAACAGTGAACTGCTGGCGAAAAAGCCTAAAATTGCGATTAAATAAATACTTTTTTTCATTCAGACCGCAAAGTTCAACAAACAATATTGCATACCCTTACACATTGGTATTCAATTGCTTCATTCGTATTGAAATTTGACATTTTCATGACAATTAAAAATCGAAAAATTAGAAAGACTGATTTTGATCATATTTAACCGAACTTAACAGTAATAACTTTAAACAAATAAATGCCATGGATAATTTTATACTTACCAAACCAACCCTTTATTATCAAAATAGTGTAGAAGCGCTCGTCCATCAAACCATTGATCTTGGTTTAGGAAAATTGGCAGACAATGGCGCCTTATGTGTCAACACTGGAAAGTTTACAGGAAGAAGTCCAGAAAATAAATTTATTATAAAAGACGCTATTACTGCTGACACAGTGGATTGGGGTGGATTTAACCACAGCATGGATCCGAAATATTTTATCCCCTTGCGCGATAAAATGATTGCTTATTTAGAAGAACAAAAAGAAGTTTGGGTGCGAGACGCCTACGCGTGTGCAGAAGTAGCCTATCAACTTCCTTTAAGGTTGTATACTGAATTGCCTTGGAGCGCCTTGTTTGCTAACAATATGTTCATTCGACCCTCCACAACAGATTTAAAAAATTTCAACCCTGAATGGCAAATTATTCATGCACCAAATTTTAAAGCCAATCCCGCAATAGATGGTACTGCTGCAGAAAATTTTTCCATTATTTCTTTTTCAGAAAAAACAATTTTAATTGGTGGCTCTGCTTATACTGGAGAAATTAAAAAGGGTATTTTTACGGTACTCAATTTTATACTACCTCACCAGAAAAAAGTACTAAGTATGCATTGTAGCGCCAATGAGGGAGCTGAAGGCGACGTGGCATTATTTTTTGGATTAAGTGGTACCGGCAAAACAACTTTAAGTGCAGATCCAACAAGAAAATTAATTGGAGACGATGAGCATGGTTGGACCAATCACTCTGTCTTTAATTTTGAAGGAGGATGTTATGCAAAAACAATCCATTTAAGTGCAGTAAACGAACCCGACATTTATGGTGCAATAAAAGCTGGTGCACTTTTAGAAAATATCGTTTTTTTTGAAGGTACTGACAAAGTGGATTATAGTGATGCAACTGTTACAGAAAATACGAGGGTGAGTTACCCTATTGAGCATATTCATAATATTGTTCAACCCTCTATTGGCGCTGCGCCAACTAATATTTTCTTTCTTACTTGTGACGCTTACGGCGTATTGCCGCCAATTAGTAAGCTAAACGCCGCACAAGCGATGTATCAATTTATTAGCGGGTATACGGCAAAAATTGCAGGAACCGAAGAAGGCGTAAAGTCACCTAAAGCAACATTTAGTAGTTGTTTTGGTGCGCCTTTTATGCCATTGCATCCTGGGGATTATGCCAAATTATTAGGGGCTAAAATCGAATCCAATCATTGTAAAGTTTGGTTAATCAACACTGGTTGGTCTGGAGGCGCTTATGGGGTAGGCAAAAGAATGGCCTTATCCAATACCAGAAAAATGATTGAAGCTGTTTTGAATCAAACCATTGACCAAGGGGGCTACGATATTTTTCCTGTCTTTAATTTCGAAGTGCCTAAACAAATCGAAGGCGTGGATGCAAGTCTTTTGCAACCAGAAAATACATGGCAAGACAAAGAAAAATATGTAGCAGCACGTATTTGTTTAGCTGAATTATTTGAAAGAAATTTTAAAAAGTTTGAAGCCGGCGTGGAGGCATCCATTATCGCAGCTGGACCAACAGTTTAATTTTTTTCAATTAATTTTTGCACAGTCTTTATTTCTGAAGGAGTGATAAAGTATTCAAAAAAACGCTTGTCATCCTCTTTGCGCACACTACCAATTAAACTGCTTTCACCTTGAGTAATCAGCATATACTTGTCATTGATTGAATTCATGACATCACTTCTTACTTTTTTCTGTAGACCAATATTTTTATCTTTAATGCCCAGCACATGATTGATTTCTGCTATTTCGACATTTTGCTTAGACTCATATGCATCAATTAACAATTGAATTAAACCTAATTCTATTTCTGTGAATGCCTGATTCAGTGATTTAGATTTTAATGCTTTTAATTGTGCTTTTTCAATTTTTTTACGAACACTACGATTAAACAACCATCCAAGCAATACAATCAATGAAGCAACTAAAACAAAAATTAATGTTATGATTAAAAAATGATAATCAGTGCCCCATATGGGGAAATCGAGTAACTGAAAATCGTTCATGTTTAATGTCCAAGTTTTGAAATTTTGTTGGCTTGTTTGATATTTATAAAATTGACCTTTATGATAAAATATGGTCATGTCCTGCGTATTACGTAAAAAGAACTGATTTAAATCTGCTTTTATAGACTTGTAGACCTTGTTGTGGATGTAATCAAATAAAAACACTTCGTCATTCAAAATGATCACTCTTCCATCTTCATAACTGTAATTCACACTATTATTTCTAGAACCAATCAGCTTGATCAACTCTTTTGAGAGCTGACCAATCTTAATCCATTCTGCTGTTTTAATGTCTAAATAAAAACTTGAGTACTCATAAACTCCATTATTTTGAGCCGGATCTTTTAATCCCTTGTTCTCAAATTTTTGAAAAGGAACATATAATTTGCCTTCTTTGGGTGAGAACCAATCATAATCAGCTGTGAAAACTTCAATATTGGTGGGTATGATATCCCATTCCTGGTCTGTTGTATTGAATTTTCTAAAATGTGCTGTTTTTGTCCAAAATCCATAGCCGCCATAATTGTAAATCTGGTCCTGATATATGAAATTGGTACAATCAATATTATAGTTGACATTGATTGTGTTGTCAATTTTTTTAAAAATGACGCTATCTCCTACAGGTTCAAGCATCTGAAAAATGAAGCCTGTTTGAGCTAAAAAGAGGTAAATTTTACCATTATGCTTCATCAATTCCTGACCATTCGGCCCAAAACTTGTTCCATTTAAAGGTAAAACCTTAGTATTATTGCCTAAGAAAATAGACCCATCAAAGTCCTTAAATTGCTTAATTTTTTGCAAAAAGTGCGAATAATAAACCGTGTATTGTCTTTCACATGGCACATATTGGGCCAAAATGGAAGCAGCATTTAAAAAAATAAGGCAAAAAATAAAAAATATAATCTTTTTATAAAACATTGATTATCAATTATTAATTAGGAAAGTAACTTATCCATAAATAAATTTTACGATATAAAAATAAGAAATAACCTATTACTTCACTCGTTTATTCACCCAATTTGATGTAAAATTTTCTAAATAATAGAAATTCGTTGCAGCTTTTGGGGGAAAGCTATGGATTTTACAGGGGAGCAGGGTAACCGGCTCCCCTTTTTCATTTTTATGCCAAGTATATTTCAATACTTAAGGCTAATTAATTCTTATAAAGCCATTCTGCCAGCTTTCAATCAATTTCTTTGCTTTTAGAATTGATATTGTTTGTTAACAATTTCGTAATATACCTGACCTTTTGTTTAGTTGAATTTAAAGGAATTTTACAGACACATATAATACCAAATTTTATCTTATGGACTTTAACTCAATTATGAAGATTTTCTTACCTAAAGACAGGGTTTTCTTTCAACTTTTTGAAGAAGTGGCTGAACATGTTAATCAAATGGGTATCAAATTAAAGGAAATGGTGAACGAACCAGATGTAGATACTAGAGCTAACATTTTAGCTCAAATTGAAAACCTTGAGCACAAAAATGACGAATTAACCCACAATATTTTTACTGAATTAGGTAGAAACTTCATCACCCCATTTGATAGAGAAGATATTCACTATTTAGCTACTTCATTGGATGATATTGCTGATTATATCTACGCCTCTGCTAAAAAAATTAATTTCTATAAGGTAAATCCTAACGATACAGGTATACATAAATTAGCAGAATTGATTTTACAGGGTACGCAAGAAACAAAGAAAGCGGTATTAGGTTTACGTAATATGAAGAACATTAAAGAGATGACTGATGCTATGATTAAAATTAATAGCATTGAGAATCAAGCGGATGATGTGTTTGATATGAGTATTGAAAGATTATTTGAACAAGAAAATGATTTCAAAGAGGTGATTAAGAAAAGAGAGATCTACCAAGTACTTGAAATTGCTACAGATAAAATTGAGGATGTAGCGAATGTAATTGAATCAATTATTATCAAGTACGCTTAATCTATTTTACAATGACTTTATTAATTATCATTATAGCGCTTGCGCTAATTTTTGACTATATCAATGGTTTTCATGACGCCGCAAACTCAATCGCTACAGTTGTTTCAACTAAAGTGTTGACGCCATTTCAGGCAGTTCTTTGGGCGGCATTATTTAATTCAGTTGCGTTTTGGATTTTTAAAGACCATGCCGTAGCGAATTCAATCAGTAAAACAGTTTATAAGGAGTTCATTACTTTACCCGTTATTTTTTCTGGCTTAATGGCAGCCATTTTTTGGAATCTATTAACTTGGTGGTATGGCATACCTTCTTCTTCTTCGCATACTTTAATTGGCGGTTTTGCTGGTGCAGCTATTGCGCATGCCCTGTCTGTTAAAGGAATTGATTTTTCTTGGTCTAAAATTGTGGATGCAGAGACGATCATCAAAACGGTTTTATTTATTTTTCTTGCTCCAATCATTGGTATTGTAATTTCCATGTTTATCACTTTAGTGACCATCATGCAAAACATATGGTATAGGCTTGGAATTATTGTGGTAGTAACTATATTGACTGCCTTTTTATTCGACTATTTTGAAAATAGTAAGATGAATGAAAATGCCCAAAAGTTTTATGGTATCGATAAATATAAAACTGAGGTGGTTGCTTTAACCAATGAGCTAGAAACGCAAAAAGCAGATACTGTTTTGTTGCAAAAAATTGCGACTGCGAATGAAAAGCTTGCCAAGGCAACAGCAAATTTTGATCATATTCATCCATTTATTGAAAATTTTGATAAAACCAGTGCCCCTTATATTGCTAAAGTAGCAAAAGACAGTGGTTGGTTAGATCAGATTGCAGTTAGTAAATTAAAGGACGCTGTCAGAAATGCCAATGACTTTTTAGTCCTTGAGGCCAAAGCACCTGAAAATGAAGCTGCAAAAAAAGAATATGACAAAGCTAAAGTGATCACCGAAGCATATAAGCAACCACTTAAAGCTTATTTAGATGGAACAATCAGTATCGATACAGCCATTGCACAAATAAACAGTATCTATCCAATACAAGCTAAAAATTTGGATAAGGTGAAAGCTAAAATTACCAAATTCAATATCGAAAAAACATTTGCAGCTGAGATTGACAAGGCAGATAATACTGTTATTGTAAATGGTATTTTTGGTGCTTCTTTAATTTTCATGTTGATCTATTTATATGTAGAAAAAATAAAAACACCTACTGCATTAACAGTCGGTAACATGTTTAAGAAATTACAGTTATTCAGTTCTGCTGCATTTAGTATTGGCCATGGTGGAAACGATGCACAAAAAGTAATGGGTATTATTGGTGCTGCTTTAATTGCTAGCGGTAGTATTCAGGATTTTGCTTCTTTACCAAACTGGGTGCCTGTAGCTTGTTACCTAGCTATTGGTTTGGGAACAATGAGTGGTGGATGGAAGATTGTAAAAACCATGGGCTCTAAAATCACTAAAGTAACTCCACTAGAAGGTGTTGCTGCAGAAACAGCGGGTGCTTTTACTTTGTTCTTTACAGGACAAATGGGTATACCAGTTTCTACAACACATACCATTACGGGTTCTATTATTGGTGTAGGTGCCACTAAAAGATTAAGTGCGGTTAGATGGGGTGTAACCACCAATTTACTTTGGGCATGGGTATTAACCATTCCAGTAAGTGCGGTACTTGCAGCAATCACTTATTTTATTGTTGCCTTCTTTCACGGATAATTTTTTACATATACTACTTTAAAAAGGGCTCAAAATTTGAGCCCTTTTTAATTTACAACGTTTGCAATTGTATAATGGCTGTTAGTTAGTATAAATTTATTGAAGATGCTTGCAAATAAAGGATTTCAGAGGTTACCTTTGTACAATAATTGTATTAAAAGATAGATACAATCAAACATTTAAACTTACAAATACTTATTATGATAGAAAAGAAATACTACAAAACAAAAAACTACTGTAAAGTAAAATTCACGGTGGAAGCAGAAGCAAAAAAGGTAGAGCTTTTTGGTTTAAACAATGAATGGAAAAAGGGAGTTGCTTTAGTAAAGAAAAAAGATGGCAGCTTTTCGGTTGAAATGAATATCGACAAAGGTACAGCGCACGAATTCAAATATTTAGTGGACAAAAAGACTTGGCTCAATGACGATCAAGCAGATAGTCAAATGCAAAATGTTTTTGGAACAACAAATAGTGTAGTGACTGTATAGTCCAGCACTACTTAGATTGAATGAGGTGAATTGTTTTTTGACGACCATCTAGATAATCAAAGCTATTCCCGTCAAAATAACCATTTTGCTCTAGTGCAATTCTAACTGGGCTATTCCATCCCTGAATCGTATGCATGGCATTTAATTCAATTGAATAGCAGGTTTTAGGGCGCATCTTGTATTCGCCAGCGCCAGGTACACCGCCTTGCATATCCCACATGCCAATGGGCGGACCCGCTGCGTGACCGTGAAATCCAATTGGATGGGTATAGATACTTGGTGTTATGCCTTCTGCTTTTGCATTTTTAATGGTGGTAGCTAAAATCTCATTGCCCGTAAGTCCAACCTTAAAAGCATTGGTCAGGATATCCTGTAATCTATTGGTCGTTGTAAATGCCTTAGATAGTACCTCTGGAATTTTTTGTTCAGTTGATTTTAATACATAGGCATGTTCTTGCACATCGGAGTTCAACCTTAAATAAGTGATACCAAAATCAACATGCAACAAATCACCTGGTCGAATGACATCATCCTTATACTGAGTATCTTGTCTTTGGATGTCTACAGAAGGGTGAAACCAAGTAATTAAACCAAGATCGGTTACTTTTTGTCTAAACCACCAAACCAACTCACTCGCTTTAGTGGTGTTGGGTTGAATCACTTGATTGCTAAAACCCTCTTTAATAATATCGTGGGTGATTTTTAAAATTTTTGGATATAAAGCCATTTCCTTGGCTGTTCTTGTTTCTAACCATGCTACGCCTAATTTTTCAGCAGAAACAATCTTCATAGCTAAACTGGCACCAATGGCTTGTTTGAACATTTCCATCTCGGTATAATTGACGCCATCTGCATGACCAAAATTGTCAGAAGTATTGACTCCAATTTTTTGAGGCTGGATGCTTGCAAGTAAAGTAGCAAGCGCCTTAAATTGATCTGGCTCTTTTTCTGGATTCCATGCTGCTTGAATACTTTTACCTACTGCGTATCTTGCAATTGCATAACTCGAAATGGACCCTTTGGTTTTATTTCTATAAAAAACTAAAATCGTTCTTCGTCTTGCAGAAAGCCATTCTGCGGGTAAAAATGTTTTAAGGATAGGATCTTCATTGTATTCTCTTGAAATCAATACCCAGCAATCTATACCTGCTTCATCCATTAAGCTAGGTAAAAGGTGTTGAATTCTATCTGCTAAGTTTTCATTGATAATAGCAGCCTGCTCTTTAACAGAAAGGACTGGACTTGTATTTTGTTGGACTTGACCCTTTGTAGTCACTACCAAACATAAACACAAAAAAGAAATGACTATCCTGTTCATAATTACCTATTGAATAAAGAAATGAAAAAATCAATAGTAATTTAACCATTAATTTTGCAATAATGCAAATTCAATCTAAGTTTTTATTTTATTCCCTGCTACTCTTACCCATGGTTCATTATGGACAAGCAATGCAACCCAATCTAAATGATAGCGCTTTACAAACTGTTATTGTTACTGCTAATAAATCAAAAGAGAAAAGAATTAATGCGCCAATAGCTATATCGCTCTTAGGCAAGCAACAAATACAAGAAGCAAAAGCACCCCGTATCGATTTTTTATTGAATAAAGTGAGTGGCGTGTACATGCCCACTATAGGGAATGAGCAGCATATGATGTCTATTCGTCAGCCCATTTCTTTAAAAGGCTTATACCTGTATTTAGAAGATGGTTTACCCATCCGAACAAGTGGTCTATTTAGCAACAATGCCTTAATTGAAATCAACACTGCAGCCGTCCAACAGATTGAAGTCATCAAAGGTCCAGCATCTGCCCTCTACGGTGCCGAAGCCATTGGTGGCGTCATAAATTTTATCCATGCACCAAGACCCTTAAAGTCAAATTTATCCATAAGCAATCATATCAATAACAATGGTTTAATTAAAACTGACCTTGAATGGAACAAGGCGGGTCTACAAGCTGGATGGGCTTTACATGTAAGTAAAATTGCACAAAACAAGGGCTTATTAGAATATAGCGACTATGACAAAACAGCCTTGAGTCTTAAGCGAGATTTTAATTACAAAAAATGGTCCGGCTATCAACAGTTCCAAATGATCCATTATGATGGTCAAATGACAGGTACAGTGGACAGCATAAAATTTTATGCTAAAAATTACAGTACCCAACAAAGCTTTACTTATCGTAAATTAAACCTGGTTAGACTTCGCCAACACCTTACCTATCAATGGGACCAAAATCAAGCCACCACATTGAATCTCATGTACCGTGGGAATACAATGGACCAGAATCCTGCATACTTAATTGCATCTACTTCAAATCCGACCAAATTCAAAGGCCAACTGAATTCAAATCATTTTGATGCTTATGTAGTAGACCTACAACATCAAATAAATATTAAAAAGACGCAATCAAAAATTTTAATCGGGGGATATGTAGATGCTACTTGGCAAGGATTGCGCGCTAACTATATTGATATATTGAAAGATACCGCGTTAAATAAATTCATTAAATACACTCAACCTATACAGGACAGCTTAATCACGAATTATACAACAACAATTCTAAATCAAGCTTTCTATTTGAACTGGATGCAGCCAATCCTAAAAAATATTCGATTGAATGCCGCCATCAGGTATGATCAATTTAATTACGCTTTTACAAATCAATTAAAATCAGGAACGCCCAGTGCCAATAATATTTTCAAAAATTGGACCCCAAAAGTTGGTATGACATTTAATCAACCAAAATGGGGTGGTTATTTTAATTTTAGCAATGGCTTTGTACCACCACAGATCACCGAAATCTACAATGCTATTAGAGTACCTTACTTGTTGCCACAAAATTTTTCTAATGTAGAAATAGGCTATTGGTTTCAACTACCCAAAGGAACCATTGAATGGTCTATCTATCAATTGAATGGCCGAAACGAAATTATATCTGTGCGACAATCAGACGGAGTGAACCTGAATCAAAATACAGGACAGACCACCCATTATGGTATTGAGTACCAAGTAAAATACGCTTTCAGTTCTTTGCTACAACTGAACTTGAATGGCACCAATGCAAAACATGTATACCGTAATACCCTACTCAAAGGCACAGACATCAGTGATAAAGAAATGGTAGCTGCTCCTAGATTTTTTAGTAACCTAACCCTATTAAGTCAGTGGAATAAAGCCTTGAGTTCCTCTTTAGAATGGCAACATCAGTCTGGGTATTTTATGGACGAAATCAATACAACCCGTTACCCAGGATTTGATGTAATGAATGTCAGGGTCAATTATGCAAGAGGAAAACATAGTTTCTGGTTGCATTGTATGAACCTTACAGATCAATTCTACGCAACTATGGCCACCAAAAATTTTAGTGTTCGAGGCAATAATGCTTACGCCTATTATTTAGGGGACAATAGAACATTTGCATTAGGCTGGAAATGGATTATTCATTCCCGCCGCCAAATCTAATCGTACTACCACCCATTCTAATGCCACCGCCTCTTTGCATTTCTTGCATTAACTTTTGCATTTGCTCTTGAAATTGAGCACGTGTCATTTTATCTCCTTTTGTAGGCTGAATTAATTCCTTCTTTGGATATTTAGTACTCACTTCTACCGCAGTCGTTACTTGTGCGCCATTGTCTAGATCCATTTCCATAATTACGCCAGGTAGGCCGCTGTAATTATCAGGCCCAATAGATACTGGAATATTTTCTGCATACCATACCACCAATTCAGTTTCTTTTGGCGGCTTTGGAGCATTTGATGCGGAATCGGTATTGTTTTCACCACCTCTATTAATACGCACCCTCATTTGTTGAGGCGCCGTAATCATCGTCGTTGCTTTTTTACACAATTGTTTAGCAATTGTTTTTGTCTCTTCTGATAATTTCCATTTGTATTGTTTCAAAGAGTCTACAATCAAAAACTCTTTTTCAAAAAACGCACGCTCTTCGTACTGTGTTTGTTTTGCAATGTCTGTATAGGTTGTAGTCGTTGGCATTCTAAAATTCATACGTATGCCGCCGCCACCGCCGCCACCTGCATTGGCAAATGGATCTGGCGCTTCGTCGTCCACCACGGATCTATATAAACTAGCAGACTCATTAAAAAGTAATTCAAATTTGTCTGTTCTGAACTCTGGGATCATCGATTTCATTTGAGGATCTGGTAAGCTACGATGCATGTTTACTTTGCGTTCGTAACTAATCTTACCTTCTTTCATTTGAGCCATTGCTGTAATGGACAAGCCAACTAACAAGGCAAGTAATAATTGTATTTTTTTCATAGGATGTTTTTAATAACGTTTTATAATTGAATACCGATAATTTATATTGTCAAATTTAGTTCATTCTGATCATCATGGGTCTAGCACCACCGCCTAATCCAGATTTTTGTAAACTATAGGTAAAGCTCAGTAAAAAATATTGATTGATCACATTGTAAGACCTATCCACAATCTGGTTCTGAGAAACGTTTCTACTTATGCCAATATTCTTATTCAATAAGTCAAAGGCACTCATTTTTAGTTCTGCCCTTTTATTCTTCATAAAGAATTTAGAAAAACTAGCATTCCAAATGGGCACAGCGGTATTAAATCCTTCTGCTCGTCCACTATTGATAGTGTAATTAAAAGATTGATTTAACACGATATTCAAAGGTAAATAATTGGTCATGTCTGCCCCAAATACCTTGGTTAAGAAATTAGTATTTAAAGTTGGGTTCACTTCGTTACTTGTTTTACTAAAAGCATAACGTGCTGTTAAATTAATATCAATTACATCGTCTAAAATATAACTATAGGTCATAGAAGGCCCAGTAGACTTGGTAACTATCGTATTTAATAATCCATTGGCATAAGAGATATTGTTATTTAAACCTGCGCTCAATCCAAAATTTAACCTTGAATTGATTTTTTTAATGCCGAAACCATAATTCACCGAACCATTGACTCTATAAGCTCCATTGACATTCACTGGCTTAGAAAGAATAGTACGATTAGGTAGTACACTATCGTAATTCACGATAGAGTTATTTGTGGCAGAAGCGTTTAAACTTGAGAAGAAATTTTTACCTGCTAAAATTTTAGAAGAGAAAAAACGTAGGTTTAAATTGTGTACATAACTTCTTTTTAAATCAGGATTACCAATAACTTGTCTATTGATATTGCTTTGATCTAATACCGGTTGCAACTGTGTAATAGATGGCTGATTGGTAGAAGTACGGTAATCTATATTCAAGTTTTTTGTTTGAGAAAAATTATACCTAAAATTTGCATTCGGCAAGATATCTTGGAAGCTTTGGCTCAGCTTTGTTTTTGCACTGATATTCTCTCCATCCAAAGTTGCATTCTGCAAGGATACGCCTGTAGCAAAATTGAATTTCTTTTGATTGGACCTAAAACTCATCCCTCCACCCGAATAGGTATATTCACTATTGAATTCATTGGTTAAGCGAGTATTCAAAAGATCATATGCCTCATTTGTGTTGTTTTGGTCATATACTTTTCTGCTAGAAGACCCAATGGACTTACTCAAATAACTATTAAATTCAAGTAAAGACCTTTTACTAATCGGCTCTGTGTAAATAAGGTTAGCAGAATAGCTAGCAGTGTTTCCTTTTCTGATATTCTGTTGGTCTAGTATAGAATCAGAAGTTAACATTCCATTAGCATAAAAGTACTGACTCGTATACTGATTGCCGGTTGAATTAGACTGATTGTAACTTTGGGTTATCGTAGAGGAAATGGTTCTTCCTTTTTTAGCGAATTTTTTTCGCAACAATAAATTACTGGAAGCATTTACAGCGTCTGAAACACTGGATGATGCAGTTGTATTGCTATTAATTAAATTTCCGTTTGGATCAAGTCCTGATCTAGTTAAAGTAGAGTCCTCACTTATTGAACTTGTTTGTTGCCAACTTAAATTGGGTGTAAACTTATAAGAAAAGGTTTCAGAAACTTTATGGTCAATCGTGCTACCAAAGCTTTGTTGTTGATTTCGATTGATGGAATTTGAATTTGATTTTCTGTTAAATTGATTATTAGGGGTTAAGTTTTGTGTAAATGAAACACTGTTGTTATTGCGCTCTACATCATTAATTGAGGTATTAGCATTGAACTCTGTTTTTTTATTGTTAAAGATGTTTGAGTAATTACCTCCAATAGAATAGGTTTCCGCAATCCCTTGCGCATTGGCATCTGTCTCACCAGAGCCACCACTAAAATTAATAGTTACACCTGCACCCGCACCTGGTCTACCGCCACCGCCACCAGAAAAATTCACAATATTTCTGCTAGAAAAATTTTGACGATTGGTATTGTTGGCGCCTCCAATCGCTGAAATTTGTTCATCATTATTAATGACGTTGATATTACCCTGCCCATCAAATACACTTGGCGTACCAGCGCCACCACTCAATTTTCCAAAAGTAGAACGATTGCGATCTTTCTTTAATTTTAAATTGATTGCAGTTTCTTCTGATCCGTCATCAATACCAGTAAACATCGCTTGATCTGATTTGCGATCATATACTTGAATTTTATCTACCGCATCTGCTGGTAAATTTTTTGTTGCCATTTTTGGATCTCCAGTAAAAAATTCTTTCCCATTTACAAAAACCTTGGTGACCGTTTTTCCATTCACAGTAATGCCACCCGCTTTGTCTACTTCTATGCCTGGCATCTTTTTTAATAAATCTTCTACCACCGCATTGGGAGCAGTCTTAAAATTTTCAGAATTAAACTCTATTGAATCTCCATTAATTACTACAGGAGGTCTGCGTGCTGTCACAGTAACAGTAGACATCGTATTTACGTCATTCATAAAGAGGGTGCCCATCTCTACTATTTTCTCTGTACTTGTTGGCACAGGAAGCCATTTAGGTTGATAGCCTACATAGGAAACAGAGATCAAGTAATTTCCTGTGGCTACATTTTTAAAAATAAAGCCACCTGACTCGTTGGTTCTTGAAAAACTGATCAAAGAAGAATCTTTAGCATTCACCAATGAAACCGTTGCTGCGTTCAATGCGCGATTCGCAATACTATCCTTAATCGTGCCTTGAATGCTTGTATTTTGAGCAAAATTTACATAACTAATTAATAATAAGCAGTTTATGAAAATAAATTGAGCTATTTTTTGTGTATTCATACTGTAAATATACGATTGAGTTCGTAAACATAAGTCAAAATAGACTTGTTCTGACTAAATTTTTAGTTAAAATTATTAAAATATTTGATGAGCGGCGATTTTGAATATGGACCTTTTTTTTAATGGACTATCCCTTTAACGTAACTTTCAAAAAATAATTATCATGAG
Organism: Bacteroidota bacterium; assembly: GCA_041176305.1. Lineage (GTDB taxonomy): Bacteria > Bacteroidota > Bacteroidia > Chitinophagales > Chitinophagaceae > Sediminibacterium. Next base: position 61,792 of record JBEDDG010000004.1, on the reverse strand, counting down.
AATATATGTTTTGACCCTGATGATGGGATTAGGTTTAATCCAAGCTCAGGCACAGGACAAAAAAAGTCCTAAAAAAGATAGCCTGCCTTACACCCAATTCAAAGGCTTGCCTTTAAAAGCCACAAGATCGGTAGACTTCACCACCAACGAAGGTACTTGGACCTCTTTGGCAGTAAGTCCTGATGGCAAAACCATCTTGTTCGATTTAATGGGGGACATTTATAGTATACCCATGGAAGGCGGAAAAGCAACAGCCATCACCAAGGGTATTGCTTATGACAACCACCCAAGCTTTAGCCCAGATGGTAAGCGTATCTTATTTATTTCTGATCGTTCTGGTGCAGAAAATTTATGGTATATCGATATAGAGAAAAAAGATACCCTTGCATTGACCGAAGATCAGAACAATAATTTTCCGGGTGCAGTGTATACACCTGATGGGAATTATATTGTCTACACAAAAGGTCGTCGTAATACGAAATTATATTTAATGCATAAAAATGGTGGTGCAGGAACCAGTTTAATTGACGCACCTGCTACATTAAAAACAATTGACCCTGCAGTGAGTGCAGATGGTCGTTATATTTATTATAGTGCAAGAAATGGCGCATGGAACTATAATGCCATGTTACCTCAATATAGTATAGGCGTGTATGATAGAGAAAAAGGTACTTCTAGAACCATTGCTTCTAGGTATGGATCTGCCTTCACACCTGTCTTGTCTAAAGATGGCAAATGGATGGTATACGGTTCTCGTTTTGAAGATAAAACTGGATTGGTAAAAAGAAATTTAGCCACAGGTGAAGAAACATGGTTGGCGTATCCAGTTCAAAGAGACGATCAAGAATCTATTGCCGTATTAGGGGTGTTACCTGCAATGAGTTTTACGCCAGATAGTAAATATGTATTGGCTTCTTATGGAGGTAAAATTAATAAGATCGATATTGAAACAGCTGCACAAACTGAAATTGCTTACACTGTAGATGCAAAAATAGAAATGGGTCCTGAAGTATTATTTAAGTACCCTATTAAAGATACGATTGCAACAATGGCGACTCAAATTAGAGATGCCGTGCCTTCACCTAATGGAAAGCATTTAGCTTTTACAGTATTGAATCGTTTGTATGTAATGGAGTATCCTAATGGCAGTCCAAAACGTTTGACAAAAAATGATTTCACAGAAGCACAGCCAGTGTGGAACACCAACGGAACTGGTATTTATTTTACTACTTGGAATGCAGCAGGTGGAAGTATTCAATACATTGACTTAGCCAACAATGCGGTGCAAGCTATTACTAAAGAAAATGCATTGTATCAAGGATTAGCAATTGATCCGACAGGAAAAAAATTAGTGTATAATAAAACGAATGCTCAAAAATTCAAAGATGCGATTGAACCCACTTATGATGATGCGGAAGATGAATTGGCATGGATAGATTTAAGTACTGGAAAAGAAACCATCATTGATAAAGCAAACGGCAGATACAATCCTCATTTTGCAATGAATGATGGTCGAATTTATTTAAACAACCGCGGCAGATTGATTTCTATTCAATGGGATGGTGGAGATGAAAAAGAGATTGCAAAAATTTCTGGTATCACAACTTTTGGTAGTATCCCCGAACATCGCGGTAAGCCAGTTGCTGACCCATGCATTATTCCGGAAGTAATGGATGAAGACGAAGCAGCAAAAGAAAACAATCCACCTTCTAGTGCCAACACAATTTTATTGTCACCAAAAGGAAGCGCTGCAATCGCTCAGGTGAATAACAATATTTATTATGTAACGATCCCACAATCAGGCAAGTCAGTTTCAATTTCTGTAGCCGATGCAAAAAGTGCTGCATTCCCAAGTAAATTATTGACTGAGATTGGTGGTGAATTCCCAAGCTGGCAGGCAGATGGCAAAACGATTCATTGGAGTTTAGGTGCAGCACATTTTACTTATGATATTGACGCTGCTTATGCTTTTGATGATAGTTTAGCAACTGCTAAAAAAGCTGAAGCTGCTGTTAAAAAAGATACAACTAAAAAAGACAGTACAACTATTGTAAAGAAAGAAGATAAAAAAGAAACACCAAAATATAAAGCAACAGAAACTTGGGTGAAAGTATATTACGAAAATGATATGCCTAATACCACTGTTTTATTAACGAATGCAAGAATCATCACCATGAACGGAGATCAAGTGATTAACAATGGAGATATCTTGGTGGTGAAAAATAGAATTCAAGCAGTAGGTAAAGCTGGTTCATTGAAAGTACCTGCTGGTGCAAAACGCGTGAACCTTACTGGTAAAACTGTGGTGCCAGGATTTGTAGACACCCACTCACATATGTGGCCTAGTTGGGGTATTCATAAAAATCAAGCATGGATTTACGCAGCCAATTTAGCTTATGGCGTAACCACCACTCGTGACCCACAAACAGCCACTACCGATGTATTAACCTATAGCGATTTAGTGGAAGCGGGTAAAATGGTTGGACCAAGAGTTTACTCTACAGGTCCAGGTGTGGGTTATTGGTCTTATAATTTAAAAGACTCTGCGCAAGCGGAATCTGTTTTAGCACAATACAGTAAGTACTTTAATACTAAGTACATTAAAATGTATTTAGTTGGTAATCGTAAACATAGACAGTGGGTGATTCAAGCAGCTAAGAATCAAAAATTAATGCCCACTACAGAAGGGGGATTGGATTTTAAATTAAACATGACTAATTTATTAGATGGTTATCCTGGTCACGAACACTCTTTACCTATTTACCCATTATACAATGACGTGGTAAAAACCATTGCGACTTCTAAAATGGCCGTAACACCAACTTTGTTGGTTTCTTATGGTGGTCCATGGGCGGAGAACTATTATTACGAAACAGAAAATGTATATGGAGATGCAAAAATGCAATACTATACGCCTTACGAAGAATTAGCGAACAAGTCTAGACGTCGTGCCACATGGTTCTTACCAGAAGAGCATGTGTTTCAAAAACATGCTAAGAGCATGAAGCAAATTGTAGAAGCAGGTGGTCTTGCAGGGATAGGAAGTCATGGTCAATTACAAGGATTAGGGTACCATTGGGAACTTTGGTCTATGCAATCTGGCGGCATGCGTAATTTAGATGCCTTAAAAACAGCAACGATCCTGGGCGCAGAAAGCTTAGGCTTAGATAAGGATTTGGGTAGTATTAGTGCAGGCAAATTAGCCGACTTAATCATTTTAAATAAAAACCCTTTAGAGGATATTAGAAATACAAATAGCATCCAATACATCATGAAAAATGGTCGTCTATACAAAGGCGATAATTTAGATGAAATGGTGACTGGAAATTCTAAAGTAGATCGTAAAGAGTACTTGGATAAAAAACCTGTTAAAAATACCAAAGTAGCCGAATAAGCACTACTGATTCTATGGCGCTTACAAGCTATAGATTGGAAGAAATAAGGTTTTTTAAAAAGAGGCGGACCGTTGGTCCGCCTCTTTTGTTTTTTCGCGCGCATCCGCGCGAAATTTTGTAAGTTTAAGTACTCAATTTAATGCGATGCAAAACTCAAGAAGAAAATTTATTCAAAACAGTAGTTTGGCCCTTTTAGGGATTGGTCTAGCGCCAAGTGATTTATGGTCAAAAAATAGTTTAGCCGATGCTAAAATTAAAATTGGCATTCAATTGTATACCGTGCGTGATACCATGTTTAAAGATCCTTTGGGTACCCTAAAAGCTTTATCTAAAATGGGATATCAATATGTGGAGCATGCGAATTACAGTAATAGAAAATTTTATGGCTTTACTGCTATTGAATTCAAAAAAATATTGACAGATCTTGGAATGGAGATGCCTAGTGGCCATACTGTGATGAATGCAACACATTGGGATAAGGCTAAAAAAGAATTTACGGATGCTTGGAAATACACCATTGATGATGCAGTTACTTTAGGGCAAGAATATGTGATTAGTCCATGGATGGATGAAAAAGTAAGAACCTCTTATGATGCTTTAATGCATCAATTAGAAGTCTTTAACTTATCGGGAGAATTGTGTCAGGAGTCGGGCATGCGTTTTGGCTACCATAACCATAATTTTGAATTTGTCGAAAAAGTAAATGGTCAATTGATTTATGATATCATCTTAAAAGAGACAGATCCCGAATTAGTGATTCATCAATTGGATTTTGGTAATATGTTTGGCATTGGTGCAAGGGGTATGGATTGGCTTAAAAAGTATCCAGGCAGATTTGCCTCTGTCCATGTAAAAGATGAAATCAAAGTAGCTGTTGGCGAAATGAATGACGGACATGACAGTACCATTTTAGGCAATGGCCTTGTAGATCCAAAAGCAGTAAGCTTGTTGGCTAAGGCAATTGGTGGCACACACCATTTTATCATTGAACAAGAATCCTATCAAGGTATTGCACCTTTAGAATGTGCAAAAATTAATTTAGAACGTATCAAAACTTGGGGATTATAAATTAAAGGAACAATCAACCCCCGAAAGTTAATTTCAAAATATAGCATGTAGCATTTTGTATGGCTATCTAAAAATTATTACATGAAAAAATATTATTTCTTATTGGTATTACTAGTTTCAAGTAGCACTCTATTTGCACAAAAGCCAACCAGTGCTGAACTTGCCAGGTGGAATCAACATGCTAGACAAACCACCATCATTCGTGACGAATGGGATATCCCACATGTGTATGGGAAAACAGACGCAAATGCTGTATTTGGATTGATGTATGCGCAATGCGAAGAAAACTTTCCACAGATAGAAAAGAATTTTTTAGAAATGCTAGGGCGTCGCGCCGAGATGGAAGGCCCTAAAATGATTTATGAGGACCTCATGATGCAATTGATTCAAGATAGTGCAGCAGCTGTAAAAGATTTTGAAAGAAGCCCTTTGTGGTTTAAGCAACTATTAATAGCACATGCAGATGGAATCAATTATTATTTATACAAACATCCTGAAGTAAAACCAGCAGTGCTCAAAAAATTTAAGCCTTGGTATCATTTGATGTGGACAGATGGCAGTGTTTCTCCAACAAGGTCGGCAGGTATCACCGAAAAGCATGTGGAGGCATTTTATGGACAACAACTTGTGGCCAACCCTACAGCATTCAATGGTGTGCGTCCTAATTATGACATGGAAGATAAAACCTTAAAGGGTTCCAATGGATTTGCGATTGCACCTAAACATAGCAAGAGCGGCAATGCGATGTTATACATCAACCCACATGTGCCTTTTTATTTTAGATCAGAAATGCATATGGTGAGTGAAGAAGGCTTAAATGCCTACGGTGCAGTTACCTGGGGGCAGTTCTTTATTTACCAAGGATTCAACGAGCATTGTGGCTGGATGCATACTAGTAGTTATGCAGATGTTGCCGATGTATATGAAGAGCAGGTTCAAAAAATAAACAACGAATTGTTTTACACCTACGAAAAAGAAGCTAAAAAAATGGGTGCTCGAAAAATTGATATCAAATACCTTGAACAAGGTGTTGTAAAAACAAAATCATTTGACACCTACTTTACCGGCCACGGACCAGTGATGGGGATGCAGAAAGGAAAATGGTTAAGCCTGCAAGAAAACAATAGATCCTTAGATGCATTAATGGAATGTTGGTCAAGAACAAAATCTAAGAGTTTAGCAGATTATACAAAAGCAATGGAGCTATTAGCAAATAATAGTAATAATACGGTCTATGCAGATGCTGCGGGCAATATTGCTTATTGGCATGGTAATTTTATGCCTAAGCGTGATCCAGCATTTGATTACACTAAGCCAGTAGACGGCAGTACCAAAGCGACCAACTGGATGGGTGTACATGCCTTAAAAGAGATTGTGCAAAGCATCAACCCTTCTAATGGCTGGTTACAAAATTGTAATGCAACGCCCTTCACCGTTGCAGGCGCTCAAAGTCCTAAAGCGAGTGCTTATCCAGCTTATATGGCACCCGATGGAGAAAATGGAAGAGGTATCACCGCGGTTGCTTTATTATCTAAAATTGACAAAATCAATTTAGATGAATTGATAGCACTTGGTTATAATAAAAAATTAAGCGCCTTCGATATTTTATTACCAGGTTTTATTGAAGCTGCAAAAAAAGCAACCCTTACACCAAGAACAAGAAAGGCGATTGACTATTTAGCAAATTGGGATCATGTGGCAGATACCAATTCAATTGCTACAAGCATTGCTATCGAGTGGGCTACTAAATGGGGTACAGAAATTCCGCCAGCCGAAACCGAAGAAGCTGCCACACAGATTTTAGTCAAATACAATCGCATGGACCAAGAAGTGCCTTTTGAAACCAAGATCAAATTATTAGAAGCTACCTTGGACCAATTTGAAAAATGGTATGGTAGTTGGGAAGTGAAATGGGGCGCCATCAATCGTTACCAAAGAGTGGGGCCAGGCAAAAATTTTGACGATGATCAAATGAGCTTAGCTGTGAATCAAGCTTCTTCAAGATGGGGAAGCCTGCCTTCTTTTGAAAGCAGACGCTACCCAAATACCACCAAACGTTATGGCTATACGGGTAATAGTTTTGTAGCAGCGGTGGAGTTTGGAAAAAAATTAAAAGCAAAAACCATCATTACAGGGGGGCAGAGTCGATTTGCCGAAAGCAAACATTTCACCAACCAAGCTGCAGGATTCATTCATGGACAATTCAAAACTATCCACTATTATAAAGAAGATGTTTTAGCCAATAAGCAAGTAGCATACCATCCTGGGTTAGCTAAATAATGGTCGTATAGTTTTGTAATCATAGCAATCTTTACAAGTCCTGCTACATTTTTTACGGCAAGGGTTTGCATCAATCTGGTTCGATGCCCCTCGATGGTTCTTTTGCTATGTCCAAGCTCTGCGGCAATTTGTTTGCTGGATGCTTCTTCGCAAATTCGAATCAAAATATATTTATCATAGAGCATAAGGGCTTGCACGCGCTCTATTAAATTAATTTTATTCATTTCCTGTGTTAAAGAAAAAACTCTTTCTGCGGTATGGTTGCAGAAATAGATCTTATGTTGACAAGCCATTTCGACTGCTTTATTCCACTCATTGCTGGACATATTTCTTGACACTAACACATCTACTTCTAGGTCCAGTAACTGGTACAAGGTATAATCTGGTGTATCCTCGTTTAATAAGATAATCAATGGAAAAACCAATTGCAAAGACTGAATCTTATTTCGGACAGTGGGTTTATCAAAATCGAATAGGGCACAATCAATGATGAATAATCCTTGCTCTGGCTCCAATTCAATGCTGGCAATATCGTCAATAGAACTAAGCACTCGATAACCATTGCACATAGGATGCACTTTGGCTAATTGACCACAGCCCATGGCATAAATCGCTTGCTGATCACAAATGAATACTTGTTTGAGACCTGCTTGATGTATATATTTTTTTTGCATGATTAAAAAAACGCCAGACCAAGCAAATAGCACTAAAAATAAAGCAGTTATACAGCTGCGGCGGAAAATAGCATGACATTCACCCCCCTATTATATTTTGAGCATGACCTAGTTCTATAATAAAGTAGATAGATTATAGTCAGAAAAAGTTAAATTGTGCCTCTGTAGATGCCGTCAACTAAATGAACGTATTCAAGCAGATGAACTACTTATGCAATTTGAAAAATCAATTACACTGGCTACTTTTTCTCCCTTATGGTGGCAAAGTATTTTATTAATCAGTGGTTGTATTTTTTTATTGATCCAGCTTCCAAAATATATAAAAGCCATTAAGATCAAGCAATACGATTTATTTATTGCTCTTTTATTAATAGCCAACCTCCTCATCGAACAAACCTACAATTACTATAATGGCTTGTGGAATATTCAACAAAATATTCCCGCACATTTATGTAGTATCAGTAATATTTTATGCATTATTTATTTGTTCAATAAAAACCAACTCTTGGGAGAGTTTGTATATTATTGGGGACTATTAGGGGGCATACACGCACTCATGACACCAGAATTCAATACGGGTGTGGTAGGCTATAATTTTTACAGCTTCTTTATTGGACACGGAGGTCTATTACTGGTGGTTTTATATATGGTTCAACACAATGGCTTTAAGCCAAGGCCAGGGTCCTGGTTAAAAATATTTGGCTACTCTCAACTGGTAGTGCTTTCGGTAGGAATGATGAATTATGCAATTGGAACCAATTATATGTTTTTAAGAGCCCGTCCCACTGCAACCAATCCACTCATCATAGGAGATTGGCCTTTTTACTTGATTACTTTTGAAATTGCGGCCATCTCACATTTTTGGTTGTTCTACCTGCCTTTTGCAAGAAAAAACAAAAGAGCCGCTTTGGCTATTTAAAATTAGAGTTCTTCGATGCGTTTTGCTTTATCATCTATCACTAAATCAAAATTTGGTTTAACCGCGCCGCCGTTTGGACAATAGCCTGTAATTAACTCGTTGAACTTACAGCCCCATTTGGTTAATTGTTCTAAAGTCAACGCCCTTAAATCTCGCTTTGAGCTTTCACCCCTTCCTGTCCAATAAGTGATATGCCAGCCTTCCTCATATAATTTATTAATCTTAGCAATATTGTCAAAATTAGGCTCCGCTAATTCATAGACACGCTTATCTGAATAAAAACAAATTGTTTCGTCAATGTCTACTAATGCTTTCTTAGAACCGAATCTTTTTGACTCTATCATGGTTGTTGGGTTAGGTAGGAATGAATAAAATTTGAAACCGAAGGTAAAATTATTTTTTTACAATCTTGCTGTCACAATGGATCTATCTAAAAATGCTTTGGTATCATAGAGGATGGTCTGTGTATCTTTTTTCAAAGCTGCATAATCTAGTGCTTTAAAAAAATCATGCGCCACCGCTAATAGAATTACGTCATACTGATTCAATGCAGTTACCAATTGTACTTGTTGCTTTGCATACACTTCATCGGCATTGGCGAATGGATCAAAAGCTTCCACCATCGCTCCTTTATCTTTTAAAGCATGAATGATTTCAAAAACTTTTGAATTCCTGATATCAGGACAATTTTCTTTGAAAGTGACACCAAGTACTAAAATATTTGCTGCTTGAATATTTTTTCCATTGACCTGTAGTAAATCAATTAATTTATTTGTTACAAATAAACTCATTTGATCATTCACTTCTCTGCCAGATAAAATCACTTGTGGATTGTATCCTAAAGCTTTTGCTTTATAGGCTAAATAATAAGGATCGACGCCGATACAATGACCTCCCACTAGACCTGGCTTGAAAGGTAAAAAATTCCATTTTGTACTTGCCGCTGCTAAAACTTCGTTGGTATCAATACCCATGCGATCAAAAATTAAAGCCAATTCATTGACAAAGGATATATTGACATCTCTTTGAGCATTCTCTATTGATTTAGCTGCTTCGGCAACTTTCATAGAAGGAGCCTTATAAGTGCCCGCAGTAATAATACTTGCATACAATTGATCAATATAATCCGCAATTGCTGGCGTAGAACCTGAAGTGATTTTTTTAATTTTTGTTAAAGTGTTTACTTGATCCCCCGGGTTGATTCTTTCTGGGGAATAACCGCAATAAAAATCTTTATTAAATTGTAAACCTGATCCTTGTTCAAGCACTGGCACGCAATCCTCTTCGGTACAACCTGGGTAAACTGTACTTTCATAAATAACGATATCTCCTTGCTTCAAGATACTTGCAATTTGGGCGCTTGCATAAAGCAAGGGGCCTAGGTCTGGCGTCTTATCTGCATGAACTGGCGTAGGCACAGTGATAATAAAAATGGACGCTTTTGAAATTGCATGCAGGTCGCTAGTAAATACTAATTCTTGCTTGGATTGAAGTTCGGCTGTTGAAGCTTGTAAAGTAGTATCTATGCCGTTTAGTAGCGCTTCTACCCTAGTTGGATCTGTATCATAGCCAATGACTTGATGCTTCCCCGAAAAAGCCAAGGCCAATGGCAAACCCACATAGCCTAAGCCAACAATGGCAATAATAGGCGGGTTAGAAGGCGTAAAGGTTTGCATGAGGCGTCAAAGTTAATGGAGACCTTAGTGATGTCCATATTTTTTTTCACCTGCTGGTATGGCAATCGTCATCCTATTTTGAGGTGGAGGTAATGGACAGGTTGCAAATTCCGTAAAGGCACAAGGTGGATTATAGGCTTTGTTGAAATCAATATAGGTATAGCCATTTGCATCAGGTCTTTCTAATTCTATAAATCTTCCAGCACCATAAGTCGAAATACCAGAGGTAGCATCTGCAAAGGTTACAAATAACCTGGTGCCTCCTTCGTCAATAGCATCTAATTGATAGGTCTTACCTTCAATTTCAAATACCAATTTTCCTCCATGTTTTTGTGCTGTATTTTGTCCTAATACATTCATGATCATCAATGGGTTTTGATCTTGTGGAATCACTTTGGCCTTTATACGCCATTTTGCTTCCACAGGAAATCTATCGATGCCTTTGAACTCTAGTAATGTTTTTGCTTTCAAGTTTCTAAAACGAATACCAATTTTATCTTCTCTTTGTAGTACGATCCAAGTAAAATTTTTCCAGTGGTTTGTATATTCACCATCTGTTTTTGATAATAAATTTACATTGGTAAAATCTTGAACTACGGCGCCAGCAGCGGTTTTCACCGTTATGCTTTGCCCTACTGCGTTTTTCCAAAACACTTTACCTTCTTTTAATATAAAATCTCCTAGATGTTTGGGGAAGGCAGGATTGGAATACACTAAGTCATTTTTTGAATCAGCTCCAAATTGATTCACACCCTCTTTCAGCCAAAATAATCCTTCTAAATTCAACCATCCATTGGGCATTTTTAAGGCCTCGATTCTTGTTGCATGCCATTGATCCACTTCGGCAAGGTAAGAAGAAGCTTGTCCATTACTTTTAATTACAAATAGTGTCATGAAGGACAATAAAAGAGAAAGGATTCTATTAAGCATGTTTTGGTGGTGTATTTTTATGTGATTTACAAGAGATTGATTAAATTTACGATGAATCATTTAAACATTATGAAAAAGCTTCTTCCATTTTTATTTTTAACATTGTTAGTGACTGCTTGTAAAAAAGAAACCGCCGAACCTGCTCCTAAAGCTACTACGCCAACTACACCAACCAATCCTAATATTGCCGCCAATACTTGGATACATGAGGTGATGAGTTATTATTATTTATGGAATACCAATATGCCTAGTTTAGCTAGCTCTTCAACTAGTTCAAAACCTACAGATTATTTTTATACCTTATTAAATGATTATGGAAAAACGGATCGATTCTCTTGGATCGACGAAAGTTATACCAATTTACAAAATCAGTTAAATGGAGTAAGTACTGTTTTAGGTGTTAAAAACAATGCGTTTTATACAGATGATAGCAAGACCACACTCGCTTTTGTTTTGGCCTACGTTTTAAAAGGTAGTCCCGCAGAAAAAGCAGGTTTAAAGAGAGGAGATATCATTATGAAAGTAGATGACCAAACCATTACCAACACCAACTATACGACCATCCTATCTAATCAAACTTTAAAACTTGGGCTAGGAGATTTTATCAATGGCGCATTTGTATCCAATGGCAAATCTGTAACTGTGACTAAAGTGGAATTACAAACCAATCCTATCTTAGCGGATACCGTTATCGAATGGTCTGGTAAAAAAGTGGGTTATCTTGCCTATAGTCAGTTTTTAACGAGTTTTGACGATAGCTTAAGAGCCATCTTTGGTCGTTTTAAAACAGCAGGCGTGAATGAATTGGTTTTAGACTTTAGGTACAATGGCGGAGGCTATGTGGTATCTTCTGATTTAATCACCAATATGACCGTTAAAGATGCTAGTACCAAAGTGGGTAAGTTGATGAATAAAAAAGTATACAATGGCACTTATACCGCTTACCTAGAAAGAACCTCGGGCGCAAGTGCTTTTGAAACTTTATTTAAAGCCGAACCTAATAACCTTGGTACACTTAATCGCGTTTTTGTATTAACCTCTGGCAATACTGCTTCTGCAAGTGAATTAGTGATTAATAATTTAAAACCTTTTATGGAAGTTATATTAATCGGCGAACATACTTACGGAAAAAATGTCGGCTCTTTTACCATTACAGATCCTAATAAACGTTGGGATTATGGTTTGCAGCCTATTACATTTTTAACCAATAATGCGATCGGAGAATCCAATTATGGCACGGTGAATGGCTTTTTACCTAATTACACTTTAGCAGATAATGTATTACCCTACAAGGCTTTGGGCAATCCAAACGAAACTTATTTCAATAAGGCTTTAAGTATAATTGGTGGCGTATCTTATCAAGCAAATTCAACCGCATCCACAAAAAAATATACCCGAACTTTGGCAAGTAAAGAAGCTTTTTCTGACAACAAATGGTTGGATAGAAAAGAAATGTGGATGGACCCAAAATAAAAAATTATGCACCAAGCTATACAGGTATTTGTAACAGGCGGCACATTTGATAAAGAATATAATGAGCTTAATGGAAATCTTTATTTTAAAGACACCCATTTACATGAGATGTTAAGCTTAGGCAGAAGTAATTTAAACTTAGCGATTGAGCCATTGATGATGAAGGACAGTTTGGATTTTGTAGATGCAGATCGTGCCTTAATTGCTGCTGCTTGCAATGCTACAAGTTCAGAAAGGATATTGATTACGCATGGTACAGATACCATGACCATCACTGCCATGTATTTACAACAAAACTGTCCAAATAAAACGATTGTATTGACTGGTGCAATGATCCCTTATAAATTTGGTAGCTCTGATGGACTATTTAACCTAGGCAGTGCCCTAGCTTTCACACAAGTACTTCCTGCTGGCGTTTATATTGCCATGAATGGAAGGTATTTTGAAGCTGATAAGGTCAGAAAAAATACAGAGAAGGGCGAGTTCGAAGCAATTTAAATTTCAATGAAATTAGTTTAGTACGCGCTAATTTAGGCTAGCACAGCGTCCCATAGTTTTGCACGTATCTCTAAAGCTTCGATAGAAGCAACTTCTGCTTCCTTCCATTTAGTTGCATCGTTACCGCATAATTCAGTTACCATTTCAAGGGCTAAATGACTATGGTGTCCGCCATCCACTTCAATATGTCTTTCGATATAATATTTAAATATGGCTACTTTTTCAGGAGACTCAGCTACTAGCTTTTCTAATAAACGAGTAAACATATCTGGAATTAAATCCTCTCTTCCAAAAGTGAAAACAGCTGCTTGCACATGTGCAGGTGCATGATTAACTATCTTAAATGTAAAAGATAAAAAAGCTTTGATAGAGGCTGCGCAATCCAATTGCTCAATAGCTACTTCTATCTTGGTGCCCGATTGTAAAGCAAGTATCAATTGATCAATCGATTGAGTGGAAGCACCCATTTGGCGCATTGCTTGCTGATACAATTCAAAATGACTAATTCGATTGTCAAACGCATCCACATCTGACTCTTCTCCTAAAACTATTTCGTTGATCAAATACCTAGTATTTGCAGACCCTATAGGCACCCATGGTGTTTGAACGCAGGTTAACTTTTGTTGAAGTGATTTTAATAAACTCATGAAATCCCATACAGCAAAAACATGTACGCCAGCAAATTTTTGCAAATCCGTTAAAGTCTGAATTTGATGGTAAACTGGATGTTCTAATAACTTGGACCTACTAGGTTCAATGGCCTTTTTTAATTGCTGAATGGCTGCTTGCATACTTGAATTTTAAGAACGCAAAGTTAACTAAATAACAATTTAAAGCAAGGCCTGTTTAATTAATAATTGTTTAGTACCTTAATGCTTAAACTTTAGATTGACAAACAGCCTTTAACCCTAATCAGCTATGTATTGCATCGATCTGAAACTCTTTAAATCCGATAATTTGAATGTATGTTTAAAATAATAACAACTCTTTTTTTTACCTTATTTATGCATGACTTAAGCGCCCAAACAACAAAAATCATAGCACATCGTGGTGCATGGAAAGAATTTAAGTTGCCTGAAAATTCAATTGCCTCTCTAAATAAAGCAATTGAATTAAAATGCGATGGTGCTGAATTTGATGTAAGGATGACTTTGGATGGTGTGTTAGTAGTCAATCATGACCCAACCTATTTTGGAGATACCATTCAAACCAATACCTATGCTTATTTAAATAGAAACAAATTAAGTAACGGTGAGGACTTACCAACCTTAGCAGCCTATTTTAAAGCAGGTAAAAAAGGCAGAAAAAATACAAAGCTCATCTGTGAAATCAAAGCTGCGATTTCAGCTACTGAACAAGATCGATTGGCAACCCTTCGCACCATTGCACTTGCAAAGAAAATGAACTTAGATGACCATATTATTTATATCAGTTTCAGTAGTGCAATTCTTGACTGGATAAAAGAAGCGGCGCCTAGCGCAACAGTTTTATACCTAGAAGCAGATTTAGCGATCCAACAGGTGGTAGGCCATCAATTTGACGGCATTAATTATCATTACAGTCATTTTAAGAAGTACCCAAATTTGGCAATGGAGGCAAAAAATGCGCAATTAAAAACTGGTAGTTGGACAGTGAATGAATTGGGGGATTTAGAAATGTTGATCCAACAAGGTGTGTCACTCATCACCACCAATCAGCCTGCTGAATTTCAAAATTACCTAAGGCAAAAGATCAAACAATAAAACTTATTTATACCTCGTATCAATAAGGTATTGAATTTTCCAGCCTTCTTTTAATTTTACTAACTGAAAACTATTCACTCCTTTGTGGGAGAAGTTGCCTTTATAATAAAAAGAATAAGGTGTCCATGCAGTAGCCATCAATGGATCAATTTGAATAGCACCAAACTCAATTCTTTCATCTAATGCATTTGGCGCTTGTTTGCCAATACTTTGAAGAAAATCATGTACTGATTGAGTTTTAACCAATGCACCTTCTGGCTGATTGACAATAGTTTGAAAAATTACTTTGTCAGAAAAACAAGATTTAATTAAAGTAGTATCTGCTTTTTGCATACCAAGAAACATGTTTTGGATCACTTGTTTGACTTCTTTTTCGGCATCATTAGCAGTGGTTGAAGTAGATGATTGCGCAGTAGCAGAAAACTGAATGCTGCATAAAAGGCAAATAATATAGAGGATTGATTTTTGCATATTTATATTTTTTGTAACTTGATTGTAATTTAAATCCATTTTTTCAAATTCCACTACATGAAAACAACTAAAATTATTTATTGGACAACAACAAGTATTATCTGTCTATTTGCTTCTACTGCTATCTTCATGAATTCAGAAATGGCTATAGAAGGTACAAGACATTTAGGCATTCCACGTTGGCTTGGACTAGAAATAAGTATTGGCCAGTTACTTGGTCTTGTATTACTTATAGTACCTGCAGTACCAGCTCGTTTTAAAGAATGGGCTTATGTAGGATTTGGCATCATGTATATTTCTGCAGCAGTGGCGCATATTGCTATGAAAGACCCTATCAGCAATACCGTGATGGCCATTGTATTTTTTGGGTTATTATTGACTTCATATACCAGCTTCCACAAACTATTGAGGGAGCGCAGTCAACAATAATTTTAAGAAGCCATCGATAGATTTGTCATCCATCCACTTGATCACTGCCACTAGGTCGTGTTCCGGATCTACGTAAATAGCATTGGTGCCGTTACCAATGTGTGTAAATGCAGTGGTTGGAGCGGATGGATACATTTTACGATCTGTGTTTAAAAAATAATTCATGAAGCCATATCCAGTTTGAACTGTGGTAGGTGTAGTTGATTTTTTAATCCATGTTTCAGAAATGATTTGTTGGCCATTCCAATTACCTTTTCTTAAAGTCAACAGGCCAAATCTAGCCATATCATAGGCGTTCATAAATAAGCCGCCTCCAAAATGACCCCCGCCACTCACAGATTGAATCATTTTTCCGTCCAATACTATCCAAGCATTTTTATAACCTGTCCAAGCCCAAGTATTACTTGCACCAATTGGTTGCATTACTTGCGTTCTTAAAATTTCTGGTAAAGGCGCTCTCCATACAGTAGTGGCTGCCAAAGCCAATGCATTCACTCTTGTATCATTGTATTTATACACGGTGCCTGGCTCAAAACGTTTTCTGGTAGTCCACTCATCCGACTTGTCTGAAGGTCTATCTGCCCAATCTGGCTTGCCCCATAAGACGCCTTCCCAATCACTGGTTTGTCTTAACAAATGCTCCCAACTAATTTTTCGATTGTGCTCCGTTTCAAATGGATAGATGAAAGCATTTGATGCAATTGGATTTTGATTGGTGGTATTTTGCACTTCTGCTAATTCGATAGGAGGCATATAGGGATACACTTTATCTTCTATGGAGTGAATCAAACCTTTATCTACTGCTAAACCTACGACTGTAGACAACATACTCTTGGTAACACTATTCACCATTTCTACAGCATTGGGATTACCCCATTCTGCAATGATATACCCTTTGTAAACAATCACGCCTGATGACGGGCCGCGACTCGCCATTGGCCCTATTGGATCCGAAAATGGTTCTTTGCCAAATTGCATAGCTTGAGAAAGCATTAAGTTTTTTGGAAACCTTGTTTCGTGTCCAATTGCATAGTTGATGGCTTGATTTAAAACGACAGTATCAATTCGAAAACTCGTTGGTGTCTTTTTTTCCCAATTGTCAGCAGCTGGGAAATAGGCTTTATTTTGTGCGTTTGTAGTAAAACAAATACTTAGCAACAGGATTAAGAATTGATTTTTCATGCGGATTGAATTTAACTATTTTAATTGAGTTGTATCTACTCTGGTTGGGGTGTCTTTTCCTGCTACAATTGATTGGGCACTGATAGCAATGGCTTTAATGATTTCCTTCATATTGTCCATATCCAATGTTTCAATATGGTCTGAAGCCTTATGATAATTAGGTTCCGAATCCATCTTTGAAGTAGAGATCGTATGTGCTGCTACGCCAAGTCTAGCAAGGGTTGCATTGTCTGAACGATAAAATAAATTTTGTTCGGTATATGGGTCAGGATAAAATTTAAAACTAGAACCTTCTAAGTTTTTTTGTAGAATGGTGCCCATATTCGTTTTTTCAAATCCAGTAATGTAGGCGCTGTTTCTACCCCACTTACTTTCTGTCCCAATCATTTCGATATTAAACATGGCAACTACTTTAGTTGGATCCAATTGCTTTGAAAAATACTGTGCACCATAACCACCCACTTCTTCTGCTGTAAATGCTGCAAATAAAATGGTTCTTGCATTATTATTTAAAGCTTTATAATACTTTGACAACATGATCATTGCAGTCGTACCTGCTGCGTCATCATTGGCACCATTGTATATTGAATCTCCGTTGATCATGTTTCTAGTATTGATACCTAAATGATCGTAATGACCCGAAAATATAACATACTCATTAGGCAATGTTTTTCCTGGAATCATTGCGACCACATTTGATAAAGCCATTGATTCTATTTGATGGCTGGCTTGAATCGTATAGCTAGTGGGTGTTGCATTGGTCAGTATAAAAATAATAGTAGACTGATTGGATGAAAGGTTGTTTTTAAAACGAACCAGTCTTCCAAAATTTTGAGCATGTGCTTCGTCTACCAACACAATGGCATTTTGATTTGCTCCAATGAATTTAGCTGCTGCTTGATTTAAATTTTCAGTAGCAGTAATTTTTGAAATCGCATAGCCAGCTTGTTCATTGATTTTAATTTCAGGTTGAACTGTCACAACAATCACTTGTTTATTATCAATCACGTTTCCATCAATACTTGCGGTTAAGCTGATAAATTTAGGTCTATTAATAGTAAAACTTTGTAAATAACGATTGTCGCCTTGTAGCGACTTTAATCCTGCTGATTCAAATTCCTTGGCAATAAAAGCTGCTGCTTTCTCAATTCCAGGACTAAAAGTTTTACGTCCTTCCATGGCATCAGAAGCTAAAATGCCTTCTATTCTTTCTGTCTCAGCCTTGGTGATTATTTTATCAATTAATTGACTAATACCTAAACATGGGATTAACAATGCGATACATATTAATTTAATTATTCTCATATTTTACATTTTAGAATTGCTTTAAAGATAATTTCATTTTGAATGCAAATGAAAAAAAGCTTGACGGACGGAAAATCAAACTTGGATTAAACCTTTAAATTTATTTTTTGTCTAAATTGCTAGTAAATACACTGCATGCCGCTCACCCCCCTTTCAAGCAAATTAGGCTTAGCCGCCTATCAAGGTCCATGGACAAAGCAAACTGCTTCGCATTTATTAAATAGAACTTTATTTGGGGCAAAACAGGCAGAAATTGATGCATTTTTTACAAAAGGACTAAGTCAATCTGTCACCGAACTTTTGAATCCAAACGCTCCCATGCCGGCACCGCCTGTAAACGAATATAATTCTGCCACTGTTACAGATGCTGCTGTGCCAGTTGGAACCACCTGGGTGAATAACCCTACTGGTGATGGCACCATCAATAGTTTAAGAAGGAATAGTTTTAAAAAATGGCTTGCAGGGATCATGATACACCAAGCGCCAAGCATTAGAGAAAAACTAACCTTGTTTTGGGCCAATCATTTTGGTACCGAAGCCGATACCATCTCCAATGCAAATTATGTGTACCAACATCATGATACCCTAAGAAAAAATGCACTTGGCAATTTTAAAACAATGGTTAAAGCCATTACCATTGACCCGGGAATGTTACGTTATTTAAACGGCTATTTAAATACAGCTGCTGCTCCAGATGAAAACTACGGAAGAGAATTACAAGAATTATTCACTGTTGGAAAAGACAATACAGTGCAATTTTCAGAAGCTGACGTAAAAGCAGCAGCTAGGGTCCTAACTGGATGGCGTATCAATTCAAGCTATACTAGCTATTTTGATCCAACCAGACATGATACAGGTAACAAACAATTTTCTAGTTATTATAATAATAAAATCATCTCAGGAAAAACTGGTCAAGCAGGTGCTACCGAAACGGATGAACTGATTCAAATGCTTTTTGAAAAAGCAGATACCGCAAAATATATCTGTAGAAGATTATATCGATGGTTTGTTTATTATTATATCGATGATACTGTAGAGAAAAATATTATTGAACCGCTCGCCATCATTTTTAAAGAAAATAATTTTGAAATAACCCCTGTATTAAATGCCCTTTTAAATAGTGAACACTTTTATGATCCTATCTATTTTGGTTGTCAAATTAAAAGTCCAATAGACCATGTGATTGGAACCCTCCGAAAAGCAAATGTGGTATTTCCAAACGCAGCTACTGATTATGTAGACGCTTATGCGCATTTTAATAATATGGTTGGACAGTTAACGAATTTAGGTCAAAATCTTGCAGACCCGCCCAATGTTGCCGGCTGGCCTGCTTATTACCAGTCTCCAGAGTTTTATGAATTATGGATCAATGCTGACACCTTACCTAAACGCAATAAATTCACCGACCTCATGGTGGATACCGGGTATACCAGAAACGGCAGAAGGGTCATCATTGATGGGATTGCTTTAGCAAAAACTATTTCAAATAAACCAGCTGACCCGAATCAATTGATACAAGATTTATTTGCACTATTCATTTCAACAGAAATTGACCAAACGATTAAGGATAATTTAAAAAAACAAATTTTACTAAGTGGTCAAACATCGGATTATTATTGGACAGACGCATGGAATAGTTATCAATCGATTCAAAATACGATCAATTTCAATTTAGTCAATAACAGATTGAAAATGTTACTAAAATATATTATGAACCTGCCAGACTATCAATTAAGTTAAATGAAGAGAAGTACTTTTTTACGTAATAGTCTAGCAATACTTACGCCTACGGTTATAAGTGGTAATCCCATTCATATATTGGATCATCACGCAGTTATTGATACCAAAGCTTTGGAAGCAGTAAACAATGACAGGGTATTGGTGATTATTCAATTAAATGGAGGCAACGATGGGTTGAATACGGTATTGCCCATTGATCAATATGATAAATATTATACCGCTAGAACAAATATCGCAATCCCTGAAAAAAAGATTCTTGGTTTAAATGGATTTAATGCTACAGGTTTGCATCCCTCTATGACAGCAATGCAAAGGCTTTTTAATGATGGTCAATTAGACATTGTACAGTCAGTTGGTTATCCTCAACCTAATTTCTCTCACTTTAGAGCGACTGATATTTGGATGAGTGGGTCTGATAGCAATGAATATATTAATACGGGATGGGTGGGCAGATTTTTAGATGCAAACTATCCTGGCTACCCAGATAACTATCCGAATGAAAAGGATACAGATCCATTGGCCATTCAAATTGGCTCCATTACTTCGCTCACTTGTCAAGGCCCGATGGTGAATATGGGTATGAGCATTTCGGATCCCAATGCATTTTATAATTTATTAGAAAATGCAGATCAAGCGGTGCCTAATACCAATGCAGGATATGAATTAAGCTTTATAAGAAGAATTTCAAAACAAACAAACAAATATGCAACCCGAATAAAAGCCGCCTCGGATGCGGTGTCGCAACAAACGACTTACCCAAATACAAGTTTAGCCAACCAGCTAAAAATTGTCGCTAGATTAATCAAAGGCGGATTGAAAACTAAAATTTACTTAGTTAACTATGGTGGCTTTGACACCCATGCAGGACAAGTTGTAGCCACAGATACGATAACAGGTACACATGCTAATTTATTAGGTGCCGTTTCTGAAGCGATTGGCGCTTTTCAAAACGATATTAAAAATCAAGCTATAGAAGACAGGGTAATTGGCATGACTTATTCTGAATTTGGAAGAAGAATTAAATCCAATGCTAGTGGCGGTACCGATCATGGTGCAGCTGCTCCTTTATTTTTATTTGGAAAAAATGTAAGAGGCGGCGTATTTGGAGAAAACCCAACGATCCCAAGTTCAGTTACCGTGAGTGATAATGTACCTTACCAGCACGATTTCAGAACGGTATACAATAGTATTTTAAAATACTGGTTTTGTGTAAATGAAGCAGATAATAAACAGATCATGTTAAAGGATTTTCCAAGTTTGAATTTAATAAATGCAAGTGCTTGTGCCGTAGCCATGGAAAATCCTGTTTTTGAAAAAAACGCCAATATTGTAGCTTACCCTAATCCATTTAACAATCAAACTAGAGTTGAATTTAAAACAGATGGAGGGCATACTTTAGTTCAATTACTTGACACAACGGGTGCGGTGATTCGAATTTTAGTAGATCGTGTTTTTAGTTACGCAGGGATGAATAGCGTTACTTTGTCTGGAGCTGCGCTACAAGCTGGGGTGTATTATATTAGAATTCAAAATGGCGTGAACCAGCATGTAAAAACAATCATTAAGCTATAGCTTTAAACTTTTTGATTGTTTAATGGTCTAACTTCAGCACACATGACAGACCAAGCGCTCATTATACAATTTCAAAATGGCGATGCTAAAGAAGCCGCCTTTACTCAGTTGTTAAAAAGACATCGTGAAACTGTATTTTTTCAAATCAAGAAAATGGTGCTGGAACATGCCGATGCAGATGATATTGCGCAGGCTGTTTGGATCAAAGTTTGGCATAAATTAGATGGATTTAAGCAAGAGAGTACCTTTAGTACCTGGCTTTTTAGGGTGGCATACAATGAAACATTAAATTTTATTGCTCAAAAAAAACGACTACAGGGACAGCTTGCTCAAAATCAATCAGATAGCTCTTTGGAGCACCCATCCAGTCAAATTGAACTTAAAGCCTCTGCCATTCAGATTAAACTTGAACGTGCAATTTCGGAATTACCTGAAAAACAACGTTTTGTGTTTATGTTAAGGTATTATGAGGCTTTTGATTACGAAAAGATTGCCTCCATTACAGGGACAACTGTTGGTGGGGCTAAAGCAAATTATCACCAAGCAGTCAAAAAAATGACTGAAATGTTACAACTTGATTAAACCTTTGACCTCCTTGGAGGTCTAAATTATAGCATGGAAAACGAAATGATTTCAAAAGAATTAGAAGCTGCGTTAAAGGACTTTCAAACCAAAACGAATCAAGTGCCTGAGGGGTATTTTGATCAGTTTGAGCAGGATTTAATGCGCAAGATTCAGGCTGAAAAAAATACACCTAAAAAAGCAACGCTCTTTTTTATAGGAAGGCCGACTAAACAATACTTAGTAGCAGCAAGTTTACTTTTTGCCATTGTGGCTGGTGCTCTTTTATTCGACAAGTCCTCTAATGAAGCGTCTATAAGGAAAGAGGCATTGGTTCAAATTGAAGCACTACCAGATGAAACAATTGAAATATATGTAAACGAAAATGAATTAGTGGCAGAAGTAGATTACACAACAGCCATTGAAACTTTAGAAACTTCAGTTCAATTGAATAATAATTAAACGGTTTGTGAAATTTTAAATCATAATAAAAGTCTGCTGATTTATTTTAAAAAGTTAGACGGCAAATAAACAATCAAATAAACAATTATACTATGAAAAAATTACTAGCTCTTTTTGGATTTATGTTATCTATCTTGTTCGCTGCTGCGCAACAAAGACCAATGCATCGACCTGGAAAAATGCCTCCTCCTATGGAGCGTATAAGTAAAGCGCAAAGGGCACAAATGGAATCTTTTAAAATTCAATTCATCACTAAAAAATTGAACCTGACTCCTGAAGAAGCAGAAAAATTTTGGCCAGTGTATAACGAGCAAAAAGAAGCGAGTAAAAATTTAATGCAGGAAAAAAAAGACGACGAAATTGCTTTTCATGAGTCAATACTAGCGATTAGAAAAAAATATAAGAAGGACTTAACACCTATCTTAAAATCAGAAGACAGGGTAAATCAAGCATTAAAAGTAGATAGAGAATTACTGAATAAAATGCGCAACGAAATGATACGCAGAAAAAGAGCAATGTATTAAAAATGTTTTAAGTTGAATTTGGTGCGAGTGAGTAAAGCGCTAGTCGGGGGGCTAGCGCTTTTTATTGTGTCAAATACCAGGAGACGATATCAATGATTCCCCTAAGAATCATTAAACCATCAATCCATAAAATACTTTTGTAGATACTTTTTTCTCTAATAGCCACTGTTGATGCTTTGTAGATGGCTATATAAAAAACTGAATGGAGCATCCAAGCGAAGCTTGTAAAATGCAAACTACTTAACAACAGGATATCGATACTGGTATAACTTAATAGTATAGGTATGACTATTTTTTGATTGATTTGATCTAAACCAATTTGGATAGGAATCGTTTGAATATGATCGGGTTTATCTCTTTTCATGTCTTTAATATCAAATAAGATAGCAAGTAGTAAAATAAAAAGGAACAATTGAAACAAATAGAATAGTAGTACCCATTGTGGCTGTGGCGTAGGTGTTTCTATGGATTGAAAAAAATATACAGGTAAATATCCCCCAACTATAGTCCAGACAAAAGCAATCGCTACAGATTTAAATACCCCATTCTTTTTTAAACTACTATTATTGTAGAGTGCAGCTATAGCAACGGTACCAATTAGAATAACAATTTGTTTAAAATGTAGATTCAATAAGGCAGGATGTTTGACTATAACGTAAAACATAAGCATAAGCAAGATGAATGCTAATGCCCACTGCCTTATTTTTAAATAGGTATGATATGTTTGATACCAAATTGCCCTAGCTTGATTATGCTCATTTGGCAGTTCGTTGAAATAAGCATTTGTATAATATATAACAGTAGCTATGTATGAGGCTGCCAATAATAATATAGAGGGTATTTTGCCTGTTAGATACAAGCCTGAACTTATAGAAATTGCCACAATGCACCAACCATAAAAATGGTTATTCCATAATAAATAGCCAATCCATTTGTTTTGTATTTTCAAACTTTCTTAAATATGTTATTAGCAATGGGTGGTCTATTTTGAAAATTCTAAATGGTATTCCTGAATCAAAGCAGGATTTTCAGGACTCAAAGTAAAACTTAATTTTAAATTTTGTTTTTCGCCTTGCAAGATGCAGTAGCCTCTTAATTGATTTTCTGCCACCATCTTCCCTACGGATTGAATAGGGCCAGCCTTTTCGAATAATTGTTTTGCTTCTGCCTTTAATTCGTCTATCAAATAGTCATCAAAAAAGTTTTCAGCAAAAATAGATGGAAGCTTCTCCCAATTGGGTAATAGTTGAACAAGTTCCATTTGACGTTGTGCTAGTATAGGTGATACGGTGACTTGTCTTGGCTGAAGTTGGGCAATTTGTACTAAGGTATCTAACACAATTAAATTCATGGTAGATGTAGGTGCATACGTGTGGTTCGCAAAAAAGATAACACCTAAGCCATATTCAGGTAAGAAGCGCCAGTTGCTTCCAAAGCCTGGCAAACCGCCACTATGTCCTACACTTGTTTTGCCTTCTGCATCATGCATCCAATTTAAACCATAACTATAACTTGTGGTGGTCGCTAATTTTTTTCCAGACGGAAATTGATAATTAGGATTCAACCCTATAAAAGTATATGGCTGATGCATTTCTCTTACCGTACTTCTTTTAATGACCTTGTTTTCCGGATCATTTCTTTCTGGCCATGCTGCTTGATGCAAGGCTACATATTTTGCAAAATCAGCAATAGAAGTGATCATACCTCCCATTGCACCATAAATACCATCTTTCAGTAATGGCACATTGACCCAGGCTCCTTTAATAGTGCGATAACCCTTGGCAAGATTGGCTTTTGGAATCCTTGTGTATTCGTAAGTGGTATGCTGCATACCTAATGGATCTAAAATGGACTTTTTGATATAAGTATCATAAGTCAAACCAGAAACCTTGTGAATGATATAGCCCAACATCGCAAAGCCAAGATTACTGTATTCGTAATGTGCTCCGGTAGAATTAGAAAAAGAAAGTCCTTTTTCAATTAAGGCAATTAAGTCTGTTTCAGAATCAGCTAGTTGTCTGTCACCCCATGGATTATCTTCTGGAAATCCAGCTTGATGTGCCATTAAATGACGAATGGTAATTGGGGCACCATCCTTGGTTAAGACCTGTCCTTTCATTGCTGGAATGTATTGATCAATAGGATCATCCAATGTCAATTTACCTGCATCCCTTAATTGAAGGATAGCCATGGTAGTAAAGCTTTTAGACATAGATGCAATACGAAACATGGTTTCATTATTGGCAGGAATTTTGTCTTCTAAATTTGCCCAACCTTCCGCTTTTTGATACAAAACCTTACCATCTAACACCACTGCAAATGCATACCCTGGAAAGTGATGCTTTGTTGCATAAGCTTTATACAACGATTCAACTAGGGGCATAGCAGCTTCTACTTTGATCCTACGTTCCGTATCAGCAAAACTTGCAGGTTTGAACTGTTGGGTCGTTTGTGCAAAGCCATTTGTTATAATCAATTGCAGGAGCAATAGCGCTACTAGTATTTGTTTTTTCATGTGGGCTGTATTCATCACAATTTAGCTTTTAATTCAAAAAAATAAAGTAATTTTCTACACTTAATTATTAGCTATGCGTAAACAATTTTTTCTAGCATTATTTGCTTTCCCTATTATTCTTTTTGGTCAACAAAAGGCAAACTATGACCTAGCGGCAAGATTTTCTCCAAAGAAATTGGATAAAATGATCTTCTCTTTGTCAGTTGACCCTCATTGGCTCAAGCAATCCAATAAGTTTTGGTATGTGTATGAAACCAGTGAAGGAAAACAATGGATGATCGTTGATCCGATGAAAAACGAAAAGAAGCCTATGTTTAATAAAGAACAATTGGCCGCTGCATTAACTAAAATTGTAAAAGATCCATTTGATGCCCAGCATCTTCCTATTGATTCTTTAAAATTCATAAAAGATGAAAATTGGATTCAGTTTGAAATCAAAAGCACTATTGATATAGACAAACCAGGTGCTACTAAAAAAGACGGAAAGGCAGAAAAAATTAAAAAGACATTTTATTTTGAATACAATTTAAATACAGCTCAACTTAACGAATTAGTTGATTTTAAGAAGCCAAAAAGAAAGCCAAGTTGGGCGAATATGGCGCCAGATCAATCTAAGGTAGTCTTTGGAAGAAATTATAATTTATACTACATGGACAAAGCAAACTATGAAAAAGCTTTGATCAATGAAGAAGATAGCAGCATTGTAGAAATTCAAATTACTAAAGACGGCATTCAAAATTTCAGCTGGCATAACGAAGGTGGTGCTGGTGGAGGTGGAGAAACCAATGTGGATGTTGAAAAAAACAAAAACAAAAGAAAGCCAGTATTTGGCTACTGGAGTGAAAATAGCAAGCAACTAGCTATCGTAAAAGTAGATAACAGAAAAGTGAAAGATCTATGGGTGATCAATAGTATTGCTGATCCTAGACCAACGCTTGAAACCTACAAGTATTGGATGCCAGGTGAAAAAGAGGCGCCAGTAGATCATTTGATGTTGGTTGATATGATGAATTACACCCATAAAGAAATCAATGTATCACAATATAAAGACCAAGATATTTCACTGTGGAATAAATCTGCCGCAGCAAATTCAAGAGATGATGAGTTTAGACCTATGATCTGGTTGGGCACCAACGAGCAATTGTATTTAGCGAGAACAAGTCGTGACTTGAAAAAGATTGATCAATGTGTTGTGAATACAAGCACTGGTGAAGTGAAAGTAGTGGTGGCTGAATCAATGAATACTTCGATTGAAATTAAAAAGCCGGAGTTAATTAAAAATGGTGCGGAATTAATTGAATGGAGCGAAAGGGACGGATGGGCGCATTTATATTTATATGATGGTCAAGGAAAATTAAAAAATCAAATTACAGAAGGCGCATGGCATGTAGAAGAAGTGCTTGGTGTGGATGAAGCCAAAAGAGTAGTTTACTTTACTGCTAATGGAAGAGAAAATTTAGCTGGCGGTGGTAAAGAAGATCCATACTATATGCATTTGTATAAAATTAACCTGGATGGAACAGGACTACAATTGTTGAATGCAGGTAATTTTGATCATAGTGTAAGTTTAAATGACAATAACAGCTATTTTGTAAATACCGCATCAAGGGTCAACACAATACCTGTTTCAAGTTTGCATAGTGCAGATGGAAAAAAATTAATGGATTTAGAAACCACTGATTTAAGAAGTCTTTTTGCTGCTGGTTATAAATTTCCAGAAACTTTCAAGGTAAAAGCGGACGATGGCATTACAGACCTATATGGTGTGATGTATAAGCCTTATGACTTTGATAGTACAAAAAAGTATCCAATTATCGAATACGTTTACCCAGGTCCTCAAACAGAATCTGTGAACAAAACCTTTAGTAAAGGCATGGATCGCATCGATCGTTTAGCACAGCTAGGTTTTGTTGTAGTGACAATGGGCAATCGTGGTGGCCACCCTGCACGCAGTAAATGGTACCATAATTATGGCTATGGTAATTTGAGAGATTACGGATTAGCAGACAAGAAAGCCACCATTGAACAATTAGCAGATAAATTTAATTTTATTGACCGCAATAAAGTAGGCATCCACGGTCATAGTGGTGGTGGATTCATGAGCACTGCTGCCATGTTGGTTTATCCAGACATTTTTAAAGTAGCAGTAAGCAATGCTGGCAACCATGACAATAGCGTATACAACAGATGGTGGAGTGAAAAACACCATGGCGTAAAAGAAAATATTTCTGAGAAAGGCGATACTTCTTTCAGTTATATGATTGATAAAAATCCAGACCTAGCTAAAAACCTAAAAGGCAAATTATTATTGATCCATGGTGAAATAGATAATAACGTGCATCCAGCAAATACTTTACGCGTTGTGAATGCATTGATTAAAGCCAATAAAAGATTTGATATGTTGATCTTGCCAACACAAAGGCATGGTTTTGGTGACATGAATGAATATTGGTTCTGGAGAACTGCCGATTACTTTTCTAAATATTTACTAGGAGACCATACAGAAAGATCAGTAGATATAGACGAATTGAATAAAGACATTGAAAGAAAGAAGTAAAGTCTTTTTTCAAACAGCTTGAATTAATAAAAAAGGTCCCGAAATTTCGGGACCTTTTTTATTTCAAATATTTTTCACATTTTTTCCAATAGCCAAAAAAGCTGGGGAAATACCCGGAGACTTCCGGGAACAGCCAATCCCTATCTTCCTGTATCCCCTCGTAATGAAGGGTTGTTGGGTGTTCTTTATAGTAAATCGCCTTTGACAATTCAACTCCTGCTTCATGCTTATCTGTGTGTAATTTATTTAGCAGGCTTTTCAATGCTTCAAAATTTCCTACAAATATTTGTAAGCCATTTATATTTTCAAAAGCAAGGTCGATGATAAACTGCATTACATTTTGTGTGACAGGAAAAGTTTCAAAATGACTCGTCTCTAATAATAGAATTCGATTTACCTGTTCGTTTTTATGCCATAAAGGGTCTAGGTTAAAGCTATTATAAATACAATAAGGTAAATTAGTATTGATTTTGTTTACATCAAAGCTTGCAAATTTTATAGATTGTATAATTGAATCAAAACTATCTAATTGTTGTAATGCTGTTATTGGATCTACTGGTTCAATCCAAACCTGCTTATATGTAGATCTAAGTTGACCAGCGGCATCAAAGAGTGCGGTTGGCAGATTCTCGTAAGCTGTATCTAAAAAAGTATGCCGCTGGTTGGTGCCGGTGTACTTATTAATATTTTCTTGATTGGCTACATATTGTTTACTACTAGAAGTGCCAGCTACCCATTGCCAACTTAAGAAATTAGCAGCAGGATCATGATCCAATAAATGTGCATACATCCACTTAGCACCAGGTAGCCAGGCGGCTTTAAATATATTAGCATGTAACATGGAAATATACATTCGTAAATGGTTATGTAAATATCCCTGCTCATACAGTTGGTGAATTGCTTTGTCTATGGCAGTGATCCCTGTGGCTGCGCTTATGATTGCATTCGGCGAATGAGGCAGTACCTGATTGGTTTGAGGTGTTTTCAAATCCTGCAAAATCATATTGCCCTTTGCCTGCCAAACCCTTTGGAAATATTCCCTCCAAGCCATTTGTTGCATGAAACCCAGCCAAGCTTGTTTTGAATACTTGCTTTTTAGGGTCTCCATTATGAATACTGGGCTCAGCAGACCCCTAGAAATATAGGGAGACCAAGCTGTTACCGCCCCATTCGTATAATTTCGGGTTCCATGATACATTGAAGGGTCATAGTCCTCTACTTGTTGGATTAAATGGTCATACGATAGCTGCATGGGGTTAGAATTGGTCTTATACAATGAACAATTTTGCTTGTGAAATGTTTAAATTAAATGCAAGCACAGCTCGTTTTCCCCCATCAACTTTTTGACCAAACAGCATTCAATGCTCAAGGTGGGACGATCTACTTGATAGAATCAGATTTGTTTTTTTTGCAATATCAATTCCATCAACAAAAAATTCTATTTCATAGGGCCTCTATGAAATACTATTCAAAGCTTCTTAGCGAAAGAGGCGCTTCCTGTGTTTACATTGAGGCGCATGATCCTTGTGCCAAAATAGACGCACTTTTAAAAATGCTTGCAAAAAAAGGAGTTAAAAAAATTGTCGTTTACGATCCTTCGGATTACTGGATTCGTCTACAATTAAACAAAGCTGGCCAAGTGTACAAAATTGAATTACACTATCTACCTAGTCCTAACTTTTTAAATAATCAACCGAAGGACACTGATTTACTCGGAACCAAAAAAACATTTTATCAAACTGGCTTTTATACTGATCAAAGAAAAGAAAGAAAAATTTTATTAGAAAAAGATGGCAGTCCAATAGGAGGTCAATGGAGTTTTGATGTAGAGAACAGAAAAAAAATTCCTAAGAATACACCCATCCCTGCAATTCATTTTTTTAAATCCAATGAATTCATAGAAGAGGCAACGAATTATGTAAGGGATCGATTTAAAAATAACCCAGGTCATTCAAATGCTCCTTTTAATGCAGGTGGAACCGAAGTATACTATCCTGTGACCCATGCAGAAGCAAAAAAAGCAATGCATTTATTTATTGCAGAAAAAATAGAATTATTTGGATTGTATGAAGACGCCATGTTGGTAGCTGAAAAAACTTTATTTCATAGTGTGCTTAGTCCAATGATCAATGTGGGCTTGATTCAACCAGCTGAATTTTTAGAGGCTTTATTAAAAGCTTACGCCAGCGCAAAAGCACCCATTAATAGTATAGAAGGTATCATTAGACAAATTATTGGATGGAGAGAATTTGTGCAATTAACCTATCGTAAAATTGGAAGTCAACAAAGGACAAAAAATTATTGGGGCTTCACCAAAAAAATGCCCAAGTCTTTTTATGATGGCAGCACGGGTATTGCACCCATAGATAGCACGATCCAAAAATTATTAGATTCAGGATACAACCATCATATAGAAAGATTGATGGTCTTGGGTAATTTCATGTTGCTCTGCGAAATTTGTCCAGACGATGTCTACCAATGGTTTATGGAAATGTATATCGACGCTTATGATTGGGTTATGGTGCCGAATGTATATGGTATGTCCCAATTTGCCGACGGAGGTATGATTACTACCAAGCCCTATATCTGTGGCTCCAACTATTTGATGAAAATGGGGGATTTTCCAAAAGGGGATTGGCAAGCAATATGGGATGGTTTATTCTGGCGATTCTTATCCAAACAACGCGCGGTATTTTCTAAAAATCCAAGATGGGCCATGTTATTAAGTACTTGGGATAAAATGCCAGAAGAAAAAAGAGCAACACATTTAAATAATGCAGCACAATTTTTAAAAGATTTAAAGTAAAAGAGATAGTACAATGGAAAAAATAGACTTGATCAATCCAAGACCGGCGGAACCTATTTTAAGACCAGAATGGGAAGAGAAGGACAGAGATCGCATTATTGAAATGGCCTGGGAAGACCGTACCCCATTTGAAGCAATTGAATTTCAATTTGGATTGAGCGAGAAAGAAGTGATTGAATTTATGCGCGCCAATTCAAAACCCTCTAGCTTTAGAATGTGGCGCAAACGCATGGCATCCAGGAAAACAAAACATGCCGTTTTAAGAAGTACAGACGTCATTCGTTTCAAATGCAGTAGACAAAAAATAAGTGGGAATAAGATATCAAAAAGATAGCGCGATCCGATGAATCGCGCTATCTGACTATTTAGGTTTTTTCTTTTTACACCCTTCACTACAATACTGCACTTCATCCCAGCATCTTTCCCATTTTTTTCTCCAACTAAATGGACGACCGCAGGTTTTGCAAATTTTTTCTGGTAGATCTTGTTTTTTTACCCCTTTCATCCAATAATAACAATATTATGCATCAATTGTTTTATCAATTGGAGCAGCATAATAATCTTCTTGGTAATTACCTATATGTCTTTGGCTTTCTTTGATTAGCTTTTTATTTCTAAAAAAGCTATAGAAGCCAAAAATCAATAAAATGATAGAGATTGAAAAAAAGAGGGTCTCAAGATAAACAAGGACATCTAATTTGAAAAAGCCTCTTATAGATAATCCAGCTACTAAAAAATATAAGGCTGTACGGACAAATGAAAGTAATGTAGTTTGATTGGCCATGAAAGTTCTTTGTATCGCCAATCTTTCTCTTAAGATTAGGTCCTTATTAATGTTTTGTTCGAGTGATTTTTCCATGCTCAAATTTACAAAGAAAAATGCTAGTAACTCATCTCGTCCATCTGCACTTTACCTTTAAATGTCCAAAAAACAAACAAAGTATATGCGCCAACAAGTGGCGTGCCAATCCCCGCAATTAATAACAAAGTTTTCATTGTTTTTAATGAAGAAGCAGCATTTGTTATGGTAATACTATTAGCCGAATTATTACTTGCCATTAAGAGAACAGGAAATACTTCCAAAGCAACCATTGCTAACAAAGATGCAATTGTAATAGAAGAGCTTATAAAGGCAAATCTATATTTACGTTTATTCAATTGTCTTGGAATATTTGCAATCGCTAAAAACATGATTAAGGGTAAAATAAAATAAGCTGGATGAGTTCTTAATTGATCACTCAAATGTGGGATATACAATAAAGTATATAATGAAGAGAAGCCAAAAGCAACTAAAAAAAAGATGGTAAAATTTTTAGCTAATACAGTGATTTTTGCAAATAATCTATTTTCTGTTTTCATTGCCAAGAAAATAGCACCATGCATCATGAACAATGCCAAGCTCGTAATAGCCACCATAATACTAAATGGGTTTAAAAAACTCAACCAGTCTCCAATAAATTCATGTTCTGCATTTAAAGGAATACCCAAAGCAACATTACCCAACATTAATCCCAATGAAACAGCAATAGTGATGCTTGCAAAAGAATAAATAAAATCCCATACCATTCTCCATTTTTTACCAGGCTCCTTGCTTCTAAACTCAATGGCCACACCGCGCCAAATTAGTCCAACGATAAAAACCATAAATGGAATATAAAATGCAGAAAAAATTGCCGCATAGGCTACAGGGAAACCAGCAAACAAAGCACCGCCTCCAATTACAAGCCATACCTCATTACCATCCCAAATGGGCCCTATTGCATTTAATGCAATACGCCTGCTTTCTTCTTTTTTTAAAAATAAATGTAAAGCGCCGGCTCCTAAATCAAATCCATCTAAGATGGCATAGCCAGAAATGACTCCTCCAAAAACAAGGAACCACCATGTGTTATAATCTAATCCTAATAATGTTTCCATGTTATTTTTTTAAACGGTAATTCTTTCTTCTCTATTGCTATGTATTTCCCCTGTTTCATGACCCGACACAGGACCGTGCTTAATTTTTTTATTCAATAAATAAATGAATAAAGCAAAAAGTGTTAAATAGACAAGTCCAAAAAGAATCAATGAAAAAACAATTTGATTGGCCTTCACTGTTTTAGACAATGCATCAGATGTTCTTAATAAACCATAGACCACCCATGGCTGTCGTCCCATTTCGGCAGCAAACCAACCTGCTTGATTGGCTATTTGTGGTAAAAAGACAGACCAAGCAAAAACATGCAATAACCACTTTTGTTCAAAAAGTTTACCCTTATATAGGAGCCATGAAGCATAGGCTGTTAGTGCAATCAAAAACATGCCAATAGCAATCATGATATGATATACCTGAAATATGGCGTTAACTTGTGTTGGTCTATTATTTGGATCAAAGGCATTTAAGCCAGTGACTGGTTTTTTAAAATCTTGGTGCAGTAGAAAACTTAAACCTCCTGGAATTTTTAATCCAGTTACTTGCTGACTTTTATTATCTACCCAGCCTAATAAATACATATCCGCAGCTGCACTGCTATCATAATGTCCTTCTAATGCTGCAAGTTTAGCAGGTTGATTCACCGCAACGCCATCCGCACTTTTATGACCTGTTGCTAATTGAGCAAAAGAAAAAAACGTGGCTATGAATAAAGCAATTTTAAATGAAGGCTTAGCAATTTCTAAATGTTTTTTTCTAAGAATATAATAAGCATTCACACTTAATACCAAAAATGCTCCTGATAAAAAGGATCCTATCCAAACATGTGTTAAACGATCCATGCTAGATGGATTAAAAACCATCGCCCAGAAGTCCGTGATTTCTGCTCTTGCCTTCATGCCTTCTCCAACAATATGAAAGCCTGCTGGTGTTTGTTGCCAGCTATTTGCAACAACAATCCACACGGCACTAAACATAGATCCCAAAAAAACCATGATGGTAGAAAAATAATGCACTTTAGGTGAAACCCTATGCCAGCCGAATAATAAGATACCCAAGAAACCACTTTCTAAAGCAAAAGCAAAAATGCCTTCAGCCGCCAAAGCGCTACCAAAAATATCCCCAACATATTTCGAATAAGCAGCCCAATTGGTCCCAAATTCAAATTCCATTACTATGCCGGTCGCTACGCCTATACCAAAAATAAGGGCAAATACCTTAATCCAAAACTGCGTCATTTGTTTATAATGCTGCAACCCAGTTTTAAGGTACATGCCCTCCATAATCACTAAAATAAGTCCCAAGCCAATGCTTAAAGGTGGATAGATATAATGAAATGCTACCGTAAAAGCGAATTGAATTCGAGCCAATATTTCAGTTTCCATAATTTTTTATTTAGCTAACAAGAGGTTGTTGTTCTTTCACCCACTCATTAATACCACCACTATAATTAGCAATATTTGTATAACCTTCTTTCATCAATAAAGAATAACCTATCGCTGCTCTATCACCACCTTGACAGTGAATGATTACTGGCTTGTCTTTTGGTACTTTAGCTAAATTTTGTAATAGTGTACCCACAAAAACATTTTTCGCACCTGCAATATGTCCGCTGTTGAATTCTGCAACTCCTCTAATATCAATAATCTCTGCAGTCGTATTTGCTTTCACTGTATCAATTGTAACCATATTTGATTTTTCTAAACTGCCACTGTAAACTTGAGCAACTTTAGACGCATCTACAAAACCAAAAATGTTATCTAAGCCTATGCGCATTAATTTTCTAGTTAAGTCATCAACTTGACTTGGCTCAGCAATTAAAATAAATTTTTCTTCATAAGAAACGAACCAACCCATCCAAGTAGCAAATGAATTGTTCCCTTGAATATTAATACTTCCAGGAATAAATCCATTTTGGAAATCTAATTTATTTCTAGTGTCAATTAATTTCATTCCATTATCGGTAGCCGCTTTTAATTCACTAGCAGACAACTCCTTAATAGTTGGCACTTCTGTTAACAAAGGACGATTTACTTTATTCAACTCCTTCATTTTAGCGAAATACTTAGGTGGCTCTGGCTGATCTGTCAATAAATATTGTACGAAGCCAGCCTTATCTGCGCCATATTGAAATGCCCAGTTTCTTTTTTTCTCATAACCAACAGTTGTACTTGGTACAGCACCCAAGGCTTTACCGCAAGCAGAACCAGCACCGTGACCAGGCCAAACTTGAAGGAAATCAGGTAATTCAGAAAATAAATTAATAGACTGGTACATTTGCTCTGCACCCTTATCTTGTGTGCCTACCATACCTGCTGCTTTCTCCAATAAGTCTGGACGACCAATATCACCAACAAATACAAAATCACCTGTAAATAACATCACTGGCTCTTTGCTTGCCGGCGTATCTGTCAATAAAAAGCTGATACTTTCTGGCGTATGGCCCGGCGTATGTAAAACTTGGATTTTTAAGTTGCCCACCATCACTTCTGAATGATGCTTCATGCCCTCGTGTGCAAATTCATATTCCCAACCCGGACCACCTTCATCTGATAAATACATTTTAGCGCCAGTTACCGCTGCTAACTCTCTAGATCCAGTTAAAAAATCGGCATGGATATGCGTTTCAAAAATATGCGTGATCTGCATATTATTTTGTTTCGCTATTTCTAAATAAGTGTCAATATCGCGCTTAGGATCAATCACAGCTGCTACTCCAGCTTTTTGACATCCAATAAAATAACTTGCTTGCGCTAAAGTCTTGTCGTAAACGTGTTGGAAAAACATACTA
Source organism: Bacteroidota bacterium (assembly GCA_041176305.1). Lineage (GTDB taxonomy): Bacteria > Bacteroidota > Bacteroidia > Chitinophagales > Chitinophagaceae > Sediminibacterium. Next base: position 26,310 of record JBEDDG010000004.1, on the reverse strand, counting down.
TTTTTTTTATTGATTTTTAAATGAATGACCTCAGTCATGCCTTACAAAGATGCCACCAAATAGATATACTATTTGTGACAAAAATCACAAAATTGAGCAAATTGAAAAAATAAAGAGATTAAGCAGGTAATTCTTTGATTTGTGCCACTCCTGATTCAATGGCAGCCTTGGCAACAGCGCTAGACACCACCTTTAATAGTCTGTTATCGAATGGTTTAGGTATGATATAAGTAGGGCCGAATGCGATTGGTTGGCCTCCATAAATATCTACTACCTCTTTTGGAACAGGCTCCTTGGTTAAATCAGCAAGTGCATGGACTGCTGCCAACTTCATTGCTTCATTAATTTTTGTTGCTCGAACGTCCAATGCGCCTCTAAAGATGTAAGGGAAGCCTAATACATTATTGACTTGATTCGGGTAATCGCTTCTACCTGTTGCAAAAATTATATCCGGCCTAGCCAATATTGCTTTTTCATAACTAATTTCAGGATTGGGGTTCGCTAAGGCAAAAACAATACAATTAGCTGCCATGGATTGTAACATCTCTCCAGACAAAATATCTGCTTTAGATAATCCTAAAAAAACATCTGCACCCACTAGTGCCTCCGCTAAACTAGCATTGGCAGGAAGTTTTTGGTTCGTAAATAATTTTTTACGTCCATCTAAATTTGTTCTATCGGTATGAATTAATCCTTTAGAATCAAACATGAATAAGTTGTTAGGTTGTACACCTAATGCCAAATAAATACTTGCACAAGAAGTAGCTGCCGCACCAGCTCCGTTTATAATCACTTTTACCTCTTGTATTTTTTTATTGCTTAATTCTAAAGCATTCAACAAAGCGGCAGCACTTACGATAGCTGTGCCATGTTGGTCGTCATGCATGATTGGAATAGTCAATTCAGCTTTCAATCTCTCCTCAATTTCAAAACATTCAGGTGCCGAGATATCCTCTAGATTGATGCCGCCAAATGTAGGTGCTAGAATTTTTACTGTTCTCACAAACTCGTCCACATTTTTTGTATCTAGTTCTAAATCAAATACATCAATGTCAGCAAAAATTTTAAATAAAAGTGCCTTCCCCTCCATCACTGGTTTACTTGCTAAAGCGCCGATATCTCCAAGACCCAACACGGCTGTACCATTAGAAATAACAGCAACTAAATTACCCTTTGTAGTATACTCATAAGCTTTACTTGGATCTGCTTCAATGGCAAGACAAGGCGATGCTACACCTGGAGAATAAGCCAAGGCTAAGTCCCTTTGTGTTGCCGTTTCCTTGGTTGGAACCACTTGTATTTTTCCAGGTCTACCTTTGGCGTGATAATGTAATGCGTCTTTATCCATAGTATTTTAAATGTTGCGAAAGGTAATAAATAAAAATAAAACGCAGTCAAATTGACTGCGTTTTATCTCAATATCGTAAATAGGATAAATCCAAACTTAGACGAATAGGTGTTTTATAATCCTGCCTTTAAATAACCCCAACCAGCTTCTTGTTTAAGAATCAGTTCGACAACACCAGAAGGTACTGTATTTGCTGAAGGAAGCAACATAGACTTGGTAATACCATACTTATTCATGGTGTTTTCACAAGCACTAAATTGCACCCCTTTTTTTGACAAAGCTTCAATGTCTCCTGTTAAGTGTGATTTACTTGCTACTAAGAAATTCAGCGCTTTGCCATGTACAACCACTTCTACTTCTACTTTACCAGGCCAAATTTTTTGAAAGTTTTTAATGTTGCCCAAAACACCGCTCCATGCAGCCGTATCCGCCGTATTTAATTGCATCACTACATGATGTACTTTTTCTGAAACTTGATTTTGTGCACTTACTTGTATACTCACAAATTGTGCACTCACTAAAATCAACATCATCGCTAAAAAACGGGTAAGCTTTTTCATAAGAGGCGTTTTATTATATAACATTGAATTTACAACATTTTATTAATTTCTGGCAATATTCATCATATCAAAAATACCGCCGCCATTGTATACTTCAGCTACACCATGTTGTCCAAGAATGGTTTTTGCCATACCACTTCTATTGCCACTTCTGCAATACACAACAATAGGTTTAGGCATAGCAGCGATTTTTGTTGCTTCGTCTCCAACGGTTTCCAAAGGAATGTGCAAAGCGCCCGGAAAGTGCTCCATATCAAATTCCATTTGACTTCTAACATCAATTACTGTTGCTTTTTTTTCTTGAATTGCTTTAATAATATTTTCCATTTTGTTTAAGTTAATTAGGCGGCAAAGCCGCCTAATTGTTTTGTTTTAGTTTGTATAATATTTTTTATAACATAGTTGAAGGACAAACGTAATCGGAGATTTTAAAATTACCGCTGTCTTTTAAGGCTTTGAATCCACCTTGTACATCTACTAAATTGTCAAATCCTCTTGCTCTTAAAGTAGAAACAAAAATCATAGATCTATAACCACCTGCACAATGTACATAGTAGGTTTTCTTTTTGTCAATTTGAGCCATGCTGTCATTGATAAAATCCAAAGGCGCATTTTCACTTTCTAATATGTGCTCACTAAAGTGTTCAGATTTTTTTCTTACATCTAATACAACTGCATTTGAATCTTTATTTAATAGATCAGCTAATTGATCAGCGCTAACTGATTCGATCGTATCTACTTCTTCTCCTGCAGCTTTCCAAGCAGCAAATCCACCTTTTAAATAACCAATTGTAAAGTCATAGCCAACTCTAGCCAAACGAGTCACCACTTCCTCTTCTCTACCCTCATCAGTTACCAACAAGATTTCTTGTTTGATGTCAGGTATCATGGCGCCTACCCAAGGTGCAAAATTGCCATCAATACCAATATTGATTGAATTTGGAATAAAGCCTTTAGCAAAAACCTGTGCATCTCTCGTATCTAAGATCAATGCGCCTGTTTCGTTTGCTGCTGCTTCAAATGCCTTTGGACTTAAAGCATGTTGACCTCGCTCTAATACTTTATCAATGCTATCGTATCCTTGAATATTCATCAATACATTCAATGGGAAATAACCTGGAGGAGCCACTAAGCCATCTAATACAGCAGCCTTAAATTGCTCCTTGGTCAATTTTAAGTCTAAAGCATAGTTTGTTTTCTTTTGATTGCCTAAAGTGTCTGTTGTTTCCTTACTCATGTTTTTACCACAAGCAGAACCTGCTCCGTGTGCAGGATACACAATAATATCATCAGCTAGAGGTATCACTTTGTTTCTTAAAGAATCAAATAAATGACCTGCTAAAATATCCTCAGTTAATTCAGCTATTACTTTTTGCGCTAAGTCAGGACGACCTACATCTCCAATAAACAAAGTATCACCACTAAACAAAGCTGTTTCTTTACCATTTTCATCTATTAATAAGAAACAAGTGCTTTCCATGGTATGACCTGGTGTATGAATCACTTTAATTTTTACTTTACCTAGAGATAAAATTTCGCCATCTGTTGCAGTATGCATTTCAAAACCAGCTTTTGCTGTTGGACCATACACAATTGTTGCTCCAGTCTTTTTCGCCAAGTCAATATGTCCAGATACAAAATCAGCATGAAAATGTGTTTCTAAAACATACTTGATTTTTGCGCCATCTAACTTTGCTTTTTCAATATAAGGGGCTACTTCTCTTAATGGATCTACAATTGCTGCTTCACCATCGCTTTCAATATAGTAAGCGCCTTGTGCTAAACATCCTGTGTAAATTTGTTCTACTTTCATAGTTGTATTTTTTAATGTTCTAAGATTAAATTGATAACACAAAGTTGAAACGATTCAAATACATACACAGTGATAATTATCACACTGATTAGACATTTTTAAAATAAATCTTATGATTGTTGTCATTTTTTTGCGCAATACCTAACTAAATTTGCCTTGCCTTTATGGAATGGCCCTTCTTCTAAATCAACTTCAATTTCTATTGCTTGAATGCAATTCAAGGATGTAAAGTCTTGTTTTAATTGATCTAAACTATACAATTGCTCTATGTCTTTTGGGCCACCAGAAGTATTATTGATTTGAGCTTTAGAAAAAGCTTCTACTATAAGTACACCACCAGGTAGTAGCGCGTCTACCATTTTTTGATGCAATGCAATGCGTTCCTTTGTTGGCAAGTGCACATATATTAAACCAATCGCATCATATTGCTTAGTTGCTTTAAATTCATTTAGTTCTAAAACATCATACTTGATAGTAACGCCAGTTGTATGGGCAAATTGGAGTGCCTTTTCTTGAGCAACACTACTATAATCAAATGCTTCCACCTTCCACCCTAAAGAAGCGGCATACACTGCGTTTCTGCCTTCTCCTTCTGCAGGCAATAATAGAGAACCCGTTGCTAATGAATCCATTATAGACTTAAAATATTGATTGGGTGCTTTGCCGTATACTGTATCGTGCATTGCATATCGTTGATTCCAAAAGTCTTGCATAGCTTAATGTTTAGACATTAAAAATAAGTTTATTGCTTTTAAATAAAGTGACATTTATCACATATCGTGTTTAATTGTAATTCTACATTTACATACTAAAATTAAACATATGAGCATAAAACATCAGGTTGTTATTATCGGTGGCGGTAACGCAGGTATTACTGTTGCTGCACAATTAAAGAGAAAAGATAAAAATATTGATATTGCTATTGTAGAGCCAAGTGAAGTGCATTTTTACCAACCTGCATGGACCATGGTGGGTGGTGGATTTTATGACATCGATGACACCGTACATGCAGAAGCAGATCAAATCCCGGCAGGTGTAGAGTGGATAAAAGATTTCGTGGTGAGTTTTGATCCAAATCAAAATTCAATCACTTTGAAAAATGGAAGCACAGTAAATTATGACTATTTGGTGGTTGCGCCAGGCATTCAATTAAATTGGAATGAAATAAAAGGTTTGGAAGAAAACCTAGGAAAAAATGGCGTTTGCTCTAATTATAGTTTCAAAACAGCGCCATACACTTTTGAATGTTTAAAAAATTCAAAGTCAGGCAGGGCCATCTTTACAAGCCCACATACACCTGTAAAGTGTGGAGGTGCGCCACAAAAAATAATGTACATCGCAGCAGATTATTTTAAACGCAATAATTTAGCAGATAAAATTCAGGTAGAATTTTGGTCAGGTGGAACAAAATTATTTGGCGTAAAGAAATTTGAAGATGCGCTTAAAAAAGTGATTGCAAAATTCCATATCAAAGAAAACTATTACAACAAATTAGTAGAGATAGATGGTGCCAATAAAAGAGCAAAATTTGTTGGATTTGGAGAACAAAATAAAGATGTAGAAACATGGATCGATTATGAAATGTTACACGTAACCCCTCCGCAATCTGCTCCTGATTTTGTAAAAAATAGCCCTTTAGCCAATGCGGCAGGTTGGGTAGATGTAGATAAGCATAGCTTACAACATGTTAAGTTTGCAAATATTTTCTCTTTAGGGGACGCCTCTTCTTTACCTACAGGCAAAACGGGCGCAGCTATCAGAAAGCAAACTCCAATTTTAGTACAAAACTTATTATCTGCAATGAAGGGCGCTGGTTTAAATGGACATTATAATGGATACAGTAGCTGTCCTTTAATTACGGGACGTGGTAAATTGATTTTGGCTGAATTTGATTATGACAATAATCCTCAAGAGACCTTCCCATTCAATCAAGCAAAAGAAAGATGGAGCATGTTTATCTTAAAAAGATATATTCTTCCGTTTTTATATTGGAGTCAGATTTTGAAAGGTAAAATGTAAGACCAACATTTACTATTTCATACTTTTTTAATTGGGTAGGTGACATTTATCACCTACCTTTTATTTTATAAACTACACCTTTGGGTCAAATTTAAATACATGGAATTAACAGCAATAATTGGATATGTCGCTTCTATTTTAATTGGCATTTCTTTAGGCCTTATTGGCGGTGGTGGAAGTATTTTAACGGTTCCAGTTTTAGTCTACCTTTTTGCAGTAGATGCGGTGACTGCTACTGCCTATTCTTTATTTATTGTGGGCGCTAGTAGCTTAGTCGGTGCATGGCCAAAATACAAACAGGGTTTTGTGAACCTTAAAACAGCTATTATTTTCGGTATCCCTTCTATAGCGTCTGTGTATGCAACAAGAAAATTTTTAGTGCCTGCAATACCTTCAGAAATTGGAAATATTGCAGGTATTGAAATCACAAAGTCATTATTAATGATGATGTTGTTTGCCGTATTGATGGTTGCAGCTTCTTTTTCTATGATTAAAACAAAAAAAGCAGAAGCTGAATCGACAGAAGAAGCTGAACAAAAATTCAATTACCCAATGATTCTTTTAGAAGGCACTCTAGTTGGTGTTTTAACTGGATTAGTTGGCGCTGGTGGCGGCTTTTTAATTATACCTGCATTGGTGATGTTAAGCAAACTTCCAATGAAGCAAGCAGTCGGAACTTCCTTATTAATAATTGCAGCAAAATCTTTAATTGGATTTACAGGTGATTTAGGAAATAGAACCATGGATTGGACTTTATTATTATCTGTAACAGTACTTGCAATAGTTGGAATTTTTATAGGAGATAAATTAAGCAAGAAAATAGATGGCAATAAACTTAAAAAAGGATTTGGTTGGTTTGTCTTGATTATGGGTTTATACATTATTGCACAACAATTGTTTTTCCCTACCGGAGGCGGACACTAATACAAATTTATTTAAGACATGTTTAAGCCATTTCTTTTTAGCATGGCCTGTGTTTTCATTTTTAATTCAAATTTGAATGCGCAGCACCAAGAATTAAATGAAGCACCCAAGCTTTGGGGAAAGTCTCAAAAAGCAATTGATTCTAGTAATTTATTGTATCGATTTCAAATGGGCACCATGCATGGTCATTTGAGAACTTTCTACAGTAGTACCAATAATAAAAATAGCGCTGTTGAATATGCGCAAGCAATAGGTGGAGGTATTCAATTTATATCTAAGCCTGTGTATAATTTTAATGTAGGCGTTAGTGGTTTTTTTGTTTACGATGCGTTTTCATCGGATTTAACCAAACCTCACCCTTTGACGAACTCTTTTAATAGGTATGAGTTAGGTTTGTTTGATATTACAGATCCTGCTAATAAAACAGACATCGATCGATTAGAAGAATTATACCTTCAGTATCAAAAAAATAACCTTACGGTAACTATAGGAAAACAACTATTAAACACCCCTTTTATAAACCTTCAAGACGGCAGAATGCGCCCCACAGAAGTACAAGGTATTTGGGGACAATACGAACATAAAAAAAATAAATTTTATGGAGGCTGGATCAATCGATTCTCGCCAAGAGCTACCGTTGAATGGTATAAAACTGGTGAATCTATTGGTATTTATTCGGTGGGGGTTAATACGGATGGTTCAAAATCAGACTACAAAGATGCACTTGAATCAAAAGGGGTTGCACTTGTTGGTACCGAAATTGAATTAAAGCATCATGTGCAACTTCAAGTTTGGAATCAGTATGTAGAAAATATTTTTAATAGTAGTTTAGTTCAAGTAGATAAAATACCTGGCACCAATTCGCCTTATTATTATGGCATTCAATTGATTCGTCAAAATGTAATTAATACGGGGGGTAACGAAGCAATTGAAAAAACTTATTTTAACCCAGATCAATCTTCCTTTGTATTTGGAGCAAGAGTGGGCAAAAACACAGGCAGTTGGGATCATTCATTGAATTTTACAAGAATTACCAAACAGGGTCGTTATTTAATGCCAAGAGAATGGGGGCGTGATCCTTTTTACACTTTTTTATTGGGTGAAAGGAACGAAGGAAATGGTGATGTAAACGCCTATGTCCTTAAATCCAAATACAGTGCAAAAAAGATTCCTTTAAAAATCAATCTAGGAGCGGGTTACTATGATTTAGCAGACACCAAGGATTTTGCAATGAATAAATATGGGTTTCCTGCTTATATGCAATACAATATTGATACACGTTATACTTTTTCTGGATTTTGGAAAGGATGGGAAGCCCAAGTCATCTACTTTTACAAAGATGCTATTGGCAATACATACAATGACCCTAAATACTATATCAATAAAGTAGATATGAGTCATTTTAATTTCATTTTAAACTTCCATTTCTAAGTTTTCTATTTTCTTTAACTCATTTGTGATAAAAGTCACCTAATTTATAATGAAATAGGCGGATTTTCCATGTCCAAAATGAGTTTTATCATGAAAAATAACAATGCAGATCGTAGGAATTTTATTAAAAATGCTGCTGTATTAGGCTTTGGCGTTCCGGCTTCACTAACAACAATTAGTAAAGCCCAAGCGAATACCATCAACAGCATGGATCCAGCGATGCAAGATTCTAGCGAGGTAAACACCCAAGCAGAAAATGAATTTAGCATTTTCATCACCACGGATTTACATGCTCAGATTCATACACATGATGAATTTTTTTGGGAAAATGGTAAAGCAGTCTATAAAAAAAGAGGTGGACTTGCCGTGCTAAAGACCATGGTTGAAGCATTAAGAAAGCGTCATCCTCAACATATCTTATACGACGGAGGTGATTATTTTCACGGACACGGCGTGGCTTCCTTGTCAGAAGGTGAAGCTTTGATCCCTTTAATGAATGCATTTAATTATGATTTGATTTTACCAGGCAACTGGGAAGTAGTTTATAAAAAGAAAAAAATGCTCTATGATATGGGGCATTCCACTGCTGCAAAAATATGTGCCAACATGTGGCATAAAACCAATGATGCAGATAATGGCACTTTGATATATCCTCCTTATTGGATTAAATATATTGCTGGCGCCAAAGTAGGCTTTATAGGTTACACAGATCATCTAGTACCAAAACGTCAATCTCCTGCATATAGCGAGGGCATTGGCTTTACACATGCAACAGATAATGTTGCTAAATATATTAAATACTTAAAAGAAGTAGAAGACTGTGGTATTATTTTCGTGGTAACCCATATGGGTTTAGCACAACAGGTTGGTTTAGCAAACGACCCAAATATAGTTGGTGTAGATTTTATTTTAGGTGCTGACACACATGAACGTGTACGTGTGCCGATACAAGGAAAATATACAAAAGTAGTTGAATGTGGCGCCTTTGGATCTTTCTTAGGAAGACTTGATATCAAAGTGAAAGACGGAAAAATGGAAAGCTATGTATACGAATTAATGGATGTTGATCCTGAAAAATATCCGGCTGATCAAAAAACATTAGCATTGGTTGAAAAAATGGCCGCACCCTATCAAAACGAAATGAATCAAGTGATTGGGTATACCAAAACACCACTGGTTCGTTATTTTGTTTTAGAAACACCAATGGACAATTTAATTACAGACGCGGTGATGTGGAAGTTTAAACCAGATATTGCATTAAGCAATGGATTTAGATTTTGTCAACCCTTAGCAGTGCCAGAAAATAAAAATCAAGTGGCTATTACCAATGAGTTTTTATGGAACATGCTGCCTGTAGATTCTACCGCTAAACTGGGTGAAGTGACTGGCCAACAAATTTTAGAATGGCTTGAAAAAGAACTTGAAAACGCCTTTGCTACTGATCCAAGTAAGCGATTTGGTGGTTGGTTTGTGCGCTTTGCCGGTATGGAAGTGAATTGTACCATTGGGAAACCAAAAGGTCAAAGAGTCAATTGGGTGAAAATCAAAGGACAAGCCTTAGATAAGAACAAATTGTATAAAATTGTGGCTTGTGAAAGAGAAGGAGATCCAAACGATACTTTATGTAGAATTGAAAAAGTAACCAACCCTGTTGCTACCAATACAAGTTTACACGAAGTGATTAAAGCATACTTAGCAACCAATTCGCCAGTAGCGCCTAAACTAGAAGGCAGAACCATTGCAACAGATCAGTCACCTACGCTTTTGACACAGTTACAAGGAACAACCTATGATTTTAGATAGTTTTAATAATTTTTTGATCCATATTTAGAAAATAAGAAATCTATAAAAAGATGAAAAAACAATATTTAGTTTTACTCGGTATCATTGCATTAATTGGAATTTACTTTTTAGTAGGCTTTATTAGTGGCGATTATTTTAAAATAGATGGCACGGTTGCAAAAACAGATAGCACTTGGGTAGGTCCAAGTATTTATTTAGACAATACGACTATGGGTGAAGAACGTGAATTAGTTATTTATGGACAAGAATTAATTGCACATACTTCTAAATACCTTGGACCTAAAGGTTCAGTTGCTCAAATTACCAATGGCATGAATTGCCAGAACTGTCATTTACAAGCGGGTGCAAAAGCTTGGGGTAATAATTATGCAGCCGTATTTTCTACTTATCCAAAATTTAGAGATCGAAGTGGTCAAGTAGAAAGTATTTATAAACGTGTGGCAGACTGTATGGAAAGAAGTTTAAATGGCACTGCAGTAGATAGTAATAGTAGAGAGTTTAAAGCCATCTATGCTTATATCAAATGGTTGGGACAAGACGTTGAAAAAGGAGCAAAGCCACATGGTTCAGGAATTGAAAAGTTGGCTTATATGGATCGCGCAGCGGATCCAGCAAAAGGTAAAATCGTTTATGCTGCGCAATGTCAAAGTTGTCATGGGGCAAATGGAGAAGGTCAGTACACATTAGATGAATTAGAATATGCTTATCCACCACTTTGGGGGCCACATAGTTACAACGATGGTGCAGGACTTTTTAGAATTAGTAATTTTGCTGGTTATGTAAAAAACAATATGCCTTATCAATTAACTTCTCACGAGAATCCAAAACTAACAACAGAAGAATGTTGGGATGTCGCAGCCTATGTGAATAGTCAACCTAGACCGCACAAAGACCAATCCAATGACTGGCCTAAGTTTGATAAAAAGCCACTGGATTTTGCATTTGCCCCTTATGCAGATAGTTTCTCAGAAAATCAACATAAATATGGACCTTACAAGCCCATTAAAAAATTTTATAGTAAATAAAAAAAACCAATCAACATGATCGAACAAATTCAACAACCTTGGCCATGGTATGTTGCCGGTATTATCATCGGTTTAATTGTGCCAGCATTACTTATTTTAGGTAATAAATCTTTCGGCATCTCCTCTAATTTAAGGCATGTATGCGCTGCATGTTTTCCAGCAGACATCAAGTTTTTTAAATATGACTGGAAAAAAGAAATCTGGAATTTCTTTTTTGTAGGGGGTATTTTCTTAGGCGCATTTTTAGCCAACCATTATTTAATGACCAACGCGCCAATTGAAGTAAACCCTGCTTTACAAACAGAATTAGCGCAATATGGTATTAGCAATTACGATAACATGCTACCAGCTGAATTATTCAGTTTCGAAGCCTTATTCACCCTACGTGGCTTTGTTATGATGGTGGTTGGTGGTTTCTTAGTTGGATTTGGTACTAGGTATGCAGGAGGTTGTACTTCTGGTCATTCTATCATGGGCTTAAGTAATTTACAATGGCCTTCTCTTGTTGCTACGATTTGCTTTATGGCAGGAGGATTCTTTATGGCAAACATTATTTTACCTTGGATTTTATCCTTATAAAAATTAAAAAATGAACTACGAAAAAGTACAAAATATAGATAATAACACAGCATGTGTGAATTCATCTGAACAACAACACCCAGGTTGGTATAATTTAAAGTATACCATAGTGGGTATATTATTTGGAATTGTATTTGTAAAAGCAGAGATTATTTCTTGGTTCAGAATTCAAGAAATGTTTCGTTTACAAAGCTTCCATATGTATGGTGTAATAGGCACTGCAGTTGTGGTAGGCGCCATCTCGGTATTCTTGATCAAAAAATTCAAGGTCAAAACGATTCATGGAGAAGTAATCAAAATTGCGGATAAAGAATTCAACAAGGGACAAATTTATGGTGGCTTAATGTTTGGTTTAGGCTGGGCAATAACAGGTGCTTGTCCTGGACCATTGTTTGCACATATTGGTGCCGGGTTCTATGCAGTATTAGTGGTGATCTTAAGCGCCATTGCTGGCACTTGGACCTATGGTCTTTTAAGAGAAAAATTACCTCACTAAAATACAAATTGACATACAGGTGCATTTTGATATGTACTTTCAATAAAAAAGGCCTCGAATTTCGAGGCCTTTTTTATATACTACAATTGAATTTTCTGTTAATTATTTTTAACCCACTCAAAACTATTTCGATGTAAAACAATCCAGCCGTTTTTTTCCATCTTCTTCATTAAGCGACTAATCACTTCTCTAGAACTATTTAAATCAGACGCAATTTCTTGGTGGGTTAACTTAATGGTATTCCCAAACTTATCCACCTGCTTTTTTAAATAAAATTCTAGCCTTTCGTCCATATTTTTAAAAGCAACTTCGTTGACTGTTTTCAACAACTCCTCATACCTTGTACGATAGGTCTTAATTACAAAGTAGTGCCAACTCTTAAATTCACTTAACCACTTATCCATGAATTTAATAGGAATAGAGATCAAAGTCACATCTGTCATTGCTTTTGCCAACACTTGGCTTTGTTCGCTTTGGAAACTACAGACCATCGATACCGCACAGGCTTGGCCTGGTGAGATATAATACATAAAGTATTCATCTCCCTCTTCATCTTCTTGATACAACTTCACAGTGCCCTCAATCACCATCATGGTTGAACGAATATTTTGTCCCACTTTTAATAGTGGTGTGCCAGCTGGCACTTCTTTGATTTCAGCATTTTCTAAAATTGCATCGTATAAGCCATCCTCTAAATTTGGGAAAAAGGATTTTAATTCTTGTTTTGTGATCATACTGCAATTTACGCAATTTTATTTTTTTTAAAACTATAATATAGGGTGATTGTTATCATTAAAAACAAATATAGAATTGCAACTATAGTGACCGAAAAAAGCAAAGGGTAAGTTTTGCCTTGACTTACATGAATACCAATAAATGCCCAGATCAAAACAACAGAAAAAGCATTTGATTTGTATTTTCTAATAAATACAATGCCAATAAAGCTGGCAATGCCAATCATGGTGGCGCTCCAGTATACCGGATCGATGCCGAATCCACTCCATTGGTAAGCCACCAATAAAGCGGTGCTGTTCGCTATAGTAGCTACTGCAATCCAGCCTAGGTAAACCATAAACGGTGTATTCAATAAAAATTGTTGCGTATTCGTTAACAAGTTAAAGGCTGGCCTGCTCTTTAAAAACAATTGTATAAGGGTTATTAAAAACAAGTACATAATGAGAACCGACACCTCAATCTGTAAATAATGCCAAGCAATGATCCATGCCATATTCAATACACAGGTCAATAAATAAAATGGGTGTACTTTATCTATAAATTCAATCACTGACTTTGGAGCATTGCGTTGCATTGTATAAAATGTATACGCAATGGTATACGTCAATAACAAAGTATAAATGACGCCCCAAATAGAAAATGTAAATCCGGCAGGTACAAAAGCATTAGGATAGAATGCGGAAATCTGGCCAGTATTATATCCATTGATGGGTAAAATATTAGCCAATGCATTCACGGCAATAACTCCTATAAAACAAATCCAAGTAAGGATTATTTTCATTTTAAATATTTATTAAACCAATTGATATGTGCATGATGACGATGTACAATATAACTTGGTACACGAATACCGTGATTTTGATTTGGATAAATAATCAACTCTGTTGGAATGCCTTCTGATTTAAATGCTTGGTACATTTGCTCGGCTCCAATGACTGGCACATTAAAGTCAGCCTGACTTGCCATAAACAAAGTTGGTGCTTTAATCTCTTTTACTTTATAGAATGGATAAGACAAAGCCTCCCATTTTTTGGGGTTCTCCCAAGGCTTGCCAATTTCTTCTTCGTATTGTGCAATATATTGATCCGATCCATAGACAGACATCATTAATGAACTACCTGCTCCACTTACAGCAGCTTTAAATCTTTTATCTGTAGCTATCGTATAGTTAGATAAGATACCCCCATAGCTCCAACCTGCTATGCCTAGTCTGTTTGGATCTGCAATACCTTCTTTGATTAAATAATCAGCAGCGCCAATGATATCTACTACTTCTTTATTACCCCAATCTCCATAAATCGCATTGGTAAAAGCGACACCTCGACCGCTACTGCCCCTATAATTTACGGTGGCAACCGCATAGCCAGCTTGGGCGTAAATTCTTGACGTCATGTCAAATGAATAGTCATCTTGTGCCACAGGACCTCCATGTATAAATAAAATTAATGGTAATTTTTTTGCGTTACTATCTGGCAAGTGTAGGACGCCAGATACCAAAGTGCCGTCCGCAGATACTGACTGAAAACCTTTATGGTAGCCTTTTTTAAATTGAGTTACAAAACGATCTTGTAAATGTGTAAGGCGTTTGGTGGTTGAATTTTGAAAACTATAAATTTCATTCGGTGTTTCTAAATCACTATACAACAATACAAGATCCCCTTTATCATTCATATCCATGGAGCTATAGACACCCATGTCATTGGTTAATAAACTAGCCTTTTGTGTTTGAATATTAAATGCTACTAAATTTTGTTTTCTGTCGTCTTCAATTAAAGACAAAATAGATTGACCATCTCTAGTCCAAAAAATGGAAGAAAAAGCGCGATCATAATTTTTGGAAACAATCGATGCTGTTTTTGTTTTTAGATCATAGATACCCAATTGGGTAATATCGTACATGTCGTAATTTCTTTCAGAGCTTGATTGCAAAAAAGCAATCTTGGTGTTGTCTGGACTAAATACAGGATTATTGTTTGCCCCTTTATAAGTGGTTATTTGAGTGGGCTTTGCTGGATTTGAGAGCGTTAACAAAAATAAATCTGTATTCGAATTTTTATCCGGATTAGAGGTTATATTGCTTGTATATACAATCATAGAATCATCTGAACTAATCGCCACGCCAGATTCGTTATAGTTTCCTTTTGTTAAAGTATCTAACTTTTTGGTACTAAGATCAAAAACATATAAATGCGTTTTTCGATTGTCTAAATAACCTTCGTAATCTTCTTTGAACTTATATCGATTGATTTCGTAAGGCACCCTCACTTTTGATTTCGCCGTATCTGCATAATTAAAATCTTTCACCACCATGATCAACTTTTTGCCGCTATTAAACCATGTATAATCTTCTATCTCTCCTTTGATATCAGAAAATTGAATGCCTTCTCCACCTCTACGATCCATCAAAAACAATTGGGAGCCATTGTCCTCGTCCTTACCCTTTGATAAATAAGAAATGTACTTTCCATCAGGACTCCATTGGTAATTGCCTACCCCTTTTGTTTGTTCAGTTAAAGTGATAGTCTCTTTGCCATCGGAAGACATCATGTATAATTTAGAAACTGCTTTATCTTTTGCAATATCAATTTTAGATTGACTGTATAAGATCCACTTTCCTTCGGGTGAGACCTTGGGTCTAGCCACGGACTCCATTTTATAAACATCTTCTGGAACCTGAGCGACTACTTTGGTAGATATAAAACCAAAAATCAAAACAAAAAAGAGACATTGCTTCATAATAGGCAAATTTTAAAATTTAATTAGGCATCTAATGTACAAAAATTAGACAGGTTAATACCCCTATAAATATAGAATAATCATTCGACAATTCAGGCCTAAGCCTTTCTGGCAGTGCCAAATAGAAGTTGTTGGTATTGGCCAGGGGTTATGGATTCCATCTTCTTAAACAAACGGACAAAATAATTGACATCATGGAAGCCGCATTCAAATGCAACAGACTTAAGGGTATTCTTTGGATCGGCTAATAATTTTTTTGCCAACTTGATTTTTTCTGAAATAATATATTCCAAAGGGCTGATGCCATATTCTTTTTTAAACGACCTATAAAACGTAGCCTTACTCATACAAGCTTTTTCACTAAGAACACCTAACTTGATATCTTCATTGATATTGGCTTTAATAAAACCAGTAATATAGGCCAAAGGGCTTGCATTTGTATTGCTTTTGGTCTCACTTAATTGATCTAGGTCAAGTCTGTTTTGTGATTGAATTATATTGACAATGAGTTCTTGTAAATTCAAATCAGCTAATACGTCTTTAAGGGGCAAGCTACTTGAACAGATATGAATGATCTTATTCAACAAATTAGCAATCTCAATGCTATTTTGAAAATGGTAATTGTTTTTACTAAAATTCCAATAGTCATCCCCCATGCGAGGGTACTTGTCGTTTAAAAAAGATAAAGTGTTTTCAATTTTTTGATGATCGATTGCCAGCGCTATACACTGTGTAGGATTGTCTTTCGTAGCTTCTGGGAAATCAATATTCATAGTAACACCCCCTGGGACCAAGACTGTTTCACCTGGTAAATAATCAAAACCTGGTTGATCAAATAGATGCATGACCTTTTTACCCCTTAACATAGAGGTCACTACAAAATCATTAAAAGTAAGTGGAACAGAGGCGGTAGCTTGGTGTGTCTCAAAAACATTGAGTTCACATTTTTCCAATGTATAGGCCGTCCTATTTTCTACCAAAGTCTTTAAAGACTTCTCTCGGGTTAGGCTTACTGGATTAAGTGGTCTGGTCTGCCCCATCGGTCAAGCTTTAAAATATTGAATCACAATAGATTATAATTTATAACAGCCTATCGATGTCAATTTTGTGCTATAAACTGACTTAAATATACTATAATTTTTAAACAAAACTAAATACTATTACATCCTAAAACGATAAAAGCTATGTCAACAATTGTATCACGTCCTACTTTTAAAGACAAGTACGACAACTTCATTGGAGGTAAATTTGTCCCTCCTGTAAAAGGTGAATATTTTGATAATGTTTCACCGATTGATGGTAAAGTCTTCACCAAAGCTGCTCGATCTGGCAAAGAAGATATTGATTTGGCTATAGATGCCGCAGAAAAAGCATTTGTAACTTGGAGCAAAACTTCTCCAACTTACCGTAGCAATTTATTATTAAAGATTGCGCAAGTGATGGAAGATAACTTAGAGTATTTAGCAACCGTTGAGACAATCGACAATGGTAAAGCATTAAGAGAAACACGTGCTGCTGATTTACCCTTATGTATTGACCATTTCCGTTATTTTGCTGGCGTGATTAGAGGCGAGGAAGGCACCATTGCTGAACATGATGAAACTACAGTAAGTATTGTGTTACATGAGCCTATTGGTGTAGTAGGTCAAATTATTCCATGGAACTTCCCATTGTTAATGGCTACATGGAAAATAGCGCCAGCATTGGCATCAGGATGTTGTACTGTTGTAAAACCAGCAGAGCAAACACCTACATCGATTATGTGTTTCTTAGAATTAATTGCAGATATTTTACCAGCAGGTGTGTTAAACGTAGTGACAGGTTTTGGTCCTGAGGCGGGAAAGCCATTAGCCACTTCATCAAGAATAGCTAAAGTTTCATTTACAGGCGAAACCACTACAGGTCGATTAATTATGCAATATGCATCAGAAAATTTAATTCCTGTTACGATGGAGTTAGGTGGTAAGTCGCCAAATATATTCTTTGAATCTGTAGGAGATGCAGACGATGAATTCTTTGACAAAGCAGTTGAAGGTGCAGTTATGTTTGCCTTGAACCAAGGTGAGGTTTGTACTTGCCCCTCAAGAATTTTAGTGCACGAAAATATTTATGAAAAATTCATGAAGCGTGTAATAGAAAGAACAAACGCAATCAAAGTAGGACATCCTTTAGATGGTTCTGTAATGATGGGTGCACAAGCCTCTAACGATCAATATGAAAAGATTTTATCATATTTAAAAATTGGTAAAGAAGAAGGTGCAGAAGTATTATGCGGAGGTGCTGCTAATAAATTAGAGGGTGAATTAGGAGGTGGCTATTATATTCAACCAACTATATTTAAAGGCCATAACAAAATGCGTATTTTTCAAGAAGAAATTTTTGGACCAGTAACTAGTGTAACTACTTTCAAAACGACAGAAGAGGCATTGGCGATTGCAAACGACACTTTATATGGTTTAGGTGCTGGTGTTTGGACTAGAGATGCACATGAATTATACCAAGTACCTAGAGGTATTCAGGCAGGTCGTGTTTGGGTAAACTGTTACCATGCATATCCTGCACATGCGCCATTTGGTGGGTACAAAAAATCTGGATTCGGTAGAGAAACACATAAAATGATGTTGAGTCATTACAGACAAACAAAAAATATGTTGATCTCTTATGATAAAAATAAATTAGGCTTTTTTTAGTAGAAATTTCTAATTTTAATAAGCAAAGGGCCTTCCTATTTTTGAAGGTCCTTTGTTTTATACAAATAAACAATTATGACAAAAAGAGTGCTGGTTACAGAAGCCGCTGCAAAATTGATAGAAACCTTAAAGCAAAAACATGGTCCATTGATGTTCCATCAAAGTGGAGGATGTTGCGATGGTTCTCAACCGATGTGTTTTGAAGCAGGTGAATTTAAATTAGGAAGTAGTGATATACAATTAGGTGAAATTGAAGGTTGTGGTTTTTATATGAGTAGAGACCAATATACTTATTGGCAACACACTCAACTTACAATAGATATTTCGCCTGGAAGAGGCTCAAGTTTTTCATTAGAGATACCATTAGGTTATAGGTTTATGGTACATTCAAAGTTATTTACAGAAGAAGAGTCTATGAATTTAGAGCCCATTATAGATTGTTAATTAGGAGGTTGCTCCTATTCATAAATTGATACAGTTTTTATTGGATTATTTTTTAACTTACTGTTTATAAAATAGGTCCATGGCAAATCGTAGAAATTTTATTCAAAAAATCGGATTGGCCGCTGGTGCATTTTCGGCAAATAGTTTGTTTCAGGAATTACACGCAGCCTCCTTTCAAGACATTCAGCTTCAAAAGCAACATCTATCTCCCTTAGAAATTGCAGCAGACGAAGATTATTGGTCCGTGATTCAACAAGGCTATACCGCTAGCCCAAACATGATTAATTTAAACAATGGAGGAGTTAGTCCAAGCCCAAGAATTGTTCAAGAAGCGGTAGAGCGTTTTAATAAATTATCTAATGAAGGCCCTTCCTATTTTATGTGGCGAATTCTAGACCAAGGCAGAGAGCCACTTAGGTATAAATTAGCCCAACTTGCGGGTGCAGATCCAGAAGAGGTTGCTATCAATAGAAACGCAACAGAAGCATTGAACACCGTGATTTTTGGACTGAATTTAAAGTCTGGGGACGAAGTAATTGGTACCCAACAAGACTATCCAAATATGATCAACGCATGGAAGCAAAGAAGTAGTCGAGAAGGCATCGTTTACAAGCAATTGAATTTTAAATTTCCAATTGAAATTGACGATGAAATTATTGATGCATTTGAAAAAGCAATCACACCCAAAACTAAAATCATACATATTACACATGTGATCAATTGGATTGGACAAATTATGCCTGTTCAAAAAATATGTGCATTGGCAAAAAAATATGGTATTGAAACCATTGTAGATGGCGCACATAGTTTTGGATTATTAGATTTTAAAGTACCTGAATTAGGTTGTGATTATTTTGGCACATCCTTACATAAATTTTTATCTGCACCGATTGGTTCGGGTATGTTATGGATTAAGAAAGATCGAATTTCAAAAATTTGGCCACTCATATGTAATGACCTACCCAACGGGCCAGACATTAGAAAATTTGAAACCCTTGGCACTAGAAGTTTTCCAATAGAACAAGGTATTGGCGAAGCGATTAATTTTCATACAGCCATTGGCAGTAAAAGAAAAGAGGAACGAATTCGTTTTCTAAAAAATTATTGGGCAAGTAAAGTCGTAACAATACCAAAAGTAAAAATTCACACTTCCTTTAAGCCCGAATATGCTTGTGGTATTTGCGGCGTAAGTATCGACGGGATGACTCCTGGAGCACTAGACAGTGCTTTGTATTCAAAATATAAAATTCATACGGTGGGTATTGTTTGGGAAAATGTAAGCTGCGTAAGAGTTACTCCACATGTGTATACGAGACTACAAGATTTAGACAAACTAGTGGAAGCCATTGGCACTATTGCTCGACAAGCATAAATTTTATTCAAAAAAATAGGGCGCAAAATTTGCGCCCTATTTTTTTACACAACGATTCTATTTATTTAATCGTAGGATAAGTAATACCCAATTGCTCTAGATAAGTATTAAACTTACTTGGATCATAATAGAATTTTTCAAGTTGCGGTCTATAAGCGCCTTGTATTTCTTTATTCAAGTGAATTGCAGGAGGATCATTTTTTGTAATGAATGGGATATACTGCACATCTTTAGTTTGTACCTCTTTAAAATATTTTTTAGCATCTGTTACTAAATTAGGTTTAGTAAATAAATCTAATAAAGTCATTGCAGTGGCTTCTGCACCCACTAAAGAACCTTTGTGTGCAATTGGTGTTGCCATGGCAATCGCATCTGCCCAATGATGTCCTTTGGTACCTGGAATATTCGCTGGGTACCTTAACACGATGGTTGGTACGTTCCAAGAAATATCTGCTATGTCATCGGACCCGCCACCCCAAGAAAAAGTAACGGAACCTTTCAGGCTATCAATACTAGATCTTAAACCATCAATTGGATTACCTTGTTGGTCTTTTTTTGGCGCATCCACTAATTTTTGTACACCTTTTGCTAAAGCTATATCCTTATCATCCCATACTGGCATGCCTACTTTTTTAATATTGGCATACATGGCTTCTGCAAGAGGTTTATTAAAATGACCTGGCCACGCTGTTCCCAAAATTTGATGCGACACTTTGGTATTCGTCATCATGGCTGCTCCTTCTGCAATTTTTATACCTGACTCATAATTCATTTTAATATCCTCATAGGTACGCTCTCTAAAATAATACCAAACACTCGCTTTACTAGGCACTACATTTGGCTGATCTCCGCCATCTACAATTACATAGTGAGATCTATTGGTTGGTTTCAAATGTTCTCTCTTAAAGTTCCATCCCACATTCATTAACTCCACTGCATCTAAAGCACTTTTTGCTCTCCAAGGTTGGCCAGCAGCATGCGCCGCTTCACCTTCAAAATCAAAACGTACACTCACTAAACCATTGCCCCCATTGTCGCCATAACTTGCATTAAAATCTCCACTCACGTGTGTAAAAATACAAGCATCCACATTTTTAAAATAGCCATCACGCACATACCATGCTTTGGTGCCCACTAATTCTTCGGCAATGCCTGGCCAGATTAAAATAGTACCAGGTAATTTTTCTTTTTCCATTAATTCTTTCATTGCAATGGCAGCATATATAATTACAGCTTGTCCAGAATTATGCCCTTCTCCATGTCCAGGAGCACCTTCTACAATTGGTGCTTTATAAGCTACACCTGGTTTTTGCGAAGCTTTTGGAATACAATCCACATCACTTCCTAAAGCAATCACTGGTGAACCGCTACCCCATTTCGCCATCCAAGCTGTAGGTACATTGGAGATCCCTGCTTCAACTGTAAAGCCATTTTTAGTCAATACTGAACTGATGTATTTTGAGGTTTCTATTTCTTGAAAACCTAATTCCGCATAACTAAAAATTTGATCCACCATTACTTGAACTTCTTTGGACTTTCCAGCCACAGATTGCATTAATGCTTGCTTCATTGCAGCTAAGTCTTTCTCGGTATATTTTTTTTGTGCAAAAATGGGCAGCGAGAAAGTAAGCAAACAAATCAAGGTAAATACGCTTTTGAAATTAAACCTAGTCATGGGTAATTGTTTTACTTGAAAATGAAATAATATTTGAAGCATAAGTTACTAAGAAATAGCTGATCTAAAAAGCCAAGGGTCCAATTTATTATAGATGGTATAAATACCCGAAATCAGCTCTAAAAGCTGCATTAAGTTTATTCATGCGCCACCAACTATCCTATTTATTCTATCCATTGTTTCAATGCCATGTACTAGTGGGTGCTACTTATCCCGGACTTGCACAAAAAAATAGTATTCAATCTTTTACGATGGCGAGTGGGGGGTTGAACCCTTCCAAATCCAAAGCGTTTGAATATGATTGGAGGCTGGATCTTGGGACCAATACCATAGGATACCATCCAACCAGTAGCATCCATGTAACATCGGGCTTTCTACAACCAACCATTTACCGTTTTAACGAGCTACAAGAATGGAAACAATATCCTCCTAAAATCCAATTGCGTTATATACAACATCAACAAGCGGTGTTACTTTATAGTGCGGAACCTGATTTAATGATCCACGGTTTTCAGCTTTTTAATTCAAAAGGGCAACTGCTTCAAAAAAACCAAATCAAAACCGCAAGTAGTTTCTTGGCGAAATCAATCGACCTAAGTGCCTATGCCAACGGCGTATACTATCTACTCGTTTTTTATTTACCAGACAATATGCATACCTCCTCCCTTCCTCCTTATTGGACTACAACCTTAAAATTATTGAAACAATGAAATTATTATTCACCCTTTGCTGCATAAGTGTCTTTCAAATTGGATTCGGTCAACATCAAAAGGGTATTGTCTTTCAGGCAGTAGCAAGAAATGACCAAGGCATTGTGTTATCTAATAAGCCATTGCAGGTTCGAATTAGTATTTTAACAGATACCTTGTTAGAAAATATTGTTTATCAAGAAGTAGTTGCCCTTACAACCAATCCACTAGGATTGTTAACTATTTTAATTGGTGGAAAAGAACAAGGTAAAATAATGCCAATTGGAAATTTTGCGCGCATTCAATGGGCCCAATCAAGTCATTTTATACGTATCGAAATTGATCCCGAAAATAAATTACATTTCACAAGGATAGGCCAACAACAAATTCAATATGCAGTTTATGCTTTTACAGCAGATCATCTTTTAGCATCCAACATAGAAGGTATCGTCTCTATTCAACAAGGAGGGACGGGCGTCAACAACTTAGCTGCTTTAAAAACAATTTTACAAATTGACAAAGTGGCCAATATTCCGGATTCTGCAAAGCAATTGAGCAGGACAAGTATACAAGCATTGAACCTTAAATTAGATAAAAAAGATACCGTCAGTTTTAGCAATCGAATCCAACAGAAAATCAATAAGGGAGAAATTAGCCATCAAGACATTGTAGGTGGTCTTGGTTTTTTGCCTTTTGAGATGGCACATGGTGCCTTCTTTGATACCAGTCGTCAAACAGCCTTTGCCAATACCGCCATCGCTGTTAAATGGAAAGATACTAGTAGTAATCACCTTATCTATATCAGTAATAACAATAGTTTAGAACCAAGCAGGATCACTGTAACACATGCTGGCGTTTATGCAATCCAATGGGCCGTACAAGTAAGTAACAGTTCACTGGCGAATGATGAAATTAGTTTGTGGATCAGGCGCAATGGCGCTGCCTTTCCGAATACCCTTAGGCAATTTCAAACAGGCTCCGTTGGTTCAAAAAACAATTACTCAGCGCAGTCTATTGTACCCATTGATAAAGGGGATTATATAGAATTGTTTTATAGCGTTCGCAACAATCAAACACAATTGATAAAAACCAATAGCTTAACCACGCCCGCAAGGCCCTTTATACCAGCTGCTCAAATTCAATTATTTCGTATTCAATAGACTGAGCTCCATTCATAAAATTTCTTTTTAAATACAAGAGCGACACATTAACTTTAATAGCAATAAAAAACACTACTATGCGTCGAATGCTATCGCTCTTTTGTTTTGTGATACTGCTAAGTACACAAGTCATCGCTCAATCAGTTCCGAGTCCAAAAAGTCATTTTGGATTTAATATTGGCGACAATTATAAATTAGCCACTTTTACCGCAACGGAAAGCTATTTGAAAAAACTAGCATCCAGTTCAAACAAGGTTAAATTAAACACGATTGGTAAAACGGAGGAAGGCAGAAATCATTACATGATGATTGTGTCTAGTCCAGAAAATATCAAACAGTTAGAGAAATACAAATCGATCTCTCAAAAATTAGCAAGGGCAGAATCTTTATCTGCCTCCGAAGCCAAAGTTTTATCCAACGAGGGTAAAGCTGTTGTCTGGATTGATGGTGGATTGCATGCAACCGAAGTGGTGGGTATACATCAGTGGATTGAAACCATATACCAGCTTATTACACGTCAAGACGAAGAGACAAAAAATATTTTGAAAAATACTATCATCTTATTTGTACATGCTAACCCTGATGGACAAGAACTAGTTTCTAATTGGTATATGCGCCATGCAGATACCTTAAAACGTTCTACAGCAGCTTTACCAAGATTGTATCAAAAATATATTGGCCACGACAATAACCGTGACTTCTATATGATGAACATGAGTGAAACAAAAAACATGAGTCGTCAACAATACATTGAATGGATGCCGCAAATTTTATACAACCACCACCAAACAGGACCAGCAGGTACGGTCGTAGCAGGTCCTCCCTATAGAGATCCATTCAACTATGTATATAATCCTTTATTGATTACCAGCTTAGATGCCATGGGGGCTGCAATGAGCAGTCGTTTGAATGCAGAAGAAAAACCTGGTTATACAATGAAAGGTGGATCGGTGTATTCTACTTGGTGGAATGGCGGATTAAGAACAACCGCTTATTACCACAATATAGTAGGTATATTAACCGAAATCATTGGCAATCCTACGCCAATGAACATTCCATTGGTACCGCAAAGATTGATTCCAAACAGCGGCTTGCCTTATCCAATTCAACCTCAAAAATGGTATTTCAAAAATTCAATTGATTACTCCATCTCTTTAAACTATGCGGTGTTAAACTATGCAGCAAGGCACAAAGATGAAGTGTTAATGAATATGTATAAAATGGGAAAAGCTGCAATAGATGCAGGCAACAAAGACAATTGGACCTTATTCCCTAATAGAGTTGAATTATTAAATGAGCAATTAAAAACAGAAAAGCGAGATCTTAGAATTGACAGTGTAGCAGCACAAAATTTTGCTAAAGTATACAAGGCGCCAAATTTAAGAGACCCTAGAGGGTATATCATACCAGCCAATCAAACTACTACTGCCGTTGCATTTGTAAATATTTTAATTCAAAGTGGTATTAAAGTACATAAAGCAACGAATGATTTTGTAGTCAATGGAAAAAATTATGTCGCAGGTTCTTATATTGTTAAAACGAATCAAGCCTTTAGAGCGCATGTATTAGATATGTTTGATCCGCAGGATCATCCAAATGATTTTTTATATCCAGGTGGTCCGCCAGTGCGTCCATATGATGCAGCAGGTTGGACTCCCGCTTATACCATGGGCATTTCATTTGATCGAATCTTAGATGATTTTAACGGCCCTTTTGAAGCGCTCCCATACGGACAAATCCAACAACCAAAAGCAACTATACTAGTAGATAACAATGCCAGCAATGCTTATTATATGCTTGCAGCGGCAGACAACAATAGCTTTGTGTTGATCAACGACTTATTAAAAGCAGGCAAAAAAGTATACAAGAACAAAGAAGGATTTTATATTGGCATTGAGCCAGGTGATCCATCAAAAAAGGATATTAGTGCTTTGGGATTGAAAGCTATCGCTATGTCTAAACTTCCTGCAGATGCGATTCAAATTCAAAAATTAAGAGTTGGATTATGGGATCGTTACAGTGGATCCATGCCTTCTGGTTGGTTAAGATGGATTTTTGAACAACACCATTTTGATTTCAATTTAATTTATGCCAAAGAAATCAATGCGGGTAATTTAAAAGACAAATACGATGTGCTTGTGTTTGTAGATGGCGCTATACCTGCTGTAATTCCTGGCGCACCTTCTCCTTACGAAGAGAAAGAGCCCAACTTAGACGATATCCCTTCAGAATTTCATCCAATGATTGGAAAGATTACAGCAGACAAATCTGTTCCGGCTTTGAAAGCATTTATAGAGCAAGGTGGATCTGTAGTAACAATTGGTTCAAGTGCTAATCTGGCTTATCATTTGAACTTACCTGTTAAAAATGCAATTGTAGAAATGAATAATGGTAAAGAGCGCAACTTGCCTGGTGAGAAATTTTATATTCCTGGAAGTATCTTACAAGTAGCAGTGGAACCAACTACAAAAGCAAACTGGGGTATGAACCATAAAGCAGACGTATATTTTAACAACAGTCCTGTATTTAAAGTTCAACCAGCTGCTATTGCGGATGGCACCATCACACCGTTGGCTTGGTTTGCAACTGACAAGGCCTTAAGAAGTGGATGGGCTTTTGGACAAGCTTATTTACAAGATGGGGTAGCTGCATTTGAAGCCAATATTGGTAAAGGAAAATTATTTGTCTATGGCCCTGAAATTACTTTCAGAGGACAAACACATGGCACGTATAAAATGTTATTCAATCAATTGTATAAATAGTATTTTAGAGCAATTAGAATTGACTATAAAAAAAGGAGCTACAAATTGT
>JBEDDG010000003.1:0-86228 GCA_041176305.1 Bacteroidota bacterium | reverse complement strand
GTCGTGATGATAGAAACAACGATCGTCGTGGTCCAGGAGCAGGTGGTCCAAGAAAAAGATAATTAATTAATTAAGAGATAACAATATAATAAGATGTTACAGCCAAAAAGAAGTAAACACAGAAAACAACAGAAAGGACGTATTCGCGAAGTAGCGAAGCGTGGAACTTCTATTGCTTTTGGTTCTTTTGCACTAAAATCATTAGATCCAATTTGGTTGACAAACAGACAAATTGAGTCTGCGCGTCAAGCGATGACACGTGCAATGAAGAGAGAAGGTAATGTATGGATTCGTGTTTTCCCAGATAAAATTATTACTCGTAAGCCTGCAGAGGTGAGAATGGGTAAAGGTAAAGGTAACCCTGAATTCTGGGCTGCTGTGGTTGAACCAGGTCGTATCATTTTTGAAATTGATGGTGTTACACCAGAAGTTGCAAAAGAGGCGATGGGCTTAGCTGCACAGAAATTACCAATCAACACTAAGTTTGTTACAAGAAGAGATTTATAATCCTTGACTTGTAATTAATAAGGATAACAAAAAAAAAGTATTTGCTATGGCAAACAAGACATATGATTTTAATAAGGAATTAAAAGGTTTAAGCGCTGCGGACTTGACTGCTCGTATCAGCGAAGATCAATTAAGACTTAAGAAATTAGAGTTCGCACACGCTATTTCTCCTTTAGAGAATCCAATGAGCATCCGCGGACTTCGTAAAGACATTGCCCGTTTAAAAACGGAATTAAAGAAAAAAGAGTTAGGTATCTAACCATAAATCAAAAACAATGGTAGTAAGAAATTTACGTAAAACGAGAATTGGTGTTGTAACTAGTAACAAAATGAATAAAACCATTACTGTTGCGGTTGAAAGAAAAGTAAAACACCCTATCTACGGTAAGTTCGTGAAAAAAACAACAAAGTTCCATGCACATGACGAGAAAGACGAGTGTACAATGGGTGATATTGTTAAGATCATGGAAACTCGCCCGTTGAGTAAAACAAAACGTTGGAGATTGGTAGAAGTAGTGGAGAAAGCTAAATAAGCCAAACCCTCAACCACCAAAAGAATTAAGTAATAAATCGATTCACCCGAGTTCAAAAGAACAAGGATAAAAGCTAAAAGCTAAATAAAATGATTCAGCAAGAAAGTAGGCTCAATGTAGCTGATAATAGCGGCGCAAAAGAAGTACTTTGTATCAAGGTACTTGGTAATAGCGGACAAGACTTTGCAAAGATTGGTGATACAATCGTTGTAACTGTTAAGGATGCGATTCCTGCAGGCGGTATTAAGAAAGGTACTGTTTCAAAAGCAGTTATCGTTCGTACAAAAAACAAGTTGCGCAGAAAAGACGGATCTTATATCCGTTTCGATGACAACGCTGTTGTATTATTAAACAATTCAGAGGAGCCAAGAGGTACACGTATCTTTGGGCCAGTAGCTCGTGAATTGCGTGATAAAGGATACATGAAGATTGTTTCATTAGCACCAGAGGTGTTATAAAATATACATAATTATGAGTAACAGATTCAAACCCAAATACAGCATCAAGAAAGGTGATAGCGTAGTCGTTATTGCTGGAGATGATAAGGACTTGAAAAAACCTCGCACAGTATTGGAAGTGAATGTAGAAAAAGGTCGTGTAATTGTTGAAGGTGTAGCCATCGCAACAAAGCACACTAAGCCTTCTGCTTCAAATACGAAAGGTGGTATCGTTAAAGTGGAAGCTTCTATCAACATTAGTAATGTAATGTTATGGGATGCTAAATCAAGCGCGCCAACCAAAGTGAAGCGTTCAAGAGAGACAGGTAAATTAGTAAGAATTTCAAAAAAATCAGGGGAGGTAATTAAATAATGAGTACCGTAAAATACACTCCAAGATTAGCAGATAAGTACACTAAAGAAGTGATCCCTGCTTTATCTAAAAAGTTTGGTTACAAGTCTGTAATGCAAACTCCTAAGTTAGAAAAAATTTGCATCAACCGTGGTGTGAATGGTGCAGTAAATGACAAGAAATTGGTGGACATCGCTATCGATGAGTTAACCATGATCACAGGTCAGAAAGCTGTACCAACACTTTCTAAGAAAGACATCTCTAACTTTAAATTACGTAAGGGTATGCCAATTGGCGCTCGTGTAACTTTAAGAGGTGAGAAGATGTATGAATTCTTAGACCGTTTAGTTGCAGTTTCTTTACCACGTGTACGTGATTTCAAAGGTGTTAGTGACAAGGCTTTTGATGGCCGTGGAAACTATACTTTAGGTATCACTGAGCAGATCATCTTCCCAGAAATCGATATCGATAAAGTAAATAAAATTACTGGTTTAGATATCACTTTTGTGACTTCTGCAAATACCAATGAAGAAGCATACGAATTGCTGAAAGAATTAGGTATGCCTTTCAAAAACATTAAAAAAGATAACAACTAATTAAAATAGAATTATGGCAAGAGAATCAGTCAAAGCTAGACAAAGAAAACGCGAAGCAACTGTGAAGCAATTCGCTGAAAAGCGTGCTGCGTTAAAAGCTGCTAATGATTATGCAGGATTAGATAAATTACCTAAGAATGCATCTCCAGTTCGTTTAAAGAACCGTTGTCAATTAACAGGTCGTCCAAAAGGATATATGAGGTACTTCGGTATTTCAAGAAATATGTTCCGCGATATGGCTTTGAACGGAATGATTCCAGGAGTGAAAAAAGCAAGCTGGTAAAATTTCGATTGATTTAAGTTCATTTATTTGAATACTGAAACAAACAACATTTAGAACTGATTTAAAATACTAATAATGGTAACAGATCCAATAGCAGACTACTTAACAAGAATACGTAACGCCCAAATGGCTGGTCACCGTATCGTTGAGATCCCTGCATCTAATTTAAAGAAGCGTATCACTGAAATTTTATACAACCAAGGATATATCTTGAAGTACAAATTTGAAGATGATACTAAACAAGGATTGATTAAGATCGCCTTAAAGTATGATGTAAACTCAAAACAACCAGCTATCCGTTCTTTAGAGCGTATCAGCCGTCCAGGTTTACGTCACTACGCAAAGCCTGCTGAAATCAAGAGAGTAAGCAATGGTTTAGGTATCGCTATCTTGTCTACTTCTAAGGGAGTAATGACAGATAAAGAAGCTAAAGCGAACAATGTAGGTGGTGAAGTATTATGTGCTATTGCTTAATAGTATATAAGTAGAAAAATAAATTTATTGCTTAGTACGCATTTAAGCCTTTTAGTCGGGGCTGAAAACAACTAAGTATCACAAAAAATAAAAAATCGACTATGTCTCGTATAGGAAAAAAACCAATCACAATCCCAGCAGGGGTTACTGTAACGGTGAAAGATTCAGTAGTTACTGTTAAAGGCCCAAAAGGTACTTTGACTCAAGAAGTTGATCGCGATATTATCGTTGAAGTAGCAGCTGACGAAGTAATTGTTAAACGTCCAACAGAACAAATTCGCCACAGAGCAATGCACGGTTTATACCGTTCTTTAGTTGCTAACTTAGTGAAGGGTGTAACTGAAGGGTACAAAAAAGAATTAGAATTAGTGGGTGTGGGATTTAAAGCTGCTAACACAGGTAATGTATTAGACTTAGCTTTAGGATATTCTCACAATATCATATTTGAAATACCAAAAGAATTGACAGTATCTACCACTACTGAGAAAGGTCAAAACCCAAAGATCTTCTTAGAAAGTGCAGACAAGCAATTGATTGGTCAAGTTGCTGCTAAAATCAGAGGATTACGTAAGCCAGAACCATACAAAGGAAAAGGTGTAAGATATGCTGATGAAGTTGTAAGAAGAAAAGCAGGTAAAGCAGCAGGTAAATAAACATTAAAAAATCACGACGAGCGGCAGCATCGCTCGACTAAAAAATAATCAATATGAGTAAATTAGCTCAAAGACAAAAGATCAGGTATAGAATTCGTAAGAAAGTACAAGGTACTGCAGCGAAACCACGTTTATCTGTATTCAGAAGCAACGCTGATATTTATTGCCAATTGATCGATGATGTGAACGGGGTAACCTTAGCAGCATCTTCTTCAAGAGAAAAAGATATCGAAGCACAAAAAGTTCCAAAGATTGATAAAGCTAAATTAGCTGGACAATCAGTAGCAAAAAAAGCTTTAGCACTTAACATTACTACTTGTGTATTTGACAGAGGTGGTAACTTATACCACGGTAGAATTAAGGCCGTAGCAGAAGGTGCTAGAGAGGGTGGACTTCAATTTTAATTCGATAAAAATACTAATAGTAAATCATGTCTAAAGTAAACGTAAATAAAGTTAAAGCAGCAGTTGATGTTGAACTAAAAGAAAAAGTAGTTTCTATCAATCGCGTAGTGAAAACAACAAAGGGTGGCCGTACTTTTAGCTTCTCCGCTTTAGTGGTAGTAGGTAATGAAAATGGTGTGGTAGGTCAAGGTTTAGGTAAAGCTAAAGAAGTTCAAGAAGCCATCACAAAAGGGATCGAAGATGCTAAGAAGAATTTAGTGAAAGTGCCTATTATGCACGGAACAATTCCTCATGAGCAATTGGCTAAAGAAGGTGCTGCTAAAGTAATGATTAAGCCAGCTGCACACGGAGCCGGTGTAATTGCGGGTGGTAGCATGCGTGCTGTATTAGAGAGCGCAGGTATCACGGATATCCTTGCAAAAAGCTTAGGATCTGCTAACCCACACAACGTGGTAAAAGCAACTATCAAAGCTTTAGGTTTATTACGTGAGCCAGTTCAAGTTGCAAAAACAAGAAACATTAAATTATCAAAAGTATTTAACGGATAATCAAGTCATTGATTCTCTAAATACACCATCAATAATTACAGATGAAAAAGATTAAAATAACTCAAGTAAAAAGCGGTATCGACAGATCTGAGCGTCAAAAGCAAACTTTGATTGCATTAGGTCTTAGAAAATTAAACGCTACTAAAGAAGTAGAGGCAACTCCACAAATCTTAGGTATGGTTAATAAAGTAAGCCACTTAGTAAAAGTAGAAGAGATCGCTTAATTGCGGCCTTCACAATTCATAAAAGCGAGGGGAGATTCCCCGAAAGTAAAAATCAAACAAAATGAAATTACACAATTTAAAACCTGCAGAAGGTTCAGTTCACAAAGCAATCAGAATCGGTAGAGGAGAAGCATCTGGTAAAGGTGGTACATCTACAAAAGGTAATAAAGGTGGTCAGTCTCGTGCTGGTTACAAGAGCAAAATGGCACACGAAGGTGGTCAGATGCCAATTCAACGTAGAGTGCCTAAGCGTGGTTTTAAGAACATCAACCGCGTTGAATATGTAGTATTTAACTTAGGTCAATTAGATCAATTGATCGAGAAATACGGTTTCACAGAAATTACTCCAGAAAACTTATACATGAATAGCTTAATCAGTCGTACTGATTTAGTAAAAGTGTTAGCAAATGGCGAATTAAAAACTAAGATCAATTTCAGAGTAAACGCAGCAAGTAAGAAAGCACAAGACGCGATCGTTGCAGCTGGCGGAACCATCGAAATAATCTAAAATTTTTTAGTATATTGCAAGACGCATTAACAGTGCGTCTTTTTAATTTAAAGGGCCAAGCACATAATTAAACACTGATGAAAAAACTAATCGATACATTAAAAAATATCTGGGCAATTGATGAACTAAAATCTAAGATTATAGTGACTTTATTGTTCGTATTAACTTATAGAATTGGTGCACAAATCACATTACCTGGTATCAATCCATTGGCGATCGAAGCTGCTCAAAAAGCAGGCGGTAACAATGGCTTATTAGGTATTTTTGATATGTTCGCTGGTGGTGCATTCTCTCAAGCTTCTATTTTAGCATTGGGTATTATGCCTTATATCTCTGCTTCTATCTTTATGCAATTGATGACCATTTTAGTGCCTCAATTACAAAAGATTCAAAAAGAAGGAGAGAGTGGAAGAAACAAAATCAACCAATGGACACGTTATTTAACAGTGATTGTTACTTTGTTCCAAGCGGGTGCTTATGTAGCTTATTTAAATAGCCCTGGTTATGCAGATGCATTGATCCCAGCTTATAAAGATTATTTCTGGTTCTCTACTGTCATCACTTTAACGGCAGGTACTTTGTTTGTGATGTGGTTAGGTGAGAAGATTCAAGATAAAGGTTTAGGGAATGGTACTTCTATCATCATCATGGTAGGTATCTTAGCTCGTTTACCACAATCAATCATCATGGAATTTGGTTCTAAGAGCCAAAAAGGTGGTGGTGGTTTGTTGATCTTCTTAATTGAAGTTGCTATTTTAGTAACCATCATTATGGGACTGATTTTATTGGTACAAGGTGTACGTAAAATCCCTGTAACTTATGCTAAGCAAGTGATTGGTGGTGCTCAAGTTGGTGGTGCGCGTCAGTTCTTACCTGTAAAGGTGAACAGTGCTGGTGTAATGCCAATCATTTTCGCACAAGCGATTATGTTCTTGCCAACTTTAGTTTCATTTACAAATATTGATTCTGCTCAAGGTATTGTTAGAATATTCAATGACCATAGCAATGTATGGTATATGTTAATCTATTCTGTAATGGTGATTGGATTTACATTCTTATACACTGCATTGATCTTTAATCCTAAGCAAATCTCAGAAGACCTTAAGCGTAACAACGGATTTATTCCTGGTGTGAAGCCTGGTCAACCAACCACAGATTACATCGGTGCTGTAATGGATCGAATTACTTTACCAGGTGCTATCTTATTAGCTTTGGTAGGTATCCTTCCTGGTTTCGCTCAAAAAATGGGTGTAACTCAAGGCTTCAGTACTTTCTTTGGTGGTACTTCATTATTGATTATGGTAGGCGTAATTTTGGATACATTACAACAGATCGAAACTTATTTATTAATGCGTCAATATGATGGATTAATGAGTTCTGGTCGTGTTCAAGGTAGATCACCAATTACAGGTATGTAATTTTTTATAAAATAATTATATTTACAAACCTGTCCTTTAAACGACAGGTTTGTTTTTTTTAGCAACGAATTAAGTTTGTATGGTATATACTAAAACCGAAGAAAATATTGGCCAAATGAAAGCCGCGGCTTTGTTAGTGAGTAAAACATTAACAGAGGTTGCAAAAATGATCAAGCCTGGCATGACCACACTTGATATTGATCAGTTTTGTATGCAGTATGTAAAAGACCATAAAGCAACTTTATCATTTTACAATTACCATGGCTATCCGCACCATATTTGTGCTTCAGTAAATGATGTAGTGGTTCATGGATTCCCCAACAAGACAGCTTTAAAAGAAGGAGATATTGTATCTATCGATTTAGGCGTCATCTTAGATGGTTGGCATGGAGATCATGCGTATACTTTCATTTTGGGTGAAGTGGCCCCAGAACTATTACAATTGGTAAAAGTGACCAAAGAGTCTTTATACAAGGGCATTGAAAAAGCAATCGTTAATAATAGAGTAGGTGATATTGGTTTTGCCATACAAGAACACACAGAAAAAAAACATGGCTATGGTGTAGTGCGAGAATTGGTAGGGCATGGTTTAGGTAAAGAATTGCACGAAGATCCTCAAGTGCCTAATTATGGCAAAAGAGGTACAGGTATGAAGTTGGTAGAAAATTTAGTATTGGCAATTGAGCCAATGATTAATTTAGGTACCCATAAAGTATTTACAGACGATGATGGTTGGACGGTAAAGACCCAAGACGGAAAAGCATCAGTTCATTTTGAACACGATGTTTGTATCAAAAAAAATGAAGCATTGATTTTGTCTGACTTCTCCATTATCGAAGCGGCAGAAAAGGCAAACATCAATTTAAATTCATCATACTATTCATAAGCCTATTCCTTTGAATAGCAGAAATATTGCATTTATATTTAAATAAATTGAATCATGGAAAAGAAAAACGTGGTAGTGGTGGGGGGTGGAGCTGCAGGGTTTTTCTGTGCGATTCAGATTGCCGAATTGCATCCTGATTGGCATATCACCATTGTTGAAAAAACTTCTAAATTACTTTCCAAAGTGCGCGTAAGTGGCGGTGGTCGTTGCAATGTAACACATGCTTGCCCAGAGGTGGATCAGTTGATTCAAAAATATCCAAGAGGACAACGTTTTT
Source organism: Bacteroidota bacterium (assembly GCA_041176305.1). Lineage (GTDB taxonomy): Bacteria > Bacteroidota > Bacteroidia > Chitinophagales > Chitinophagaceae > Sediminibacterium. The sequence goes on along the minus strand of JBEDDG010000003.1, from coordinate 78,128 downwards.
TAAAGAAATCGTTTTATCAATTTGCCACAGCGCAAACCATTGAATGGTTTGCAAAGAATGAGGTTAAATTACATGCAGAAAAGGATGGGAGAATGTTTCCCATTACCAATGATTCAGAAACCATCGTGGCTTGTTTCATGAAAAAAGTAAATCAATATCAAATTGAAATTTTACTCAATCATGAAGTAGTTAGTGTAATCAAAAAAGAACATACTGAAAAGCCTTCTTTCGAACTGGTTTGTGGAAATCAAAAAATCATCCAAGCAGATCAAATTTGTTTTGCAGTAGGAGGAATTGTGAAAGCGGCTAATTTTAAATGGATAGAAGACTTAGGACATCATTTTATTCCTTCGGTACCCTCCTTATTTACATTCAATGTGGTGGATAAAAAAATCACTACACTCATGGGTTTGTCTGTAGAGCAAGCAAGTATACAGTGGCAGGGCGAAAAATTTATGGAACAAGGCCCTTTGTTAATTACACATTGGGGGATCAGTGGACCAGCGGCAATTAAGCTATCTGCATGGTGTGCAAGAGCTATGGCTGATGCTAATTATCAAGGCAATATTTTAATTAACTGGGTGCCTGTCTACAATGAAAATTCTTTACGATTAGAGTGGATGAATTTGAGGCAAGATTTTGGTAGGAGAGAAATGGGTTCAAAAAATCCATTTGATTTACCTCAAAGACTTTGGCATTTTTTGCTCCAAGAAGCAGGTGTTGCAACACAAACAAAATGGGCTGATTTAAAAAATACGCAACAACAAAAACTCATTCAATTGCTCACAAGAATGACATTGGCAATTCAAGGTAAGACCACTTTTAAAGAAGAGTTTGTTACCTGTGGGGGTGTAGACCTTGCCGAAATTGATGCAAATACGATGGAAAGTAAATTGATTCCAGGCTTACATTTTGCAGGCGAAATGATGGATGTGGATGGCATTACAGGGGGCTTCAATTTCCAACATGCTTGGACATCTGGCTGGATTGCTGCCCAGCATATGGGTCAGTAGGAATTCATCATTGAAAATCAATCCGTTATAAACTTACTATGCCTCAAATTTTGAGGCTTTTTTGATCTATTTTCTGCCCTTTTTACTACCTTTGCCGTCCGGTTCAAAAACGCCGGATTTTTATATGAAACTATTTTCAAAAAACCTAAACGCAGACGCACAGGAATTCGGTGGCGCTACAGCTACTGAAGCAACTGCGACAACAAAAGCACCTGAAGTGGTAGTTGAAACTGCACACGACGATTTTGACTGGAGCGTAGACAAACGTAATGTGAGTCATTATGCTGAAGCTGAAAGAGTAAAGTATGACAAAGTGTATGATGACACTTTCGTACAAATTAATGACGGAGAGATCATGAATGGTTTAGTAGTTGCTTTAACTAAAACTGATGTGGTAGTAAACATCGGATTTAAAAGTGATGGCTTAGTATCATTGAATGAATTCCGTGACACCAATGGTGTTAAAACTGGTGATACAGTTGAGGTAATGGTAGTAGAGAAAGAAGACCGTGATGGTAATCTTCACTTAAGCCGTAAGTCTGCTCGTATCTACCGTGCTTGGGAGCGTATTATGGAAGTACATAAGACTGGTGAAGTAGTTACTGGTTTAGTTACAAGCAAAACAAAAGGTGGATTAATCGTTGATGTATTTGGTATGGAAACTTTCTTGCCAGGTTCTCAAATCGACGTGAAGCCAGTTACAGATTACGATCAATTCGTAGGAAAAACAATGGAATTCAAAGTTGTTAAGATTAACGAAACAATTAAGAATGCCGTTGTATCACATAAAGCATTAATTGAAAGTGATATCGAAGCACAACGTGCAGAGATCATGAGTAAGTTAGAAAAAGGTCAAGTATTAGAAGGTGTTGTTAAAAACATCACTGATTTCGGTGCCTTCATGGACTTAGGTGGATTAGATGGTTTATTGTATATCACGGATATTTCTTGGGGTAGAATTTCTCATCCAAGTGAAGTGGTTAAGATGGATCAGAAGATTCAAGTGGTTGTATTAGACTTTGATGATGACAAAAAACGTATCAGCTTAGGTTTAAAACAATTGACTCCACACCCTTGGGATGTATTACCAACTGACTTATCAGAAGGTAGTGTAGTGAAAGGTAAAGTTGTGAACATCGAAGATTACGGTGCGTTCTTAGAAATTCAACCTGGTGTTGAAGGTTTAGTACACGTATCTGAAATCACTTGGGCGAACACACCAATCAACGCTAAAGAATTCTTCAAATTAGGAGATGAGCATGAAGCGAAGGTGGTTACATTAGATAAAGATGCACGTAAGATGAGCTTGAGCATTAAACAAATGACACAAGATCCTTGGAATGCAATCGATAATAAATTCCCTGAAAATAGCAAGCACAAAGGACTAGTTAAAAACATCACTCCTTACGGTGTGTTTGTTGAATTAGAATCTGGAATTGGTGGTATGATTCACATCAGCGATTTAAGCTGGTTGAAGCGTTTCAATCACCCTTCTGAGTATGTGAAAGTAGGTGAGTCTATCGATATCATTATCTTGAACATCGACAAAGAAAACAGAAAATTACAATTAGGTCATAAGCAATTAGAAGAAGATCCTTGGAATGCATTAGAAGAAACTTTTGCAATCGGGTCTATTCATGATGGTACTATCGTTCGCAAGGATGACAAAGGTGCTATCGTTCAAATGCCTCATGGCTTAGAAGGTTTCGCACCTAACCGTCACTTAGCTAAAGAAGATGGCAAACAAGTACAAGCGGAAGAAACTGCACAATTCATGGTGATCGAATTCGATCGTAATGAAAAGCGTATCGTAGTTTCTCATGCTAGAATTTGGGAGCAAAACATCCAAGAAGAAAAAGAAGTAGCTAAGAAAGAAGCGAAGGAAGAAACTGAAAAGACTAAAAAAGCAGTTAAAACAATCCAAAGCAAAGTTGAGAAATCTACTTTAGGTGATTTAGGCGCATTAGCAGAAATCAAAGCTAAATTAGACGAAAACAAAGAAGGATAGTACAATCTCTTTCCAATACAATGACCTCCCAATTTGGGGGGTCATTTATTTTTATAGGGGCATAAGCCGCCTGGCAGGGCCATAGGAAGCTCATTTTGCCTAAGGGACTGGTAATCAGTCAGGTTTTAGCGATTTCTTAACGTCAAAGCTTTCATTCGCAATCTTTTTCGGCCTAAATTGAGGATTATTAGTTAATTTTGCCTCCCTGTATGAATAGAATCATCTTATTTTTTTGCCTGTTTTTTAGCTTGACTGCTTGTACTTCAAAGTTTCAAAAAGTATTGAAGAACAAGGACACAGATTACAAAGTAAAAATGGCAGAACAGTATTTTGCAGAAAAGAAATACAGCAACGCACAACAGCTCTTTGAATCAGTGATACCATTTGTAAAAGGTACACCTCGTTATGAGGAATTATATTTGATGTATGCAAACTCTTATTATAATGATAAGGATTACGAAAATGCAGAAAATATTTATAAAACTTTTATAGAGTATTTCCCTAATTCTGCGAAAGTAGAGGAAGTGGAATTCATGAGAGCAAACACTTACTATAAGCGTTCTCCTAAAGCAGAGTTAGATCAAACCACAACGAACAAGGCAATGCAATTAATGCAATCTTTCATTGATGCGCATCCAACGAGTCCTAGGGTGAAAGAAGCTTCAGAAGTGATTGATGCATGTAGAGCAAAATTAGAATCGAAAGATTTCAAAACGGCTACATTGTATTATGACCTTGCATTGTACCGAGCTGCTGCAATTTCGTATGGTTTATTATCTGATTATTTTCCGGATGCTACGCAAGCAGATAAATACAAGCTATTAACTTTGAAAGCCTATTTCAAGTTTGCAGAAAATAGCTTCTATGACAAACAAAAAGAGCGTTTTGAAAAAGTGGTACAGGAGTACAATGATTTTGTAGACAGATACAGCGACAGTCCTTTATTGGCTGAAGCAAAAAAAATAAAGAAACAAACTGATCAATATTTAAAAAATATAAAATGAGCAAATTAAGAAGACATATGGGTGCTAACACACCTGCTGTTGTAGAAACAAAAAGTTTGAAAGCCTTAAAAGCTAAAACGGGTAATTTGTATGAATCTATAGCGATCATTGCAAAAAGAGCCAATCAAATCAATATTTCTATCAGAGAAGAATTGCATTCTAAATTAGAAGAATTTGCAAGTCATACAGATTCTTTAGAAGAGATTCATGAAAATAAAGAGCAAATTGAAATCTCTAAAGCATATGAGCGTATGCCGAATCCAGCGATTTTAGCAACTGCTGAATTCATTGACGACAAGATTTATCATCGTAAGAATGAGGAAACAGATTTATTCCGTTAAACTCTAATAAGATATAATATAAAACGTCCCGAAGATTCGGGACGTTTTTGTATTTTAGGGTATAAAACAATCAGGCATGTTTTTAAAAAAAGGGGTATTTGTTTTACTTTGTTTTTGTCTTTTTCAAAATTTAAAAGGGCAAGAGCTTGCGGCAGTGGTCAGCTTACAGACCAACAAAGTAGACAATCAAGTGGATCCTAAAATCTTTGTTCAGTTACAAACTCAATTAAAAGATTTTATCAACCAACGTAAATGGACGGCTGATTTATTTACACAGGAAGAAAAAATTGATTGTAGTTTTTACATCACCATTGAATCTGTGGTTTCTCCTGGGGTATACAATGCCAAATTAAGTATTGTGGCCAATAGACCCGTTTTTCGGGCTAATTATACAACACCCTTGCTCAATATGCAAGATGCAAATTTTACCTTTAAATATCAATTGGGCCAACCTATTGAATTCAATGAAAACAATGTCGCAAGAACCGATGCATTGGAGGCCAACTTAACCGCTACATTGGCTTATTATATTTATATCATATTGGGATTAGACTATGACTCCTTCTCCAAAAATGGGGGCGCGCCACTTTTTAATAAAGCATTGAATATTGTATACAATGCACCAGATGGATCTGGGATTAGTGGGTGGAAATCCTATGATGGACAACGCAATCGATTTGTGTTAATTGACAACTATACAAAAAGTGGTTTCGATAAATTACATGAAGTTGCCTTTAATTATTATCGTAAAGGAATCGACCAATTAGCCGAACAGCCAGAGCAGGGTAAAGTGGCCATTCTAAATGCTTTAATGAGTTTACAAGAATTAAATGAGGAGCAAGTGAATTCGATGGCCATTTCTATTTTTATGCAGGGCAGGGTCTCAGAATTAATTGGGTTGTTTTCCAATGCAGATAGATCAACCAAAAAACAATTGATGACCACACTTTCCGCAATTGATATTACTAATTTAAATAAGTATAAAGCCGCTTTTGAATGAAAAATGCAATTTATATCCTGAGCTTATGCCTAGTTGCTTGTGGTCCAAAAAAGACAGAACAAGCAGCCTTATTGCCGGTGGAGACCATGCAAAAAACGGTCTGGCAGTTGATGCAAGTAGACGAATATCTTTCAAGACAGACTCAATTGGATACGATGGCACAACCTTCCGTAGAGAAAGCAACTTATTACCAACGTGTATTCAATTTGAATAAGGTAGACCGGGTACAATTTTATGCTACTATGGATTATTTAGATAAGCACCCAGTAGAGATGAAGCTTTTAATGGACTCTGTGGAGGCATTATCGAAAAGGGAAAAATTAGAGCTAGTAAAGCACTAATTTTCTTTAAAAAAAACGATGTCTCATTAAACACTTTTACTTTTGACTTGTTAAACTATAAAAAAACAAACTATGCCAATTTCAATCGGACAAAACGCCCCAGATTTTACTTTATTTGATACAGATAAAAACCAGGTTCATTTAGCAGAGGCTAAAGGAAAGAATGTAGTATTACTATTTTTTCCACTTGCCTTTACTGGTGTATGTACCACTGAACTTTGTAATGTAAGAGACAATATTGCAGCGTACAATTCAACCAATGCGCAAGTATATGGCATTTCTGTAGATTCATTGTTTGCTTTAGGCAAATTCAAAGAAGAGCAAAAATTAAATTTTCCGCTATTGAGCGATTTTAATAAAACAGCTGCAAAAGCATTTGATGTATTGTATGAAACCTTCCCAGCATTCGAAATGCAAGGCGTAAGCAAGAGAGCAGCTTTTGTAATTGATGCGCATGGGGTAGTTCAATATGCAGAGGTTTGTCCTACACCTGGAGACTTACCTAATTTTGAAGCGATTCAAACTACGTTGAATACATTAAACTGAAACTTATCTTCTTGCTAGTTTTTTTATAGAATATAAAAAACGCAAGAAGATCTTTAATAATTTTAAAAGGGCCCATTGGGCCCTTTTTGGATCTTGTTAGGTTTTATAGAATTTAAACCTACAAGATTTGAACTTTAATAATTTTAAAAGGGCCCAATGGGTCCTTTTTGGATCTTGTTAGATTTTATAGAATATAAAACGCTCTATCTATCACAAACTTCTACAATCAAGAATTTCAAATAATGGGTATTCTCCATACCCCAAATAATTGGATGATCGCTTGATTGGGTTTGATAGGTCACTTGTCTAATTCTCTTTTTAGCATCTTTAGCGGCCATATAGATGGTGTCTAAGAATAATGCTGGACTCACTAGGTTGGTACAACTAGAAGTCACTAAGAAGCCTCCATTGTTGATCATTTTCATACCTCTTAGGTTAATCTCTTTATAACCAGTTACTGCTTTTTCGATACTGCTTCTACTTTTGGTAAATGCAGGCGGATCCAACATGACTACATCATATTTTCTTCCTTCTTTGCCCCAGTTTTTCAACACATCAAAAGCATTCATTGCTTCAAATTTGACAATATGGTCAAGTTGGTTTAATGCGGCATTTTTATTGGCTTGTGCAACTGCGTTTTCTGAAATATCAATTCCTAAGACAGATTTTGCACCATAGTGTGCAGCATGAATTTCAAAAGTACCTGTATAAGTGAATGCGCCTAATACATCAGCGCCTTTTACAATATGTTGGATTGCGCGTCGGTTGTCTTGTTGGTCTAAAAAATAACCTGTTTTTTGACCATTTTCAATGTCTACATAAAACTGCAAACCATTTTCTTGAATGATGATTTCTGTGGGGAAAGGATCCGTTAAATAACCTTTTGTTTGTGTTAGTCCTTCTAATTCTCTTACCGGCACATCGTTTCTTTCATAGATGCCTTTGGGTGAAAAAATAGTTTGGATGGCTTCTACAATGGCTGGCTTCCATTTTTCAATACCAAAGGAAAGCGTCTGCAATACAAAATAGTCATTGAACTTGTCAATGATCAATGCTGGTAATCCATCCGCTTCGCCAAAAACCAATCTGCAATTTTCTGTGTAACCTAATTGTTTTCTATATGCCCAAGCTTCACTAATTTTTTGATGGAAAAATGCCGCTTCAATGGGTTCTCTTTTTCTGGTCAATAATCGAATAATGATCTGTGAGCCTGGATTGATGTAACCACGTCCAGCCAATTGGCCGTCAAAGTAATACACTTCGACAATATCGCCTGGGGACACTGTGCCGGCAATTCGATCCACTTCATTGTTATAAATCCATGGATGGCCCATAGCAATCCTCGGCGTAATGCGCTTATTTAGGTAAACCTTTGTCATTTGGCAAAGATAGGGCCTGAATGAGTGACAACTTGTTCATTTTAAGCCTCTTTTATGTCAATTTTGCTCTTTTATTGCTTTGGCAATATATTTGCGTGCAATAGAGTACAAATAGTTAATTATGGAAGATAAAGCGCAATCAGGTCAAGAAACAATCGTAGATACCGAAAATGGGGCTCCAATAGCGCCTGAAAACACCTCTGAAACAGCAGAAACGCCTTTGAGCGAACTAGATCAATTAAAAGCGGATTTGGCAGATCAAAAGGACAAATATTTGCGTTTAATGGCAGAATTTGAAAACTTTAAAAGAAGAACAGCCAAAGAACGTGTGGATTTAATTCAGACAGCAGGAAAAGACGTTATTGTGTCTTTGTTAGACGTCATGGATGATTGTGATCGTGCAGAGAAGCAATTGAGTGGTACAGACGATATAGAGGTACAAAAAGAAGGTATCCAATTGGTTTTTAATAAAATTAGGGCCACACTTCATGGCAAAGGATTAAAAGCGATGGAAAGTATTGATCAGCCTTTTGATGTGGAATTGCATGAAGCCATTACTGAAGTACCAGTTCCTGAAGAAGCAAAAAAAGGGAAGGTTATTGATGAGGTTACAAAGGGGTATTTTTTGAATGATAAAATTATTCGTTTTGCAAAAGTGGTCGTAGGCAAATAAAAAAAGCATTATGTCAAAAAGAGATTTTTACGAAGTACTAGGGGTGACTAAGTCTGCATCTGCAGATGAAATAAAAAAGGCCTACCGTAAAGTTGCCATGCAATATCATCCGGATAGAAACCCAGGGGATAAAGCTGCAGAAGAGAAATTTAAAGAAGCTGCTGAAGCATACGAGATTTTAAGTGATGCCGATAAAAAGGCAAAATACGATCGTTTTGGGCATCAAGCATTTGGTCCTGGTACTGGCGGAGGAAATGGTGGATATGGTGGTGGCATGGACATGAATGACATTTTTAGTCAATTTGGTGATGTATTTGGTGATGATATGTTTGGTGGATTTTTTGGCGGTGGACAAAGCCGTTCAAGAGGTGGTGCCAAAGCAAGAGGACAGAGAGGAAGTAATTTAAGGATTAAGTTAAAACTGAATTTCGAAGAGATAGCCAATGGTGTGAACAAGCAAGTGAAAGTAAAAAAGCATGTGCTTTGTACTACTTGTGGTGGCAACGGCGCTAAAGATAAATCAAGTATTCAAACTTGTGGTACTTGTAATGGTTCTGGACAAGTCAGAAAGGTAACCAATACTTTTTTAGGTCAAATGCAAACGGTGAATACTTGTTCTACCTGTAATGGAGAGGGTAGCACGGTAACTGCAAAATGTACGGCATGTAAAGGAGAAGGTAGAGTCTATGGAGAAGAAACCATTTCAATTGATATTCCTGCAGGTGTACAAGACGGTATGCAATTAAGTATGTCCGGGAAAGGTAATGCAGGTGAGCGAGGTGGATCTTCTGGTGATTTAATCATCATGATTGAAGAAGAGCCGCATGAATCATTACATAGAGATGGATTGAATGTGGCGTATGATTTATACATTACTATTCCAGATGCCATTTTTGGAACCAGTGTAGAAGTGCCTACTATAGACGGTCGAGCAAAAATAAAAATTCCGGCAGGTACGCAAAGTGGTAAAATATTTAGGTTAAAAGGAAAAGGTTTCCCAGAAGTACAAGGATATTCAAAAGGAGACCAATTGATCCATGTCAATATTTGGACACCACAGGAAGTAAGTGAAGAAGAAAAAGCTGCTTTGGAAAAAATGCAAGAAAGTGAAAACTTTAAACCTAAGCCTGTCAAAGGTGATAAGAGTTTTTACGATAGAGTGAAAGAGGCTTTTAAATAGAAAATATAGCATAAAAAAAGGGGACAAATTTTGTCCCCTTTTTTTATGCTTGTAATTGATAAATGTCTTTGCTATTTCTGCCAAGTCCATCATAATCTAAACCGTAGCCCACTACGAATTTGTTGGGGATTTCAAAGCATGCATAATCTATGTTAACTGGATATTGCAAGGCTTCTTTTTTATCTAACAATACTGCAATTTTTACAGAGGCAGGTTGCAAACTTTCTAATTGAGGCAGGTAATGATGTAAAGTTTTGCCCGTATCAATGATGTCTTCTAAAATAATGATATCCCTATCCTTAACGTTGATGTCTAACCCAATAGCGGTAATGACATTGCCCGTAGAACTTGTTCCTTTATAAGAAGCTAATTTAATAAAACTTACTTCGGCCTCGATCGTAATTTGCTTGAATAGATCGGCCGTAAATAAAAAAGAGCCATTTAATATAGATAAAAAAAGAGGTCTTTTTCCTGCATAATCCTTATTCAATTGTGCAGCAAGCTCCGTGATTTTCGATTGTATAGCAGCTTCAGTTAAATAGGGTACAAAGGTTTTATCCAGCACTTGAATAGTAGACATAGTCGTATTTTAATTGGTAATTATTTATTTTTTTTACTGAACAATAATGAGTTGTCTTTTTTAGGAGTAGGGTTGTTTTCTTTTTGTTTAAAAAGCAATACTTGCGTACCTGCATTTACCGTCTCTGTAAGTTGTGGATTGTATGCTTTCAATAATTTTAATTGAATGCCTTCTAACTGACTTATCTCCTGCAGATTTGTAGTATGCTTAGCGATATGAAATGAAGTACCCCCTTCCTTCTTTTTAGGGGCTAAAAAGATCAATTGATCTCTATCTAATAGTATAGCCGGGGTTATATCGTTGTACTCGAATAATTTATACAAAGGAACATTGTATTGAAGTGCAATTTCAACAAAGGACCTATCTTTCTTTCCTAGGAGAACGGGCACTTGATTGATTCTAAACCTACCTTCTGGATAATTATAAACAGGGGTAGTGTCCACTGGTTTCAGTCGATTGGTATCAGCAGGAGGGGTTGATTTTGTAATGGCTGAGTCAGTTTTAACAATTGAAACAACCTCATTAGTAGTTAATGGTAATTTTTTAGCAGGCATTGGCGTGCTATAACTCGTTGTGGTAGCAGCGACAATACCAGCAGGTTTATTCAATGGCTTAACAGTATCAGTAAGCGTCTTAACGTTTTCAGGTACAGCTTCTAATTTTTTTATGGACTCGGTCGTATCAGTAATTGGAGCCTTGTCAGTAGCAATGACAGTGTCAGTGTCAGTTTCAATTTCATTGGCAAGCTCTGGGAAATTATATTGTGCTAATTCATAGTCATCAATAATCTTCAATAATTTTTTAGGATAATCTAAAGCAGTGGCATATCCAGCTTTCTTCAGTCCATAAGCCCATGCGGTGTCATCTACAGGGTCTAATAAAAACAAGTCTACATAGTTAGGACGAGATTTTAAAAAATTAGAATGGTCCTTGAAAGATTGCTCGGCATTTTCATAAGCCCTAAAGCATTCTTGCTTTGCATCATCATCCTGATAGGTTTTTGCGCCTTTCCAGTCTGATTTACATTTTATTCCAAAATGGTTATTATAATTTTTAGCTAAATTACTTTCACCACTATTGGATTCGACAATTGCTTGTGCCAAAGTAATGGAAGCTGGTATGCCTGTACGCTTCATTTCCTTCATGGCAATTTCTTTGTATTGTGCTACATATGCAAGTGTTACTTTATTGTTCTGTGTCCATCCGATCTGCACAGCTAAAAAAGAAATTGTAAATAGTAGTATAGTTTGTTTCATATTATTTTTTACGAATCAAGGTTAATCCATCTCTAATTGTCAACATAATTTTTTCAATGCCTGGGTGTTGGGCGATGTATTCATTAAAGGCATGAATGGCCAATGCATTTTTTCCGGTGATTTTTTCTTCAAATACTTGCCCATGAAATAAAACATTATCTGCGATAACTACGCCATTGTAAGCAAGAGAGGGCAGTACTAAGTTGATATAATCAATATAACCTGTTTTATCTGCATCAATAAAAATCAAGTCCCATGTTTCGGTTAAGGTTGGTAGTATTGTCTTTGCATCTCCAACATGCGTTATGATTTGGCCACCTTTTTTACTGGCGTCAAAATGGGTTCTTGCAGTGGCAGCATCTTCGGCTCTAAGTTCGATGGTATGTATGCTACCATTTGCATCTAAGCCTTCAGCTAAGCATAGGGTACTAAAGCCAGTAAATGTGCCAATTTCTAGGATATGTTTTGGGGCAATCAGTTTGCTAAAGAAGGATAAAAAGCCACCCTGGTTCCAATTGCTTTGCAAATGAGCATGCGGATGACTTAGCTTAGTTTGCTCATACATGGGCCTTAAATAGGCTGGTGTAGCATCACTAAACTGCTCTACATAATCATTCGCAGCAGGGTGTATAAAATCCATGCTGCAAATGTCTAATTTTTTTCGCTATTAGCGCTTGAAATCAGCCATAATCCTATAAAAGTAATCAAGCCATTGATGATCAATAGCTCCTGGCCAATTCGGAAATCTCCAAATAGTTGAGCCTGGAAATAATCCAATACCAAACATAGGATAGGGGCAAGGAAACAAATGACAGGAACCAACCTGTTATTGAGGCTTCTTTTGGTTAAAATACCAAAAGCAAACAAGCCTAATAATGGGCCATAGGTATAAGAGGCAATTTTTAACAATAAATCGATCGTGCTTTTATTGTCTATCCATTTGAAGATCATCACCATGATTAAAAAAATCAAAGCAAAGCTTAAATGGGTTCTTTGTCTTATCTTCTTTTGTTGTGCCTCAGACCAGTCTTTATTTCTTTGTAAGCCCAGTATATCAATACAGAAACTAGATGTCAAAGCAGTAATAGCACCGTCAGCACTTGGGAACAAGGCGGAGATCAATGCTAGGATGAAAATGATCGATAAATAGGGCGGCATATGATTTAACGCCAATGTGGGGAATAAATCATCTCCTGTTGCAGTGATATTATTTTGTGCTGCATATAAATGTAATAAACCACCTAAGTATAAAAACAAGCTAATGGCAATCAACATGGTGATACCAATGGTAACCATATTTTTTTGTGCATCTTTTAAGTTTTTAACAGATATATTTTTTTGCATCATTTCTTGGTCTAAACCAGTCATGGTTAAGGTAACAAATGCCCCGCCTATAATCTGTTTTAAGAAAAAGGACTTACTATTCACATCCATGCTAAAAACATCCGCTAAATGCATAGAGGGATTATTTGTTAGAGCTTGGTTTTTCATTGCGACCAATCCCTCAAATACTGATAAATCAAGTTTAGATAAAATATAAATACTACAAATAATTAGTCCCATCAACATACCAGATGTTTGAAGTGTATCGGTCCATACGATTGTTTTTACGCCACCTTCATAGGTATATAACAGAATCATGATGAGTATAACAAGTGTAGTTGCCCAGAAGGGTACATGAAGGTTATCCAATATAAAGTATTGCAAGATTTTAACAACCAGGTACAATCTTGCGGTGGCACCCAATGTTCTTGAAAGAATGAAAAAAGAAGCCCCAGTTTTATAAGCACTAAAACCCAATCTGCCTTCTAAATAATTATAGATCGAAGTGAGGTTTAATTTATAATAAATTGGAAGTAACACATAAGCGATGGTGATATAACCTATTAAATAACCTAATGTAATTTGTAAATAGTGGAATGCATCTTTACCAACTGCACCCGGCACACTTACAAAGGTTACCCCGCTCAATGAGGTGCCAATCATACCAAAGGCAACTAGCATCCAATTGCTATTTTTATTACCAATGAAAAAGGACATATTATTACTATTCTTGCCAGTGATTTTAGCAACACCTAACAATACTAAAAAGTAAAGAATTACAAAGATAAAAAGGGTCGTTGCGCTCATAGTGTAGATTTGTGTCTTTTAGATGTGGCAAAGTAGTGAGAATCTTTGACTTTTTGATTATTTTGTGCTGGATCTTACATAATTCTAAGTCATGAAAATACAATCCGTTACCGTTTTTTGTGGTTCTAAATCAGGGAATCATCCAGGCTTCATAGACCAAGCAATCCTTTTAGGAAATGCATTGGGTAGTGATGGAATTCAATTGGTTTATGGTGGTGGCGGAAAAGGCATGATGGGTGCAATCGCCGATGCTGTATTAGCAACCCATGGCAAAGTAATAGGGATTATTCCAAAACTTTTATTAGAGTGGGAAGCACAGCATGAAGGCTTAACAGAATTAATCGTTACTGAAACCATGCATGACCGAAAAAAAATTTTATACGATAAAGCAGATGTGGCGATTATATTGCCTGGTGGCATGGGCACGATGGATGAATTATTTGAAATGTTGACTTGGAATAATTTAAATATCCATCAAAAGAAAGTCATTGTATTAAATTGGGAAGGGTATTACACACCACTTATTGATATGATGGATCATATGCATTCAGCAGGATTCATGTATGATGATTGGAGAAGCAGAATCACGATTGCAAAAGATGCAACCGAAGTGATGGACACTATTTATACTTGGAACGAATAGGAAAAGCAAAGCCTGCTTTTACAAATGGATCTGCGCGATTCAGTCCATCTCTATAGGGTGAGTTTGGATTTTTCAATAGGTCTATCATCACGGAAAAATAGGTCATGCCATTGTCTGATCTACTGCCATAGCCAATTCCGGCTAATAAGCTTTCTGCACCAAAACGAACTTTTCTAGAGGCGCCAGAAGTTTCACTATCTGTGCTCATATCTCTTAAGCCTGTCCAATTCCAATTGTACTCTGGTTGTACTTGCAAAAAGAAACGTTCTGCTGGCCATATTCTTGCGAAGCCGCCCATACCCAATTGAAAACTTCTGGATCTAGTGTCTGAAAAAGGAGTTGGATTAGCCGCTGAAAATAATATGTTCGCTGCCGCGCCAAGGTCTACCCATTGATTTACTTTTTTATAAGCTTCGGGATTCACGCCAAATTGAAACCAGCCTGATCCTCCTCCCAATACAAGATTACCTCCTACAAAGAGGGGTCGTTCGTTCAAAGCAGGGACGGTTTTTATGATCTCTTGTGCAGTAAGCATTTGCATACAACAAATAAAAAACATTGAAAGTAGGAGGTTCTTTTTTTGCATTAGGCTAAATCAAATATTTTACCAGCGTTTAAAATATTATTAGGATCAAATGTTTTTTTAATACCGCGCATGATCTCCAAAGAAGCATGATTAAAGACTACGGACATATATGGTTTTTGAATCAAACCAATACCGTGTTCTCCACTGATGGTTCCCCCTAAACTGTGGACTAAGACAAATAACTCTTTTAAAATAGCTGTCATCTCTTGGTTGCCATGGCTATTTTTTATAGTAGGGTGGTTGATTCTTATATGTAAGTTACCATCACCTGCATGACCGTAACAAACCACTTTAAATCCATTTTTTGCTCCTAGATCCTTTGCACCTTTGATTAATTTAGGCAATTCTGCTCTTGGGACTACCGTATCTTCCTCGATCGTAAAACCTGCCATCACGGCTGCTTCATTGGCTTTACGTCTTATTTTCCAAAGTTCATTTTTTTGTTGGGCATCATCTGCAAAAAATAATTCACCAGCATCAAATTGTGAAAGCACTTCCGAAATCGCTTCCATTTCGCCCATTAAAACATCTAGATTATTGCCATCAACTTCTATAATTAAATGTGCTGCTAAGCCTTCTGTAATTGGTATGGCAGTACTATCTAATATTTTTGATGCAAGTGTAATCGCATCAATTTCCATCAACTCCATAGCACTTGGTGTAATGCCAGCCCTAAAAATAGCACTCACTGCTTCACTTGCTTTTTCTAAACTGTTAAAAGGGGCAAGCATTAATAAATCATGCTTAGGATGTGGGATCAACCTTAGTACTATTTTGGTAACAATTCCAAGTGTGCCTTCACTACCCACTATCAATTGTGTGATATTATAACCAGTTGCATTTTTTAAAATATTAGAACCAGTCCAAATGATTTCACCATTTGGAAGTACCACTTCTAGGTTTAACACATAATCCTTTACAACACCATATTTAACCGCCTTGGGGCCGCCTGAATTTTCTGAGATATTTCCTCCAATAAAACAACTGCCTTTACTTGCTGGGTCTGGAGGATAGAATAAACCTTTTTCTTTCACAGCATTTTGTAGTATTTCTGTAATCACACCTGGCTCTGTGGTAACTTGTAAATTTCTTTCGTCTATTTCTAAAATGGTATTAAAACGTTCCATGGCAATGACTAATCCGCCCAAATGTGGCAGTGCACCTCCGCTTAAACCAGTGCCAGCACCTCTAGGGGTAACTGGAATCAAATGCGCATTGGCTAATTTCATCAACGCGCTAATTTCTTCAGGTGTTTTTGGCTTGACAACTACTGCTGGATTATAATGTAAACGTTCTGTATGGTCTTTGCCATATTGCTCAAAACTTTCTGCGTCAGTAAAAACATATTCAGCACCAACAATAGATTTTATTTGTGCTACTATTTCAGGAGTAATTTGTTGCATGGGTATCAGTTAATAAATTCTTAAAAGCGACAAGCTTTGATTAAAACAAGCCGTACAAAGTACTATCTACTTTGCTTATGATATGACCAAGGTCTTCTTCAGATTCACCAAATTTAATTTTGTCACAGTCAATGACTAATAAAGGACCTTCTTTATAGTTGTCAATCCATTTATTGTAATAATCGTTGAGTCTCTTTAAATAATCTAAACGTATATTTTCTTCATACTCTCTGCCTCTTTTTTGTATTTGAGCAACCAAAGTAGGCACAGAGGCTTTTAAATAAATCAATAAATCTGGAGGTTGCACCATCGATTTGATGGTATTAAAAAAGCCGTAATAATTATCAAAGTCACGTTTGCTCATCAAGCCCATTTCGTGTAAGTTAGGCGCAAAAATATTGGCATCTTCGTAGATCGTTCTATCTTGAATAATGGTTTCAGTTCCTTTTTGAATTTCTAGAATTTGGTTCAATCTACCATGTAAAAAATAGATTTGTAAATTGAAACTCCATCTAGGCATATCATCATAAAAGTCCATCAAATAAGGATTATGGTCAACGTCCTCAAATTGAGGAATCCAGCGGTAATGCTTGCTTAATAATTCAGTTAGGGTGGTTTTACCTACACCAATATTACCAGCGATCGCTACGTGTTTTGGTTTTTTTGTTACTGCTTTTGCCATAATCTTATAAGTGAAGTTGAATGAAATTAGATGGTATTTATAGGTACTCCATACCGACTGCTTTTCTGACAGTTGTCAAGGTAGCGGAAGCACTTGCTCTTGCTTTGTCGGCACCTTGATGGATTATTTTTAATAAATGTGCTTTGTTGTTTTGTAGGTCTGCGGCCTTTGTACGGATAGGATGAATGAATTGTACCATGTCCTCAGCCAATTGTTTTTTCATATCCCCATAACGAATGATACAATTGCCCTCAGAACTATTGTTAAAATCATCCTCAAACTTTTGAACCGTATCGGGGGTGCTTACTAAACTCATTAAAGTAAATAAGTTCTGAATATAATCCGGTTTGGTAGAATGTGGTGTCAATGGTCCTTGATCCGTTTTAGCTTTCATTACTTTTTTACGAATCAAATCATCTTCATCCGCTAAGAATAAGGTGGTCATTTGATTTTCGCTCTTGCTCATCTTACCATTACCATCCAAGCCCATGATTTTAACCAATTCACTATTGTAGTTAAAAGCATAAGGAAGTGGGAAAGTTTCCCCATAGCGGTGGTTGAATCTTTCTGCAAAATTCCTTGCCATTTCTAAGTTCTGCTCCTGGTCTTTTCCTACAGGCACTTTTACAGCGCGATGAATTAAGATATCTGCTGCTTGTAAAACTGGATAAGTTAATAAACCCGCATTTACATTTTCAGGTTGCAGCCTAACTTTATCTTTGAAAGTTGTTGTCTTTTCAAGTTCCCCTTTATAAGCCAACATATTTAAATACAAGTACAATTCTGCAATTTCTGGCACATCACTTTGAACATATAAAGACACTTTTTCTGGATCTAATCCGCATGCAATATTTTCTGCCACCACGCGCAATACACTCTCTTGTAAAGTTTTGGTATCTGGATGCGTCGTTAAACTATGCCAATTGGCTACAAAAAAATAACAATTGTATTCGTCTTGCATGCGCACATAATTGCGCATAGCGCCAAAATAATTTCCTAAATGTAAGAACCCTGTGGGCCTTATTCCACTCAATACGATTTCCTTTTCCATAGCTGTGCGAAGATAATGAATCGCAATCCCATTTTTTGCCATCTTTTTGGGATATTTGCCCTGAATCTAAAAAAAATCGCTTGAGCCTTGCTTCTCTTTTATCCAGTCCAATTGAATACCTGAAGGGTGTAGGCCCTTTGAGGGCAGAATTGCTTAAAAAAGAGCTGAGTATCTATACTTTTGGCGATCTTTTACAGCATTTCCCCCATCGCCATGTGGACAAGACCAAACTTACACCTATTAGTCAATTGACGCCAGAAATGGATTTTATCCAGGTGAAAGGGGTTTTATTGGGTTTTCATACCATCGGGGAGAAGCGTTCCAAAAGGATGGTGGCTCAATTAAGGGACGAAACGGGACAATTAGAATTGGCTTGGTTTCAGGGGATTCAGTATGTTCAAAAGAACTTAGTAGAAGGTCAAACCTATATTGTCTTTGGTAGACTAGGCTTTTTCAATGGGAAACCTCAGGTTGTTCACCCAGAAATTGAACCTTTTGTGGCACAAGTAATGGCCAGTAAATCTTTGCTTGAGCCGATTTATGGGTCTACTGAAAAGTTAAAAGCGAGAGGATTAAATGCAAAACAAATTGGCAAATTAACCCAAGTATTGTTTCAACAAATTAGCGAGAGAGATTTGCCCGAAAACCTACCTGCGCATTTGTTATCAGACAAGATGGGCAGATGGGAGGCTTTTCGCCAAATTCATTTTCCTACCAGTCAAGCCCATTATAAACAAGCTTTGTCTAGGTTAATTTTTGAAGAATTATTCATTGCGCAAATCAGGTTGAACCTGATTAAAATAGATCGACATAAAAATAGTAAGGGGCAAGTATTTGAAAAAGTAGGAGACTATTTTAATACTTTTTATAACAATTACCTTCCATTTGAATTAACAGGCGCACAAAAAAGGGTGATCAAAGAAATTAGGCAGGATGTAGCAAAGGGTTATCAAATGAATCGTTTACTGCAAGGGGATGTAGGGAGTGGAAAAACAATGATTGCATTGATGGCTATGTTAATTGCGGCAGACAATGGTTTCCAAAGCTGTTTGATGGCACCAACAGAGATTTTAGCACAACAACATTATACTAGTTTAACTGAGTTGCTAAAAGAAATGCCGGTTGAAGTAGCCATTTTAACAGGAAGTACAAAAGCGGCAGAACGAAGAAGGATATTAAAAGGATTGGCAGAAGATACCATTCATTTTGTAGTGGGTACGCATGCATTGATCGAAGATCCTGTACAATTTAAAAAATTAGGCTTGGCGGTGATAGACGAGCAACATCGATTCGGAGTGGAGCAAAGAGCCAAGCTTTGGAAAAAAGCATCCATCCCTCCACACGTGTTAGTGATGACAGCAACGCCTATTCCAAGAACCTTAGCCATGACAGCTTATGGAGATTTGGATTATAGTATCATGGATGAGTTGCCGCCAGGTAGACAACCCATTAAAACGGTTCATCGTTATGAAACATCGAGGGCTTCTGTAATGGATTTCGTGAAATCTGAAATTCAAAAAGGACGACAAGCTTATTATGTATATCCTTTGATTGAGGAAAGTGAAAAGATGAGTTACGAGGATTTAATGCAAGGTTACGAACAGGTGAAAAGTTATTTTCCTGAGCCCACTTATAAAATAAGTATGGTCCATGGAAAGATGCCGAACGATTTAAAATCGGAGAATATGAATCGATTTAAATCAGGCGATACGCAAATATTAGTAGGAACCACTGTGATAGAAGTAGGCGTAAATGTGCCCAATGCCTCTGTGATGGTGATAGAGAGTGCAGAAAAATTTGGACTATCTCAATTGCATCAGTTAAGGGGCAGGGTAGGTAGAGGTTCTGAGCAGAGTTATTGTATTTTATTAAGCAGCGTTAAAGCAAGTAGGGAAGCGAGAGAGCGCTTAAAAATTATGTGTACGACCAATGACGGTTTTGTGATAGCAGAAAAAGATTTAGAGATTAGGGGGCCAGGGGATATCGATGGTACAAGACAAAGCGGGGCATTGAATTTTAAATTAGCTAGTATAATCAACGATAGGGCGACCATGGAGCTTGCCAAAGAAGCTGCCGCTGCTATTTGTGAAAAAGACCCCAATTTAATCCTTCCAGAACATAGCGCTATTCGTAGTTTTCTACAGACCCAAAAAACCAAAATTGGCTGGGGTAAGATTGCCTAAGCCCAACCTTTTTAAGTATCTTGCTTCCAGTAAGTCTTAGTAAAGACTTCATTTTTATAAAGTCAACTTTTTATATGAAATACGATCCATTAGATCCAACCATTTTCATTCAAAACAGAAAACGTTTTGTGAGTCAAATGCAAAAAAATAGCATTGCTGTTTTTGTAAGCAATGACGAGTTCCCTAGTAACGGGGATGCATTACACGGTTTTGTACAAAATTCAGATTTATTCTGGTTAACGGGTATCGAACAAGAAGGCACGATGGTGGTGTTGTTTCCAGATAATCCAGATCCAAAATATAGAGAAGTATTGGTATTGGTTAGACCACAAGAATTGAAAGAAATTTGGGATGGCAAGCGATTAAGGGCAAATGAAGCCACTGCCATTTCTGGCATGACAACCATTGTATGGCTAGATACCTTAGATGCTTTATTGCAAGGATGGATTCACTTAGCAGATGCGATCTATTTAGATTCTAATGAGAATGATCGTAAGAATAATTTAGTTAGAACAAATGAATATAGATTCATTGATGAGATGCAATCTCGCTATCCATTGCATCCATATTTACGCGCTGCTAAAATCATGAAAGCATTAAGGGCAATTAAGACCAAGCAGGAAGTAGTGGTGATACAAAAAGCAATAGATATCACAGAGACTGCTTTCAGAAGGTTATTACAATTTATTAAGCCGGGTGTTTTTGAATACGAAATAGAAGCAGAAATTTATCATTCTTTTTTAAGTCAAAAAGCAACAGGTGTTGCATACCATAGTATTTTAGCAAGTGGAGACAATGCTAGAACATTACATTATACAAGCAACAACAATCAATGTAAGGATGGCGAGTTAATCTTAATGGATTTTGGCGCAGCGTATGGTGGCTACAATGCAGACTTAACAAGAACCGTTCCTGTGAATGGTAAGTTTACCAAGCGACAAAAAGAAGTGTACAATGCTTGTTTACATTTACATGATTATGCAAAGTCTATTTTAAAGCCAGGTATTAGCATTTTAAATTATACAGACAAAGTGGGGGAAGAAGCTACGAAGCAATTTTTAAAAATAGGCTTATTGTCTAAAGCAGATGTAAAAAATGAGGATGCAGAAAACAGAGCCTATCGTAAATATTTATACCATGGCATTTCACATCATTTAGGAATCGATGTACACGATCTAGGTACGAGAACGGCGCCTATCCAAGCGGGTATGGTGTTTACGGTGGAGCCTGGCATTTATATTAAAGAAGAACAAATGGGGGTGCGTATCGAAAATAATGTTTGGATTAATTCAAAAGGGAATCAAGATTTATTCAAAAATATTCCAATTAAAGCAGATGAGATTGAGGCTTTAATGAAGCAAAAGAAATAATTAAATTACTTACTCCTACATGCGTAAACAAATCCCCAATATTATTACCCTGTTGAACTTGCTTTTTGGATGCTTAGCCATTGTGAGTTGTTTTCAATTTGGCACTGCTGCCTCCATTTCAGCTGATGGTGAAATGTTCATCGAAATACCAGAAAAACTATTCTTAGCAAGCTTATTCATTGGGATTGCTGCAGTAGTAGATTTCTTGGATGGATTTGTGGCTAGGCTTATGAAAGTATCCTCAGAGATGGGGAAGCAATTAGATTCCTTAGCAGATGTAGTTAGTTTTGGGGTGGCACCAGCCTGTATTGTATATCAATTTTTAAGACTTGCATTAGCAAATGATGTCAATGCGCTTTCATCAAGTAGTTGGTTATTCGTACCTGCTTTTTTAATCCCTATGGCAGGCGCTTACCGATTGGCTAGGTTTAATTTGGATCAAAGCCAGTCCACCTATTTTAAAGGGGTGCCGATTCCCATGATTGGTTTATTAACTGCTGCTTTCCCTTTGATGTATTGGCAGCCTAACCTTGGATGGATTGCGAAACTATTATTAAGCCCCATTTTCTGGTACATTTACATTTTGGCAGTGAGTTATTTAATGGTCATGACCAGACCTATGTTGGCGCTAAAAAGCTTATCAGGAAAGAAGAAATTAATGCTTCCACTAGGCCTTGTAGTTGTAGAGACAATCGTTTCGGCTTTCTTTTTTAAATGGGTTGCGATTCCATTTGGCTTTATGGGCTATTGCATTGTATCTTTGATGTATCCAAAAACAATCACACAATAATAATCATAGTATGTTATTTCAAGTTCAAATTAAAGTAATGCCATTAAAGGATTTATTAGATCCTCAAGGTAAAGCTGTTTTAGGGGGGTTACATAATTTAGGTTTAACAGGTATACAAGATGTTCGTGTTGGAAAGAATATCAACTTGCAAATAGAAGCGGCTGATGAAGCTGCTGCAGTGGCTATTGCTACTGAAGCAAGTAAGCTATTGTTAGCGAATGCAGTAATGGAGTATTTTGAAGTAGTCGTGTTATAATCGACCTCAATCAGTTCATCCTATGTTATATTTAGTGCCTACGCCCATTGGTAATTTAAAAGATTTTACTTTCAGAGCAGTAGAGACCTTACAGCTGGTGGACTTTATTTTATGCGAAGACACAAGGACTTCCTCCAAGCTTTTACAGCATTATCAAATACAGAAGCCCTTAACACCTTTTCATCAACACAATGAACATAAAATTGTGGAGCACTTAGTGCAACAATTGATGGCGGGTAAAAATATTGCACTTATAACCGATGCAGGAACGCCGGGTATTTCAGATCCTGCTTTTTTATTGGTACGTGCTTGTAAGGCAGCAGGAGTGCCTGTAACAAGTCTGCCAGGTGCCACGGCATTTGTGCCAGCCCTTGTAAATAGTGGCTTGCCAACCAATCGCTTTATTTTTGAAGGGTTTATTCCTTTAAAAAAAGGTAAAAAGACTTTAATGGATTCCTTAGCGAACGAAGAGCGTACCATGATTTTTTATGAAAGTCCAATGAGATTGGTTAAAACCCTCGAATTATTTAAAGCCACTTTTGGCGCCGAACGTAAAGCAGCCGTCAGTAGAGAACTCACTAAAATGTTTGAAGAAAACATCACTGATACTTTAGAAAATCTAATCCTTCATTTTACTTCCAAGCAAGTGAAAGGGGAGATTGTGATAGTAGTGGCTGGGAAGGAATAGCAGTATATTGTTTCGTTTATCAATACACTTTGGTAAGACCCTTTTTTTTCATTAAATTGAAACCTTAAAAGATTTAATATGTTAAAAAAGTATGCATTTTTTGCACTTCTTGCAATGGCAACCAGTTCCTCTTTATTTGCCCAACCAGAACGTTGGCAACAGCAGATCAATTATAAAATTGATGCAGCTTTAGATGTACAAAAAAATACTATTAAGGGTACAGAAGAAATTTTGTATACCAACAATTCAACAGACACATTACATAAAGTTTATTTCCATATGTATTGGAATGCATTTCAGCCCAATTCGAATATGGATGCGAGAAGCCGTGAGTTAGGTAAAACAACTTTTACCAACAGAAGAGGAGATGAAGTGAAGGATTGGGATATGCGTGTGCGTGATCGTATCCAAAATCTGAAACCAGAAGAATATGGGATTCAAAAAGTCAATACCATTTTGATCAATGGTAAAGCCCAATTGTTAAAGGAACATGAAACTATTTTGGAAGTCGTGTTAACACAACCCATTTTGCCAAAGACTTCTGTTAAGATGAATGTAAGCTTTGAAGCACAAGTACCTTTACAAATTAGAAGGTCTGGTAGAGATAATAAAGAAGGCGTTCGTTATTCAATGAGCCAATGGTATCCTAAGATGGTGGAATATGATTACCAAGGCTGGAATACCAATCCTTATATCGCCAGAGAGTTTTATGGTGTTTGGGGTAATTATGATGTGACTTTAAGGACGGATAAAAATTATATGATTGGGGGTACTGGTGTATTACAAAACCCTAATGCGCCTTTAGATAAGGATGGTCATAAGGTTTGGAATTTCAAAGGCAATATGATCCATGATTTTGTATGGTTTGCAGATAATAATTTCAAACATTTATCTAAAGAAGTACGCAAAGGTTTGACGCTTCATGTATATTATAAAGCCAAAGACGCAAAAGCAGATAGTGCTTGGGCGAATGTATTATGGGCTGCCGAGAAAGTCTTGCCTTTCATGGAGCAAAAAATGGGAGCGTATCCTTATCCTCAATATTCATTTATTCAAGGGGGTGATGGTGGTATGGAATATGCCATGGCTACTTTATTGGTAGGGCCTAGTTTAGGTACTGCTTTTCATGAGTGGATCCACAGCTGGTACCAACATATTTTAGGATCAAACGAAAGTTTATTCGCTTGGATGGATGAAGGATTTACAAGTTATGGAGAGGAAATGGTGAGTCATTATTATGAAACCAATTTCGCTACTCAATCACCTTTTATCAGTGAGGCTGCTAAAAAGCAAATACTGTTGAGTTTAGAAAGACAATCTAAATTGTTACCTGCGGTTCAAAATGGTAATTATAGTGGTTATTTAGCGCTTGCAAAAAGTGGATACGAAGAGCCTATGTCTACCCACGCAGATCATTTTAATACCAATTATGCCTATAGCAGTGCAGCATATAGCAAAGGAGGCACTTTCTTAGGCTTATTAGGGTATGTTATGGGAGAAGCAAAGCGTGATCAATTAATGTTGAACTATTATAATACTTGGAAATTTAAACATCCTAATGCGAATGATTTTATAAGGGTGGCTGAAAAAACAAGTGGCCTACAATTACAGTGGTTAAAAGAGTATTGGGTTAATTCAACAAAGACCATTGATTATGGTTTAAATGATATTCAAGTGAGCGGTAATGCAGCATTGATCAGTATTCAAAGAGTAGGGAAGTTACCGATGCCAATTGAAGTAGTGGTTACTTATAAAGATGGCAGTTCAGAATTACATTATATCCCATTGGATTTAATGTTGGGTGGAAAAGCACAAGAAGGTGCAATGAAGCAAATCAACCATCCAGAATGGAAATGGACGCATCCAACGTATACTTTTGAAAGCACACAACCATTGAGTGCCATCAAGTCTATTGAAATTGATCCAAGTCAACGCATGCCAGATATCAATAGAAGCAATAACAAAATAGAAATCCCGAATTAATTTTAGGAATCTGTTTTAGATAGTTTTGAAATAATGCTATTCTCGAGCGAATATTCGAGCCTGCGAGCTAAGAGCGAGGAATAGGTGTTATTTCAAAACTATTTTCATTTCTTCACTTGAAGGATGTATTTTTCTTTGAAATAGTCTTCTTGAAAGATATCAAAGATCGGCATCATTTTTGGTCTAGTGCCACTTTCAAAAATCTCTTGGTGTAAATCGCCGCCTTTCAAACAAATTAAACCATTGGGTTGATTTGGTTTTTTAACGAGCACTGGATTCGCCCATCTCCATAAATCCTTCAATGGAGCAACGGCTCTACTCACTGCGTAATCGAATTTTTTATTTTTGATATCTTCTACACGGGTATGTTTTGTTTCTACGTTTTTAATACCCACCATTTCACATACCGCATCTACTACTTTCAATTTTTTTGCGATACTGTCCACTGCATAAAATTTCACCTCAGGGAAAAAGATAGCCAAGGGTACAGTAGGAAACCCACCACCACAGCCAATATCAATGACCTGTGTGCCTGCTTCCCATTCTGCGATGGCTGCAATGCTTAATGAGTGTAGCACATGGTGTAGGTAGATCTGATCAATATCTTTTCTGGATACTACATTGATTTTTGCATTCCATTCCTGGTAAGCAGCTTCCAGCCCAGACAGTTGTTGTAATTGAGCAGGTGTAAAATCCGCAAAGTAGCGGGTGATTAATTCCAATTTTTCTGAGGGCTTTTCCATACGCTAGGCAAGGTAAACAAATAATAAAAGAAAGACCATATATCTAATAAAATAAACCAAGGCCAAAGGTCTAATTCATTTAGTTTCTTCATGGCGCCACGTAAAATAAGACCTTGTAAAATCATTCTACAAGCCCAAAGACCAATCAATAAGATATAGGCCTTAGTAAATACCAATGCAAGGATCAAACTTGGGTAGACTAAAAATTGACTCACCGAATAAAGGCCTAATAAAAACACATGTTTCTTTTTGTAAAATTTACTTGTAGTATAGTGTCTATATTTTTGAGTCATCCAATCTTTGAAAGTGGTTTTTGGCTTGCTTAAAGTATGTGCATCATGATCAACCACAATGGCTGTATTGCGTCTATTTGCAACTTGATTGATGAATAAATCATCGTCGCCACTTGGAATCTGATTGATAGAGGAGAAGCCTTTATTCTTGATAAATAATTCACGCTTATAGGAAAGATTGCGCCCCACGCCCATATAGGGTAGTCCAGCTAAAGCATAGGAGAAATATTGTAAAGCGGTATGAAAAGTTTCAAAGCGAATAAGTTTGTTCAAAAGGCCAGGCTTCTTTTTATAGGCACCATATCCTAACACAATCTCTTTGCCCTCGTTATATCCATCTTGCATGAGGCGCATCCAATGTTCACTAGCTGGTATACAATCTGCGTCTGTTAATAGTAGCGTTTCATTTTTGGCTGATTTAATACCCATAGAGAGTGGAAATTTTTTTCCAGCAATCATTTTTGCTTCCTGTGTTAATAATACGGGGTTTAAATTTTTAAAGGACTTTTTAAATTCATCTAGTAAGTACTTTGTTTCATCTTCAGAGTTGTCATTCACTAAAACTACTTCATGGGTCGTGCTATAGGCTTGTACCAAAACACCAGGAAGGGTGTTAGCTAAATTATGAGCTTCGTCACGTGCGCAAATCACCACTGAAATAGGATGCTCGACCTGTACTGTTTTTTTTGGTTTTTTATAAATGGCCAATCTTAAAAAAAAGAATAAATAGTATAAAACCTGAAGGGCAATCACAGTAGCAAATAGGCCAATAAGTAGTTCGGAAAGTAGTGTAGAGGAAATGGGTAAGTGAATTGTCATAGCGCAAAAGTAAAGATTTTTGACCTTACCTTTGTCCCATGGCCGCATTACAATTTGAATTAACAGCATCGTCTCAAAAAGGGGCATCTAGGGCAGGAACGATTACTACAGATCATGGAGTAATACAGACCCCCATATTTATGCCTGTTGGCACGATTGGATCGGTAAAAGCAGTGACTCAACAACAATTAAAGCAAGATATCGACGCAAAAATCATTTTAGGGAATACCTACCATTTATACCTAAGACCGGGTACGGAAGTCTTAGAAGCTGCAGGAGGACTGCATAAATTTATGGGCTGGGATAGACCTATCTTGACAGATAGTGGTGGCTACCAAGTTTTCTCATTGGCATCCAATAGAAAGATTAAGCCAGAAGGAGTGGTTTTTCAGTCTCATATAGATGGCAGTAAACATTTGTTTAGTCCAGAAAATGTGATGGATATTCAAAGAAGTATTGGCGCAGACATCATCATGGCCTTTGATGAATGTCCTCCCATCCCAAGTACTTATGACTATGTTCGAAAAAGTATGGACCTTACCCATACTTGGTTGGATAGGTGTTTTAATAGATTGGCAGAAACGCCAGACTTATATGGACATACTCAAAACCTGTTTCCGATTGTACAAGGGGGGTTATATAAGGATCTAAGAAAAGCTTCTTGTGAGTATGTGGCTTCTAAAAATGCAGTGGGCAATGCCATTGGCGGATTAAGTGTGGGGGAGACAGAGGAAGAAATGTATGAATTCACTGCATTATGTTGTGAAAACTTGCCTAAGGATAAGCCTCGCTATTTAATGGGCGTTGGTACCCCTTGGAATATATTAGAAGCAATCGATTTAGGGGTAGATATGTTTGATTGTGTTATGCCAACAAGAAACGGACGAAATGGAATGATTTTTACTTCGCAAGGCGTGATCAATATCAAGAATAAAAAATGGTACAAGGACTTTAGTCCTATCGATCCCGGGATACCGAATGAAATGAGTCAATATTATACTAAAGGGTATATTAGGCATTTATTTGCGGCAGATGAAATTTTAGGGATGCAGTTGGCAAGTATACAAAACCTCTCTTTTTATCTTTGGTTGGTTGAACAAGCTAGAATACATATTATTGCTGGGGATTATAGTGTTTGGAAGCAAGAAATGATCCCACAAATAAGTAAAAGATTATAAGCATTGAAAAAACTGGATTGGTACATATTGAAAAAATTTTTGGCCGTGTTTTTCTTTGCCATCTTCTTCTTTGCAGTGATTGCAGTGGTGATAGATGTGAGTGAAAAAACAGATGATTTTGTACGATCTGGTTTGACTAGTGCCGAAATTATCAATAATTATTATGTAGGTTTTATACCCCATATCATTGCTTTGTTGTTTCCTTTGTTTGTATTCATTGCAGTCATTTTTTTTACTTCCAAGATGGCGGGACAAACAGAAATTGTAGCCATCATAGCCAGTGGGACTTCTTACAACAGGTGGTTAAGACCTTATTGGATTGGGGGACTTTTTTTAGGATTAGTTTTATGGATTTCCAATCAATGGATCGTGCCTAAAGCAAATAATATTCGTGGTGACTTTGAGGCAACTTATATTGATGCAAATTCTTCCTACAATGCTTTGTTAAGAGGGTCTAATGATTATTATTTTAGAATAGACTCATTCACCTATGCTGGAATGTATGGCTATGATACAGCTTATAAAAGAGGCAATAACTTTTTTGCTTTTACAGTAAAAGGCGAAAAAGTAGTCTATAATATACGTGCTGAATCTATTTTATGGGATACCGCTACAAAAGACTGGGCCTTAACAGAAGTAGTAGAACGCAAAATTACCGATCAAAAAGAATTGGTGAACTACCTGCCAAACCTACACAAAAAGTACCCTTTTAAACCAGTTGACTTAGAAAAGGATAAGTACGCAAAAGATAAATTAACGACCCCTCAATTGATCAAGCAAATTAGGATGGAAGCATTAAGGGGCTCGGAGGGTTTAAATGAGTTAAAAATTGAGCGCTATAGACGTGATGCAACCCCTATTACTGTATTGCTTTTAACCTTGATCGGGGCGATTATTGCAGGCCGAAAAGTGAGGGGAGGAAGTGGGGCGCATTTAGCATTGGGCTTCACTATTGCAGCTTTGTTTATCATTACAGATAGGTTCTCCACCATCTTTTCTACGAAGGGGAATTTACCCCCATTTATAGCTGCTTGGATCCCTAATATTATTTTTATGTTTGTAGTCTATTATTTATATAAAAAAGCACCCAAATAACTATTTCTTAGTTAACTTTGTGTCCAATTTTAAACCGTTTTTTAACAATAATAATTGGGCATATGGAAGAGATCAAAGACCGTTTTGGAGAGAGAGCAATAGTTGCTGCCTCAGAGATCAAAGAAATGCTTAAACAGCATGGTGATAAGAAGATTGGAGAGATCACTTTAGCGCAAGTATATCAAGGTATGAGAGGGATGACTGGTCTTGTAACAGAAACAAGTTTATTGGATGCGCAAGAAGGCATCCGATTCAGAGGTTATTCCATTCCAGAATTACAAGCAAAATTACCAAAAGTACAAGGGGGCGATGAACCCTTGCCAGAAGGATTATTTTATTTAATGATGATTGGTGAATTACCTTCTGATAGAGACGTAAAAAAAATAACCAGCAACTGGCAAAGAAGAAGTCATGTGCCAACACATGTATTTGATGTGATTGATGCTTTCCCTTTGACTGCACATCCAATGACCATGTATGTGGCTGCTGTGATGGC
This sequence comes from Bacteroidota bacterium, assembly GCA_041176305.1. Classification (GTDB taxonomy): domain Bacteria; phylum Bacteroidota; class Bacteroidia; order Chitinophagales; family Chitinophagaceae; genus Sediminibacterium. The sequence continues at coordinate 48,418 of JBEDDG010000003.1, read as the reverse complement.
TTTGCAAACTGAAAGTAAATTTGCTCAAGAGTATGCAAAGGGCATGAACAAAAAAGATTACTGGCAGTATACTTATGATGATTCAATGGATTTGATCGCAAGATTACCAAGAATTGCTGCGTATATCTACAGAAGAAAATATAAGAACAACGAACATATTCATCCAAATGGGTTGTTAGACTGGGCAGGTAACCTTGCCTACATGATGGGCTTTGAAGATGAGACCACAAAAGAATTAATGCGCCTGTACATGACCATCCACGCAGACCATGAAGGTGGTAATGTGTCAGCACATACAACACATTTAGTGGGTTCTGCATTGAGTGATCCTTATTTAAGTTATGCAGCAGGTATGAATGGTTTAGCGGGTCCTTTACATGGCTTGGCAAATCAAGAAGTGATTAAGTGGATTTTTGAAATGCAAGAAGCCATTGGATCTGATAGTCCAACTAAAGAACAAATTGTGGACTATGTTCAAAAGACATTAGGCGCAGGAAAAGTAGTGCCTGGTTATGGCCATGCTGTATTAAGAAAAACTGATCCTCGTTTCACTGCACAAATGGAATTTGGTAAAAAACATTTGCCAAATGATAAATTAGTAAACACGGTTTGGAATATTTATGAAACAGTACCTCCAATTTTAGAGTCATTAGGGAAAGTAAAAAATCCTTGGCCAAATGTGGATGCACACAGTGGTGCATTGTTGGTGCACTATGGTATTGTTGAATATGAATTCTACACCGTATTGTTTGCAGTGAGTCGTGCATTGGGTGTATTGGCAAGCTTAACATGGGATAGAGCATTAGGCTTCCCATTAGAGCGACCAAAATCAGTAACTACAGCTGCTGTAAAAGAATGGATTGACGGTAAAGGAGAAATTTAAAGTATACCCTTATTGAATTAAAAGAGCAACGAAATTTCGTTGCTCTTTTATATTGTAAGTAATTGATCGGGGAATTAGCTCAGTTGGTAGAGCGCTTGCATGGCATGCAAGAGGTCAGCGGTTCGAACCCGCTATTCTCCACAACCCAACATTAATGGGCAGTTTAAAATACCTTTTATCAAATAAGTAGGTTTAATTATTTCAACAGATTGTAGTTTTGTGTCTTTATGAGTATAAAAATAAAAAGTGGAATTCAAATTATCTTATTCTTACAAATCCTTTTAATACAACATTTGGTATTGGGTCAAAATAATGCACTTCAGTTGAGTGTGGTGGATCAAAAAAAGAAGCCTATTTCTTTTGCTACTGTAAGCATTCAACAAGTAGATAGTCCATTACAAAGAAATTTAGTGACAGATAGCAATGGAACAGCAGTTTTGAATTTGAATCCAGGAAGCCTTTATCAAATTAAAACATCTGCAGTTGGTTATCAAACTGCTACACGGACCATTAAATTCGAATCATTACAATTTGTTCAAATTGTCTTAAAAGAGGCTTCCAATCAATTAAAAGAGGTGGTTGTAAGCTCAACTAAACCTTTAATTAAACAAGAAGATGATAAAACAATTGTTGATCCTGAGCCACTCGCTGCAAGTGCTACGAATGCCTACGAAACCATGGAGAAAATTCCTGGTATTTTTATAGACCAGGAGGGGAATATATATTTAAATGGCTTGTCACCCGCTGGTGTGCAAATAAACGGAAGGGTTTTAAATATGAGTGCTTCCGACATGGCAACCATTCTTAAAAGTTTACCTCCTAGCGCCATACAAAAAATCGAATTAGTCAGAACACCCTCCGCTAAATACGATGCATCAGGAGGGGGAGGCGTGGTCAATATTATTTTAAAGAAAGGTGTTAAAATTGGACTAAATGGTTCTGTTAATTTGGGAATGAATCAGGGCGTTTATGGAAATCAGTTCATTGGTCTTACCTTAAATAATACCACAGATAAATACAATACCTACTTGAATACACAGTTCAATCAAAATGATGGGTATAATCTAGTCAATACAGATCGTTACCTATCCATTGATACTGTCTTGAAACAAACAGCAAAGACCTTAAGTCCAAATAAATCAGCTTATATCGGTTTTGGTTTGGGTAGGAATTGGACAGATCGTTTTGAATTAAATTACGATGCAAGAATAAGTGGACAAGATTTTTTGAATACAACCAATAATACGTCTTTACTAGAAAAAAATGCGAAACAAAATTTAAGTGCAATTGCCTCTTTAGTAAAAAATGACGGAGCTAATTTAAATATCAACCAATCTGTAAGATCAAAACTAAAGTTAGATTCCTTAGGAGGTGAGTGGACGATGGATTTCTCTTATAATTTAATTAGAGCCAATACAGATCAGTTGTATGATAATAGCTTATTGGCAGGTGGATTTGTTTCAAAGGGCGATGGTACTTTTTCTAATGACAGGGATTTTTATACCTATCAAACAGATTATAAAAAGAAAAAATTTGGCATTACCATTGAGTCTGGACTTAAGTCAAGTATTTTGACATTTCGCAATGATGCCAATTATCAAAAAGACTTAAATGGTACTATAGTAAAAGATGCCTTTAGAACAAGTGCCTATGATTTTAAAGAACAGATTAATGCGAGCTATATTCAAGGTTCCAAAACATGGGGTGCAGTTATTCTTAAAGTTGGAACTAGGGTAGAGCAAACTATCATGAAAGGAAATCAAAGGCTTCCCGCTGATACTTCTTTTTCTTTGAACCGAACAGACGCTTTCCCTTATGTTTTTTTAAGCAGAAAATTATTAAAGGTGGCAGGATATGAAATGAGAGGCTACTTGGTATACCGTAAGACCATAAGTAGACCTAGTTATGAGTTTTTAAATCCCTTTCCAAAATACATTGATCCTTTTTTATATGAAACAGGTAATCCAAGTTTAAAACCACAGTTTACATCTAACTATGAAGCAAATATCAGTGTGGATGATAAACCCATTTTTGCTTTTGGTATCAATGAAACAAAAGACATCTTTACCAATGTTGTGTATCAATCTCCTTCTAATAAACAAATTGCTTTTCGTACCTATGATAACCTTGGAAAAAGTAAAGAAACCTATTTTAGAGGGATTGCAGTAATTCCTCCAGGAAAAGCTTTCTTTGCTGTGGTAGGTGCTCAATACAACCATAATATCTACAATGGGTTTTATGAACAAAAGCCAATTGTATTTGATAAAGCTACATGGACCTTTTTTACTTTTCAGTCCCTTAAATTAGATAAGCTATCCACTTTTACCCTGAATGGTTTTTGGAGAACCAATGGACAGCAGCAATTTTATGAACTGGATAATTTTGGGCAATTGAATAGTTCATTGAATAGACAGTTTTTAAATAAAAAGTTAACCCTCACCATTTCTATGAATGATATCTTCTTTACCAACAAAAATACCTTCACCTTAAGACAGGGTAGTATCTATGCGGTTGGCTTTAGAGAAAGTGACTCAAGAAGATGGGGCATCAATATCCGTTATAATTTTGGTATTAAACCAAAAGAACAAAAAATGGATCTATTAGATTCAGAAATGAAAGTGAATTAAAGGAATTTTTCTACTAGGGCATAGATGCTCATAGAGCCCATTAATAGAACAACAATCCATCCTGCAGCTTCAATCCATAAAGGATATTTGTATTGTTTTAATACTGGAATCCTTTTGCTAGCAATCAACATAATGGCCAATGCAAATGGAAGTGTGAAGCCATTAATTAGTCCTGCAAAGAGCAGTAATTCTTTTGGTTTGCCAATCCATATAAATAAAATAGTGGATACAAGAATAAATCCACTAATTGCTAAACGTTCATGGTTTAAAAAAGGGATATCCAATTTTTTTATAAAGGAGTATGAAGTATAAGAGGCGCCAATGACAGAGGAGATGGCGGCACTCCATAGGACAATACCAAAAACAAATAAGCCCCAACGACCTCCTGCCGTTTCAAAAACAGTAGCTGCTGGATTATTTTTATCTAAATGAACGCCCTGTGATACGACGCCTACTACCGCTAAGAATAAAATAAAACGCATAAATGAGGAGATTAAAATTCCTCTACTTGCACTCTTGGTCACAAAGGGAATATGTGTTGGACCTACGATGCCTGCATCCACCAAACGATGTGCTCCTGAAAAAGTTATATAACCGCCTACTGTACCACCAACAATGGTTACAATGGCCAATAAAGAAATTTGCTCAGGCATAAAACTATGCTGCACTGCAGTCAGTATCGGGGGATGGGCTGCATATACAATCCCTAAGGTTAAAGTTATTTTTACAATCCCTAATATTTTAGTGAGGCGATCCAGCATCTTTCCAATTTCATCGATCCAGAAAATAAGTATTGCAACCACACCACTGATCATCGCACCTTGTGCAAAAGGGATACCAGTTAATATATTCAATGCTAATCCACAGCCTGCGATATTCCCTATATTAAAGGCAAAACCACCCACTACCACTGATAAAGATAAAAGATAGCCAAGTCCAGGTAGCAATAGATTCGCAATTTCTTGCGCTCGAAGTCCACTGAGTGTAATGGCTCTCCAAATATTAATCTGAGCTCCAAAATCTAAAAGAATAGAAATTAAAATGACAAAACCAAAACTAGTAAGTAGTTGTTCTGTGTAAAAAGAAGTTTGTGTAAGAAATCCTGGACCAATAGATGAATTGGCCATCAAAAAAGCTGCACCTAAACTAATACCTGATAAAGAGGGTAGTAAATTTTTTGAATTAGGGTTGTTTGATTTCAATCTGATATTGTTGTAATGTGTTGAATAGATGGGCTCCAATAGCCAAAGCTGCTGCATGATCTCCATGGATACAAATTGTATCTGCTTTTACTTCGATGATGGTTCCATCAAGGGCTTTAATATTTTGGTCAAAAATCATGGACAAAACTTGTTGAGTTGCCTCAGTAGGCGCCTCAATGATGGCACCATCCATATGTCTTGGCGTCAGCTGTCCATTCGCCTGGTATGTTCTGTCTGCAAATGCTTCTTGGATACATTGAAGCCCAATGGCTTTCGCTTCTTGAATGCTATAACTTCCACTCAATCCATACAACTGAATGGATGGATCAATGGCTTGTATAGTTTGTGCTACAATCTTACTTGACATGGCGTCTTTTGCACAATCATTGTATAAGGCACCATGTAATTTAACATGATGAATTTTACAACCCATTTGATCTGAAATTTTTTCAAAAATATAAAGTTGCTCACTGATTAATTCTGCAAGTTCAATTAAAGAAATAGCTTGAGAGAGTCTGCCAAAATTTTCTCTATCGTTGTAACTTGGATGTGCGCCAATGGCTACATCATGTGCTAAAGCCAATTCGATTGTTTTTTTTATAGTATCTACATTACCTGCATGGTAACCACAGGCGATATTCGCACTGCTGATATAGGGCATTAGTGCTGCATCATTGTCCATGCCTTCACCCATGTCACAGTTGATATCAATGGTTAAACCAAGACTGCGTTGATCTATAGAGTTGATGTGCTGTTTGTACATTGGTTAAGCTTAACTTAAACTGACATTGGTGATTGAATTGTGCAAACCTTGGTAAATCTACCAAAATTATTTGACCCAAATTCGCATATCCTCCAATCGTTTGATGATCAGCCATTAAGATGATGATATGTCCATTGGGTAATAATTGTAAAGTACCCTTTGTAACGGCAGCAGAAAGGTATTGTTTGGGGCTGGATAAATGTAGCTTGGGCCCATTTAATAAAAAGCCCATCCGATTCGATTTCGGATCAATTGAAAAAGGTTTTTCCAACAATTGTTGGATACTATTTGCATCTAAATCATTCCAAGCTGGGCCTGGTATAAATCGAATAGTATGTTCATTGAATAAACAGGATTGTACTCGTTGAATCAAGTCTGCTTTATTAGCGTTGAAGGTGATGGTGTCAATAGGAGCTGGTGTTATGTCAATGATTGTATCTTTTTGAAGTGTTGTTTGAAAACTTGAATAACTATTAAGCCATTTATTTTCAGTAGCTACTGTACCTTTGAATGCTAAGTAAGCAGTTCGGCCATTAATGGGTTGTAAAAATCTAAGTTGATCTTTTGGACCCACTTTAATGGGTCTATTGTTAACAACACTTTTGTCATTGATTATAGGTACAAAATTAGCTCCACTAATACAGATATACATAGTTGCATCGAATTCAAAAACCCCAGCTGGAAAATGCAATTCGATCACTGGATGTCCAGGAGCATTATCAATGATCAAATTAGCCAGTTGTGCAGATAGGTGATCCATTGGACCACTTGGTTGAATGCCCAAGTCTTGGTAGCCATATCTACCCATATCAACGATGCGATCGGATAATCCTTGTTTGATGATTTTAATCGACATCTTTATAGGCATTGAGTTGATGAAATTTTTCGATGGATATCGGTACAAATTTTACTTGATCTCCTGTTTTAAACAAGGTGAGCGTTGCACTATTGGCATCAAATATTTTGTAAGGGGTACGACCAATAAGTTGCCAGCCCCCTGGCGCATTCATTGGATAAATACCTGTTTGTTTTCCAGCAATACCCACGCTACCCGCTTGTACTTTATTTCTTGGTGCGGCATGTCTAGGTAATTGTATTGCTTTATGCACATCTCCCATATAGGCAAAGCCGGGCATGAAGCCTAAACAGTAAACAGTATAAATTTTTTCGCTATGCAATTGTATCAATGTGTCCAAATTGCAGTTAGCACTTTCTAACGCACTAAGTATGTCAATTCCAAATTGGGGGTCATAGCAAACTGGGACTTCAATTAATTTGGAAGGAGAATAAGAATTGGATTGAATAGAAGTAGAATCGATAAATGTTTCCAGCAAATGATGTGCAAACAAATACGGATTCGAATCAAATGAGACAATATCGTAAATCAAGGTCAAAGTTTCATAAGCTGGAATTAGGTCCTTCATGCCTACAATTTCCTGTGTTGCAATAAATTTAGACAAAGCCAATAAGTCATGGTCAATTCCTTCTTGAAGTCCAGTATTGATTTTGAATACAATTGCGTGGTCACCAAGTAAGTGTATATGAAATTTTGTACGCAGGTTTTGCATACCTAAACTTACCAATTTTTAAGACATTTCATTGTATATTTAATCTGAATAAATGAAACAATATGAAAAGGTTTGTGCTTGTTACAATTGCAACTATGTTTTTTGTCTTACATGTACAAAGTCAGTTGATGCAAACCATCACTTCTGCTCAGGGGCAATTTTTATTGAAGCAAGTAAAACTGCCAGAAACCAGGGCTATTGATATACAAAACCCAATAGCTAGAGTTGTCATTGACTCAAAGCAAATTTTTCAAGAGATAGAAGGATTCGGCTATACGCTGACAGGCGGGAGTGCAGCTTTATTGCATCAGCTCCCAAAAGCAAATAGAATAGCATTATTAAATGAACTTTTTGGACAAGGTCCAGGTCAGTTGAATATTAATTACTTAAGAGTGAGTATAGGGGCCTCCGATTTAGATTCGGCTGTGTTTAGTTATGATGATTTACCTGCGGGCATGGAAGATCCAAGTTTAGAAAAAATGTCACTCGATGTCGATCAAGTCCATTTGATACCCATTTTACAAGCAATAAAATCAATTCAGCCAAACTTAAAAATAATTGCTTCCCCATGGAGTCCTCCGGTTTGGATGAAGGATAACGGACAAACCAAGGGGGGACATTTAATGCCTAAGCATTATGCTACTTATGCAGCTTATTTTGTAAAATACATTCAACTAATGCGTCAGGCAGGTATACAAATCAATGCTGTAACCATTCAAAATGAACCAGAACATGGGGGCAATAATCCGAGTATGTTAATGAGTTCATTTGAACAAACAACGTTTATAAAAAACCATTTAGGCCCCGCTTTTAAAAAGAATCGGTTGAATACTGAAATCGTTATTTGGGATCATAATGCAGATCATCCGAATTATCCTATCGAAATTTTAAATGACTCAATCGCGAAATCCTATATCGCTGCCTCTGCATTTCATTTATACCTTGGGGAGGAGACCGCTTTATCAAAAGTACATGCTGCACATCCCGATAAGAAAATTTATTTCACAGAACAATGGACAGGTTCTAATGGCAATTTCGCTGGTGATTTTATGTGGCATATGGAACATATAGTGTTAGGTACACTGGCAAATTGGAGCAGTATGGTTTTGGAGTGGAATCTTGCGAATGATCCTAAGTTTGGTCCCCATACACCTGGTGGTTGTACTGCTTGTTTAGGTGCTTTAACGATTGATGGGCCAAGCATTCAACGAAATGTGAGTTATTATATCTTAGCTCAAGTAGCCCCTTATATTGTTCCTGGTTCAATCCGAATAGGAACCCATTCAACAGACGCATCCATCCAAACGATTGCCTTTAAAAGACCGGACGGGAAGATGGTTTTAGTGGCTTTAAATAAGGAAAAGGAATCCATAATAGCTGTAGATAATGGAGCAAAAAAATATAACTTTACGCTGCCCGAAAAATCGGTTTCTACGATTGTTTGGTAATGCTTCATCATCAAAAATTAAAATAGGTTTTACATAAAATTGTAATCATGAAAAAAACGAGTACCACTATAATTGCCTTAACCTTTTTTTTAGTAGGGTTTGGTCAATCAAATAAAGAGGCTAAGATGCATCAATTCATTAATGCATTGATGTCTAAAATGACTTTAGAAGAAAAATTGGGACAATTAAACCTGCCAGCTTCAAGTGATTTTGTAACTGGAGCTGTAAGTAGTTCAGACATAGCCGAGAAAGTGAAGGCAGGTAAAGTGGGAGGTGTCTTTAATATTCGTTCTGTTACAAAAATTAAAGAATTGCAACAGTTTGCAGTCAATCAATCTAGATTACGCATTCCATTATTGTTTGGTATGGATGTGATCCATGGCTATAAAACAATTTTTCCAATCCCATTAGGTATGTCAGCAACATGGGATATGGATTTGGTAAAACGTGCTGCAAGTATTGCAGCGAGCGAAGCAAGTGCTGATGGGATACAATGGACTTTTTCTCCGATGGTAGATTTAACAAGAGACCCAAGATGGGGCAGGGTATCTGAAGGAAATGGAGAAGATGCTTTTTTAAGTTCAGCCATTGCAAAAGCGATGGTCCAGGGGTATCAAGGTGATGATCTTGCAGCTGCAAATACCATCTTGTCTTGTGTGAAGCATTATGCTTTATATGGTGCTGCTGAAGGGGGTAGAGATTACAATACCACCGACATGAGCCGTGTTAGAATGTACAATGAATACTTTCCTCCTTATAAAGCAGCAGTTGATGCTGGCGTTGCTTCTGTGATGGTTTCCTTCAACGAGGTAGATGGGATTCCAGCTTCTGGCAATAAATGGTTAGTGGATGATGTTTTAAGAAAGCAATGGAAGTTTAACGGCTTTGTCGTATCAGATTATACTGGGATTCCAGAGATGATGAATCATGGCATGGGGGACGCACAAACAGTAAATGCCATGTCTTTGAATGCTGGGGTAGATATGGATATGGTGGGTGAAGGTTTTTTAAATACCATGAAAAAATCTTTACAAGAGGGCAAAGTGAGTTTGGCGCAAATTAACAAAGCCTGTGAACGTATATTGATTTCAAAATATCAATTAGGTTTATTTGATGATCCTTACAGGTATTGTAACGAACAAAGATCAGCCACTGAAGTATTTACAGCTGCGAATAGAGCTGAAGCGAGAAGGATTGCAGCGCAAAGTTTTGTATTGTTAAAAAACAATCATGTATTGCCTATTGCAACTAATAAAAAGATTGCTTTGGTGGGGCCACTTGCAGACGCAAAAGAAAATATGACGGGCACTTGGAGTGTGGGTGCAGATAATTCAAAATCAATAAGCCTCCTTCAGGGTTTAACCAATGCTTTAGGGAACAATGGAAAATTAGTGTACGCAAAGGGGTCAAACTTGGAAGATGATTTAGAATTACAGAAGCGTCAAACCTTATTTGGGAAAGATATACAAAGAGATGATCGATCTGCGGAAGCAATGATTCAAGAAGCATTAACGGTAAGTGCGGATGCAGATGTGATTGTAGCTGCTTTAGGGGAAGGTGCTGAAAGTAGTGGAGAAAGTGCTTCTAAAACTAATATAGACATTCCTGAAGCACAGCAGCGTTTGTTAAAAGCATTGGTCGCAACAGGGAAACCAGTAGTGTTGGTTTTATTCAATGGACGTCCATTGACATTGAATTGGGAAAATGAAAATGTGCCTGCAATATTAGATGTTTGGTTTGCTGGATCAGAAGCCGGGGATGCCATTGCTGATGCCCTTTTAGGGAGGGTAAATCCATCAGGTAAATTGACAATGAGTTTCCCTCAAAATGTGGGACAAATACCTTTGTATTACAATCATAAAAATACAGGACGTCCTTTAACTGGACAATGGTTTTCTAAATTCCAATCCAATTATATTGATGTAAGCAATGAACCATTGTATCCATTTGGATATGGTTTAAGTTATACCCAATTTGAATATGGTGACCTTCAATTGTCTTCAAAGCAATTGAAAGGGAACCAGAAATTAACAGTGACAGTTCAAGTTAAAAATACAGGTGCTGTAACAGGTAAAGAAGTGGTTCAATTGTATATACGAGACATGGTTGGAAGCATTACAAGACCAGTTCAAGAATTGAAAGGGTTTAATAAAATTGAATTGGCTCCAGGGGAAAGTAAAAATGTAAGTTTTGAAATAACCCCAGAAACATTAAAGTTTTATAATAGTGATTTAAAGTTTGATTGGGAGTCTGGAGATTTCCAAATCATGGTAGGAGGAAATTCAAAAGACGTAAAATCAAGCACTATTAATTGGATCAAATAATTATAAATTCTTCGAATTTACCAACTTCCGTACAAGCCCTCTTTGAGGGCTTTTTGGTATCTTTTCTCGTTAAAAGTATACAAGTAAGCTGCTTTATGCGCTCCACCTTTTTTTGTTTCTGTGAGTCTATTTAAAATACCAAAGCTCAAAAGTTTGCGTTGAAAATTACGACGATCTAATTTTTGGTTTAAAATAGTTTCATATAATTTCTGCAATTCAGGCATGGTAAATTTCTTAGGCAATAGATTTTTACCAATAGGAAGATAGGCTAGTTGCATCCTTAGTGTTTCTAAGGCTTTATGTACAATATTTTCATGATCCATCATTAAGGATTCAAGCTGTTCAATATTCATCCATTCGCAATCCGTCGCTGTAGTTGATAATTGTGCTTTCACTTTATCAAAGTCCACTAAGGCATAAAATCCAATGGTGATAAATCTTTGTATCAACCAATTGTCCTTTGGGATTTTTACTCCAAAGCTTTGGTACCTTTTTTGATGGATACTTGCATCTGATCTATCTGGTGCTCCAAATACATGAAATTGTTGTAGAAAAATATCTTTCACAACACCAGTTCTTTCTTGCAATACTCTATAGGCAGCTGCTTCAACGGGTTCTGTTTTTTTTATAAATCCTCCAGGCAGTGCCCATTTATTTACAGTATCAATTTTAAGTAATAGAATTTTAAGTTGTTGTTCGTGAAATCCTAAGATGACACAATCTACAGAAATACCTGATTGATATTGTGCTGCACCTTTTTCAAGTAACAGTTTTAAAGAAGATGGTAGTGCATTTTTAATTGACATAAAATAAATCGACAATGATTAATTCATTGTTTGTTCTGAAATTTTTCCAGTTGTTTTATGTTTAAGAATTAATTTCTTTGCCCCATAATGGGTCATTTCTTCTTTCACTAAATAATGGTCTGCGTCATATTCTACTAAATGACTTTCTTTGGTCAATCCAGTTTTACCCCTCCATATATCTAATTGTACAGGTTCCCATAATTTTGTTTTGGCCGACTTGTAAGCGGCATCTAAGATGCAGTTTACCACATAGCCGTCATAAAATGTTTCTTTTGGTGCTTCGCCTTTTTCGATAGAGTTGAACATATCCATAAACATATGGTTATAGCCTAGTTCATTCAATTCATCACCAACAGGAAATAGCCAACCTCTATCGCTTTCTGCTTTTTCTGCGATATAATCGCCGCCTTTTCCAGTGGTAAACATTTCGAATCCAGTTCTTAAAAAACTATTGATCCAAATAGTACCTTCCGTACCCATGACTTCGTCTCTTAAATCTAGTCCACCTCTAAATGTCCAGCTTACTTCGAACTGTCCAATTGCTCCATTTTCATATTTAACCAATCCAATTGCGTGGTCTTCTGCTTCGATAGGTTTTACTTGTGTATCTGCCCAACACATCACTTCAACAGGTTTGATATCTTTTCCAATATAACTTCTTGAAATTTCTACACAATGACATCCTAAATCTAAGATACAACCACCACCAGCTTGGTTGATATCCCAAAACCATTCACTATGTGGGCCAGGGTGGGTTTCACGAGACTTTGCCCATAAAACACGTCCTAATGCGCCTTCTTTAACGCTTTGATTGGCTTTAATAAACTTTGGGGTATATACTAGATCTTCTAAGTAACCATTAAAAATGCCGGCTTCTTCTACCGCAATCAACATGCGTTTTGCTTCTTCACCATTTCTTCCAAGTGGCTTGGTGGTCATGACTGCTTTTTTATGTTTACAACACATCATGACAGCAGCTTCATGCAAATTATTTGGCAAAGAAATACATACAATGTCTACATCAGGGTGCGCAATGGCTTCCTCCATTTCGGTTGTCCAATGGGCACAATTATAATCAGCAGCAAATTTCTTAGCTGACTCCTCACGTCTTGCATAAATACTGACCACTTTGTCTTTACTTCTATAACCTTGTAATGCATCTGCATAAAAACGACCAATAAATCCTGCACCTAACATTGCGATTCTCATAATGAAATGGATGAAAAATGAATAATATAAAATAAATGATAAAGCCTATCCAACTGGATAGGCTTTATTGTGTTGTAAGTTTAAGCAGCTGAAACTTCCTTCTTTTCTTTAAAGAACAAGATGAAGGCAATCAAAACAGCCCCTGCAATGGCTGCTGGAGTCAACCAGATACTTTGCCAGTTATGACCAGTCGCGTCAGCTAATTTATTTTGTTCTACAACGAATCCACTATAATTGGTTCCGATAAACATACCAACACCGTAGGTAGCAAAAGTAAATAAGCCTTGCGCTGCATTTTTAATATTTTCTCCCGCTTTCTTTTCTGTATACATATAACCTGTTACAAAAAAGAAATCATAACAAATACCATGTAAAATAATCCCTGCATACAACATCCAACTAGCATCCAAATTGCCATAAGCAAAACAAACGTACCTTAATACCCATGCAGTGATACCAAAAATCAACATATTTTTTACCCCAATCTTATTGAACAAGAAAGGGATTGCTAAAATAAAGATCGCTTCTGACATCTGACCCATTGTCATTTTGCCAGCCACATTATCTAAGCCAACTTCATTTAAGAATGGATTAGCAAAACCATAGTAGAATGAAAGTGGAATACAAATAGCTATGGCAGAAATAAAGAACACCAAGAAGGATTTATTCTTTAATAATACAAATGCATCTTTTCCTAAAATAGCACCCATAGAAGAAGGGGTGCCAGCTGCTTTAGGTGGAGTATTAGGTAAAGCAAAACTTAAAAGACCTAATGCTGCAGAAATGCCTGCTGCCACTACAAAAGTACCTTCTGTTTTTTCAATACCTAATTGGCTAATTACTAAACCAGCAGCAATCCATCCTAATGTACCAAATACACGAATCCATGGGAATTGTTTTCCTGGGTCGGTCATTTGAGCAAACGCAACACTATTACTTAAGGCAATGGTTGGCATATATAATAAAGAGTATACTAAGATCACCCAATAGAAATTGGTGTTGTCTACTTTTGTAGCAAAGAATAATAAGGCAGCACCTACAAGGTGTAACACGCCCATGATTTTTTGAGCAGAGAAAAATCGGTCTGCAATCATACCCACAAAAAACGGAGAAATGATGGTGGCAATAGCACCTGCACCATAAGCAGCACCAATATCAACGCCAGATGAGCCTAATTTTTCACCCATATAAGTTCCCATTGTTACGTACCAAGCACCCCAGATATAATACTGAAGGAACATCATGGCAGATAATAATACACCTGTTTTTAATTTCATAGCTTGTTTTTTAAATCGTTAGCATTTTTAAGCGTAGTCAATATACAAACTTAATTGTAAAATTGACACAATGAGGCTTCAAAAATCATTTAAAAAATGAAAATATAGACCCAAAAAAGCCCTGTTCAGATGAAGGAACAGGGCTATATAAATAAAGTAAAATTGAATTAAGCTTCGAGTGCTTGAAGGATATCATGTAAGATATCTTCCTCATGTTCAAGACCTACTGAAATACGAATCAAACCAGGGGTAATACCCACTGCTTGTCTTTCGGCTTCTGAAAGTTTTGCATGCGTGGTACTAGCTGGGTGTGAAGCAATACTTCTGCTATCTCCAAGGTTCGCAGTAAGGGATAGCATATTTAAATGATTCAGAAATTGTCTTCCTGCTTCCAAGCCACCTTTTAATTCAAAGCAAACAATACCACCTCCGTGCTTCATTTGTTTTACTGCAATGGCATGTTGTGGATGAGATGCTAAGAAAGGATATTTTACAAAATTAATTTTAGCATGGCCTTCTAATTTTTGTGCAATAGAAAAGGCGGACTTACTATGTCGCTCCATTCGAACTTCTAAGGTCTCTAAACTTTTACTCAATACCCAAGCATTAAAAGGGGAGAGGGATGGGCCTGTACTTCTACAGAATAAATAAATTTCATGGATAAGTTCTTTGCGTCCTACTACAGCACCCCCTAAAACACGTCCTTGGCCATCAATCCATTTTGTTGCAGAATGCACTACAAGGTCTGCGCCAAGGTCTATGGGTGTTTGTCCAATAGGTGTGGCAAAACAATTGTCTACATTTAAAATGATATTGCGTTTTTTAGCAATCGCACTAATCATCGCAATATCCAACACTTCTAATCCTGGATTAGTCGGTGTTTCTAAATAAATCATTTTAGTATTTGGCTGTATTGCTGCTTCCCATTCGGCAGCTGTGGCTTGTGCAGCTACATAACTATATTCCATGCCATATTTAGGCAAGTATTTGGATACCACTGTATGCGTACTTCCAAAAATTGAATTACAAGATAAAAGATGGTCTCCTTTTTTCAATAAGGCCATGAAGGAACCAAAGACAGCACTCATACCACTTGCAGTGGCAAAGCCTGCTTCAGCGTGTTCTAATACAGCAAGACGATCAATAAATTCTTGCACATTCGGATTCGAAAATCTACTATAAATATTGTCATCAGATTCATCTGCAAAAGCAGCACGCATGCTTTCCGCATCCTCAAAACAAAAGCTACTGGTTAAAAACAAAGGACTTGCATGTTCGCCTTCTGCAGTTCTCTCAATTTGTGTGCGTATTAATTTAGACTGATCGTGTTTCATGTAAGTTCAATAAAAATTATAAAATTTCAACCTCCCAGGTGATCACTGCACCTGCTGCTCTCAAGGTGGCTGCAACGGAACAATATTTGTCGATAGATAAGGCACAAGCTTTTTCTGCTTTTTCCTTCGTCATAGAGCCTTTTAATTTGAAAACAATATGAACCGTCTCCCATAAGGCAGGTTCTTTACCTACGGCTCTTTCTCCTGTGATCACCATCTCGTAATGGGATAGGGTTTCTTTTTGCTTGTTTAAAATCATCACTACGTCTACACCACTACAGCCTCCTAATGCGCTCAATAAAGCTTGCATTGGACGCACGCCATTGCCATGACCTCCTTGATCTGCTGGGATATCCATGGTCATTGCTTGTCCTGTTTCATCTACTGTTTGAAACTGATAATCATTGTCGATGCGTTTAAGTGTAATTGTTGCCATAGGGTCTAATTGGTGCTTAAAAAGGAAGTATAAATATTGTACCTTTGCAAAGGTAATTCAAATAGCCAGTTAGTAAGCACAAGAAAGCGATAAAATGGACCCAGTCATCTTTAAATACCATCAACCTTTTACCCTTGAATGCGGGATTAGTTTGCCAAAGCTTAAAATAGCCTACCATTATTATGGGGAATACACACCAGGGAAAAAAGTGGCCTGGGTTTGCCATGCATTGACTGCTAATTCAGATGTGGCAGATTGGTGGAAGGGATTTGTAGGGGAGGATGCTATTATTAACCCAAATGATTATTTTATTGTTTGTGCCAATATCATTGGTTCCTGTTATGGCTCTACTGGTCCTTTGAGCGTGGAAGACTTGGATGCATCCATCCGTTTTGATCAATTTCCAACGATCACTATACGTGATATGGTGCGTGCTCATATTTTGTTAAGACAACATTTGGGCATTGATAAAATTGACCTTTTATTAGGAGGAAGTATGGGTGGATACCAGGCATTAGAATGGGCGATAATGGAACCCACTTTAATTCAAAAATTGTTTTTGATTGCCACTTCTCCTTCAGAAAGTGCATGGGGTGTAGCAGTACATACAGCTCAAAGATTGGCGATAGAAGCAGACTGTACATGGAAGGAGGCAAAACCAAATGCTGGTGCAAAAGGGTTGAAAGCTGCAAGAGCTATTGGGATGTTAACTTACCGCAATTATGGGATCTACCAAGAAAAACAAACCGATGCTGATCCAGAAAAAATTGATGATTTTAAAGCTGCCTCTTATATCAATTACCAAGGGGATAAATTAGTTAAAAGATTTAATGCGTATAGTTATTGGATGTTAACTAAATCGATGGACAGTCATCACCTTGCAAGAAAGCGTGGGGGAGATTTAATGGCTACCTTGGCCACTATTAAAACACCGACCTTGATCATAGGAATCAATAGCGACATTTTATGTCCATTGGATGAACAGAAATTCATGGAAACCCATATGCCCAACGCTACTTTAGTAGCCATTGATTCAATGTATGGGCATGATGGCTTTATTATTGAAACCAAGCAAATTACAACGCATTTAAAAGATTGGTTACAAAGGCAATCATAATTTTAATTATTTTACGAAGCTAAATATAACACTATGGGTATTTTAAGACAATTTGGAGAGTATTTATTCATTAAAAAAAAGGATCCAAATCAACCTAGAACACAGTGGATGAAATACATGCATGGTATGAACCGCATCTCTTTGATGGTTTTTATTTTTGCAATTCTTTTTACTTTGTTCCGCGTATTTATCTTGCCGCTATTTAAATAAAAAAACTTGCTTTTGGCTAGGTTTATTTTTTATACAATGTCTCTTGTATAATACCTGCAGCCACTTCAGTTGCCTTTTGACCAGTGGTCAATGCTTGTTTGAGTGCAGTATAATCTGCTTTAATTGCAGCCTGTCTGGAAGGATCTTCTATTAATTGCTTTAATTCTTTTGAAAGATTTTGAGTGGTTAAATCTTCTTGAATCAATTCTTTCACCACTTCTTTATCCATAATTAAGTTAACCAATGCGATAAACTTAATTTGTACAAAACGCTTGGCTAAAGCTAAAGTGATGGCGTTGCCTTTGTAACAAACAATCTCAGGTACATTTAATAAGGCAGTTTCTAATGTAGCCGTTCCACTGGTTACCAATGCAGCTTTGCTATGTTGTAAAATGGCATAGGTATTTGCTGCAACCACATGTACATTCGGCATATTTGGAATTAAGGTATTAAACCAAACAGCATCAATGCCAGGCGCTTGTGCCACTACAAATTGCTCCTTTGGAAATTCCTTGGCAACGGAGAGCATGATGGGTAATTTTTTTTGAATCTCTTGTTGTCTACTACCAGGTAAAAGTGCAATTAATTGCTGTTCCTTTAAATGAGGTAGGGGATGGGGTAATGTTTCCAAAGCGTCAATGACTTCCATCAAAGGATGTCCTACATAATCTACCTCCCAGTTCCAGCGCTCTTTAAAATATTTTTGTTCAAAAGGAAGGATACACATTAAACGATCGATAGAGGCACGCATAGCAGGTACCCTGTTTTCTTTCCAAGCCCAAACCTGAGGGGCAATAAAATAAACCACTTTCATCCCTTTCTCTTTAGCCCATTTTGCAATTCGTAAATTAAAACCAGGATAATCGATACAGATCAACACATCGGGCTCAAATGCTTGGATGTCTTTTTTACAAAAAGCAATATTAGAAAGGATGGTTCTTAAATTAAATAACACTTCTACAAAACCCATAAAAGCTAGGCTGCGGTAATGCTTTACAAGGTTCCCTCCAGCTGTTTGCATGAGCTCTCCACCCCAACATTGTACCTGCGCAGTAGGGTCATTTTTTACAATGGCTTTGATTAAATTAGATCCATGTAAGTCGCCGCTAGCTTCACCAGCAATAATATAATATTTCATTTATAAAAACCATTTAGTAACAATAGCGACTATTGCATAAATACAAGTCGTGAAAAAAATACCTTTCGCCGTTTTGTCAATTTGTTTTTGAAAAAAGAAAGTCAATGCGGCAGCGTTCAATAAAAGGGACACACTGATCATGGCGGATAAAATGGATTTTTGGCTTGCCAATAAATCTAGAAAGGTTTGCAAAGGCACCATGCTAAATTTCCATTGATAAAATCCAGCAAAACCCAAAAAGGGGAGTGCTAGTCCAATCAATACACCCAAGATATAATTGTCTTTTTCTAATTGCATTGGATTACCATTTCCATTTTTTACTTAATTGAGCTTTCAGTGCATGATTCGTTAAATCAAATTGAACCGGCACCACGCTCACGTAATTATTTTTTAAAGCCCACACATCGGTGTCTTTAGATGTATCAAAGTTGACAAACTCACCAGTAAGCCAATAATATTTTTTACCATGTGGATCGGTGCGCTCTACAAATTTTTCATCGTATTTGGCATAAGCTTGTTTGCATATTTTTATGCCTTTGATCATTTTCGTTTCCACTTTCGGAATATTTACATTCAGACACAAATGCTTGTCTAGCTTTTTAGCTGCCAACACATGTTCCACAATGATGCGTGCAAAATGGGCAGCGGCAGTAAAATCTGCTTCTATACTTAAGTCTAATAAGCTAAATCCGATACTTGGAATACTTTCGATAGAGGCTTCCAAAGCGGCAGACATGGTTCCAGAATAAATGACATTAATGGAATGATTGGCGCCATGGTTTATACCACTTAGGCAAATGGTTGGTTTGCGATGTAAAACTTTATCTACTGCCAATTTTACGCAGTCAACCGGCGTGCCACTGCAAGAATATGCTTCTACAGAAGGATCATCCTGCCAATGCACTTTGGTTAACCTTAAATGCTGACCTAAGGTAATGGCATGACCCATACCACTTTGAGGTTTATCAGGTGCGACTACTACTACTTTCCCTAAACCTTTTACCGCTTTTACTAAAGCGTGGATGCCTGGGGCACTAATACTATCGTCGTTTGTAATTAAAATAACGGGTTGCTCCTTTTTAGGGGAGGCAGTTTTTGTTGCAACTTTCTTAGCCATACTGCAAGTTACCAAGAAGCCATATTCCTTTCAAAAAAAAGAAATTGCTAAAAAAATTTGGAAAAACTAAAATAATTAGTAAATTGCACTAAAATAGTTAGTTATGTCATACGCAGGAAAGAATTTAAAATTCATCAGAAAGCAACGTGATTGGACACAGGAAGAGTTAGCAAACCAACTTCAAATTAAGCGTTCATTAGTAGGTGCTTATGAAGAAGGAAGAGCGGAACCAAGATTAGAGGTACAGGAAGCTATTTGTGCGTTGTTTAATATTAGTTTGGAGGTCTTCTTGTTTCAAGACCTTTCTCAGATGGAATCCTTTGACTTAAATCAGGGGTATAATTTGGGTGGATCCTACTTAGAGCGTCGAAGATCCCTCAAAACAGATAGCTCAAATAGTGCAGCTATTGTTTCTTTCGTTCCTGTAAAGGCGGCGGCAGGTTATTTGGCAGGCTATGCGGACCCTGAATTCATAGATGAGTTAAATACCTTCACTTTGCCTATGTTGGCCCCTGGTGAATACCGTGCTTTTGAAATTGTAGGGGATAGTATGTTACCCACTCCAAGTGGAAGTGTGATTGTTGGAGAGCGAGTGGCAAGCTTAAAAGAAGTTAAAAGTAGTAACACTTATATCGTCATTTCAAATACAGATGGGGTTGTTTATAAGCGTATCATTACCAACGATGACCGTGCTAGTGATAGCATAGGAGATAAGCTTACATTATTGAGTGACAATCCTTTATACGAGCCATATCAAGTAAATACATCGGATATTGTAGAGGTTTGGAAAGCAGTTTATATTATCCATAAAGCAGGCACCCAGCCTATGTGGAATGTGGATCAATTAGCCGGTGTGGTGAATACATTGCAGGATCAAATCACTTCCATCCAGAAAAAGTTGAACTAATAAGGACTTAAAATAAAAATGGGTTAATTCATTAATATATAATGAATTAACCCATTTTTATTAAAATTAAATTCTACATTATTTGCTTCCAATAGTCAGCTTATTCCCACTCGATGGTTGCTGGCGGCTTACTACTAATATCATAAACCACTCTGTTAATCCCTCTCACCTGGTTAATGATAGAATTGCTCATATGTGCTAGAAACTCATATGGTAAGTGTGCCCAATCAGCAGTCATGCCATCTACCGAAGTAACTGCTCTCAAGGCAACTGTAAACTCATAGGTTCTTTCGTCTCCCATTACGCCGACACTTTTAACGGGTAAAAGGATGGTTCCTGCCTGCCAAACTTTGTCATATAGTCCAAATTCTTTCAATCCATTGATGTAAATAGCATCGGCTCTTTGTAGTAAGTCTACTTTCTCTGGGGTAATTTCACCCAATATACGAATCGCCAATCCTGGTCCAGGGAAAGGGTGTCTTTGAATCATATCTGCTGGAATGCCTAATTCAAGACCTACTTTGCGTACCTCATCTTTGAATAAACTGCGCAAAGGCTCCACTAATTTAAGGTGTAAGGTGTCGGGTAATCCTCCCACATTATGGTGGGATTTAATGGTCTGAGAGGGTCCATGAACACTTACGCTTTCAATAACGTCTGGATAAATTGTACCTTGACCTAAAAACTTGACTTCCAACATTTTAGAAGCTTCTATTTGAAATACATCTATAAATAGTTTTCCAATGATTTTACGCTTTTCTTCTGGATCAGATTTGCCTGCTAGGGCATCATAAAACATATTTTTAGCGTCAATCCCTTTTACATTTAAACCTATTTTATGGTACATGTCCAGTACCTGTTGGAACTCATCTTTTCTTAAAACCCCATTGTCTACAAAAATACCATGTAGTCGATTCCCAATTGCTTTATGAATTAAGGTGGCTGCTACCGTACTATCCACCCCTCCACTTAAAGCCATGATCACATGCCCTTCTCCAATTTGTTCCTTTAAATGAGCCACTGTCTCATTTACAAAAGAGGCAGGGGTCCAATTTTGACTACATCCGCAAATCTCCACTAAGAAATTGCGAATCATAGTTTTACCTTCGGTAGAATGGTATACTTCTGGGTGAAACTGAAATCCGTGTAAGCTATTGCCATCATCTGCCTTTTTTCTGAATCCAGCGACAGGGATGCTGTCTGTATCTGCTAATAGTTCAAAATTAGATGGTAAAACAGTGATGGAATCACTATGACTCATCCAAACCTGACTGTTGTTTTGGATGTTTTTGAAAATAATATCCTCTTTTTGAATACGTAATTGAGCACGACCGTATTCACGTTTGTTTGATTTTTCTACTTTACCCCCAAAATTCTTAGCACTCAATTGAGCTCCATAACAAATCGTCAATAAGGGTAATTTAGCCAAGATCGTTTCTATATCTACATTCGGAGCTTCCTCCTCGTTGACACTTGCAGGGGAGCCACTCAAAATAACCCCTTTTAAGTTTTCGTCAAATACAATTGGGGCATAAAAGGGTTGGATTTCGCAATATACATTGGCCTCTCTTACTGCACGAGCAATCAACTGGGTATACTGGCTACCAAAATCTAGGATTAATATTTTTTCAGTCATACCGCGAAGATACAAGGAAAATGCATCTCCATGAAAGGGAGTATTTCACATAGGATACACAAAAGCTGGGGACAAAAAAATCCCGCCATGGAAGGCAGGATTTCAATATAAGTCTTAAGGCGCTTAGAGCGCTATAGATTACTTCTTCTTAACTACTTGCTTAACAGCAACGTGCTTAGCCAATTTGCTCTTTAAATTAGCAGCTTTGTTTTTGTGGATGATGCCACGCTTTGCTAATTTATCAATTTGAGAAACAATGTTTGGTAATTTCTCGTCGTAAGCTTTTTGTTCTTCTATTGTCTTTAAATCGCGAATAGCGTTACGGGTAGTTTTACCATAATAACGGTTTCTATCGCGACGTTTAGTTGCTTGTCTTACATCTTTTTTGGTAGCCGAATGATTTGCCATGTACTAATTAATTTTCAGGAGGGCAAAGGTAAGGGACTTGAGCAAATATTTAAAATTAAAATGAAAAAAAATAAAAATTGAATACAATTCATTGATAATCAATTGATTAAAATATGTTCAAAATGTAAAATTTGCCCTATGGAGACTCATTTTCGAAAATAGAGACAAAAATCAAAAAAAATAGGTTCTTCTTGCACCAAATTAAACCTAGATTTTTAGCTCATTTTACTTTATTAATCAATCATTTAAACCGATATTTGCAAACCTTGTTTCGACAAATAAACGAAAGGATAAACAATGAAGGATTTCACCTACATCACCAACTCACATCCAGCCTTTATAGAAGGTTTGTACCAACAATTTTTAACTGATCCAGCATCAGTAGACCCAGATATCATCAAGTTTTTTGAAGGTTTTGATTTCGCCATGCAAAATGGAACGGTTGCACCTGCACAAGGGGCAGTAAATACGGTTTCAAATGTAAGCGCAGATTGGGCCAATGAAATTAAAGTGTATCGTTTGATTTTGGGTTATAGAAACAAAGGGCATTTAATTGCTACCACCAATCCAATACGAACCAGAAAAGATAGAGGTGCTAATTTAGATTTAGCGTTTTTTGGTTTATCTGATGCAGATTTAACTAAAACTTTTCAAGTAGGTTCAACCATTGGATTAGGTGCTGCAACTTTAAAAGATATTCTCGCTCATTTACAAAAGACTTACGCAAAAAATGTAGGGGTAGAGTTTAAATATATTTCTGATCAACAAAGAGTCGATTGGTTAACCAATGAATTGGAAAATAAATTCAGTCAACCTATTCCACTTGAACAGAAAAAACAGATCCTTGAAAAATTAAATCAAGGCGTTATTTTCGAAAAATTCTTACACACTAAATACATTGGTCAAAAACGTTTTTCATTAGAAGGGGGTGAATCTACTATTGCTGCCTTAGATGCGATTGTAGACACTGCAGGGGAACATGGTGTAGAAGAAGTGGTGATTGGTATGGCGCATCGTGGTAGATTGAATGTGCTTGCAAATATCATGGGTAAAACCTATGAGCAAATATTTAGTGAATTTGAAGGTACTGCAGTATTGGATCAAACCATGGGTAGCGGCGACGTAAAATACCATATGGGTTATACATCTGAAGTAACGACGTTTAACAATAAAAAAGTGCATCTAAAATTGATGCCGAACCCATCTCATTTAGAGGCGGTAGATCCGGTTGTTTTAGGATTTGCGCGTGCAAAAGCAGATGTGTTATACAATTCTGATTTATCTAAAATATTACCTATCCTAATTCATGGTGATGCATCCGTAGCGGGTCAAGGTATTGTGTATGAGATTCTTCAGATGTGTCAATTGAATGGATACAAGACAGGTGGAACGATTCACTTTGTCATTAATAATCAAATTGGTTTCACGACAGATTTTGATGATGCAAGAAGTGCGAACTATTGTACCTCAATTGCAGCTATGGTGCAAGCACCTGTATTGCATGTAAATGGGGATGATGCAGAAGCAGTTGTGAAAGCAGTTCAAATTGCGACAAAATACAGACAATTGTACATGAGCGATATTTTCATTGACATGGTTTGTTATAGAAAGCATGGTCACAATGAAGGGGATGATCCTAAATATACGCAACCACAATTGTATAGCTTGATCGAAAAGCATAAGAATCCAAGAGAAGCTTATGTAGAATGTTTATTACAAAATGGTGAAGCAAGTGCACAGGAATTAGCAAAGGACATGGAGAAGAAATTCTGGTCCGATTTGCAAGCAAGATTAGATGAAGTGAAACAACATCCTTTGCCTTACAAATACCAAGCGCCAGAGTTGGCTTGGCAAGCAATGCGCAAAGCAACCAATGAAGATTTTCATAAATCTCCTGCCACTGCAATTAGTGCAGAAAAGGCAAAATCAATTTTTGATGCTTTGATGAAATGGCCTGAAAGTTTTACGCCATTGAAAAAAGTAGACAAGTTGATTCAAGAGAAAATTAAGTTATACGAGACTGAACAAAAAATAGATTGGGCTACAGGTGAATTGATGGCTTATGCGTCATTACTTGCAGAAGGGAAAACAGTACGTATGAGTGGACAGGATGTGAAGCGTGGTACATTTAGTCATCGTCATGCGGTATTGGTGGATGAAAATACAAATGAACAATTCAATCGTTTAAATCAAGTTTCAGAAAATCAACAACCATTTAGAATTTACAACTCTTTATTGAGTGAGTATGGTGTACTTGGTTTTGAATATGGTTATGCATTGGCTAACGCAGATGCATTGGTGGTTTGGGAGGCACAATTTGGAGATTTCTCTAATGGTGCACAAACGATCATCGATCAATTTATTGCTGCGGGCGAACAAAAATGGCAACGTCAAAATGGGGTGGTGATGTTATTGCCACATGGATACGAGGGTCAAGGTCCAGAACATAGTAGTGCACGTTTAGAACGTTACTTACAGTTATGTGCCGAAAACAATATGATCATCACGAATGTGACGACAGCGGCAAATTTATTCCATGCCTTAAGAAGACAATTAACATGGGCGTTCAGAAAGCCAATGATTAACTTCTCTCCTAAAGCGAATTTAAGAAGTCCAGCAACTTTCAGTCCAATGACGGATTTGACAAAAGGTGGCTTCCAAGAAGTAATAGACGACACTTTCGTACCAAAAGTAGAAGACGTTAAAAAAGTTTTATTCTGCTCTGGAAAAATCTATTACGAATTAGCTGAAAGACAAAAAACAGAACAAAGAAATGATATTGCGATTGTTCGTTTAGAGCAATTGTATCCTTTGCCGGTTCAACAAATTACTGCACTGTATCAAAAGTATGGTAAAGCAATTTGGTTCTGGGTTCAGGAAGAGCCTTTGAATATGGGTGCAGCTAGTTTCTTGCAAATGAATTTAAAGGCAATCAAATATGGTGTCATTAGCAGACAAGCAAGTGCAGCGACTGCCACTGGTTATGCTAAAGTGCATGCGAAAGAACAAAATGAAATAATAACAACTGCGTTTTCTATCTAAAATATTAAAACATGATTTCGATTAAAGTACCTACAGTAGGAGAATCTATCACAGAAGTAACTTTGTTAAAATGGACAAAGCCAGAAGGGGCATGGGTAGATCGTGATGAAGTAATTGCAGAATTAGAAAGTGAAAAAGCAACATTCGAAGTAAACGCAGAACAAGCGGGTACTTTGCACCATAAAGCAAAAGAAGGAGATAGTATTTTAATTGGAGATATCCTTGCGGATATAGATGAAACGGCTACAAAGCCTGCTGGCGAAGCGCCAAAGGCAGAACCAGTTGCGGCTCCTGCAGCAGTACCTGCTGCTTCTACAGCACCTGTAACAAGTGTGCCAAATAATGTGAAAGCGACACCAGTAGCAGCTGCGATTATTGCAGATAAGAAAGTGGACACCAATCAAATTAAGGCAAGTGGTTTTGCTGGTAAGATTACCAAGGTGGATGTATTAGACGCTTTAAATAACCCAGGTAAAATTCAGTTTGCAGGTCAAGAATTATTCTCACGCAATGTGCGTCCAGAGAAAATGTCTAACCTTAGAAAAACAATCAGCCGTCGTTTGGTTGAAGCAAAAAACACCACAGCTATGTTGACTACTTTTAACGAAGTAGATATGACAGGCATTATGCAAATCAGAAAACAGTACAAGGATAAATTTAAAGAAGCACATGGTGTAAATTTAGGTTTCATGAGTTTCTTTGCTAAGGCTTGTGCCATTGCATTAACAGAGTGGCCTTCTGTCAATGCATTTATTGATGGAGATCAATTATTATACCATGACTATGCAGATATCAGTATCGCAGTAAGTACACCAAGAGGCTTAACTGTGCCTGTGATCAGAAATGTGGAAAGCTTAAGCATGGCTGGTATCGAGAAAAAAGTAATAGAATTAGCTGGTAAAGCAAGAGATAGTAAATTAACTGCAGAAGAATTAACGGGTGGTACATTCACTATTACCAATGGTGGTGTGTTTGGAAGTTTGATGAGTACACCTATTATCAATATTCCTCAATCTGCAATTTTAGGAATGCATAAAATTCAAGATCGTCCAATGGCGGTGAATGGTGAAGTGAAAATTTTGCCAATGATGTACTTAGCTTTAAGTTACGACCATAGAATCATAGATGGACGTGAAAGTGTAGGGTTCTTGGTACGCGTAAAAGAATTGTTAGAAAATCCTGCGCTTTTATTGATTGCAAAAGATCCAGTAGCAAGTTTATTAGAATTATAATTGTAAGAAAAATAAGTAAAAGGAAGTCATGCAAAACATGACTTCCTTTTTTATAATATGACGCATCAAGATCAACACCAAGAAGTCGCTCAAAAGTTAATTGCTGCTTATCAGGGGCAGGAGCCTTTGGCTGCTTATTTGAAAAAATATTTTGCTGCCAATAAAAAACATGGAAGTAGGGATCGCAAAAGCATTAGTGCTTTTTGTTATGCGCATTTTAGAACTATGCACGCCAATTTCCCTTTACAGGAGGCTATTTCAAAGGAGATTGATCTTCCAGTTTTTATCCATTCACATACAATACAACCTTTGTTGTTCATACGTATTAGACCTTGGCAAAAAGATAAAGTAATTGCGGCATTAGAAGCAGCAGCTATTGACTATACAGCCATCAATGAACACTGTTTTGCTTTTTCGAATACCACTTCTTTACAAAATGTGTTGTCGCTGAATAAAGAAGCAGTTGTACAAGATTTAAATTCTCAAGCTTTAGCTGAATTATTAAGTCATGTACCAACTAGTATGGAAACACCCATTCAAGTTTGGGATGCTTGCGCAGCGAGTGGGGGTAAAACAATTCTAATGTATGATACCATGCAAAATATTCGAATGCATGTATCTGATGTTAGAGAAAGCATTTTATTCAATGCGGATAAACGCTTGCAAGAGGCAGGCATTCGTCCTGCTAGTGTTCAAGTGATTGATTTAACGCATCCTTTTGAAATTAAAAAACCATTTGATTTTGTATTTGCAGATTTACCTTGTTCAGGTTCAGGTACATGGGGTAGGACACCAGAGCAAATTGCTTTTTTTAAAAAAGAACATCTAGCTAATTATACCCAATTGCAATCTAAGATTATTGAGAATATTTTACCTACAGTCAAAGTAGAGGGACATCTTTTATTGGCAACCTGTTCTGTCTATGCAGCAGAAAATGAAACGCATGTGCAAGCTATTCTTGCAACGGGACAATTTGAACTTATTGAACAACGCTATTTCAAAGGTTATACAGCACAGGCGGATACGCTATTTGGTGCTATCTTAAAGCGCCGCTCTGTATAATTCCTCCAGCAACTACATCGTCGCCTTCGTAGAATACAGCACTTTGTCCAGGCGCAATACTTTTTACATTTTGGAAAAATCTTGCTTGCACACCATTGTCAGTATGAGACAGTTCACATAAAGCACCGCTATCGTGGTACCTGATTTTTGCCATCAATTCCATAGAAGCTGGTAAATGATCGTATTTAATCCAATTCATTTTAGCAACCAACATATCATTTTTGTCTAAATCGGATTCTTCACCAATTACGACCACATTGTTTATAGGATCAATATCAGTCACGTATACAGGATGACCCATCGCTAATTCTAAGCCTTTTCTTTGTCCTATGGTATAAAAAGGATATCCTTTATGTTTGCCAAGTCTTTTTCCTTTTGTATCAACAAACCAACCGCCATTCACTTTTTCTTCTAAACCATCTACACGACGTTTTAAAAAGCCTCTATAATCATTGTCTGGGACAAAACATATTTCATAGCTCTCGCTTTTTTTTGCCAGTTCTGGATAACCCATATCAATGGCCATTTGCTTGATAGCTGTTTTATGCATGCCACCCAATGGGAGGATGGTGCGCTTTAATAAGTCTTGGTCCACGCCCCATAATACATAACTCTGATCCTTTGTTTCATCCAACCCCTTGGAAATGACATAACGTCCATTGGTATGTTGACGCACTTTAGCATAATGCCCAGTGGCTATAAAATCACATCCTAAAGCATCCGCTCTTTTTAATAAAGCACGCCATTTAATATGTGTATTACACATGACACAGGGGTTGGGGGTCCTTCCTGCTAAGTATTCTTCTACAAAATTTTCAATGACAAAGTCACCAAACTCTTCTCGGATATCTAATATATAATGAGGAAATCCGTTGTTCACGGCCGCCATTCTGGCGTCATTAAAGGAATCGATATTACAGCAGCCTGTTTCTTTGCCATTGGCATTGCTGGTGGAGTAATCCCATGTTTTCATGGTAATTCCTACTACTTCATATCCTTCGTTGTGTAAGAGTAATGCAGCGACAGTGCTGTCTATTCCGCCGCTCATAGCGACAAGTACCTTTCCTTTTTTGCTCATATTTCGGTGGCCAGTTAAAAGTTGGCTTGGCACAAAAGTAACAAAAAATTACTACCTTCATTGTCTTAGAAAGTTAAAATATACGAATATGATAAAGTTACAAGTCATCGGAAATTTAGGCAAGGACGCTGTGGTGAATAACGTCAATGGGAAGTCAGTAATTAACTTCAATGTGGCGCATACAGAGAAATATAAGGATGCACAAGGTGTTCAAAAAGACAGGACTACTTGGGTAGATTGTTCTTATTGGACCGATCGCACTGCTGTGGCACCTTATTTAAAGAAAGGAACACAAGTATATGTAGAAGGGACACCAGATGTAAGATCTTATACTACTGCAGATGGTCGTCAAGGCGCTTCGTTAACTTTAAGAATTGTTTCCGTACAGTTATTAGGTGCTAAACCATCTGGCAGCGCTGGAGGTGAACAACCTAATTATGGCGGAGAGTCTAGTCCAGCACAAAGCTACAATCCTGCACCAGCTGCTGGAGGCGATAGTGGAGAAGCAATGGACGATTTGCCATTTTAAATCATACAAGTTTTATTATTCAAGGGTGTACTAAACAGTACACCCTTTTTATTTGTAAATTTGTGCCATGCAATCAAATATTCATTATACCTACCAAGAACTTGCTGCATTTGCTGAAGCTGTTTTTTTAAAGATGGGCTGTTCCCCTTCAGATGCGCGCTTAGCAACCAAAGTTTTATTAGCTGCAGATGTAAGAGGGATTGATAGTCATGGTATTGCTAGGTTAGTTGGCTATGTAAGGTTATGGGAAGTAGGCAGGATCAATGCTACACCCAATATTACAATAGTACACGAAACACCTTCTACTGCGGTAATAGATGGAGATAGGGGTTTAGGATTGATTGTAGCTCCAAGGGCGATGGAAATTGCGATGGAAAAAGCAAAACTAGTGGGTACAGGTTGGGTAAGTGTAAAAAATAGCAATCACTTTGGTATTGCAGGTTATCATGCGATGATGGCATTGGAACAAGAAATGATTGGGATGGCAATGACCAATGCAAGTGCCTTAGTGGCACCTACTTATGCTGCAGAAAAATTATTGGGTACCAATCCAATTGCAGTAGCCATTCCTGCTGGTCAAGAAGCACCTTTTGTTGCAGACTTTGCTACGACGACTGCGGCCAATGGTAAACTAGAAATTGCACAAAGAAATAATACCGATATCCCAATAGGTTGGGCGCAGGATGCAGCAGGCAATGCCACTCAAGATGCAAGTATTTTGAAAAAAGGCGGCGCATTATTACCCTTAGGTTCTGAAAAAGAACAGGGTAGCCATAAAGGGTATGCACTAGGATCAATTGTCGATATATTTTCTGCAGTATTAAGTGGCGCAAGCTTTGGACCATGGGCGCCTCCTTTTCCAGCCTATGTGCCTATGCCAGAAAATATGCCTGGTGAAGGTTTAGGGCATTTTATTGGAGCAATGCGTATTGATGCTTTTAGACCCGCTGCTGATTTTAAATCCAATATGGATCTATGGCTCAATCGATTTAGAAATGCCACACCGGCTCATGGTCATGAAAAAGTATATGTGGCAGGTGATATCGAAAGAGCTATGGAATTAACACGTATGCAAAAGGGCATTCCTTTGGTGGAGGCGGTGCAAAAAGATTTAGCGGATCTTGCAATAAAAATGTCTTTGAATTTTGAAGTCAAGAGCTAACAGCTGTTCATCCTTTTTGTGGTTACCTTTGTATTGAAAATAATTATCGATTTTTTAATTTAGAGATGTTATGAAAGTAATGAAGTTTGGCGGTACCAGCGTTGGCAAGCCTGAGAGGATGCGTCAAATTGCACAATTGATCACTGCAACGGATGAACCAGTTATGGTGGTATTAAGTGCATTGAGTGGTACAACCAATGCTTTAGTTGAAATAAGCAATTGTTTAGCAGTAAGTGATAAGCAAGGAGCAAATGAAAAAATTGCAAGCCTAGAAAATCATTATCAAAATTTTGTGAACGATTTATTGCAGGATAGTGCCTTGAATACAAGGGCGATGGAGATGATCAACGAACATTTTGAATTTTTAAGAATCACCCAAAAAATTTCTTTGAGTGATGCATTGAATAAAGACATTTTAGCTCAGGGAGAATTGATGAGTACTAAATTGTTTTCTTTGTTTTTAGAACAAGCTTCTATAGACTACGCATTACTTCCAGCCTTGGATTTTATGCGACTAGACCAGCAAGAAGAACCGGATTTGTCGCTGATACAAGAAAAATTAAAAATGGTGCTAGCGCATCATCCAACAAAAAATATTTTTGTAACCCAAGGTTATATTTGTCGCAATGCAAAAGGGGAAGTGGATAATTTAAAAAGAGGAGGTAGTGATTATACTGCTTCTTTGATTGCTGCAGCAGTGCATGCATCGGTTTGTGAAATTTGGACAGATATAGATGGCATGCACAACAACGATCCAAGGGTTGTTGAAAAAACAATGGCCATAGAACAATTGAGTTTTGATGAAGCAGCTGAGTTAGCCTATTTTGGAGCTAAAATTTTACATCCAACTTGTATTTGGCCAGCACAGCAAGAAAATATTCCTGTGAAATTATTAAACACTATGCAACCCGAAGCAGCTGGCACAGTGATTAAAAAAGAAGCAGGCACAGTGGGTGTGAAAGCGGTGGCTGCAAAAGATGAAATTATCGCTGTAAAAATAAAAAGCACAAGGATGCTGTTGGCCTACGGTTTTTTAAGAAAGATTTTTGAAGTTTTTGAAAAATACAAGACACCGATTGATATGATTACTACTTCTGAAGTGGCCGTATCTGTTACAATAGATAGTGACACGCATTTAGAAGAAATTATTGCAGAGTTAAATAATATTGCTTCTGTAGAAATTGAAAGAGGACAAACCATTGTATCTATTGTTGGGAATGAAATAGCTAAGACAGATTCTATCTTGCAAAAATTATTCAACGCGATTGATGAAATACCTGTAACGATGGTAAGTTATGGAGGTAGCGCACACAATATTAGTTTGTTGATTCCTAGTGCTTATAAAACCAAAACTTTGCAATTAATAAACAAAGGGCTTTTCGATTTATAAATAAAGCTTGTTGGTTTAAAATTTAGCGCCGATAGAAATAAAGCATGTTCTGCCGTCAGCTGGTAATGCACCTGGCCCTGGATAGCCTCCTGCACGTCTGGTAAAATATCTTTTATCCAATAAGTTATTGATACCTGCTTTGAGGTTGAATTGTTTAGATAATTTATAAGTTGCAGTTATATCGGTGATTTTATAGGATGGGATAAGGCCTGTATTACCATTTGAGGAGGGCGCAACTGTATTGTTGGCATCGCTATAGGTTTCGCCTATATAACTCAATTGAGTAGTGAACAAAAAAGCTTTATAACCATAACTGATACCGCCTCTTAAAATATGTTGCGGGGCATTTTCTACTTTTTTACCTTTCGTATTTGCATCTTTATGGGCTCCACTATATCTAGCATCTGTGTAAGCATAAGAACTAAATAAAATCAAGTCGGTATGCACACTATTAGATAATGCCCTTATTGGATTAAATTCGATATAACTTTCCAATCCTTTACTTGTACTTGCACCTACATTGGTAATGAGCCTATAATTCTTACCTATTGGGGAAATTGTCCCAACTCTATTATTGTATTGTAAGTAAAATACACTCAAGTCAAATTGAAGGAAATTTTTTACTTTCCCTCTATAACCTAAATCAATATTATATCCTTTAGCATCTTTTAAATCTGGATCTACAATATCAGTGGTAGGGGGTGCCTGTAGATTGGCAAATTGAATTGGTCTGTAAGCTTGAGCGAAATTTGCATACAATTCTGTGCTCGAGCTTAGATGGTATTCCGAGCCAATGCCACCTAATAAAAAGCTTCTCCTTCTTGTAATATTTTGAAGTGGAATGGCTTGTCCAGATGCATTCAGTCCATTTCTTCCAGTGGCAGCACCTTCGAGCCACTCATATCTTATACCTGGAATTAAATATAGTTTACTAGATATTCTAAAAATATTTTCTACAAATCCAGCAGCATTATTGGATTCAAAACTGACATCTCTTGGGTAAATGCCGGTGATACTTACGTCATAATCTGATCCAGTACTTCCTTTCCCATCCGCTAATCTATGGGTGGTTCCTGTATAAAATCTCAATCCCCCTGAAATGGTATTTTTCATTTTACCGAAAAGATAATCAGTAATGATTCTACTTTCAAGGCCATAGTTTCTGTATTGATCTAAATTGACAACTCTATTGTTAAACTGATTTGTCAATTTGTTAATGCTATCTTGAATATTGATGGGTTGTAAAAATCCTACACTATTTCTGTCCCCAATAGTTCCGAATAATTTTGTATTCCATCGGGTATGGTCATTGATTTGGTATTGAAGTGTTAAAGCTGGCGTGGTCCATTTAATATCAAACCAGTTTCTTGCTCTAAAGCTTTGCTGTGCATTTTTTGAAATTTGTTTATCACTTAAACCTCCAGCTTGCTGACTTCTAATATGCGAATGCATCAACTCAAAACTTAGTGACAATTGATTGGTAAAATGATAGGTCATAGCACCGAAGCCGGCCTTTGTAAAAAAGAGACTATTGTCTCTCCAGCCTTCGCCGTTTCTTTGGTCAAAGAAGGAGTAGTAGTTAATTTTTCCCTTTTTACCACCTAATGCATTAAAGCTGTTCAATAAACCATTGCTTCCAATAGTTTGCTGTGTCTCAAATTCTACAGGTTTATGGATGTCGCTTCCATTTTTTAAAATATAGTTGACCAAACCACCAAATTGTGGTCCATATTGTAATGCGCCTTGCCCTCTTACTATTTCAATTCTTTGAACGGCTTGTAATTGTGGGTTGTAATAAGCTTCTGGGTAACCAAAAGGATCGGCAGCAATATCATACCCATTTTGCCTTACATTAAACTCCCAACTTCTATTTGGACTTAAACCTCTTGCAGCTATGCCAATTTGAATTCCACTAGGGTCGCTTTCCCAAACATGAATACCCGGTACTTTTGCTAAGACTTGACGCATGGTGTTATTTGCGAGATTGCCCTGAACATTTTCAAGTACAATTAAAGCATTCTTTTTGCCTGCATAAATATTAGTACCAACAATTTCTGGAATTTGTTGGTAATCACTTTTACTATTTCTTCCAACAATGGTCACATCTTTTAAAGTATGCCATAGGGTTGAATCTTTGGTATTTTTTTTGATTTGAGCCTGTACATTTTGTAGTAGACTTATTAATAATGCGATTAATATTAATTTCTTATGTTTTTTTAATTTCATTTCGCAAAGCTAATTCTAGGTTATGCTTTGCGTTTACATAATCGGGAAACCAATTTATACAATCGGGAAAAATAAAAAAGGGCCAGATAATTCATCTGGCCCTTTTTGGAATTATTTATTTAGTTTTTAGTTCTACTAAAACTAAATAAATAATAACGCATCTCCATAAGAGAAGAAACGGTATTTATCTTTAATTGCTTTTTTATAAGCTTCCATGGCTAATTCATACCCTGCAAATGCACAAGACATAATTAATAAGCTTGTTTTTGGCAGGTGGAAATTAGTTACTAAACTATCAGCAATATTAAAATTATAAGGAGGGTGGATGAAATGGTTGGTCCAACCTTCTGCTGGTTTTAATAAACGTTGTGCAGTAACACTGCTTTCCATTGCACGCATAGCAGTCGTTCCAATTGAACAAATACGACGTCCATTCTCTTTTGCTGTATTGATGATTCTACAAGCGTCTTCATCGATTTTAAAGTATTCTGCATCCATTTTATGCTTGCTCAAATCTTCTACTTCAATAGGACGGAAAGTACTTAAGCCAGTGTGTAAGGTAACTTCTGCAAAACGAATTCCAAGAATTTCAGAACGCTTGATTAATTCTTTACTAAAATGCAAACCAGCAGTAGGAGCAGCTACAGCACCTTCGTGTTTTGCATAAACGGTTTGGTATCTTTCTTTATCGTCTTCATCAGGCTTACGCTTGATATATTTAGGCAAAGGGGTTTCACCTAAAAATTCTAACATTTTTTTAAATCCTTCATCGTCACCTTCCCATAAAAAACGGATGGTACGACCACGGCTAGTGGTATTGTCAATCACTTCTGCTACTAGTTCTTCGTTTTCACCAAAATACAATTTGTTACCAACACGAATTTTTCTTGCGGGATCAACAATAACGTCCCATAAACGGTTCGGCTTGTTCAATTCTCTTAATAAGAATACTTCGATTTTTGCGCCTGTTTTTTCTTTGCGTCCATACATTCTAGCAGGGAAGACTTTTGTGTTGTTTACTACAAACACATCTTTGTCGTCATAGTACTCTAATAAATCAGAGAAATGTCGATTTTCCATGTGACCGTTTTTACGGTTTACCACCATCAATCTACTGTCTTCTCTTCTTTTAGTGGGGTACTGGGCAATCAGGTTTAAAGGTAGGTCATACCTAAATTGAGAAAGTTTCATTTGTGTCTATTTTAAGATGATAGCCACATTAAGTTTACTACAGCCTTACGGGGCAGTTCGCTTCATGTTACGGCATGAAAATTATGGACGCAAATGTACAAAATCGCCGTAAATTTGCCAATATAAGATTTGTCCAAAAATTAGGCTGTTAAACTAAAAGCCTTAATTTTGCCAAACAGCCGTTAGTTTTAGAGCTAATCGATTAAATATTAAGAAGCTATGCTGCATAAAAAATGGTGGAAACTGTTGTCTTTTATTTTGCTTTTGTACACTTGTACCTATGGCTTCTTGGTGAAAGTTCCTAAGTTAGATGACCGCATGCAGGAGTCTATTCGAAATTTCTTTTTTCATGTACCCATGTGGTTTGGTATGATGATTCTTTTATTTGTATCCTTGGTTTATTCCATCAAATATTTACGAACTTCAAGTTTGGTTCATGATGTATATGCACAAGCTTATGCAGCCATGGGATTAATCTTTGGGGTATTAGGCATCATTACAGGCGCACTTTGGGCGAACTATCAATGGGGCAGCCCTTGGGTAGGTGATCCAAAACAAAATGGTGCTGCAATTGCCTTATTAATCTATTTTGCTTATTTCGTATTGAGAGGCAGTTTAGTAGATGCGGAAAAGAAAGCACGCTTATCTGCAGTGTATAATATTTTCTCTTTCTTTATGTTATTTCCAACCCTATGGATTTTACCTAGATTAACGGAATCTTTACATCCAGGAGGACAGGGTAGTGATGGTAATCCGGGCATCAATGGAAAAGACATGTCTGCAAATATGCGCACTGTGTTTTATCCTGCGGTCATTGGGTGGACCTTATTGGGCGTATGGATTACGACTTTGAAAATTCGCCTTCAAATGTTACAATTAAAAAAAGAAGGGCTTTTATAATTCAGCAATTTCAACCATTAAAATATGTTCAACTTATTACAAACACAAACAGCAGCAACGCAAAGCATCCTATTGCAGGATGGTAAAATTTACTTAGTGATGGCGGTAGTTTGTATCGTACTAATAGGTCTTTTTATATACGTTGCTTCAATAGACAAAAAAATTAAACAACTAGAAAAATAAAGTATATGTCAACAACATCAGAGTACAGTTTTTTTCAGAGTGTAGAAAAAAGTTTCGACAAAGCTTCTAAGTTCACCCAATGGGAGAATGGTTTGTTAGAGCAAATCAAAGCTTGTAATAGTATCTACAGTATGCGTTTTCCAGTGAAAATGGATGACGGAAGAATCGAAGTAATTGAAGCTTATAGAGTTCAACACTCTCAGCATAAATCTCCATGTAAGGGAGGTATTCGTTTCAGTTTGGCAGTCAATCAAGATGAAGTGATGGCATTGGCTGCATTAATGACTTACAAATGTGCCATTGTGAACGTGCCTTTTGGTGGTGGTAAAGGAGGGATCAAAATTAGCCCAAGGTCATTAAGTCCATATGAATTAGAAAAAATTACAAGAAGGTATACAGCGGAATTAGTAAAGAAAAACTTTATTGGACCTGGTATCGACGTTCCTGCACCAGATTATGGAACAGGTGAGCGCGAGATGGCATGGATTGTGGATACTTATCAATCCTTAAAACCAGGTGAAATTGATGCGGCTGGATGTGTAACAGGAAAGCCAGTATCATTAGGTGGGGTAAGAGGTCGTAAAGAAGCAACTGGCTTAGGGGTATTTTATGGTGTAAGAGAAGTTTGTTTGATGGAAGATGTGATGAAGAAATTAGGCTTAACTGTGGGTATTGAAAACAAGCGTGTGATAGTTCAAGGCTTGGGTAATGTGGGCTATTTTTCTGCAAAATTCTTTAGAACACATGGAGCAAAAGTAGTTGCCATTGCAGAATACGAAGGCGCTATTTATTGTGCAGACGGTTTGGATGAAGAAGCAGTATTCCAACACAGAAAAGCGACAGGAAGTATCTTAAATTTCCCAGGTGCGACTAATATTGAAAATAGCTCGGATGCTTTAGAAATGGATTGTGATATTTTAATTCCAGCTGCATTGGAAAATGTGATTGATAAAAATAACGCACCTAAAATTAAAGCAAAAATTATTGGAGAAGCAGCGAATGGCCCTTTAACGCCAGAAGCGGATGAAATTTTAGCAGAGAAAGGCGTGTTGGTTATTCCTGATATGTATTTAAATGCAGGTGGTGTAACGGTATCTTATTTTGAGTGGTTAAAAAACTTAAGCCACGTAAGATATGGTCGTTTAGAAAAGCGTTTTACAGAAAATGCCAACATCAATATCATTCACCAAATTGAAGAATTGACAGGCAAGAAAGTGAGCGCAACAGAAAGAGCGGTGATTGCGCATGGTCCAGATGAAATCGATTTAGTGCATAGTGGTTTGGAAGAAACAATGATCACAGCAACTAGAGAGATTATGGAGATCTGGAATGCAAATCCTGCTATTCCAGATATGAGAACAGCTGCTTATGTTTGTGCAATTAACAAAGTGGCTACCTCTTATACTGAATTAGGTATTTTCCCTTAGTATTTAAGGCATAGGGTGATCATAATTGGGGAACTGATGCAAAGCATGCAGCTTCCCCAATTTTATTTGTGCGCCAATTGTCTCATGCCCATTAGAAGCAATAAGATAGGTGGCTTCTAAAACTTGTTGGTATTGCAACAACTGTTGGATTGTTTTATCTGAAAGGGGCTTGTTGGACTCCTTACATTCAATGATCATCCAAGGTTTTTCTCCTTGAAAAACTAAAATATCAAATCGTTTATTTAAATCCCCTAATTGGATTGTTTTTTCAATTGCAATTAAGGCAGCAGGATATTGGCATACTTGTATTAGGTACTGAATTAAATTTTGTCTTACCCATTCTTCGGGGGTGAGTAGGACCCATTTTTTTCTGCAAGGGTCAAAGATTTGGTCTTTGCCATTTATGGATTGAACTTTGAACTGATATGCTGGGTAATCAACAAAAATCATGTGATAAGAAAAAAAAGGTATTTTTACACTATTATTAGATCAAAGATAGGCTTATGAAAACAAAAGAAGAAATTGTAGAAAACTGGTTGCCAAGGTATACCGGTGCAAGTATAGATCAGTTTGGAAAATATATCCTATTGACTAATTTTAGCAATTACGTTACAATGTTTGCCGATCGACATCAAGTAGAAGTGATTGGAAAAGATCGTCCTATGCAATGTGCTACGGCAGAAGGGATCACCATCATTAACTTTGGCATGGGTAGTCCTGGTGCTGCCACCATCATGGATTTATTAACAGCCATTCAACCAGAAGCAGTTTTATTTTTAGGGAAATGTGGTGGGCTTAAAAAAAGAAATAAAGTAGGCGATTTAATATTACCTATTGCCGCATTAAGAGGTGAGGGAACATCCAATGATTATTTCCCACCAGAAGTACCAGCCTTACCCGCATTCGCATTACAAAAGGCGATTTCAACAACCATTCGGGATAATAATATTGATTATTGGACTGGAACAGTTTACACCACCAATAGGCGTGTTTGGGAACATGACGAAGATTTTAAAGCCTATTTGACCAAGGTTAGGGCCTATGCCATTGACATGGAGACAGCCACTGTATTTACAGTGGGCTTTTATAATAAAATTCCTACAGGGGCTTTATTATTGGTAAGTGATTCTCCAATGGTTCCAGAAGGTGTAAAAACAGAAGCGAGTGATAGCAAAGTGACTGCTGAATTTGTGGAGCGTCATTTGTCAATTGGGATTGAATCATTGAAACAATTGATCAATGATGGTTTAACTGTGAGACACTTGCAATTTTAATAAGTTCAATTAATCCTTCCAAAGAAAAGGAAAAAGAATGTAGGCTAATGCGACAATCATGATGTCGAATCCAACAAGTAATCCTACAAGTTGAGGCAATCCATTTTGAATGATATCAGAGAAAGCAATATTCGCAATTTTCATCAATAAGAGTAATTGAGGAACAATCAAGGGGAATCCTAAAATAGCCATGATGGCAGAAGGTTGTTGCGCTTTAGCGGCAATGGCAGCTAAGAAGCTGAAAACTAGGCTCAAACTTATGCCTCCTAAACAACTCAATCCAAAGAACAAGAGCACATGTGTTAATGGATTGCCAAGTAAAACCATGAAAAGTAGTAAGCTCAATGCACTCATCGCACACATTAATACACTGTTGAAAATCAGTTTAGAAAAAATAAAATGTATAGGGCTCACAATTGAATAGAAATATAACATACGGCCTTTACCTTCTTGTAAAAAGCTTCTAGCGACAGTGTTGATACAAATAAAAAGCAAAGTAACCCAATACAAGCCATTCCATACTTTATCTTCTGGCAGACCCATCGTTAAATAAATCACGAATGTGGTAGATGCTAAATAAATAAGGATGCCAAAAAAAGTATACTGCTGTCTCCATTCTAATAGCAAGTCTTTTTTTAATAAGGTTGTAATATGTTGGATCGAATGTTTCATTCAATTTATTTAACAGCGCAGATACGACACCTTGCTTCGTAATTATTTTTCTCCCCTAATACTACAGTACCTTCTTCGTCGCTAGTTCTGTAGGATACATTTGCTAAATGACCACATTTCACGCAAATCGCATGTAGTTTAGTGATGAAATCTGCGATGGCCAATAATTGAGGCATTGCACCAAAAGGCTTGCCTAAATAATCCATATCCAATCCCACTACAATCACACGTTTGCCTTTCATAATAAGGCTTTCGCAAACTTCTACTATCTCCGCATCAAAAAATTGCGCTTCATCAATACCAATTACATCTGCATGGGTGGCTAGTGCTAAAATTTCTTTTGCTTTATGAATTGGAATGGATGGAATTGAGTTCGCATCATGACTTACCACGTTGACAGTGTCATACCTGGTGTCTGTCGCAGGCTTATATATTTCTACTTTTAAATTGGCTATTTTAGCTCTTTTGAGTCTTCTGATCAACTCTTCGGTTTTTCCGCTAAACATACTACCACATACGACCTCTAACCAGCCTCTTTTTTCTTTTGAAAAGTTTTGTTCAATAAACATAGACAATAATGTAATTGCTTTTTCGTTCTTTAATAATACCTCATTCTTTAATTCCTTCAAAAGTAGACATTCCTATGGAAAGAGTTGCCGCTTTGGTTGAAAAATTAAACAAACAATTGGCCGAAAAGGCAGACAAAAGCCAATTAAAACAAACGGCTATTCAATTGTTGTCTGAATTAGCTGATATGGATCAATTCAACAACTTACCCAATAATGTTTCTGTCATGATACCAGGGGGAATAGAAACCAATTTTGCACCCAAAGTAAAAGAGGAACCTGTTGAAGTAAGGATTCCAAGTTTACCAAAATTAGAGCCTATTGCTCCAGTCATGACTTCTGAAATTAATTCGACGGTAACCAGTTCAGAACTTCAAGAAAAATTAGCATTAGTACCCATTAAAGATTTGAAAGCGGCGATTGGTATCAATGATAAATTTCAATTTATTGAAACACTTTTTGGCGGGGATGAAAAAGCCTTTGAACAAGCGATCAAAACCATCAATGGGTATAAAATTTTAGCGGAAGCGCAATTTTGGATTAAGTCCAATCTAAGAACACCCTATCAATGGGAAGATCAATCAGAAGTCGTTAAAGCTTTTGATCTATTGGTGAAGCGCAGATTTGCATAATTGCATCCAATGTTTTTTGCGTAGCGCCTGCATTGTTTTGAACATATTGTAATGCCGCATGGCCTATGGATTTGCAATAAATTTCATCCAGCATAATTTGTGTGATGGCTTGATCTAAAGTCAATGCATCTTTTATTTTTAGGCCACCTTGAGCATTGTGTAAGCCAATTGCTTCTTGGTATTTTTCATCATTAGGACCCCAAATAACAGGTGTCCCAAATGCGGCAGCTTCTAATACATTATGAATGCCATCTTTAGTAAAGCCGCCTCCTATATAAGCCAGTTTAGCGTACTGATACAGGTTTCTTAATAACCCAATCTGGTCAACAATCAATACCATTGGTTTTTCCATTGAATGATAGGAATGAATTAACCATTCTGATAAGAGGACTGCCGATGGAAAATGAGCCCTGCATGCATTGATAGCCGTGGTATCCACATGGTGTGGTACAATGATCCAATTGTATTGCGGACATTTTTTTGCAACGATTCCTAGTATTTCATGATCCTGTTCCCATGTGCTACCCGCTATGATGGTTTCTGTTTTGTATAACTTAGACATCCATTCGATGGATTCATTAGAGGCAGTTATTTGTAGAACACGATCAAATCTGGTATCGCCACTTACACTTAAAATTGTGTCTTTTAAAATGGGTTCAACTAAGTTGGCAGCATTTTTATCTTGAACTAAGATGCATTTAAAAAGATTCAACATTTTACGATAGAATCCACCATAAAACTTGAAAAATAGTTGATCTGGTCTAAAAATAGCGGAGGCTAAAAGGGTGGGAATATTTTTTGCAGCAGCAACTTTTAAATAGTAAAACCAAAATTCATATTTCACAAAAACAATGCATTTGGGTTGCACCAATTGCATCCATTGAGCAGCAGCAGTTGGACTATCTAAAGGGAGGTAAGTAACAAAGTCAACATTGGAATCTTGTTTTCGATGCAAGTAGCCAGAAGGGGAGAAAAAGCTAACCCAAACTTGATGCGTTGGATAAGCCTTTTTATAAGCTGTGATAATGGGAAGACCTTGTTCAAACTCACCATAAGAGGCACAGTGCATCCATAGAATCGGCCCCTTGATTTGAGCACTTAAATGATTGATTTCATTCCAAACATTCGCTTGGCCAATTACCCATTGTTTTGCCTTCTCATTAAATGGACTAATGAGCTTTGCAAGGATTGGATAGAGCCACAAAAAAAGTCGGTATAGTATCATAAAAAAGGACTCCTGCAAAGATGGGATACAATGGGTGGATTTCCACCTTTTTGGGCATTTTATTGTAATTTTGGCAAAATTCATTGGATGCGAAAAATACAAATGGTAGATACTAAAACACAGTATTTAGCCATCAAAGAAGAAGTAGATCAGGCAATTGCCTCAGTATTGGATAGTGCCGCTTATATCAACGGTAAAGCAGTGCAGGATTTCTCAAAAAATTTAGGCATCTATTTAGGGGTAGACTACACTGTGCCATGTGCCAATGGAACGGATGCTTTACAAATTGCGATGATGGCATTGGACTTGCAACCAGGGGACGAAGTGATTACGCCTTCTTTTACCTATATTGCTACCACTGAAGTGGTGGCCTTGTTGAAATTAACGCCTGTTTTTGTAGACGTCGATCCAGTAACTTACTGTATGGATATTGAAAGTTTAAAAAAAGCGATTACGCCAAAAACTAAAGCGATTGTACCCGTGCATTTATATGGTCAAGCTGCACCAATGGAGGAAATTTTAGCAATAGCGAAAGAACATAATTTATTTGTGATTGAGGACAATGCGCAAGCAATTGGTGCGGCGTATACTTTTTCTGACGGTACTGTTAAAAAAACTGGTACCATGGGACATATTGGTGCAACTTCTTTTTATCCAAGTAAAAACTTGGGTGCGTTTGGAGACGGTGGGGCCTTATTTACCAATGACAAAGCTTTAGCAGCAAAAATGGCAATGATTGCTAACCACGGTCAATCTGCACGTTATTATCATGATGTAGTAGGTTGTAATTCAAGATTAGATTCTATTCAGGCAGCAATTTTAAATATTAAACTAGCTAAACTTGATCAATATAATCAGGCAAGACAGGCTGTTGCTGCATACTACAGCAAAGCGTTCAATGGTATTGATGCAATTGTAACGCCTGCAATAGCTGCTTATTCTACCCATGTTTTTCATCAATACACGATGCAATTAAAAGGGGTGGATAGAGAAAAATTCATTGCACATTTAGCGGCAAAAGACATTCCTTGTATGATTTATTATCCTGTACCAGGACATTTGCAAAAAATGTTTGCAACAGGGCAGCCACATCAATGGGATTTAAAAGTGACAGACCAGTTAACACCATGTGTTTGTTCTTTACCTATTCATACAGAAATGGACGAGGCTCAATTGGCTTATATTGTGGAAGGAGTTCAATCATTTTTTAATTAATCGTGCTTAAATAATTACAGATGAAAATAGCAGTAGTAGGCACAGGATATGTAGGATTGGTAACAGGTACTTGTTTTGCGGAGACAGGTAACAAAGTGACCTGTGTAGATATTGATAAGGCTAAAGTTGAAAAACTAAGTGCTGGTCAAATTACCATTTACGAACCAGGCTTAGAGAAAATATTTTTAAGGAATATTAAAGAGGAGCGTTTGAAATTCACCACTAATTTAGAAGAAGCGGTGGAGGATGCAGAGATCATCTTTTTAGCTTTACCAACCCCTCCGGGTGCCGATGGTAGTGCGGATTTAAAATATGTGTTGAGTGTAGCGGATCATTTAGGTAAAATATTAAAGGGGTATAAAGTCATTGTCAATAAGAGCACGGTGCCAGTGGGTACAGCAGATAAAGTAAGTGCTGCGATTGCAAAAAATTACAGTGGTGAATATGATGTAGTAAGTAACCCAGAGTTTTTAAGAGAGGGTGTGGCAGTGGATGATTTTATGAAGCCAGATAGAGTGGTGGTAGGAACAAGATCAGATAGGGCAAAGAAGTTGATGAGTGATTTATATGCGCCGTTTGTAAGACAGGGTAATCCTGTGATCTTTATGGATGAGCGTAGTTCGGAGCTAACAAAGTATGCAGCAAACTCATTCCTTGCCACTAAGATTTCTTTCATGAACGAGATTGCTCAGTTGTGTGAGCGCATGGGTGCGGACGTGGATATGGTTAGAAGAGGGATTGGATCAGATGAAAGAATTGGCAAACGATTTTTATTCCCAGGGATAGGTTATGGTGGATCTTGTTTTCCTAAGGATGTACAAGCCTTAATCATGTCATCGGACGAGGTAAACTATACATTTGAGATTTTAAAAGCGGTGGAAAAAGTAAATGCGCATCAAAAATTACATTTAGTAGAAAAGATTAAGGCTTATTACAATGGCAACTTACAAGGCAAACAAATTGCTTTATGGGGTTTAGCGTTTAAGCCA
The DNA here is from genome assembly GCA_041176305.1 of Bacteroidota bacterium. Classification (GTDB taxonomy): domain Bacteria; phylum Bacteroidota; class Bacteroidia; order Chitinophagales; family Chitinophagaceae; genus Sediminibacterium. The sequence continues at coordinate 4,013 of JBEDDG010000003.1, read as the reverse complement.
AATACAGATGATATCAGAGAAGCCCCAGCATTGAGTATTATTGACGCTTTAACCGAATTAGGTGCAACGATTACGGCGTATGATCCAGAAGCGATGCCGAATGTAAAAGCACAGATTGGGGACAAGATTAAGTATGCCGAAAACCAGTACCAAGCATTAACTGGTGCAGCAGCATTGATCATTGCCACAGAGTGGAGTGAGTTTAGAACGCCTGATTTTGAGCGCATGGATAAAGAAATCAAACATAAGATCATCTTTGATGGCAGAAACTTATTTGATGTATATAAGATGAGAGAATTAGGCTATCACTATGAGAGTATTGGTAGAGCGGAATCAATCAAAGGGAATACAATTTAAAGACTCAAATAATTAATGACAAATCCAATGAGTCAAAAAAGAATATTAATAACAGGTGCTGCTGGTTTTTTAGGTTCGCATTTGTGTGATCGATTTATTAAGGAAGGCTATTATGTGATTGCGATGGATAATTTGATCACAGGCGACTTAAAGAACATTGAGCATTTAAATTCAAATCCTAATTTTGAATTCATCCACCATGATGTGACCACTTTTATTGATATCAAAGGAGATTTGGATTATATTTTACATTTTGCATCCCCAGCGAGTCCGATTGATTATTTAAAGATTCCCATTCAAACCTTAAAAGTAGGTGCGATGGGTACCCATAATTGCTTGGGCTTAGCGAAAGCAAAAGGTGCAAGAATACTGGTAGCAAGTACGAGCGAAGTATATGGAGATCCACTAGTACATCCACAAACCGAGGAGTACTGGGGCAATGTGAATCCAGTGGGTCCAAGAGGGGTGTATGATGAAGCAAAAAGATATATGGAATCCATTACTATGGCTTACCATACTTTTCATCAGGTAGAGACAAGAATCATCCGCATCTTCAATACTTATGGTCCAAGAATGCGCCTGAACGACGGAAGAGCCCTTCCTGCATTTATAGGTCAAGCATTAAGAGGCGAGGATATGACCGTATTTGGAGATGGTTCACAAACAAGAAGCTTCTGTTATGTAGATGATTTAGTAGAAGGTATTTATAGATTATTATTAAGCGATTACGCACAACCAGTGAATATTGGCAATCCGAATGAAATAAGTTTAAAGGATTTTGCAGAGGAAGTGTTGAAGTTAACTGGGTCGACTGTGAAGATTGTATACAAGGAATTACCTGTGGATGATCCAAAGCAAAGACAGCCGGATATCACTAAAGCAAAAACCATTTTAGGATGGGAGCCAAAAGTGGATCGTGCTGAAGGGTTACAAAAAACCTACGATTACTTTAAAGCATTGCCACCTAGTGAGTGGACTAAATTGCCAAAAGAATTTATATCTAAATAATTTTTCTTTCAAATCGTTTAAGATAAAATCAACACTTTTAAAATTGCGCTATGGCCATTTATAAGATTTTAGTTACTGGAGCCAATGGACAGTTGGGTTGGGAGTTAGGACAACTAGCTCCGTCTTATCCTGCATTTGAATTTATTTTTTTGGATCGAACACAATTGGATTTAGCACAACCCGCTTCATTTGAAAAAATTATCCTGCCTCTTCAACCAAATTGCATTATTAATACAGCTGCTTATACTGCCGTAGATAAGTCAGAAACAGAGCAGGCATTGGCTTATGCTGTAAATGCAACAGCGGTGGAAACATTGGCGCTTATTAGTAAGCAATTATCGATTCCTTTTATCACCTATTCAACAGATTATGTGTTTGATGGGAAAGCAAAAATGCCTTATTTGATAACGACTAAAGTGGATCCTGTAAATTTTTATGGGAGTACAAAAGCAGATGGAGAAAGATTGGCCTTAGCTGCGCATACACAAACCATTGTGATTCGAACATCTTGGGTATTCAGTACCCATGGACATAATTTTGTGAAGACTATGCTGCGTTTGATGAAGGAAAAAGAAAATTTAAATATAGTTGCGGATCAAAAAGGTAGACCAACTTATGCAAAAGATTTAGCAAAAGCTACCCTTGAACTTATCCAAGCGATGCATCATGGGAAGTCTGTGACAGGTATTTTACATTTTGCCAATCAAGGTGCAACCACTTGGTTCGATTTTGCGGCTAAAATAAAGCAATTAGCGGGCCTTACTTGTGCATTGAATCCAATTGACTCAGCCGCTTTTCCAACGCCAGCAAAACGCCCTGCGTATTCTGTTTTAGATACCGGCGCTATAGAAGCTATCTTACCTTACCCAATTCCTAATTGGGAAGATGCTTTAGAGGATTGTATTCAAGGATTAGGGTAAGTTATCCTTTTAATAAGGTAGCTAATCTCTTTCCTAATTTTTGCTCGATAAAATATTGAGTGATCCAAGAATAGATTACCAGTAAGAGCAGCAATAGTCCAATACAAATCGTTTTCTTTAATTCTATATCCTTCAGCTGAATCCATTTGAATAATTTAGGGATAGCAAAACCTATCACGAATGCATGGTTTAAGTAGACCGAAAATGAGATTTTCCCAAGAAAAAGAAAGGGTTTGGTTTGAAACAACTTACTCCAAGATCTGTTGGTTTGAACAAAGACAAGGATACTGAATGCAAAGGCAATTGGGAAAAGGAATTGTAGACTTCTAGTATAAAGTGCATGCGTACTGTTTGCGGTAAAATGGTAAAAATACATGAGTCCAATAATACCCATGCATACAATCCATTCTAGGAAAGAAGGGAGGGACTTATGTTTGTTTTTACTTGCATATAGGTATACAAAGTAACCAAGGTTAAAACAAGCAAGGCCTCTAGCAAAACCAAAGTCGCCCGTCTGAAAATAACTTTCTTGAAAGGCCAATACAATAAAACAACCAATGGTTATAAAAGCCATATAAAATGGTTTTCTGTTAGGGCTGACTACCAATGCGCATATACCGAAAAAGAGGTAGGAAATCATCTCGCTAGAGATAGACCAAGAAGGATAGTTCATGCCTAGATTGGAACTGAGCAGGGGCGTGGAATTGGTCAGTAAAAAAGTATCTGCTGCAAGTAAAAGGGTTCTTTGATTCAACTGAGGGTGCACAAAATACCAGTACATCAAAGTAGAAAAAAACAACAAAGGGTATAAACGAATCCACCTCTTTTTTAAAAACTGAAAAAAGGAGTTGCTATTTGTGATTTTTTGGTCATAGGATAGGGTAATGACAAATCCACTTAAGATAAAGAAGAAGTCCACAAACATATAAGACTCGCGCACAAAGAAATTGTTTACAATAAACTCAGGGGCATTGTGTTTGTTGAAATGGAACAAGACCACAAACAGGGCGAAAAGTCCTCGGAGGCCGTCTAGTTTATAGATTCGATTCATATTTTTTAATGCTTCTAGTTTTTGCCCCATAAAAAAACCGCAACTTACGTTGCGGCTTCTTATTTTGTTGGTTGCCTGACCTGGATTCGAACCAAGACAAACTGCACCAAAAACAGTCGTGCTACCGTTACACAATCAGGCAATCCTCTAGCCATTCTTAGAATGGAGTGCAAAAATAGGGGTAGACACAAAAACTTCCAAATTTTTGTTGGCATTACTTAGCAATATCTTCAATTTGCCTTAACTTAAAGCTAGATTTTAATTTAAAAATTAAACAACTGCCTTATGCGTTTAAAATTCAGCGCCCTTCTTGTACTAATTACATGTATTTGTTGCATCTCGTTTTCGGATGGCGAAAGGAAGCGTGTTGTTTTTTTCGGTGATTCAATTACTGAATTAGGGGTCAAAAAAGGTGGCTATATTGACCTTTTAAATAATAAAATTGCCCTCAATGGACAATCTAATCAATATGAGTTAATAGGGGCTGGAATTGGCGGGAATAAAATTTATGACCTTTATTTGAGAGTAGAAAAAGATGTTTTAAATACAGCGCCCAATGTGGTGGTGGTTTGGGTAGGTGTGAATGATGTTTGGCATAAATCCATGATGGGCACAGGAACAGATTATGACAAATTTGGGTTATTCTATGATGCAGTTGTTCAAAAAATTCAGGCAAA
>JBEDDG010000002.1:0-118446 GCA_041176305.1 Bacteroidota bacterium | reverse complement strand
CAGTATATCCAACAAGATGAACTTATTCCCTTTGGCAAAGTCCATTTTAAAGTGTTAGAAACCCCTGGTCATTCACCAGGCAGTGTCTGTTTTTATCAGGCAGAACAGGATTTCTTAATTGGCGGGGATTTGATTTTTAAAGATGGTGTGGGCAGAACCGATTTGCCTGGAAGCAACCCGTTGGATTTAATCAAAAGCATTCAAACGCAAATTTTTCCATTGCCAGAAACGATGACCATCTATTCTGGGCATGGTCCTGAAACCACATGGGGCAGAGAGAAAAGAGCAAATCCTTATATTTTACATTTGTTAAAAGGCCAATAAGCAGGTTTTATAGTTAACAATTTGATAATACAAGCGGGTGACTTGGTTCTGCTTTTTAAGCGGTATTTTTACCCTAGAAATTATGGAATCAACTCCGATCAAAATACTTATTGCTGACGATGAACCAGATATCATCGAAATCATCAGTTTCCACTTAAATAAAGCGGGATACGAGGTAGCTACTGCAAAGGATGGCGCTGAAGCAATTGAAAAAGCAAAACATTTTAATCCGGACTGTATCATTCTTGATGTGATGATGCCCAAAAGAAATGGGTTTGAAGTATGCGAATACTTGAGAAGCAATAAACAATTTGATAAAACATTGATTGTTTTATTGACCGCACTTAATGACGAAGCATCACATATCAAAGGACTAGAATTAGGAGGGGATGATTTCATCAACAAACCAATCAGCCCTAAAGTGTTGGTGAGCAGAATTAGCGCTTTGTTCAGAAGAATCCAACCAGCCACAATAGAGACAAAGACCCTAACCATTAAAGACTTAATAATCGATGCAGAACAATACAAGACGATTTTAAATGGGGTTGTACATGTACTGGCCAAAAAAGAATTTGAACTTTTGTATTTATTGGCAGCACAGCCAGGTCGTGTCTTCTTAAGAAACGAAATCTTATCTCAGGTTTGGGGCAACGACGTGATTGTTGGCGATAGAACGATTGATGTACATATTCGAAAAATCAGGGTAAAAATGGGCATCGATTGTATCACCACTGTAAAAGGGGTGGGCTATAAATTTGACTATTAGTATTCCTCTTAAGTAAGGTACATTTAAATAGAATTGAATACCTTCGTTTAGGACTATCCTTCCATCATCAGTATGTTTAAAGAAAAGAATCTTTCACCAAAACAATTGGCTTTATTAACCGCTTTATTGGTTTCAAGCTTGATTGCTTTAAGCGTATTTGTATTAATCGCCAATTGGAAATTGCTTTTGGCCTATTTTGTTGCTTGTTTTATTGTTATCTATTTATTAGTTTATCAGATACTTGAATTTTTTATCTACCGAAAAATAAAACTCATTTACAAGTTAATCTCTTACACCAAGGCAAGTAAAAGAGAAGAAGCTTATCAAAAGTATATTTTGCCAAAGAAAGGCATAGATGATGTTAGAGTCGATGTAGAGCAATGGGCAACCCAAAAAACAAATGAAATTCAACAGTTGCAATCCAATGAGCAATTTAGAAAAGAATTTCTTCAAAATCTATCGCACGAAATCAAGACACCCATTTTTGCAATCCAAGGTTATTTAGAATTATTGGCAGATGGGGCTATCGAAGACGCTACTCTAAGTAAAAAATTTATTAGTCAGGCAGAAGCCAATGTCAATCGCTTGGTTGGGCTTTTGAATGATGTGGATGTGATTACCAATTTAGAGATCAATAAAGAACCCATCCTCAAACAACATTTTATTATACAAGATGTCATTGCGGAAGTGGTTCAAAACTTAAGTGTAAAGTGGTTGAAAAAAAATATTCAATTTCAATTTAAAAAAGGAAGCGAGTTGCCTGTAGAAGTTTTTGCAGACAAGAACAAGATTTATCAAGTACTTGTGAATATATTTTCGAATGCAGTAAAATACGGAAAAATAGATGGACAGGTTACAGCAAGTGTTTACTATTTAGAGGATAAAAAAGTATTGGTTGAAATTAGTGACAATGGTATTGGGATTGACGAAGCGCATATTCCAAGGTTATTTGAACGTTTTTACAGAACTGATGATGCCAGGAGTAGAGAAGTAGGTGGCACTGGCCTTGGTTTAGCCATCTGTAAACATATCTTAGAAGCCCATGGTGAAAATATCCATATCAGAAGTCAATTGAACGTGGGCACGACCGTAGGTTTTACCTTACCGCAGAAATAGCTTCTTGAATTTTATTCCTATTTATTTCGTTTCTTTGTATTCTAAATTTTTTTAATGGAAACGATTCTAGTTACCGGTGGATGTGGATTTATTGGCGCACATACAATTGTTGATTTAATTGAAAATGGGTTCAATGTTATTTCAATAGATAATTTATCTAGAGCCTCCGATGAATCGTTAAAAGGCATTGAAAAAATTACGGGTAAAAAAATCACCAACTATAAAGTTGACTTAACAAACAAGGCTGCTACCGAAGCAGTGTTTGTGGCAAATCCTGACATTGTGGGTGTCATCCATTTTGCAGCCTATAAAGCAGTAGGCGAATCAGTTGAAAAACCTTTAGATTATTACGAAAACAATATAAGCTCACTGGTACACTTATTGCAGATGGCCGTAAAATACAATGCACCTCATTTTATTTTCTCCTCCTCTTGTACGGTGTATGGCAATCCTGAGCATATTCCTGTAACAGAGTCTACTCCATTGCAAATGGCTGCCTCTCCTTACGGCGCGACCAAGCAAATGGGTGAAACCATTGTTAAAGATGCTGCTTTTGCGCATCCACTTTCTACTATTTTATTAAGGTACTTTAATCCGGTAGGGGCACATCCATCTACCGCTATTGGCGAATTGCCCATTGGACGTCCGCAGAATTTAGTACCAGCTATAACACAAACTGCTATCGGAAAACTACCTAAGATGCAAGTGCATGGCGCAGACTATGACACAAGAGACGGCTCTTGCATTAGAGACTATATCCATGTATGTGATATTGCACATGCACATACCCTTGCCATTCAATATTCTATCCAACATAACCAACCAAATAGTTGCGAAATTTTTAACCTAGGTACAGGCAATGGTATTACCGTGCTAGAAGCCATTCATGCTTTTGAAAAAGTAAGCGGGGTGAAATTGAATTATGAGATTGGGCCAAGAAGAGCAGGTGATATTGTATCTATTTATGCGAACAATGACCATGCGGTAAAAAAATTAGGCTGGGCGTGCAAATACAATTTAGAAGACATGATGCGCACTGCATGGCAATGGGAACAAAGTTTAGTTTTGCACTAACATTTTTTCTGCGTTTTCCGCCATCTGTAATGCTTCAATGAATTCATCAATATCTCCATTCATTACTGCATCTAAATTATAAGAAGTTACATTCACACGGTGGTCTGTAACTCTACCCTGTGGCCAGTTGTAGGTCCTGATCTTAGCACTTCTATCGCCCGTACTTACCAAGGTTTTTCGATGTCTTGAAATTTCATCTTCTTGCTTGCGCACTTGCTCTTCGAATAATTTTGTACGCAACATACCCATCGCCTTTTCACGGTTACCTAACTGTGAACGTTCTGTTTGACAAATGATCACAGTACCCGTTGGAATATGCGTCAACATTACTTTGGTTTCCACTTTGTTTACGTTCTGTCCACCCGCACCTCCACTTCGTGCTGTTTCCATTTTCACATCTGCAGGATTCAAAACAAAATCCACTTCCTCTGCTTCTGGCATCACTGCTACAGTTGCAGCTGATGTATGCACACGTCCTTGTGTTTCTGTACTTGGTACACGTTGAACACGGTGTACACCACTTTCAAATTTCATCGTACCATATACATCTTCACCAGTGACTTCTAATATCACTTCTTTATAGCCACCCACTGAACCTTCACTCTCACTCGCTACGGCTACTTTCCAACCTTTCTTTTGACAGTACCTTGTATACATAGTCAATAAATCACCTACAAATAAACTCGCCTCATCCCCTCCTGTACCTGCTCTTAATTCAATAATGGCATTTTTATCGTCCTGAGGATCTTTTGGGATCAATAATTTAGTCAACTCTTTTTCTAAAGTCTCTCGCTCTTCTTCTAAAGCAGGCAATTCCATTTTTGCTAATTCACGCATATCCTGATCATCTCCGTTCAAACTTTCTTTAGCAAATTTATGTTCCGACAACACTTTCACATAACGCTCATAAGGTATTACAATCTTCTCTAAAGAACGGTATTCCTTACTGTATTTGCCAAATTCTGATTGGTTATTGATGATCTCTGGATTGGTCAAAGCCACCCCAACCTGGTCAAATCTAGCTTTTATGGCTTCTAATTTATCTAACATAGTCGTTTTTCTGTGCGCAAAAATAGCTATTTTAGTTGTCAATTAAAAGGATACCTGCTATGAAATACCTAACCCTTGTTTTTTGCGCTTTAAGCCTATCAGGAATGGCCCAAAAAATTCACTATAAGTCTATCCTCGTTGACACCCATAATGACGCACCCACCGCATGCATCGAAAAGAAGGTAAGCTTTGACCAGGACCTGAAGGGCATCAACCACTCAGATCTAAAACGCTTTAAGGAAGGTGGATTAGATTACCAATTATTCTCTATTTGGTGTGATGGTGAAAAAGTAAACCCTTATGCCTGGGCAATGCGTGAAATGGACACGATGGATGCTGTTGCCGCAAGAAATCCGGATAAAATGGTCATTGCAAAAGATTGGAAAACGATTCAATCGGCATTAAAAGCAGGCAAAGTGGTCGCACAATATGGTGTGGAAGGTGGTCATATGATCGAAGATGATATCAATAGATTGGATACCTTTTACAACCGCGGTGTAAGATATATGACTTTGACTTGGAACAATTCTCCTAGCTGGGCTAGTTCTCATGCTGCTGAAAATAGTTCAAAGTACACTGGCCAAAAAGGTTTGAATGATTTTGGAAAACAAATTATTCAAAGAATGAACCAGTTGGGTATCATGGTAGATGTATCTCATGTTGGAGAAAAAACATTTTGGGATGCCATTGCTACTTCCACAAAACCAATTATTGCATCACACAGTAATGCTTATAGCATCTGTCCTGTTACTAGAAATTTAAAAGATGATCAAATAAAAGCGATCGGCAAAAATGGTGGCGTAATTTTCTTAAACTTTTTCTCTGGATTTGTAGACAGTAATTTTAGCAAAAAAGATATGGCATTCCGAAAAGCGCACAGCACCGAAGTAGATTCATTATTAGCCACTGGCATTCAGAGAGAATATGCTTTCACCTTGTTATCCGATAAATACAAAGCAGAAAGCGAAGCCATCAAGCCAACGATTGAACAATTAATGCAACACTTTGATCATATTGTAAAGCTGATTGGAATTAACCATGTAGGTATCGGCTCTGACTTTGACGGGATCAATTCTGCCCCACAAGGATTAAGCACTGTGGTAGATTATCCTAATTTTACCAAAGCATTGATCGCAAGAGGCTACTCAAATAAAGAGATCAAAAAAGTATTGGGTGGAAATTTCTTACGCGTTTACAAGGCCAATAATCCAAACTAGTAACTAAGCAGTTTTTCCATCATTTCGCCTAAGCGATCATTTGCAAGAAATTGTTGCTCTAGTATTTTATTGAAAGGAATTGGTGTGTCTAAAGAAGCGCAACGCATGATTGGTGCGTCTAGGTTTTCAAAGCAATGCTCGGCAACCCATGCACTAATTTCTCCGCCAATACCACCAGTTAAATTGTCTTCGTGTAGGATCATTAATTTGCCAGTTGCTTTTACTGCAGTAGCAATAGCAGTATAATCCAATGGTGATAAAGTTCTTAGGTCAACTATATAAATAGATTGGTCTAGATGCGCTTGTTGGTAGGCCTTCGCCCAGTGCACGCCCATGCCATAAGTGATAATGGTCGCGTCTGTACCTTCTTGAACCACTTTTGCTTTGCCTATTTCAATTTGATACATCGCATCAGGAATCTCTTCCTCCATACTTCTATACAATGCTTTATGTTCAAAATACAATATTGGATTCGGATCAGCTAAAGCAGCAATCAATAATCCTTTTGCATCGGTTGGATTAGAAGGATACACCACTTTTAATCCTGCTACATGTGTAAACCATGCTTCATTGGATTGAGAATGGAATGGACCAGCACCCACACCAGCACCTGTTGGCATACGCACTACCACGTCGGCATTTTGGCCCCAGCGGTAATGAATTTTAGCAAGATTATTAACAATCTGATTAAAAGCTACGGTGACAAAATCAGCAAACTGCATTTCCACTACCGACTTCATCCCTTCCATGCTCAAACCTAATGCAGCACCGACTATCGCACTCTCGCAGATTGGAGTGTTACGAATTCTTTGTTTGCCAAATTGATCTACAAATCCTTCTGTTATTTTAAACGCACCACCATACTCCGCAATATCCTGCCCCATGATTATCATCTCTGGGTATTTTTCCATCGACTGCCTTAAAGCATCGCTGATGGCTTCAATAAATCTTTTATTGGTTTGTGGCGTGGCAACAACTTGAGTAATATCTTGAATGCTTGTGTCAGTAGCAGGTGCAAACAAGTCTGCAAGTTCTTCTGTAATGGACGGCACTAAAATTTCTGGCTCCATTGCTTTTCTTAAGTCTTCCTCCATCTGCTCTTTAAAACGATTACGGATATCCGCTACTTGCATTTCCGTCAATACATTTTCTTGAATTAAAAATTGTTCATAATTTTTAATCGGATCTTTTAAAGACCATGTTTCCATCAAATGCTTTGGCACATACTTGACACCACTCGCTTCCTCATGTCCACGCATTCTGAAAGTTTCACATTCAATCAAATATGGTTTTTGTTGATTGATACAGTATTCACGAACCCCTTTTACGGTTTGGTATACTTCTAAAATATTATTACCATCAATGCGAATGCCTTCCATACCATAGCCCTTTGCACGGTCTACTAAATGATCGCATTTATATTGCTCATTCGTTGGGGTACTTAACCCGTATCCATTGTTCTCGATGATAAAAATTACGGGCAAGTTCCAAACAGCTGCTACATTCAATGCCTCATGAAAATCTCCTTCACTTGTCCCACCATCTCCAGTAAAAGCCATACTTGCTTTTAACTGCCCTCTTTGTTGGTATGCCAATGCAACGCCATCTGCAATAGCCAATTGTGGCCCTAAATGTGAGATCATGCCACAAACATGATGTGCTTTACTACCAAAATGGAAACTTCTTTCTCTGGCTTTACTATAACTACTTCTATCGCCTTGCCATTGTTTAAATAAATCAATCAAAGGCATTTTGCGAGAAGTGAAAACGCCTAAATTTCTATGCAAAGGCATGATCCATTCTGTTGGATCCATTGCCAACGTAGCGCCCACGGCAATTGCTTCTTGTCCTATCCCACTAAACCATTTGCTGATTTTGCCTTGTCTAAGTAAGACCAACATTTTTTCTTCGATCATTCTCGGCCATAAAATGGACTCGTATAAATGAATCAACTCCTCATTGCTTAGACTGCCACGTTTGTATTCCATTAGTCTTTAGAATTCAGCTTACTCAATAATTTCAATATCTCTAAGTACAACCAAACTAATGTTACTAATAAACCAAATGCAGCATACCATTCCATATATTTAGGCGCACCCATTTCAGCCGCTTTTTCGATCGCGTCAAAGTCTAGTAACAAATTTAAAGCAGCAATACTTACAATAAATAAACTGATGCCAATACTCAATGGAGAACTATCAAATGCAAAACCCATTTCAAAACCAAACATGCCTGCAATCCAAACAATTAAATAAAACAAACCAATACCCATTGTCGCAGACATGATAATAGATCTTAATTTATTGGTTACAGCTATGATTCTGAAATTATATAAGAAGAACATGGCCACCGCAACGCCTAAGGTTAACCCAACTGCGTGTAAAATAATATTAGGATAGTTTTTTGCAAATAGTGCATTAAAGGTCGCACTGATACCCCCAATAAATAAACCTTCTAATATGCCATAAGCAGGTGTAAGATAGCCAGCCCACTGTGGTTTAAACATCACCACCAAAGCCAATACCAATCCACCAATTGCACCAGCAATCATTAAAGTAGTTGCCGTGTTGGTATTCCCTTCTGCATATACATTCCAAACATACATGGCAGATGCCAATACCATTAATAATAAAAAACCGAATTTATGAATGGTGCCACGAACACTCATCACACCAAATGCATTTGCATTTTCATGCAAAGACTTGTCGAATATTTTTTCTGTTAAGGTTGGATTACCTGTTTTAAATGCTGACATAGTTTAATAATTTACTGCTATAAAAATACAAAATTGCCGGGAAACTCCTCCCTTAAAAAATAGTTAATGCCTTAGTTTTTTAAACCAGGATAACGATCCAAGAGGGCAAATTGATATTGTTTTTTGCTTTTTAGGTATTGAATGAACTGAACAAGCTTTAAAGAATCTTCTGCCCTCCTAAACATATGGTCGTGCATCAAGACCACCAGGTGGTTTTTAGTTCTGTTTTTATCCTGCTCAAACATACTGTCTACCAAAAATGCCATGCGTTCTGGCGTTTGAATAGGCCTGCCCCTACTCGTAAAACGCCATTCTACATCCCAGCCCACCACGTTGAATCCAGCACTGTCTAGTTTACGAACCAAAGGACGCACCAGTTTGCTAGAAGACTGAACCGTTGCCGTACGCCATCCATTGTTGCCAGGTAGTCTTACAATATTGTTTTTGGTGTTCAATACCACCGCTGCCTGTTTAAAATCTTCTAAAGCCGAATCTGGCTGGTGGTAGAATTTTAAATAGTCGCCGTAAGTATGTGAAAAACTGTGATTGGCCAATAAAAATAAATCAGGTCGATCTATAATCCTTTGATATAGCCGCTTCCCCCATTGCGACCTGGATTGATGGAATCCAATTTGAAAAAAAGTGGCCTTCGTGTTTTCGTTGAGGCAAATATCAATACAGTTGGAGGTGCCGAATAAGGGACCATCATCAAAACTTAAATACACATATTGTTGGGTACTTTCTAGGGCTGAATGCGTACCGATTTCTTCTACTGCTTCGCTTGCTGTCAATGACCTATCTGTTGACGCATTAAAATCGGTCAAGAGCATAAAACATTGAATAAGAAGGTAAAAAACACTCCAAATCGGCATAAAACATTGATATTGAAGGCGCAAACTTAAACAAGAATTCAGAATAATCTGCTAAAAGATGCGGTTTTAGAGGCGCTACATTGTAACTTTGTGGTCCAATGGATGCAATATGCAAAAAGAAGTTGTTTTACAAGATGTAGTCATCAAGTTTGCTGGAGATAGTGGCGACGGTATGCAGTTAACTGGCCAGCAATTTACCAATAACACCGCCTTACTTGGAATCGATTTAGCGACTTTCCCGGATTTTCCTGCGGAGATTAGAGCTCCAATCGGTACCCTTCCGGGCGTGAGTGGATTTCAAATTCATTTTAGTTCTAATCCAGTATACACTCCTGGTGATACTTGTGATGTATTAGTGGCCATGAATGCAGCTGCTTTAAAAGTAAATTTAAAGGGCTTAAAAAAAGGCGGCAAGATCATTGCAAATATCGAAGGATTTGATGCAAAAAATTTAAGACTTGCTGCTTACCCAGAAGGGATCAATCCTTTAGAGGACGGAAGCTTAGATGGGTATGAATTAACAAAAGTTGATATTACAAAATTAACAAGAGAGGCCTTAAAGTCAAATACAGAGCTAGGTACAAAAGAACGTGATCGTGCGAAGAATATGTTTGTACTTGGTTTGATCTATTGGTTGTACAATAGAAACTTAGACAACACGATTGACTTCCTTGAAGAAAAGTTTGGCAAGAAAGAAAATATTTTAAAGAGCAATATTGATGTATTAAAAGCAGGCTACTATTATGGTGAAACTGCAGAATTATTCAATGCAAGGTATAAGGTAGAGAAATCAAAAATGGAGCCAGGTACGTACAGAAGTATTATGGGTAACCAGGCTTTATCTATGGGCCTTATAGCTGCAGCACAAAAAAGTGGCTTGCCTTTATTCCTTGGTTCTTACCCAATCACACCGGCCTCTGATATCTTACACGAATTAAGTAAGTATAAAAATTTCGGTATAAAAACCTTCCAGGCAGAAGATGAAATAGCAGGAATTACAGCAGCCATTGGCGCAAGCTATGGTGGCTCGATTGGATTGACCACTACTTCTGGTCCAGGTATGGCATTAAAAACAGAAGCCATTGGATTAGCTACAATGCTAGAAATTCCTTTGGTGATTGTGAATATACAAAGAGGTGGCCCTTCTACAGGTTTACCTACTAAGACAGAGCAAAGTGATTTGATGCAAGCTTATTATGGGCGTAATGGCGAAGCACCTATTCCAATCATTGCAGCTGCTACACCAAGTGATTGTTTCTTTATGGCTTTTGAAGCAGTGAAGATTGCTTTACAACATATGACACCAGTGATTCTGTTGAGTGATGGTTATATTGCCAACGGTGCAGAGCCATGGAAATTCCCTGCGGCGGCTGACTTGCCAAAAATTGAAGTTTCATTTAAAACAAGTTTAGCGGAAGGAGAAGATAAGTTCATGCCGTATAAAAGAAATGAGAAATTAGCAAGACCATGGGCAGTGCCTGGTACGGCCGGATTAGAACATCGTATTGGTGGTATTGAAAAACAACACGAAACAGGTAATGTAAGCTATGATCCAGAAAACCATGAATTCATGGTGAAGATGAGACAAGCTAAAGTGGATAAAATAGCAGACTTCATTCCTTTGCAAACCATTGATAGTGGTGCAGCAACAGGTAAAGTATTGGTACTTGGATGGGGTTCAACTTATGGGACCATTAAAAGTGCTGTATTACAATTGCAAAGCCAAGGAAAAGCAGTAAGCCATGCACACATTAAGTACATGCGTCCTTTCCCTAAAAATTTAGGGTCAATATTAGCTGACTTTGAAACCATTTTGATTCCAGAAATTAACAATGGACAATTGATTAAGATTATTAGAGATCAATATTTAGTAGATGCTAAAGGGTACAATAAAATCATGGGTATCCCAATTACGAAACAAGAATTGATTGCAGCCATCGAATCCTATTTATAAAAAAAAGCGCTTCATTGAATTGAAGCGCTTTTTTATGCTTTCAACTTTTCTTTTTTCTTGGTTTCTTTTTCAAAGTATTTACAAAATTCGGTCATGCCACAATTGGCACATTTTGGACTACGTGCCAAACAGGTATAGCGACCATGCAAGATCAACCAATGATGCGCCTTGTGGACTAACTCAGATGGAATGTTTTTGATTAACTCTTTTTCAACAGCTAAAGGTGTGCTTGCTGTCATCGGCACCAATCCAATTCTTCTACTCACCCTAAATACATGCGTATCTACTGCCATATTAGGCTGTTGATCAATCACACTGGTAATCACATTGGCGGTCTTCCTCCCCACGCCTGGCAATTGAATAAGTTCAGGAATGGTCATAGGTACTTCTCCTTTAAATTTATCTAACAACAATTGACTCATGCCAATTAAGTGTTTGGTTTTATTATTAGGATAAGAAATACTTCGAACCAAAGGAAACAAGTCGTCAAAACTAGCCTGCGCCATGGTTTCAGGATTCGGGAATTTTGCAAAAATGCCAGGAGTCGTTAAGTTGACACGCTTGTCTGTACATTGAGCAGATAAGATAACGGCGACCAATAATTGAAATGGATTTTCGTAGGTCAATTCTGTTTCGGCAACAGGAACATGGGTATTAAAATAATGAATCACCCCCTGATAACGTTCTTGTTTTTTCATACAAGGTTATACTTATTGTTGGGACGCATTTTTAGAAGCAGTGTCTTCAAATAAATACACTTCCTCTCCTTCTCTTCTTAATAAATAACGTTCTCTTGCATATTTTTCTACAGCACCCGGATTACTTTGTAAATTATCGAGTTGTTCTTGCGTGGTAGAAATTTCTTTTTCGTAATAAGTCTTTGCTTGTTCTAATTTTTTTAATTCAGCTGCACGATCTCTCTGAGTAAAAAAATCTCTTTGATCAAAAAAAAGCATCCATACCACAAAAGCCAGGATGGCAATAAAGTAGCGATTGGCTACATATGGAATTATTTTCTTGATAGCTTGCATAGGATAAGATTGCCCTAAAATTAGGATAGATATTAGAATACACCAATATTTATTGCATACAAAGAAGCCCCAGTATTGGAGCTTCTTTGTATGGATCAACTTGTAGTGATTATTTGTTTCCGAACTTTAATTTACCCTTTGTTGGGAAGAATCCAGTTTCACCTAATTGCTCTTCGATACGGATTAATTGGTTGTATTTAGCCATACGATCAGAGCGAGATGCAGAACCAGTCTTTATTTGACCACAGTTCAATGCTACTGCTAAATCAGCAATCGTATTGTCTTCTGTCTCACCACTTCTGTGTGACATGATTGTATTGTAGCCATTGTTTTGTGCCAAGCTTACCGCGTTGATTGTTTCAGTTAAAGTACCAATTTGATTTACTTTAACTAATAAACCATTTGCGATTTTCTTATCGATACCAGTTTGTAAACGATTCACATTGGTTACAAATAAATCGTCACCCACTAATTGACATTTGCTGCCAATGGTATCTGTTAAGTTTTTCCAACCAGCCCAATCGTCTTCTGCCATACCATCTTCGATAGAAACAATTGGATATTTTTTAACCCAGCTCTCCCAGTATTTAACCAGTTGATCTGAACTCATTTCTTTACCAGAACTCTTATGGAAAACATATTTCTTCTTTTTAGCATCCCATAATTCACTGTTAGCCGCATCCATTGCAATCGCAATTTGAGAACCCGTTTTGTAGCCTGCAGATTGAATCGCTTCTAATACAGTTTCAATAGCTTCTTCGTTGCTTTGAATATTTGGTGCAAATCCACCTTCATCCCCTACGTTCGTGCTATATCCTTTCTTCTTTAAGGTACTCTTTAATTGATGGAAAATTTCTACGCCCCAACGTAAGCCTTCGCTAAAGCTAGGCGCACCCACTGGCATGATCATGAACTCTTGAAAATCAATTTTATTATCTGCATGTGCACCACCGTTCAAGATATTCATCATAGGCATAGGCAATGTTCTTGCATTCGTACCGCCAATATATCTATACAAAGGTAAATTTGCTTCTTCTGCAGCTGCTTTTGCAACAGCCATACTCACCGCTAAAATTGCATTCGCACCTAATTTAGTTTTGTTAGGTGTGCCGTCTAAATCAATCATCACTTGATCAATCGCAGCTTGAGAAGTAATATCAAAACCAATCAATGCATCTGCAATGGAAGTGTTTACATTTTTTACGGCTTTCAATACACCTTTACCTAAGTACTTCTTTTTATCATTGTCTCTTAATTCAGCCGCTTCGTGAATTCCAGTACTAGCGCCACTTGGCACAGCAGCACGACCCATCGCGCCATCGTCTGTTAACACATCTACCTCAACTGTTGGATTTCCTCTACTATCTAAAATTTGTCTTGCATGTACTTCAATAATGTAACTCATAATTGGATGATTTATTTTTCTAAAAAATTAAATGCGATTTGCTGCCGCAATTTACATCCATTTTTTTTAATGCGTAAGCAATTTGAAGATTTCTTCTAAACTAGCTTCCTGCGTCTGCAAACGTTCTATATGCAAGCCTTTCTCCAAAGCCAATGCCAATACATATTGTCTAGCTTGATCCAATACTTGTGCCTCTTTTGTTTCGATTACTAACACATGTTTGTCGGATTGATCTAAGAGCTTGTATTTTAATTGAATGAGTGGCAAATAGTCCGTCATGTCTTCTTGAAATTGTACCAACAAATTTGCTTGACTTGACTGCGTTAACAGCTCTATTGGCTGATTCGCGACTAATTTACCTTGATGCAATACCAAGACTCGGTCAGAAATAGCAGCTACTTCTTGTAAAATATGTGAAGAAAATAAAATCATGGCATGCGCACTTAAAGATTTAATCAGCGCCCTAATTTCAATCAATTGATTGGGATCTAAACCCGAGGTTGGCTCATCCAATACAATCAGTTCAGGCGCATGTACAATGGCTGCTGCAATGCCCACTCTTTGTTTGTATCCTTTTGATAAAAAACCAATTTTTTTATGTTGCATGGGCGCCAATCCTGTTTGCTCCAACACCAATTGAATGCTTGCAGCGGGGGAGGGAATCGCATGGACCTGAGCCAAAAAATTTAAATATTCTAGCACATATAAATCATCATACAATGGATTAGATTCGGGCAAATAACCAATCTTCTTTTTATACGCAAGTTCGTTTTGTTGCGCGTCAGAGCCGGACAATTGAATAGTCCCTGCATCTGGCGTCAGAAATCCTGCAATCATTTTTAATGTGGTGCTCTTACCTGCACCATTGGGGCCAAGAAACCCTACAATTTCTCCAGGCTGAATGGTAAAACTCAACGCATCAACCGCCTGTAAATGATCAAATTTTTTAGCTATGGACTCTACAATAAATGACATACTCAAAAGTAAAGCTTTATTCTAGATCTTTAGAGCTTGTGGGTAATTGATCATAGGCTCCATTGAAGCTATAATAACCAAAAATGAAAAACCCAACACAGATGGGTGTGAAAATGGTTAAGATAATCCCCCATTGTAAAATGACATTCGATTTTGTAGCAACACTTGCTAGACCAATTTTTTGAAAGGCTTGCGCAGCAAGAAACCAGATCAATGCAGGTGCTAATGTCATCCAAAGAATGCCTAAATATTTTTTAAACGTATTCATGTTCATTGTTTTTAATTAATCCATTACTTCTTTGTCCACTTTATTAGATAAATAAATCACGCCGATGACTAAACAAATGGCAGCCACCCCAATAGGATACCATAATCCAGCAAGTGGATCACCAGCAGGATTAGTACTTGTTTTTGTAAACTCTACAATCAACGTTCCTAAAAATGGTACTAGTCCTCCAAAGACGCCATTCCCAATATGATAAGGCAAAGACATAGAGGTATAACGAATTTTTGTTGGGAATAATTCTACCAAAAATGCAGCAATAGGACCATACACCATGGTGACATACAATATTTGCACAAATACCAACCAAATTAAATTCCAATAAGTGGTATGATCCAATGTCTTTTCCACTACAATATTTGGTTTTAAAGAGGCAGTAGCAATCGTCACTTCCTGCGTTTTAGTGGCCTCCAAAATAGCCCCTTTTACAGGTTTTAATTGCACCACAATGGTATCTAATTTAGTTGCATCCATTGCGTTTGGTTGCTTATAATAAATGCTTCCAGTATTTGCGTCTTTTATGCTATCCCTTAAAAATAGCGTGTCTGTTTTAGTATAACTAAATTTAGCACCATCTGTATATACAGTGTCTATCTTTTGAACCACATATAATTTCGTACAAACTTTTTCGTCGACAATGGCCAATTTTTCACCAACAACCGTATTGGCTAAATCAATTTTTTCAATTCTATTTTTTGCATTGGTTGCCTCTAAGAAATATTGATAAATGGGCCTATAGGTTACTATGCCTGCTAACATTCCAAACATCATGATCCACTTTCTTCCAATTCTGTCGCTTAAATAACCAAATACCACAAAGAAAGGTGTTGCAAATAAAATCGCCCATAACATCAAATTCCTGGATTGAACAAACTCCACTTTACAAACTGTTTCGATAAAACTTTGCGCATAAAATTGTCCAGTATACCAAATAACGCCCTGTCCCATCACGGCGCCAAACAATGCCAATAAAACCATTTTAAAATTGGCCTTGTTCCCAAAACTTTCTTTTAAAGGATTCGCGGATGTTTTACCTGCTGCTTTTAATTTGCTGAACATGGGAGATTCGCTCATCTTCATCCGAATTAAAATAGAAACAACCACTAAAATAATAGACAACCAAAATGGATACCTCCATCCACCCCATTCTGCACTAAACGCATCCACCCCCTGATTCGAACGAATCAAAATAATAACGCCTAAAGCTAAAAACAAACCTAAAGTAGCTGTCGTCTGTATCCAGCTTGTCCAAAATCCTCTTCTATTGGCTGGTGCATGTTCTGCTACATAAGTGGCTGCACCGCCATACTCACCACCTAGTGCTAATCCTTGCACTAACCTTAATATTAAAACTAAAATAGGTGCCGCCCAACCAATCGTTGCAAAGCCTGGCACTAAGCCAATTGCAAAAGTGGATCCGCCCATTAAAACCAGGGTCAATAAAAAAGTGTATTTGCGACCAATGATATCCCCTAATCTTCCAAAGACAAGTGCCCCGAATGGACGCACAATAAATCCTGCAGCAAAAATTGCCAAAGTACTTAAGAGTGCCGATGTGCCTGCATCAGAAGGGAAAAACTGTTTTGAAATAATAGTCGCCAACATGCCAAAAATGTAAAAATCATACCATTCAATTAAGGTGCCCACCGAAGAGGCTCCTATGACCAAACTAATTTTGCTAGGCTTTGTGACGAAACTCATATTCTAAAATGTTTATTTACTGCTATTCAAGTTAATTAGATAAACTTAAAAAATGTAAATTTGGAAGACTAATTTTAAATGTGACACATGGCTTATCCTTATCAAATTAAAGACCTTGCAGGCTACCACGAAGCGTACCAAAAAAGTATTCAAACTCCCGATGCATTTTGGGGCGAAGTAGCAGAAAATTTTACGTGGCGTAAAAAATGGGACAAAGTAAGTGAATGGAATTTTAAAGAGCCTAGCATTAAATGGTTTGTAGGTGGTAAATTAAATATCACCGAAAACTGTTTAGACCGTCATTTAGAAACCATGGGCGACAAGCCTGCGATCATCTGGGAGCCAAATGATCCAGAAGACCACCATCGTATCATCACATACAAGCAACTGCATTTAAAAGTTTGTCAATTTGCACAAGTCTTATATAATAATGGGGTAAAAAAAGGCGACAGGGTATGTATCTATATGGGCATGATTCCTGAATTAGCAATTGCGGTGTTAGCTTGTGCAAGAATTGGTGCTATTCATAGTGTTATCTTTGGCGGCTTCTCTGCACAAAGTATCGCAGATAGATTAGACGATGCGAAAGCAAATTTTATCATTACCTGTGATGGTGCATATAGAGGCGCTAAAGATATTCCATTAAAATCAGTGATTGACGATGCCTTAATTGGCAACAAAAACATTCAACGTGTCATTGTTTGTACAAGAACAAGGACCGCAGTTTCTATGATAAAAGGTAGGGATGTATGGTGGGAGGATGAAATTAAAAAAGTAGAGTCGCAAGGCATTCAATTTGTGCCAGCCGAAGTGATGGATGCAGAAGATCCTTTATTTATTTTATACACTTCTGGATCCACAGGAAAACCAAAAGGTGTGGTACATAGCGTAGCGGGTTATATGGTATATACTAATTATACTTTTGTAAACACTTTCAATTATAATCCCGATGACTTATTCTTTTGCACAGCAGATGTAGGCTGGATTACAGGGCATAGCTATATTGTATATGCACCTTTGAGTGCGGGTGGCACTTCGATGATGTTTGAAGGCGTACCTACTTTCCCAGATGCAGGAAGATTTTGGGATATCATCGACAAATTCAGGGTCAATATTTTATACACTGCGCCTACAGCGATTCGTTCTTTAATGGGCTTTGGTTTAGGGCCAATAAAAGAACATGATTTAAGTAGTCTAAAAATTTTAGGTACGGTGGGTGAGCCTATCAATGAAGAAGCTTGGAATTGGTACAACGAAAATATTGGTAAAAAGAAATGTCCTATTGTAGATACTTGGTGGCAAACAGAAACAGGTGGTATTATGATTTCAAATATGGCAAATATCACACCAGGTAAAGCAGGATGGGCCACTTATCCCATGCCTGGTATTGAACCCATTTTAGTTGATGAAAAAGGCGTTGAGATCACCGAAAAAGACGAGGAAGGTATGTACCGCGGCAACCTATGTATTAAACAAGCTTGGCCTGCTACCATCAGAACCACTTATGGCGATCATGAGCGATGCAGGACCAACTATTTTGCCACTTATGACAACTTATATTTTACAGGTGATGGTGCATTCAGAAACGAAGAAGGACAATTTAGAATTACCGGACGCGTGGATGATGTATTGAATGTAAGTGGTCACCGTATTGGAACAGCCGAAGTGGAGAACGCCATTAATATGCACGCAGGTGTGGTAGAAAGTGCTGTGGTAGGCTACCCTCATGACATTAAAGGACAAGGCATTTATGCCTATGTAATTTATACAGGTTCGCATGCACAGGACACGCACGGTAGCGCGGACTTAGTGCGTAAAGATATTTTACAAACGGTAACAAGAATGATTGGACCAATTGCAAAGCCTGATAAAATTCAATTTGTTTCAGGTTTACCTAAAACAAGGTCAGGTAAAATCATGCGTCGTATTTTACGCAAAGTAGCCGAAGGCGAATTGAATAGCCTAGGAGATACGTCAACTTTATTAGATCCTGCTGTAGTAGATGAAATTGTGAAAGGAGTAATCTAAAAAAAAGCCTCGATATTTTCGAGGCTTTTTTATAAGTTAAACCGTTTATTGCTACATCAGGCTTTTTAATTTCTTAGACAACATAAATAGAATGATAGAGGCAATACCAGCCATAAATACAAAGAACATAAAGAATTCATGCAAGTTGGTAATTTGATAGCCTGCAAATGAAGTAGTCTGTCCATTCTCTGGATACAAAGTACTAAACACACCTGCTAATTTATTCGCAAATGCATTGGCCGTAAACCAAACCGCCATTAACAAAGAAGCGAATTTAACTGGCGCTAATTTATTGAATAAGGATAACCCTATCGGCGATAAACACAACTCACCAAAAGTATGCATCATGTACATACCTATCAACCAAATCATACTCACTTTCACACCTGTACCCACACCATTGACACCTGTTGCAATCCATAAATAACCCAATGCCAATAACATTAAGCCCATTGCCATTTTAAAAGGAGAAGAAGGTTCTCGATTTGCCTTGCCTAATTTGATCCAAACCCAAGCTACCAATGGTGCTAAAGTCACTACAAATATGGAATTTAAAGATTGGAAAAAGCTTGCTGGGACTACAAAAAATCCTAAATCACGTTGGGTATTTTCGGAAGCAAAAAAGGTAAGACTCGCACCTGCTTGTTCAAAAGCGCTCCAGAAAAATATCACAAAGAAAGAAACCGTAAACAATACAGCTACCTTTTTCTTTTCTACACCGTCTAATGTTTTATCAGAAAAAATAATAAAGGCAATTAATAGAATACATGCAATTAACAACCAGAATAAATAACTCACTACTTTAATATCAATGTACACCAAAGCAATTGTTACTAAAGAAAGTAAGAATAAGAAGCCTACCATTACTGGAATTTTTTGAAAAAATGCAGGTGCCTCTTTTGGCGCATCACCAATAGTTACTCCATCTGCATCCACTAAATATTTTTTCTGAAACATCATTTGAGTAACCACACTTAAAAGCATGGCAATACCGCCAGCAAGAAAGGCCCATTTAAAATCTCCATTATTGCCTGTGTCACCAAAAAAGCCACAAACGATTGGCCCAAGTGCCCCACCTGTATTGATCCCCATATAAAATATCGTATAAGCTGCGTCAATTTTTGAATCCCCCTTTTTATACAATTGACCCACCATGCTAGAAATGTTAGGCTTAAAAAAACCATTACCTGCAATCATACAGCCTAAACCTGTATAAAATAAAGGCATGGCTAAAGCTGCATTGTCATAATAATGCCCACAAAAAAACAATACAAATTCGCCAATCGCCATCACCAAACCACCCGCAATGATTGACCTTTTATTGCCCCAATAACGGTCAGCAATATACCCTCCTAATAAGGGTGTTAAATAGATAAGTCCCGTATAACTACCATAAACTTGAGAGGCATCGTTTTGATTAAAAGCCATTGCTTTTACCAAAAACAAGACCAAGATGGCACGCATTCCATAATAGTTAAATCGCTCCCACATTTCTGTTGCGAATAATACATAGAGACCTTTAGGATGGCTTTGTGTCGTTGTAGACATAACAATTGGTTTATTTAATTGGTACAAAATAATAAAATCCCTTCAATAATTTTTACTTTCGTGCTGCAATCACCTTAATTATGAATATTTTACTGATCGGTTCTGGCGGAAGAGAGCATGCATTGGCTTGGAAAATAGCGCAAAGTTACCACTGTGATCAATTGTTTATCGCGCCCGGTAATCCAGGTACAGCAACTATTGGCACCAATTTGCCTATTGCATCAGAAGATTTTGAGGGATTGAAAAAAGCAGCTATCGAACATGCAATTGACATGATCATCGTTGGCCCAGAAGACCCCTTGGTAAAAGGCATATTTGATTTTTTTGCAAAAGATCCAGCGACAGCAGCCATCAATGTGATTGGCCCTTCCGCCAAGGCAGCTCAATTAGAAGGGAGCAAGGCATTTAGCAAGCATTTTATGCAAAGACACCAGATCCCAACGGCTGGTTATGCAGAATTTACGATAGACAACTACGAAGAAGGAAAAAAATATATAGCCACACATAGCTTACCTATTGTCTTAAAAGCAGATGGTTTAGCCGCTGGAAAGGGCGTCATCATTGCAGCTAGCCACCAAGAAGCATTAGAAAGTTTTGAATCTATGCTGCAACACAAGCAATTTGGGGCAGCAAGTTCCAAAGTAGTAATTGAAGAATTTTTAACAGGCATCGAAGTCAGTGTTTTTGCTTTAACTGACGGTAAAACTTACCAAATTATAGGACATGCGAAGGATTATAAACGCATCGGAGAAGGCGACACAGGGCTAAATACAGGTGGCATGGGTTGCGTAAGCCCTGTTCCATTCATGGATGAAGCTTTTATGGAAAAAGTGGAGCAAAAAATTGTCCGTCCCACCATCCAAGGCATTGCCAAAGAAGGTTTGGTGTATAAAGGATTTGTGTTTTTTGGCTTGATGAATTGCGGGGGCGAGCCAAGTGTAATTGAATACAATTGTAGATTAGGGGACCCAGAAACAGAGGTAATTCTACCTCGCTTACAAACCGATTTAGTGAGCATTTTAGCGGCTACCGATAACGGCACATTAGAGGATGTGAATATTGAATACCAGGAGGGGGGCTTTGCCACCGTGATGGCAGTAAGTGGAGGCTATCCTGGTGATTATAAAAAAGGTTTCCCAATTCATGGTCTTGAGCATGCGGCTCAAACACCCAAAACCACGCTATTCCATGCTGGTACTGGATTTGATGCAGATGCAATAGTAACAAAAGGGGGCAGAGTGTTAACCGTAACCGCACATGGCGCCAACATTACAGAAGCCGTCCACACGGCAAAAGAGGCACTCTCCAAAATCGACTTTGAAGGCATGAACTTCAGAAAAGATATTGGTTATGAATTTGCTAGTTAGTCCCTGCTAAAAATAATCTTGTTCATTTTTTTAAAAAGCTTTGTAGTTCAAGGATTTTAGATGATTTTTGTAACATTCCAATGAATGTAAAATATTGAACGAATATGGGCTTATTTAACTTTTTCACCCAAGAAATTGCAATGGACTTGGGTACAGCAAATACACTGATCATTCATAATGACGAAGTGGTTGTCAATGAACCCTCTATTATCGCCTTGAACAGGAATAATATGAAGGAAGTTTTAGGGGTGGGCAAGAAGGCATTGTTGATGCATGAAAAAACACACGAAAGTATTAAAACTGTTCGCCCATTAAAGGATGGTGTAATTGCAGATTTCAACGCAGCAGAATTAATGATTCGCGAGTTGATGAAAATGATTTATCCTAAGAAGCCATTATTCCCCCCAAGTTGGAGAATGGTCATTTGCATTCCATCTTCTATTACTGAAGTAGAAAAAAGAGCGGTACGTGATAGTGCTGAACAAGCAGGTGCAAAGGAAGTGTATATGATACATGAACCAATGGCTGCTGCATTGGGTATTGGTATCGATGTAGAAGAACCAGTTGGAAATATGATCATTGATATTGGTGGTGGTACAACAGGTATTACCGTAATCGCCTTAGCAGGTATTGTTTGTGATCAAAGTATTCGTGTTGCTGGTGATGAATTCACTGCAGACATCATGGAGGCATTAAGACGTTACCATAGTTTATTAATTGGTGAGCGTACTGCAGAGCAAATTAAAATTCATGTGGGTGCAGCCTTAAAAGATTTAGACAATCCTCCAGAAGATATGCCAGTAAACGGAAGAGACTTAGTAACAGGTATTCCAAAACAAATTATGGTTTCTTACCAAGAGGTTGCAGAAGCTTTAGATAAAAGTATTTTCAAAATCGAAGAAGCGATCTTAAAAGCATTAGAAACAACACCTCCAGAATTAGCGGCAGACATTTATCGCAGAGGCTTGTATATCACTGGTGGTGGTTCTCTTTTAAGAGGTTTAGATAAAAGATTGAGTGCAAAAATTAAATTACCAGTTCATGTAGCAGACGATCCATTAAAGAGTGTGGTGCGCGGAACAGGAATTGCATTGAAAAACTACCAACGTTTTCCATTTATTATGAGATAATACCTAATGAAGAATATCATTGGCTTTATACGACAGAACTTTACTTTTTTTAGCTTCCTGATACTTCAAATTGTATCGTTGGTCATGTTGTCTTCTTACAGTAAATCACACCAAACATTTTTTGGTAACTGGAATAATGCAGTTGCCGGAAGCGTAAATAGTTATTACAACGAATGGGCTTACTTTTTTGCTTTAAAAGCAACCAATGCTAAATTGGTGGCAGAAAATGTTGCACTCAGAAATCAATTGGCCGAAAATTTTGTACCCTACGATACTAGTAGAAAATTGGGTACCCTCGTTTTAAGAAAAGACAGTTTAGAAAAAATTAGAAAATTCTACTACTACCCTGCCAAAGTGGTAGGCAATAGTTTTACTTTACAAAAAAATTATATCACGATTGAACGTGGCGCCTTACAAGGGGTCAAAAAAGACATGGCTGCAATCAGTCCAGAGGGTAGTATTGTTGGTGTAGTGGTAGAAGTGAATGATTCCTATAGCAAAATAATGAGCTTACTACACCGAAATAGCAAAGTGAGCGCCATGCTTAAAAGAGATCGAGTTGCAGGTAGTATAGAATGGGATGGTCAAAATCCAGAAATTTTATCTTTAAAAAATATTTCAAAAAGTGCCTTGCCAAAAATAGGCGACACTGTTTTAACAAGCCCTTACTCTTCTAGTTTCCCTGCACAATTAATGATTGGGAGAGTGACTAGTATAGTACAAGACCCCTCTAGTAATTTCTTGACTTTGAATATCAAGTCGGCTACGAATTTTTACAATTTAGAATATGTGTATCTAGTAGAAAACAAAAGAATGGATGCTCAATCAGACATGGAGCAAAAGGAGGATAACAATGAATAATATTCTAAAAAATAGTATCCGTTTTATTTTATTTTTATTGGTGCAAATTATCATTTTGAATGAAGTGCCTCCTCTGCACCAATTCATCACACCTTATTTGTATTTTATATTTATTTTATGGCTGCCTTTTGGCACCAATCGATTAGCCACTACTTTATTGGGGTTTGCGCTGGGCTATAGCCTAGACATGTTTACCAATACACCAGGATTGCATGCAGCAGCAGCTACATTGATTGGTTACCTAAGACCTACCATTTTAAATATTTTATTAGCGCAAGAAGCAACCGAAGAAATCACCAAAGAACCAAGCATTGGCACCATGGGTTGGGGCCCTTATTTAATCTTTATTTTCTCTCTTACTTTTTTACACCATTTTTATTTAGTGTTATTAGAGTGGTTACAATTTGGAAGCTTCGGCTATTTTTTGGGCAAAGTATTTTTTACTAGCCTAATGAGCATGCTCCTTATATTACTTGTTGAACTTTTATTGAATAGAAGGAAGCTAAAAAGATAATACATGTCAGTTTACAATCAGAACAGAGGCGGCATCATTCAAATTATCATTGGCACTATATTTGTTTTGATAGTAGGTCAATTAATTAGTCTTCAAGTGGTTTCCAATAAATACAAATTAGCGGCAGACAATAATGCCATCTATCGAAAAATCATTTACCCAGATCGAGGCATTATTTATGACCGAAAGAAAAGGGCCCTTTTAGAAAATACAATTAGTTACGATCTCGTAGTGATCCCCAATGAAGCAAAAGGGGTGGACACGGCGGCTTTATGTGCCATACTTAATATTGACAAAGCAGAATATAGCAAGCGTATTGTAGAAGCAATCATTAAAAATACTAGGGTAAAGGCCGGCGTGTTTGAACCGTTTTTAACACCCGAATTGTATGCCCAATTGAATGAGAACCTATACCGATTCCCAGGTTTCTCTTTATCTGAACGTTCTATCAGAAACTATCCCTACAATACTGCAGCACATGTATTAGGATACGTAGCCGAAGTGGATGTGAACTTTTTAAAAAAGCATGAATCAGAAGGTTATGAGATGGGTGACTACGCAGGCATGACTGGACTTGAAAAAAATTACGAATCTGTCTTGATGGGCCAAAGAGGTGTAAAAAGATTTTTAAGAGACAATAAAGGAAAAATTCAAGGTCAATACGAGAAAGGAGCTTTTGATACCGTTGCCATCGCAGGAAAAAATTTATACACGAGTATGGATGTGCAGGTACAACAACTCGCCGAAAAATTATTACAAAACAAAATTGGAAGTGCCGTAGCGATCAACCCAGCAACAGGTGGTGTAATTGCAATGGCATCCAGCCCTGGTTACAATCCAAATTTATTAACGGGTAGTCAAAGAAGGAAAACGATCGGCAGGTTATTATTAGATACCGCCCGTCCAATTTACAATAGAGCCATCAAGGGACAATATCCTCCAGGCTCTACCTTTAAGCCATTGGGTGCCTTGATTGCATTAGATGAGGGCTTGATCACCCCCAATTTTGGATACA
This sequence comes from Bacteroidota bacterium, assembly GCA_041176305.1. GTDB lineage: Bacteria > Bacteroidota > Bacteroidia > Chitinophagales > Chitinophagaceae > Sediminibacterium. The sequence goes on along the minus strand of JBEDDG010000002.1, from coordinate 93,460 downwards.
ACTGTTACGGATCTTATGGCGCCTGTGGCGACCCAAGAAAATGCGAACACCATAATGCTGGACATGCTGCGAATTTACAATTGGCATTGGCCTATTCTTGCAACTCCTACTTTCTGCAAGTATTTAGAATGGCCATTGATAATCCAAAATATAAATCAGCTAAAGGGGGTTATTTAAAGTGGAAAGAATACATGAATGCATTTGGATTTGGACGTAAACTTGGAGTTGATTTACCAAGTGAAAACAAAGCCAATATTCCTGATACGGCACAATACAACAGAGACTTTGGCAACCCAAGGTACTGGAATAGTTGTTATATGTTGACTTTAGGAATTGGTCAAGATAGAATGACGGCAACACCTTTGCAATTGGCAAATTCTATGGCATTTATCGCCAATAATGGATACTACTATACCCCGCATTTTGTGGACAGTATTGAAAATGAAACCGAAGACGAAGCGGCACAATTAGCGCCTTTTAGAACCAAACAAAAAGTGACAAAAATTCCTAAGGAATATTTTGATGTTATAAAGGAAGGCATGCATGATGTAACAGTTTATGGAACTGCTGCATTTATCAAAGTACCTGGACATGAGTATTGTGCCAAAACGGGTACGGCTCAAAATCCACATGGGAAAAACCACTCTTTATTTGTTTGCTTTGCTCCAAAAGACAATCCAAAAATTGCCGTTGCGGTGATTGTTGAAAATGCAGGATATGGTTCTACCTGGGCAGGCCCTATTGGCGGTTTGTTAATGGAGCAGTATTTAAATGACACCTTGACCACAGAAAGTCAATTGAAGGCAGATAACCTTGCCCAAGTAGATTTAATGCCTCAAGCCATTAAAAACTGGTATGTACAACATAATAAGTCTGCCTATTTAACCCCTATTGAATACAATAACGATGAATTATCAGACGTTTGGGATATGGAGATGTTAGCAGAAGGTGTGGTGAAGACGAAAGCAAAAGACACCACTCCTACTGCCCCTACTCCTTTACCCAATGCAGATAAAACCAATAAGGATAGTTTGCTACCCAACGCTGATAAAAAGAAAAGGCTTAAGCCATAAATATGTCATCTAATTATAATAATAATTTTTCCAAAGGAACAGACCTTGCCGTCATCATTGTGTATTTACTAATGGTCTGTGTTGGCATCCTCAGTATTTTTATGGTGGAGTACAACCCTAATAATGATTGGGTAACTAGTTTTATCAGCGGGAAAACCAGTTATAGTAAACAGTTTTTTTTCTTGATTTTTTGTTCCTTTATTGGCGTCTTCATTTTATTAATGGACAGTAAAGTATTTACTGCCTTAGCGAATATTCTTTTTGCAAGTGGTATCCTATTGATGCTGGCCACTTTTGTATTAGGAAAAGAAATCAATGGCTCTAAAAGCTGGATACCCATTGCTGCAGGCTTTAACCTTCAGCCTGCCGAATTGTGTAAGATTTTTACTGCATTGGCCTTGGCAAAATTTATATCCAGGCCAGAAACTGATTTTACAAAACTACAATCGCATTTAATTGCAGGCGTCATGATTGCTATCCCTGCGGTCTTGTCCATTATGCAACACGAGCTTGGACTAGCAATTGTATATAGTGCTTTTATTTTTGCGATGTACAGAGAAGGATTACCACCTATTATTTTAATTGTGTTGTTATCCTTCGCTATCCTTGTGATTGCAACTTTACTATTAGATCCAACACTCTTGGCCATTATCCTAACCATTATTGCGGGGTTAATTGTACTCTATTTAGGAAAGGCTTTAAAAAGAAATAAACAAGCCATCATCATTGTCGCCAGCATTTGGATATTCTGTGTTGGCACGGTGCGTTTTGTGGTCCCTTATATTTTTAATAATGTATTTGAATGTTATCAGACCACGCGTATTTACAGCATGGTCGGAAAAGAATATGATTGTGGCTTAAACCAAAGATCGATTCAAAAACCCGGTGCAAAAGCGGCAAGGAAACCCGATGACTATAATGTAAAACAAAGTAAAATTGCGATTGGCTCAGGTGGATTTTGGGGAAGAGGCTTTTTAAAAGGTACGCAGACAAGAGGCAAATATGTGCCTGAACAAAATACAGACTTTATATTTACTTCCATTGGAGAAGCTTTTGGCTTTGTAGGCACTTTCACTTTTTTAGGCTTATACTTATTCTTTATATTTAGGCTCATTCGTATTGCAGAAAGACAAAGAAGTACTTTCTCAAGAGTATACGCTTATAGCGTTGTCGGCATTTTCTTTTTCCATATTGCAGTGAATATTAGCATGACCATTGGTTTGTTTCCAGTGGTAGGGATTCCATTGCCCTTAATTAGTTATGGTGGTTCCTCCTTACTCACCTTTACTGCTTTGATATTTATTTTATTAAGATTGGATGCGGATCGACAAATGGTCCTCCGATAATTGTATTTTTGCGCTATGCGTATTTACCCCTTATCCGAAGGTAGTTTCAGTATTGACCAGACCAAAGTCTTTGTGCCGTTTGATACTTCACATGAAAACATTCAAGACCGTCCAAAAGGAAGTATCCTTGTAGAAATTCAACCTTTTGTGGTGATTACAGAAAGGGATATCATTCTTTTTGATACAGGTTTGGGTTATATGAATGCGCAAGGAGTTTTGCAGATCCATGATAATTTGATGGCCATAGGCATTGACCCTAGCTCAGTCACTAAAGTTTTCATGAGTCATTTACACAAAGACCATGCGGGTGGCATGAGCTATATCCATCCTACTTTTAAAGAACGTTTTGTGAGCTTCCCCTATGCGACCCACTATGTTCAAAAGAGAGAATTTGACTTAGCAATGACAACCTCGTCTCCCTCTTATATAAAAGAACAATTTGAATTCTTAGAAGATTTTTCTAAAGTGGTTTGGCTGACCGAAGATCAAGGATTAATAGACAATAATATTCAATATCAATTAACTGGCGGACATTGTCCTTTTCATCAAGTGGCTTGGATCAAGGAAGCTGGTGAACTATTTTTCTTTGGGGCTGACGTGGCACCACAATTACAACAACTTAAATCCAAGTTCGTTGCCAAATATGATATGGACGGAAAAGCGGCAATGGAATGGAGGCAAAAATGGTGGGAAGAAGGTCAAGCAGCCGGTTGGCAATTCGCATTTTATCATGACATCAGCCATCCATTGTTTAAAGGAGCTAGCAACCCTTAAACAAACATTCATTAGGAATCAATAATGACAAGGGTTTCAGAGAAAGCTTCTTTTTTTTCTGTACCTTTAATTGTCATGATCAACAATAGCACTCAAAAGTACTTACAACAGTTTAGGACAAATGTGGCTGATAAATATATTATTTATAATAGTTTATTTGCAGCCTTACCCTATTCTGGTATTGCAAACGTAGGCGCCTTATTACCTATCTTAATTCAAAATTGTGAAGAGGGTTTTGCAAAAGGCAAAGCGCCTATAGAAATTATCGACGCATTTTTTAAACAACATACCAATGTTGAATCTTCAAGAGAACAAATAGACCATTTATTTAAATATGTTCAATATGTAGAAAGACAAGTGGTATTATTTGATGCTATAGAAGATGCTGCATTCACTAGCATCAATGACATGGAAGGATCAGGTAGTATTAAATCCTTAATGAAAGAAGCCAACTTTACAGGCAAAGCTGAAGCCTTAAAAAACAAATTGAAAGATTTTAAGGTTAAAATTGTATTGACAGCACATCCTACACAATTCTATCCAGCGAATGTATTAGGGATTATACATGATATGGGCGATGCCATTGCTAAGAACGACTACACAAGCATCAATCAATATATCCAACAACTTGCGTTGACACCGTTTTTTAATAAAAAACAACCCACACCAACGGACGAAGCCTTGAATTTGATGTGGTATTTAGAACATGTTTTTTACCAATCCATTGGGAATATTTACAATACAATTGTTAAAGAGGTATTTGACGGAAATTATGATGGACAAAATCCATTTATCGAATTAGGTTTTTGGCCTGGAGGAGACAGAGATGGCAATCCGTTTGTCAACGCGGCCACTACGATTAAAGTAGCACAAGCACTAAGAAGTAGTATTATTGTTTGTTACTATAGAGATGTAAGAAAGTTAAAAAGAAGACTCACTTTTGCTGGTGTAGCCAATCAGTTAACAGCGTTAGAAGCGGCATTGTACGAGAATGTGTTTAAGCCAGAGCACAGTACCCCAATATCAAAGCAAACCATTGTAGATTGTTTGACATCAATTAAAGAAACATTAATCAAGGAACACCATTCCTTGTTTTTAAATAGACTTATTGAATTGTTGAATAAGGTGCAAATTTTTGGAACCCATTTTGCCGCATTAGACATTCGACAAGATTCCAGAATTCACCATGCAGTTTTAGTTGAAACAGGGCTATTGCCAAATGATTACACTACATTAGATGAGGCCTCTAAAATGGCAGTACTTGCAAATCTTTCTGGCAAGATAGAGCCAAGTACCATGAAAACCGAGATCGGAAAAGATACTTTAGAAAGTATTTACGCCATTCAGGAAATACAGTCCTTTAATGGGGTTATGGGTTGCCAACGTTATGTCATTAGCAATTGTCAAACCGCAGTGAACGTGATGGAATTATATGCTTTGTTTAGATTATGTGGCTGGGACCAAGATCTAACCACAGTTGATATTGTGCCTTTGTTTGAAACTATCGATGACCTTGCCGCAGCTGAATCGATCATGACTACTTTATATGCATCTGAATTATACGGAGGACATATTATAGCAAGAAATAAAGAACAAACCATTATGCTTGGCTTTAGTGATGGCACGAAAGATGGTGGCTACTTGCAAGCGAATTGGGGCATTTACAAAGCAAAAGAAACCCTTACTTCTGTTTCAAGAAAGAATGATATTGTAGTTAAATTTTTTGATGGCAGAGGAGGCCCTCCATCAAGAGGCGGTGGCAAAACGCATCAATTTTATGCTTCTATGGGCAATGAGGTTGAAAACGAAGAAATTCAACTCACTGTACAAGGACAAACCATTACATCTAACTTTGGCACGATACATTCTGCACAATTTAATTTAGAACAATTATTAAGTGCCGGCGTAAGCCATAGTTTGTTTTCGGAAACCAAAATGCAACTTTCCGAAAAAGACAGGACGATCCTTGAAACCCTTGGCAATATAAGCTTTGAAGCTTATCAGCAATTAAAACAGGACCCATTATTCTTACCCTATCTTCAAAAATTTAGCCCTCTCAATTACTATAGTAAAAGCAATATCGCAAGTAGGCCTGCAAAAAGAGGAGCTGGCACAAGCTTACAATTTCAAGATTTGCGCGCCATCCCATTTGTTGGAAGTTGGAGTCAATTAAAACAAAATGTACCTGGCTATTATGGTGTTGGAACTGCACTACAAGTCCTTAAAGAAAAAGGATTATGGAAGGAAGTACAATACTTGTTTAACCATATAGGCTTCTTTAAAACCTTAATCGACAATAGTATGATGAGTATGGTGAAATCCAATTTCGCCATCACTCAATACATTGAAAAGGACCCAAGTTTTAGTCCAATTTGGAAAAATATTAAGGCCGAGTTTCAATTGACTACACAATTGTACCTTGAATTAAGCAATACAAATAGTTTAATGGAGCAAGACATCCTATCAAAACATTCTATAGTATTAAGAGACAGGATTGTTTTACCCCTCCTAACGATTCAACAATATGCATTGTGTAAAATACAGGAAGCAGGATTGGATACAAGAGAAAAAGAATCCTACGAAAAGCTATTGACTAGAACAATGTTCGGCATCATCAATGCATCAAGAAATTCTGCTTAAACAGCCCCTTGGTCTTTCCATTGCCATAGATGCAAACAAGCATAACTTTTATAGGGTGACCATTTTGTTGAAATCGCAAGCATTTTAGAATGTAATTCTTTCTTATTCTCGTATTGTATTTTATACAACCTGATCATCGCTTGTTGAATGCCTAAATCATCCACCGCAAAGACATCTTCTTGTCCAAGGCTAAATAACATGAGCATCTCCACCGTCCACTTTCCCACTCCTTTAATTTGAGTCAACAATTCAATAATAGCGTCGGGTTCCATTGAATACAGTTGCTTGTCCGAAATGTTATGGTCTAAAAAAAATTGTGCCACATTTTGTATATAATTTACTTTAGACTGACTCAAGCCAATCGATCTAAGTTGGTCATTCGTGCATTGTAACACTTGTTCACAACTAGGCTCCTTGCCCTCAAATAAAGCAATAAAACGGCCAAAAATAATGGCAGCTACTTTTGTGCTTAATTGCTGGCTAATGATACTTGCCATCAAACGTACGGGGGTATTTTTTCTTTTTTTGATGACATGATTCGCCTCCAATAAGAGCGGTGCCATTTTCTTGTCTTTCTTTAAATGTTGTTGGTACTCCATAGCTGCAAATTAAGTTGAATTACTTATTTTGAGGGTGATTTTAATGCACACATTAAATAACTCATTATGTTAAAAAATACATGCGCTCTATTCATCCTACTCCTAGTTTCACAATTTGTTCAAGCACAAACAAAAGACGCCGATAAGATCCTATCCATCCTGGCTGCTCAAGAAAAAGCCTGGAATGAAGGCAACATCCAACAATTTATGCATGGCTACTGGGAAAATGACAGTTTAGTTTTTGTAGGCAAGTCAGGATTAACCTATGGCTATAAAAACACTTTAGCAAACTATCAAAAGGGATACCCAGATAAAACCTATATGGGTCAATTAAAATTTACCATTCTTTCGATGCAACCCTTAGGCAAAAACTATTATCGTATCATCGGAAAATGGGCACTGACAAGAACGGTGGGTAATTTAAATGGACACTATACTTTGTTGTTGCAAAAAATCAACGGGGAATGGAAAATCATATCCGACCATAGTAGTTAGAGATGCAACTACTTATTGGGAAAACCCAATAGGGTCTTTCCATATTTTGTACAACAAATAAAAATAGCCTGCTGAACTTATACATAAGAAAATATAATAGGCAACATTAAACCATTGCCAATCCCCTTCTACAAAGGCATAGCCAAGCATGATGCCCAGCGTAGAGTTTAATCCCATCCAAAGTAAACTGAGTCCAATGGTTCTCGAAATTCTATTCAGATAAGCCAATACTTCTGGGTCCATTAGTCTAAACTTTGTTTGTTTGCGGCCGCTTCTTTTAACAATCTGTCAAATTGTGCAGGCGTTAAATCGTTGAAGAAATAATATACTGGATCTACTTTAGCGCCACGTTTAATGACCTCATAATGTAAATGCGAGCCTGTACTTTTCCCTGTGCTTCCAACATAGCCAATCACTTCGCCCCTCTTTACAGATTGTCCGACTTTGGCTTTTACACGCACCATATGCGCATACAATGTCTGGAAACCATAACCGTGATTGATCACCACTTTGTTACCATAGCCATCGGTGTTAAATCCAGCTGTCTGAACTACCCCATCTGAAGTAGCATAAATGGGTGTTCCAGTTGGGGCAGAAAAATCAAGTCCTGGATGTAATCGAAAATCTTTGTACAATGGATCTATTCGGTAACCAAAACCCGAAGCCACTCGTTTTAGATTCTTATTACTAATAGGTTGTATCGCTGGAATTGCTCTTAATAATTTTTCTTTATTCTTCACCATGGTAGTAATCTCTACAAAGGATTGACTCTGGAAAGACATCCTTAAACTCAGGTTATTCAATTGATTACGCATGTTCTCAATCAACTCGGTATTCGATAAACTTTGAATCAATCTGATTTCATTTTTAGCCAACATCTCTTTTACCCTAGCGCTATCCGGAATTGGTGTTGCCTCAAAAATAGAACGGTACACTTCATTGTCACGTTGCTCCAATTCCACCATTTGCAATTCCAGCTGCTTCATTCTTTCCTGTAATACCGCATAACTTTCTTTGTAAGCCGTATTTTGTTGTCTTAACAAACGTTCTTTTGGAGAGTCAATATATTGAAATAAAATAGCCACAAAAAGTACCCCCACCCCAATAGAAGCAAGGATAAAACCGATTGTTTGCAATAACCTTACCTTAAAGGGCACTTCGATTTTTTCGAACCTTAAAGTATGGGTATTAAAGAAATATTTTATTTTCTTCATATCGAATGATTATTTGCCTTCCAAAGTCCTATAAAAAGGCTCAAATCCTTACCTTTGGAGACTTTTAGAAACGCTACAAAGATAGCTTTTTAATTCAGCACAAAGCTTAAAATATAGTTCCATGATGACCAGTTCAGAAATAAGACAACAGTTTTTAGATTTTTTCGCATCTAAAGGACATGCCATTGTTCCTTCGGCACCGATTGTCGTAAAGAACGACCCTACTTTATTGTTTACCAATTCAGGGATGAACCAATTCAAAGATTATTTCTTAGGCAACCAACAACCTAAACATCCAAAAATTGCAGATACACAAAAATGTTTAAGGGTGAGTGGTAAACACAATGACTTAGAAGAAGTAGGCGTAGATACCTACCATCATACCATGTTTGAAATGTTAGGCAACTGGAGTTTTGGAGACTATTTTAAAGCAGAAGCTATTGCTTGGAGTTGGGAGCTCCTAACTAAAGTTTATAAATTAGACCCCAACAGATTATATGTAACGGTGTTTGAAGGTGACCCTGCAGAAAACTTACCTTCTTCAAGCGTGGCATTAGAGGAATGGAAAAAATGGGTGCCTAACGATAAAATCATTTACGGTAATAAGAAAGATAATTTCTGGGAGATGGGCGATACAGGCCCTTGTGGACCATGTAGTGAAATACATATCGACATGAGATCGGAAGCTGAAATCGCTGAAGTGCCCGGCCGTGATTTAGTGAATAAAGACCACCCTCAAGTCATTGAGATCTGGAACAATGTGTTTATTCAATACAATCGTAAAAAAGACGGCAGTCTAGAACCCCTGCCGAATAAGCACGTTGACACTGGAATGGGTTTTGAGCGTTTAGTGCGTGCTATCCAAAATAAAAAGAGTAATTACGATACAGATGTGTTTACTGGCACCATAGATGCGGTAGCGCAGCTCACTGGTAAGACCTATGATTTCGGTGATGGCAAAGAAGCTGTTGCTTTTCGTGTTATAGCAGATCATATTCGTGCCATTGCATTTGCGATTGCAGATGGCCAATTACCTTCCAATACAGGCGCTGGTTATGTGATTAGAAGAATTTTAAGAAGAGCTGTTCGTTATTACTATTCTTATTTAGATTACAAACGTCCTTTGTTATTTCAGTTGATGCCTTTGTTAGCAAAACAATTTGAACATGTCTTCCCTGAACTACACCAACAATTAGATTTTGTTACAAAAGTTATTAAAGAGGAAGAAGAAGGGTTTTTGAGAACATTAGAAAAAGGCTTAAAGCGTATAGATGATATCATTACTACGCAAGAAAAAAATAGTTTAGTAGAAGGAAAATTAGTTTTTGAACTGTTCGACACCTATGGCTTCCCAGTAGACTTAACTAGGTTGATAGCAAGTGAAAATGAATTAACGATTGACGAAGCAGGATTTGAACAAGAAATGCAACAACAAAAAGACAGAAGCAGAGCCGCTACTGCTATTGATACAGGAGATTGGATTCAAATTGGAGAAGATACTGAAACTAAATTTATTGGCTATAACGCAACAGAGACAACGACAAAGATTGTTAAATACAGACATGTAAAATCAAAAGGTAAAGAAGCCTACCAATGGGTATTAGCCGAAACACCTTTTTATGCAGAAAGTGGCGGGCAGGTTGGCGATAAAGGAAGCTTGAAATTTGAAGATGGTACTGTGATTGAAGTCACTGATACGAAGAAAGAAAATAATTTATTCATTCATTTCACAGATACACTTCCTACTAACATTGGACATGCAGTGAAAGCCGAAGTAGATACCACTTTAAGAACCTATACGACGGTGCACCATTCTGCAACACACTTATTGCATGCAGCACTTAGAAACGTTTTAGGGAAACATGTGGCACAAAAAGGAAGTTTAGTGAATCCAGATCAATTGCGATTTGACTTTTCTCATTTTGCGAAAATGACCAATGAGGAAATTGAAACAGTGTCTCAAATGGTGAACGACAAAGTGAAAGAAAATGTACCAGTCGTGATTAAAGAGATGAGCAAAGACGAAGCAGTGGCTATGGGTGCCATGGCTTTATTTGGAGAAAAATATGGTGATAGGGTTCGTGTTGTTGTAATGGATCCAAACTATTCAATTGAATTATGTGGTGGAACGCATGTAGGACATACTGGTGATATTGGACATTTTGTAATTAAGGCTGAGTCTTCTGTAGCAGCAGGTGTAAGAAGAATTGAAGCAGTGGTAGGTCATGCTGCAGCTCAGTTCCAAGAAGAAGCAAAAGAAAAATTAAGAAAACAAATTGCCCAATTAGAAGAAGCAAATAATGCCATCGCAATTAGTTTGCACAAAAAAGAAGCAACAAAGGATATTGTAACTTACACGATCGATCAACTTGCTACTTATATCCTTGATTTACAAAATCAACAAAAAGAATTAAAAAAGGAATTAGAAAGTCAAGAGGCAATTTTAGTCAATGAATTGGTTGAATCAAATAAAAATAATTTTGAAACCATCAATGGGGTGCAATATTTAGGCATGCAAGTTGCCTTAAGCAATACCGATCAATATAAAAAAGCGGCGCAATTATTAACGCAAACACAAACAGGTGCTAGTATGGTCTTATTAGTGGGTGCACAAGGTGAAAAAGCTTTTGCAGCATTGTCTATGAGCGAAGCATTGGTTGCAGCAAAAAATTGGGAAGCACCACAATTGATTAAAACGCATATCGCACCACTTATAAAAGGTGGCGGTGGTGGTCAAAAAACCTTAGCAGCTGCTGGAGGACAGGATGCTAGCCAACTGAATCAAGTACTTACTCAAATCAAATCATTGCTATAATATTGATTTACAATAGATTAAAAAAGCCACCCTACTCAAAATGGGTGGCTTTTTTATAGAATTTTAACATTTCCGAATTGTTTCGTAGATAAAATATTTCCTATTTTTGACCTACTATAAATTTCGTAGTGCGTTTTATGCACTTGATTTTAAAAAATAAATAACATGAAAAAGATTGTACTTGGGTTGGCTAGCCTTGTTTGTATTCAATTTGCAACTGCACAAGTAGCAGGCTCTAATAACAAAGAAGTAGTCATCGAAAAAAAAGTAAATAAAACTACAGGACCAAAAGCAGATTCAAGCATGCGTGTCACTGTGACCATCAATGGAGATACGACCGAAAACATTGCGGTGATGGTGGATGGTGATAAAATAACCATCAACGGCGAAGAAGTAAATGCTGCTGATCCAAGGTTGAAAAAAATCAAAAGAGAGAATGTAAAAGGTTTAAAACTATCGTCCAAACCATTTGGATTAAGTCCAGAGCGTAATGCTTATATATTTAAAAAAGCACCACAAGCAAACCGAGCTTTCTTAGGCGTGGTAACAGAGAAAGGAGAAGTTGGTGCACGTATCGTCGAAATTAGTGAAAACAGTCCTGCAGCGAAAGCACAACTAAAAGTGGGCGACCATATCACAAGTGTAAACGAAGAAAAAATAAAAGATCCAGAAAGCTTATATGCAGCCATTGGCAAATACAAACCAAATGAAGTGATTCACCTGGTATATACAAGAGGGAATAAAACAATGAAAGTGGATATCGAACTGGACAAAAATGCAAATGCAGATCAAGCAATGACCTTTAGTGAAGCGCCATTTGATGAAAGGACTTTAGAATTTATGGATAATATGGGTGGTCAATATAAATTCTCCATGCCTGAATTACCTAATATGGACCAATTAATGACCAGAGCAGATAAAAAAGCAAAATTAGGGATTAGTGTAGAAGACCTTGAAACGGGCAAAGGAGTTAAGGTAACCAATGTATCAGAAGGCAGTCCTGCAGCAAAAGCAGGTATTCAAAAAGACGATATATTAACAAAACTGAATGACTCCGATATTCCAGATGTTAATTTTATGAAATGGCAATACTATTTCCCAGGACAGGTTTTGAAAATGAGTTTGGAAAGAAAAGGCGAAAAAAGAACCATTGAAGTTAAAATACCTAAAAAAATTAACACAGCCGATTTATAAGTTGAAACGATAGAGGCGTCCCCCTCAAAAGCCACCTTGAATTGGGTGGCTTTTTTATGCTATTGCTTGATTAATCAGTACTTTTGTGCTATGCCAAGTAAGACGCTATATCAAGCAGTCATCGGATTAGAAATTCATGCACAATTAGCCACCCATTCGAAGCTATTTAGTGGTGATGCAACCCACTTTGGTGCAGCACCAAATTCGCATGTTAGTCCGATTACATTAGGCCATCCAGGTAGTTTACCTAAAACCAATGCAAAAGCCGTTGAATATGCCATTAAAATGGGTATTGCATGTGGTTCAACCATCGCCAAAAAAAATTATTTTGCAAGAAAAAATTATTTCTACGCAGACCTCCCAAAAGGATATCAAATTTCACAACATACCACCCCTATTTGTGCAGGCGGACAAGTATTGATACATACAACAGAAGGTGAAAAAAGCATACAGTTAAATCGTATTCATTTAGAAGAAGATGCAGGAAAAAGTATACATGACCTTTCTCCAACCGATTCTTATATTGATTTAAATAGAGCTGGCACCCCTTTGATCGAGATCGTAACAGAACCATGCATTCATAGTGCCGAAGATGCTTTTTTATATGTTACTGAAGTACGTAAGTTAGTAAGATGGTTAGGCATTTGCGATGGCAATATGGAAGAAGGTAGCTTAAGATGTGATGCAAATATTTCGGTACGTTTAAAGGGAGACGAAAAATTAGGTACAAGGGTTGAAGTGAAAAATTTGAACTCTATCCGAAATATAAAAAAAGCAATTGAATTTGAAATAGACCGTTTGATAGCACTGGTTGAAAAAGGAGAAAAAATTATTCAACAAACAAGAAGTTTTGATGCAAATAACGATACTACTTTTTCGATAAGAGAAAAGGAAGATGCAAACGATTATAGGTATTTCCCAGATCCTGATATAGCACCACTTAGCCTGACAGATGATTATATCCATTCTATTCAAACAAGCATACCTCCCCTTCCAAATCAATTAAAAAAAGAATGGGGTAACAAATATGGCTTGAGCCCTTATGATATCGATCAACTTTGCGAGCACAAACAAGAAGCTGATTTTTATATACAATGGACCACCCAGACTTCTTTATACAAAGCAGCAGCCAATTGGATGATGGGGCCAATCCGTGCCTATTTAAATGAAGCAAATAAAAGTCATGCAGACTTGGTTCCTTTATTGCCAATCTTATCAGAATTGTTAACGATGGTAGATCAACATTTATTAAGTTTTTCTGTGGCTTCAGATAAAGTGTTTAAAGCTATTATTGAGCAACCGCAATCTCCAATGGCCTATGCCACTGCAAACCAATTGTTGCAAAATAGCAATGAAGACGAATTGAATACCTGGATTGACGCTGTTCTTGCAAATCATCCGGACAAAGTGGAGGCATACAAAAAAGGGAAAAAAGGTTTAATTGGCTTATTTGTTGGAGAAGTAAAAAAACTCAGCAAAGGCAAGGCAGACCCAAATAAAACAACCGTACTTTTAGAAACTAAATTATCCAAATAGAAATTTAAACCATGACAAAGCATTTAAGTATTGCATTATTGAGCGCGTTACTTTTTTTTACACCTGCTTGTAAAGAAAAAAATCAAGAAACCCGATACACTATTGCAGGTACAATCAAAAACGCTGCCAATAAACCCTTGTTATTGCAAGAGATTCCCTATGGGGGCAAACCCATCATCACATTAGATTCACTGACCCTTGATGCCAATGGAAAGTATAGTTTTGAATTTATTGCAAAACAAGAAGGTATTTATAGGTTGAGTAGTGGCGATGCTTTAGATATTAGCTTTATCAATGACGAAGCGCAAATTCAAATCAATGCTGATGCTAATAACTTTTCTAGCTATACAGTAAAAGGCTCTCCACACAGCGAGGCACTGATTCAATACATGAAAGCTTATAGAACCAAGGACTCGTCTTTATTTGCAACTTTATATGCTTTAGATAACTTGCAACAAACCAATGGCAAGGACAGTAGTATTGCCTACTTACAAGCGCAAAAAGATAAAAAAATAAAGGATTTAAATGACCATGTTGAATCTACTATCAACAATGCAAATAGTCCAGCATTGATCTATTTTGCTTTGGGCATGGCATTAAGGTCTATGGAGATCAATAAAGTACTTGCCATTGCAAAAGCAGTAGCAGAAAAGACCAAGGCAGAACCTCTAATAGAATTTGTAAACATCTTAAGTGGTCAAGTACAAGCAGCAAGTCCAGCTACTGCCATCTCTGTTGGCGCGATGGCTCCTGAAATTGCCCTACAAGATCCAACTGGTAAAATCATTACTTTAAGCAGCTTGAAAGGCAAATACGTTTTAGTTGATTTTTGGGCAAGCTGGTGTGGTCCTTGCAGAAGAGAAAATCCAAATGTCGTAGCTGCTTATGAACAATTTAAAAATAAAAATTTCACCATACTCGGTGTCTCTTTAGATGACGATAAAGAAGATTGGTTGGCTGCGATACAACAAGATAAATTAACCTGGTCTCATATCAGCGATCTAAAGAAATGGGAATCTACCGTGGTGAACACCTATCAAATTCAGGGCATTCCATTCAATGTATTGATCGACCCGACAGGTAAAATTATTGCTACAGACTTAAGAGGCAGTGCTTTACAAAATACTTTAAAGCAACTACTTCCATAGTGTATTAAAAAAGGCGCTTCAGTTGAAGCGCCTTTTTTATTGAATCAGTTATCTATGTTTATTTAGATTTAATAAATGTTTTGATCAAAGCTGGCAGTAAAACTAAATTAGTTAAAGTACTTACCACTAAAGTGATCGAAGTGAGCCAACCTAGCGCCTTAGTGCCTCCAAAATCACTGAAACAAAATATAACAAAACCTGCCACTAACACTAAGGAGGTATAGATGATACTGATGCCTGTATGCTTAATGGTTTGTACTAATGTTGTGTGTACTTGATAATTCAAATGGGGCAACTCCTGTTTATAGTTCACTAAAAAACGAATCGTCACGTCGATAGCAATACCCAATGCAACACTAAAGACTAATACTGTAGATGGCTTTAACGCAATGCCTGTCCATCCCATGATACCTGCTGTCATAAACAAAGGGACAATATTAGGAATCAATGAACAAATCAAAATCGGGAAAGACCTAAATAAAAAGATCATACAAATAGCAATCAATAAAAATGCCCAGAAAATAGATTCTCCTAAACCTTTCACAATAAAATTACTGCCTTCTAAGAAAGTAACACTGCTACCCGTGAGTACAATATTGTATTTAGCTGTATCAAAAATGGCGAAGGCAGCACTGTCGATCTTATTCAATAAGACGGGCAATTGAGCACTACCAATATCTTTCATGTTCACAGAAATTCTGGTTTGTTGCTTGGTAGAATCAATAAATTTATTCAACAACTGTACAGGATTATTTCCAGCAAGTTTAACACCTTCCTTTGGGGCTGCGCTAGCAAAATAAGGCCCGATAAAAGCCATTTCAGTGCCAGTCGGAACAGCATAAGACAAACTATCACCATCATAGAAAGCTTGTTTAGCAAATTTAACCCCATCCAATAAGCCAAGTGGCTTACCTAATTCAGGTTGTTCCAATAAATATGTATTGAATTCGTCAATATGCTCTAAAGGCTTGATGGAACGAATTAAACCATTGGGCTTCTTGGTGTCTACTACAATTTCCAAAGGCATCACCCCACCCGCATGTTGTTCAAACCACTTAAGGTCCGTATACAACTTGTCTTGTTTGGGCAAGTCATCCACGATAAATGCTTCTTTTTTGATTTGTAAAACACCTCCTAAAGAAATCAATACCGCTACAATGGTGATACCAAATACCCATTTGGTATGGCTAAATGCCCATCGCTCAATTTTAACCAAAATTTGTTCTAAGTATTTATTATCTAAATAACGAACATGTTTTAATTTAGGTGCAGGCAAATAAGAAAGTACTGGCGGGATAAAGAACAAACTAATAAAAAATAAAATCATGATATTCACCCCAGATACCCAACCAAACTCTTTTAACAAAGGGCTCTTTGTCAATGCAAAAACAAAGAAACCAATAGCGGCAGTAATATTACAAAACAAAGTCACCACACCCATTCTGCCTACCATCTGTACAATCGCCTTGTCTTTATCCGTTGTTTCTTTAAATGAAGTATGGTATTTATTTAAAAAATAGATACAATTGGGGATGCCTATCACCACAATCAATGGTGGAATAAGTGCGGTTAATAAAGTAATTTTTTGCCCTAAAAGCACCATCGTACCTAAACTCCAAATCACGCCCATCAATACTACGGCTAAACTCATGATGGTTGCAGCAAAAGATCTAAAGAATAACAATAAAGTAATAGCGGATAAAACCAATGAGCCAATTAAAAACCAAAGCATTTCTTTTTTAATCCTGTCAGCCATGATGGTTCTAATAAAAGGCAAGCCACTTATATGCACTTCCGTATTCGTTGCCTTACTAAAATCATCTAAGGCAGTTTCTACGCCAGCAATTATTTTTGTCCTAGAGCCGCTGTTGATCGAATCGGCAATAAAGGATACGGCCATGATATAACTGCTACTATCTGGATTATAATATAAATTTTTATAAAAGGGAAGGTTTTCGAAAGCGGCTTTATCTGCAAGCAAGGCACTATCGCTCTCATAAGGCGCATGAAACAATTTAGTGGCATTGAATTTCTCTGCCAAACTATCTTTTTGAAGCGTATATGCAGTGGGTATACTCATCACTTCTGCAACAGCCCTTTGTTGCTTTATCTTTTTATGCAATGCATCCACCTGGTTAAAGAAATCTTTAGTGTAAAACTTGTCTGACTTAAAGCCAACCACCACCGTAGTTCCATCAACCCCGTACTTTTTTACAAAATCATTGTACACAACAAACTTTGGATTGTCCGAGGGAATTGCTTTAGTGTATTCATAACTCAATTGTATTTGCGCAGCAAAATAACCCATGATAAGGGTTAAGAGTATTACAAAAAACAAATAAGTTTTTTTAAAATTCAATATATTTTTTCCTAGACGATACCACATACGTTTTAATTTAAATTTAGATGACCCATAAATAAGCCGCCAATTGCGTGCCTACACCAATCGCTGTACCCACCACTAATTCTTTATTGCTATGATCACTTACGACCATTCTCGCACTAATCACCAATGCGGCAATCAATATAGCAAGTGGCAACCATAAAGCATTATTGACGGGATAAAAAATACTAACTAATGCAATCGCAGTGGTCATCCCAGCGATCCCCATTGCATGCATACTTACCTTCATGAAATTATTGACCGTCATACCAATGGCACTTGCCACAAAAATGCCTAAATAAAAAAACTTTAACGCAATAGGTTGATCTGTAAAATTTCTACTTAGGTAATACATCCACCAATAAAAAAACATGGTGATTACATAGGGTATGATTCTCTCTTTTTGTGTTCTCAAAAAAATACTATCACTCAACTTCAGCCTCCATAATAAAAAAACAGCGAAAGCTGGAAAAAAAGCCGTGAGCCATGCCACACTAAATAAACGCATTTTTAATTGCCATTCGGTGATGCCAACAAATTCAAAAGGCAGCACTTGCATTAAATAAAGGAAAAAATAAGTGGGAATAAAGAGGGGGTGAAATATATAAGACAAAAGATGCCCTATATATTTAACAATGCTTGGGTGTGGTTTTTCCATAGTTGAATTGGTTACCATTCTTTTCTAAGTCTGGCAACAGGTATATTTAATAGTTCTCTATATTTTGCAACAGTTCTTCTAGCAATATTATAGCCCTTCTCTTGTAACTGCTCTGTTAATTCATCGTCACTCAGAGGCTTTAATTTGTCTTCACCTTCAATTAATTCTTGCAGGATCGCTTTCACTTCCTTGGTACTCACTTCCTCTCCTGTATCAGTGGTCAAAGATTCACTAAAAAAGTATTTCAATAAATAAGTACCAAATTCAGTCTGGACATACTTGCTATTGGCGACCCTACTTACCGTAGAGACATCTAAATTGGTGATTTCTGCAATGTCTTTTAAAATCATTGGTCTAAGCGATGTGGTGTCTCCACTTAAGAAAAACGCAGATTGGTAGTCTAAAATGGCATTCATTGTCAACAACAAGGTTTGTTGTCTTTGCAAAATCATTTCTATAAACCACTTTGCTGCATCAATTTTTTGTTTGATAAAATAGACAGCTTCTTTTTGTGACTTGTCCTGCTTTTTACCTCCCTCATATTCTTTCAACATCAATTTATAATCATCACTAATGACCAAAGGGGGTGCATTGCGACTGTTCAATGTCAATTCTAGTTTACCATTGTTAATCAACACTGTAAAGTCTGGAATGATATACATTTCTGCCTCGTTCGAATAACTTGTTTCTGCGCCAGGCTTTGGATTAAGTGTCAAAATTTGATGTAAGACCTCTTTCATTCCTGATTCATCTAAATGCAAACTTCTTTGAATTTTATCGTAGTGCTTTCGGGTAAACTCTTCGAAATATTTTTCTATGATTAGGATGGCAATTTTTCTTGCTTCATCTTCTGAGTAGAGTTTACCTCTACTATCTGATAAATGCGCCGCTTCGCCTTCTCCTTTGCTACGCAATTGTATCAATAAACATTCTTGTAAATCTCTTGCTGCGATCCCAACAGGGTCAAATGCTTGTATTTTTTTTAAGATACTTTCTATTTCAGTTTCTTCCACCCACATACTTTGTTTAAAAGCAAGGTCGTCTGCAATAGATTGCAATGCCCTTCTTAGGTAACCGTCATCATCTAAGCTTCCAATAATTTGTTCAGCGATCTTATACCCCCTATCATCTAAAGCAAGCATACTCAATTGGTCCATTAAAACCTCATGCAAACTCATTTCCGCTTTAATCGGAATCACTTTGTCATTATCAAGTTCTGGGTAATAATCGTCTTTAGTTTTATAATCGGCTACTTCGTCGTCATAACTATATTCACTCAGTTCTTCATTACTCATTTCGAATTCATCCACAGGCACCGCTTCTTCATCCTCCTGAATGTCCTGTAACAATTCGTCATTCATTTCCTCCGGAGCAGTGAAATCAGATTCCAATAAAGCTGAATCCATTTCTAAAGCAGGATTCTCTTCTAATTCTTCTTTTATTCTTTGTTCGATTTGCGCACTAGGAATTTGCAACAACTTCATCAATTGGATTTGCTGAGGTGACAATCTTTGTAATTGTCTTTGCTGCATGGATTGTCCTAATGCCATAACCTAGCTTATGCTACTATTTTTTTTAACACTGATAAAAAGGCTGCGCCTTTTTCATGCACTTGTGCTTCTGTCCAAGTTAAACTAATGGCTGTGGAGATACATTTACTCATCACCGCATCGCTCTTAGAAAAATCGGCATGTTGTAAAGCAAGCAATGCTTTTTGTTGTGCCTCAGACAAAGGATATAAACTTGTTGCATTTTTTAAATGATCCCACTTTCTGATATAATGCCAATTGTTTCCAAACCAATAAAAATTACCGGCAAGAATACCTGCTTCTCTGAATGCGGCAATAGCTTTTTCTGTTAAGTCCTGACTTGGCAAGAACCAAGTTAAAAAACTTGCACTATCGCCTGCAGGATCTGGCACCACTCTAAACTGAATGCCAGGCACTTGCTCTAAGTAGGAGCGCAATATTTGATTGTTCTTTTTTTGAATCGCTATAAAAGTATCTAATTTTCTAATTTGAGCCAAACCCACCGCAGCGTGTAGTTCGCTTATTCTAAAATTATAACCCAAAGCAGGATGCAGATCCGCACCTCTATCCACGCCTAAATGATCATGTCCATGATCTGTAAAAGCATCTGATTTAGTATACACTTCTTTATCATTTGTCATCACAACACCCCCTTCACCACAAGTAATCGTTTTTACAAAATCAAAAGAGAAGGTGCCCGCATGACCAATGGTACCTAAATGTTTTCCTTTGTAGGTTCCACCGATGCTTTGACATGCATCTTCTAATAATATTAAATTGTGCTCCTTACAGATAGCTACTAAAGCATCCATATCTGCCATACTACCACACATATGTACTGGCATGACACATTTTGTTTTTGGGGTAATGGCTGCTTTCACCGCAGCTGGAGATAAAGTTAAACTTTCATCAATATCGACCAAGACCGGGATAGCACCCATACTTAATATTGCTTCAAAACTTGCTACAAATGTAAAAGCAGGCATAATCACTTCGTCTCCTGCACCAACACCCAATGCCGCCATTGCTGTCGTTAATGCGGCTGTTCCACTAGAAGTTAATTGTGCATATTGAGATCCAAAAGTGGAACAAACTGCCGCTTCCAACTCCTTAGATTTCCAAATACCATTTCTTGGCCCATCAAATCCATAACGCATTAAAATTCCTGTCTCAAGAACTTCATTTACTTCTTTTTTTTCTTCTGCTCCAAATAATTCAAAACCGGGCATATGCTTGATTTTTAATGATAAACAAAGGTAGTTTAAAAAATGAAAATTGAGGGTTTTTCCGTATTTTGCATTCCTAAAAAAAAGACTAGAACCCATGGAGTATAACAAATTGATTTCCGTTTCAGGCATGTCAGGATTATTTGAATTATTGACCAGCAAAAGTGACGGCGCTATCGCAAGATCCCTAGAGACCAATGCCACACAATTCATCAGTTCTAGAGCTTACCAATTCTCCCATTTAGAGAGCATTGAGGTATTCACAACCAAAGAAAACGTCTTCTTGGCCGAAGTATTTATTGCCATGGGGAAATCTAAAGAAGCACTCCCTAACGAAAAAGACGCTAAAGCAACTCAAGCCTACTTTAAGAAGGTATTTCCAAATATGGATTTTGAGCGTGTTTATGCAAGCGATATGAAGAAAATGGTGAAGTGGTTTGCACAATTACAACAACATAAAGTAGAGCCGACCTTGCCAGAATTGGACGAGGAGGACACTGAAGCATAGTATGATTCAAAAAGGACTTAACGAGGTCTTTTTTTGACTTGAACAGCTCTAACTAAGTAATAAATTACTCAAAAAAGGTTTGCCGGTATTCGGTAAGCCTTTTTTTATCCTTAAATTGCGGTACATAATTTAGATATGAAAAAAATACTCTTCGCCAGTTTATTGTTGACAGGATTAACCACTTCTTTACAGGCACAAAAAATGTCCGAAAAAAAGTGGATTAGAAAACAATTTTCTGCATTGAACTTAAATGAGAAAATTGGACAATTAATGGTGATAAGAGCCCATAGTAATTGGGAGCCAAATAAAATTGATTCGATTAGCGCTTTAATTCAACAATACAATGTAGGAGGCCTTTGTTTTTTTCAGGGAGGACCAGTACGTCAGGCAATACAAACCAATCATTACCAAAGTATTTCCAAGACACCTTTATTTATTGCGATTGACGCAGAATGGGGTGTAGGCATGCGTTTAGACAGCGTAGAAATGTTTCCAAGACAATTGTCAATGGGCGCTTTTTCGTCTAGTAATTTAGTATACCAAATGGGTGCGGCTATTGCAGCACAATGCAAAAGATTGGGCATTCAAATTAATTATGCGCCAGATATTGATATCAATAATAATCCTTTAAATCCGGTGATCAATGACCGTAGTTTTGGACAAAGTAAAAATAAAGTGATTCAACAAGGTATCGCCTACATGAAAGGGATGCAAGACAACGGCGTCATGGCTACCGCCAAACATTTTCCTGGTCATGGAGATGTAACGGTAGACTCTCATAAAGATTTACCAGTCATTGCAAAATCAAGAGCTGCATTAGACAGCTTAGAATTAGCCCCATTCAAAGCTTTGATTGATGCAGGCGTGGAGTCCATTATGGTGGCCCATTTATCGGTACCAGCGATTGATGATCGACCAAAATATGCCACTTCTTTATCTCCTAAAGCGGTCAATGGTTTATTGAAAAAAGAATTAGGATTCAAAGGGATTAGCGTAACAGATGCCATGGATATGAAAGCAATTGCAAATTATTTTCCACAAGGCGAAGCCAATGTACAAGCTATATTAGCAGGCAATGATATGTTGTGTTTACCTGGAGAAATTGGTCAATCCATTCAAAAAGTAAAACAAGCAGTAAAAGAAAGAAGGATTAAACGTTCAGAAATTAATGCAAGGGTTAAAAAGATCTTGACTGCAAAATATAAATATGGGCTTTCTGAATTACAAACAATTGACACCAACCATATTGTTGCAGATTTAAATCAATCTGTTGGCACGATCAATGCAGCGATGGCAACACAGTCACTTACCTTTTTAAGCGCCAACAATAGCCCTGTTTTAAATACTAAGACAGCGTACATTGCATTCAATGCGAATGGTGCAACTGCATTTACAACTACACTAGCAAGCACTTACGGTGTAAAAGTATTTCATACGAATGGTAAAAATGCCAACGAACTTGCCGCTATCAAAGATAGCCTGAAAGCCTTTGATCAAGTGATTGTTGGCTTGCACGGATATAACAGAAGACCAGCTAACCATTTTGAAATACCTGCTGCTACTTTGGAGTTTTTAAACGAAAAAGGGCATGAAGACTGGATACATATTCTTTTTGGGAACCCTTATGCGGTAGGAGATTTTAGCAAGATCCACAATATCTTATTAGCTTACGAAGATACTAAATACAGTCACGCGGCTGTTCAAAAATGGCTAGAAGGGAAAGAACAAGCCAGTGGTGTTTTACCAGTGACAATCACAGAGACTTTACAATATGGAATGCCTTCAGAGGCGCCCATTAAAAAAAAAATTCTAACGGAAGCTTGTCTTCCAGCAATTATTGATCAAGCAAAACTTGCTATCATTGATTCCATTGTTGCAGATGCAATACAAAAAGAAGCAATTCCTGGTTGTCAGGTGTTAGTAGCCAAGGACAATCAAATTGTATTCAACAAAAGCTATGGCAGGATTGCTGGTGGACAATCTCCACTAGTGACCAATGCGACCTTATATGACCTTGCGTCCGTGACCAAAACGAGTGCCACTACAGTAGCAATCATGAAATTGGTAGAAGAAGGAAAGGTTGATATTGATAAAACAATTGGCGACTATCTGCCATGGGTGGTTGGTAATCCTAAAGCATCCATTCGTTTAAAAGAATTGCTTTTGCACGAAGCCGGCTTATACCCTTATATCAAATTCTATGAATCCTTATTAGACAAAGAAGGTCAAATAGATTCAAAATGGATTGTTCCAGTTCAAGATGCACAACATCAATTGATGGTCACACCTGGAAAATACCTTGCGAATCATTTTATGGATAGCATTCGGATCAAGATATTAAATAGTCCAATTACAGCGCCAGGAAAATATGTTTACAGTGATAATGATTTTATTTTTCTTGGTAATATAGTTGAGCAAGTGACGGGTATGGACCTTCACGCGTATTGCACAAAAACTTTTTACGGGCCCATGCAAATGCGAAGCACTGGATTTTTACCTTTGAACAGAGCAGACAAATCGACAATCGCTGCAACAGAAGTAGACAACTATTTTAGAAAAGAATTGATTCAAGGTTCTGTACATGACGAAGGTGCTTCTACCATGGGGGGCATTGCAGGACATGCAGGTTTATATAGTAGCGCTAGTGATTTAGCAAAATTATACATGATGTTATTGAATGGCGGCATATGGGACGGTGTTCAGTACCTACAACCAGCTACAATTCAAAAATTTACAAGTTATCAATCTGCAATAAGCCGAAGAGGGCTTGGCTTTGACAAAACAGCTAAAGACAATGCTACTTCTAAAGATCCTTATCCTAGCTTAAGTGCGCCAACCAGTGTGTTTGGACATACTGGATTTACTGGCACTTGTGTATGGGCAGATCCTGATAATAATTTATTGTATATATTCTTATCCAATAGAGTCTACCCAACAAGAGACAATAAAGTATTTAGCACATTGAACCTTAGGCCAAAAATTCAAGAGCAAATCTATCAAGCTTTAAAAAAATAGCATGCAAAAATGGATTTTTATAATAAGTTGGTTCTTTTGCTTTTCCTATGAATTGAATGCCCAAGCCACATTGGGCACAGTGGGAAGCTGGCGTGCACATTTTTCCAATGAATCCATACAACAGGTCATCAAAGGAGATCAGCTCTATGTAGCCGCAACAAATCAGGTGATTCAAATAGATGCCAATCAAAACATCAATTACATCAATACCACCAATGGATTACACGCCATTGGTATACGAAAAATTGCGTGGCATCCGATTGAAAAACAACTTGTGATCGCCTATCAAAATAGTCGTATTGATATTGTACAAGGCGATCAAATAACCCTTATTGATGATATAGAACTATCCAATTTATTTGCAGATAAGGGCATCAACAATTTAAGTATAGAAAATAACCTTGCTTACCTTTCTTGTAATTTCGGCATTGTTATAATTGACTTATTAAAGAAAGAAATTAAAGAAACTATTTTCCCTAACAACAATCGTCAAGCGGTTAAAGTGATGCAGACCCTTTTTTTTCAAAATAAATTATTTGCATTAACCGAAAACGGAATCTGGTCAAGTGCATTAGGTCAAAATAAAAATTGGATACAAGAAAATACCATAGGTATCAATGGGATTCAAAATATGTTTGTTTTTAATAGTCAATTCTATTTTAACACAGCGCAAGCAGTTTACCCCTACCAAAGTAATACGCCGCTTTACCAAATCAATAGGGGCAGTATCCAAACCATTCATGCAGATGGAACTCAAATATACGCGGGCGTCATAGATCAAAATAAGGGTATGTTACTTCAATTGAATGCCGATAAAAATAATACCATCCTAGTGGACACGAATATATTACGCCAACCAGTAAGTATATTCACCGAAGGCAATGGCGTTTGGATAGCAGACAATCAAAAAGGGCTCTACCTAAAAAACAGCAACCCTTCTTGGATAAAATTAGGCGGCCCATTGAATTATACGCGACCTCATGTGACATTATCCAATACCGAATTGCTCATGGGTTATGACACCAGTAATATTGGCATCTCCAATTTTAATGCATCGGGATGGATAAATTATACGCAGTTGCAAAATTTGAAACTAAGTTATATCAATGCTTTGTCAATTGATCCTGTAGATCAAAGTTGGTGGATGGGCATGGGAAGTCAATTGGTTCACTATACACCCACTGATAAAACAATCGCTACCTCAACGCCCCTCTCCAATGAGGGTCAGCTTAAATCGATTCAACAAAAAGCAGATGGTAGCATGACCCTTTTAAAAGATGGCGTAGGCTTACTGATTAAAGAAGGTACCGCTTGGACTAAATATGCAGTCCCTACTAATTTTTCAGCCAATAATTTAAAACAAGTTCATATTGCCAATAATGGACTACACTGGGTGATTGGTCCATCACAACAAGGTGTATTATTGTTTCAAAAACAAAACAACCAAGCAAGTTGGAGACAACTGAACACGAGTAGGTACGCTGGTAACTTGCCCAGCATGCAAGTCAATACAATAACTGAAGATAAAGAAGGTACAATTTGGGTTGGAACTGACAATGGCATAGGACTTTTTCAATGTGGCAATCTTAATGAGCCATGCGATGCCTTTTTGCCGATCGTAGAAAGCAATGGATTCAATGGCTATTTATTTCAAAAAGAAACCATTCATTGTATCGCTGTAGATGGGGTCAATAGAAAATGGATTGGCACCAATAATGGCGCATGGTTGGTGAGTAAAGATGGGACTGAAGTGCTTGAGCATTTTACCACAACCAATAGCCCATTACCCAATGATAAAGTATACTCCATCGTGGTTGATCCATCAGAAGGAAATGTTTATTTCTTTACCGCTAATGAAATAATTAGTTATAAAGGAACAGCGACAGAAGGTGTAAGTACTCAAAATCAAATTTTAATCTACCCCAACCCGGTTGGACCCGAACACAATGGACCCATTGTTATTAAAAACTTAGTCAACAATGCATTGGTAAAAATTACAGACATCAATGGTCAGTTGGTCGCTAGCTCTAGAGCACTTGGTGGTCAAACTATTTGGAATGGAAGAGATAGTAACCAGCGAAAAGTTGCTTCAGGAATTTATTTGGTCTTTGTTCGAGATGATGCAGGAAAGGAAAAAGCAGTGGGTAAAATACTTATCACTGCAGGACGTTAATTAGCATCCAATTCAAACTGCTTGAACATTTTAAATTTCCAGGAATTTCTTTCGCCTTGTACCACACGATACATCAGTTGTCTCATTTTGTTAGTAGGTTCTTTAATGGTCGTATCGGCAGGGAAAATGGGGAATTTTCTAAACAACACACCTTCTACTAATTTATATTCATCTTTTCCTCTATAGCCTTTACTTAATTCCATGTCATTGTAGATATCTGGAAATAAAATGGGTCCAATTCTTTCATTGTCTTCTGAACAAATGGGGAAAATACTTTTCTTGCCCGCTGCATCTTCTATGTAAATAATAAGATCTGGAAAGCCATCATTGTTTAAATCATCAATTTCAGCACCTGATACCCTTGCTTTAATTTCAACAGTAGCTTCTCTTGATTCTGACTTAAATCCGACAGGTCGTATATTCAACATGTTCTTTTCTGGTGACCTATTAAGACAAGAAATGCGGTAACCTGATTTTCCAATTTTCATCGTACTATCATATTTAGCCCAAACTTGTCCAATCACTTGCCCGGTGAAAGCGAAAAAAAGGAAAGATAATAATAGACGCATACTTTACAATTGTTCTTTCAAAGTTAATAGAATAGTTTTAATTTTCCACCTAAACAACGCCCATGTCTTTTGACATTCAAATACAGGAACAACGCTATGGCAAATCCATCCAACTGATGGATAGCAATGCCTATTCGATGGTAACCATCCATAGTAAAGGTGCCTTAATGAATAGTTGGAAAATTAATAAAAATGATCCATGCACAGAACTCATCCATGGTAATCCACTCCACGACATTCAATTAAAGGAAGAAAGTTTTGAAATGAATGGATTTAGAAGCGGCAAAATGAGTCCTTTTTCATGCAGGATACACAAAGGTCAATATGATTGGGAAGGCACTTCTTACCGTTTTAATAAATTCTATTTAGGGCAACATGCCATGCACGGTTTGATTTATGATGCTGATTTTGAAATAAAAAGTACCGCATCTACTTCCGACCATGCCATGGTCTGTCTTGAATTTAAATACGAAGGAACTGATCCTGGATTTCCTTTCCCCTATATTATTCAAGTGCAATGGTCCCTTTTTCAACAGCATCGTATCCATGTAAAAACAACCATTCTGAATCGTTCAAATCATAGGATACCCATGATGGACGGATGGCATCCCTATTTTACTTTAGGAGATTCAGTGAATGCGTACCAGCTTGAATTTAAAGCCTTGGGTAAAATTGAAATGGACCAAGAGATGATCCCTACAGGTCAAGTGTCTGAAATGAAAGATTTTGAAAAAGGTGATACGATTGGAGCTACCCATTTTGATGATTGTTTCTTATTAGATCCATTGCAACCCACTGTAACCATACGATATCATGAAAAATCGATAGAAGTACATGCTCAACATCATTATCCCTATTTACAATTATACACTCCAGGGGATCGAAAAAGTATCGCGATCGAAAATTTAAGTGGCGCCCCCGATTGTTTTAATAATAAAATGGGGCTCCAAATATTGGAACCCCAAGGCATGATTCATTTTGAAACAACGTATCAGTTTAGGACTACATCACCGCAGTAATACTAATTTCTACATTCACAGATCTTGGTAAAGTTTTTACTGCAACCGTCTCACGTGCAGGAAAATCTGCTGTAAAATAACTACCGTATACTTGATTCACTGCAGCAAAAAGACCCATATCACTCAAAAAGATGGAGGTCTTTACAATATGACTGAAATCGATATGTGCTTCTTCCAATATCGCTTTGATATTTTCCATCACTTGCTTTGTCTCTTCTTCAATAGATGATAAAACCAATTCACCTGTTGCAGGATCAAATGCAATTTGACCACTTGCAAATAAAAAACCGTTGGCAATCACTGCTTGACTATAAGGACCAATTGGTGCAGGCACTTTATTGGTTTGAATGATCTGTTTAGACATATATTTTATTTTAGAATTGCAATTTCTAATTTTTTGACCAAAACCAACCTATTTTTGTAGCACAATTTTGAACTTGGCTAAATTATTAATCATAGATACGGCTTTAGAAAAAGCTATTATAGCACTCAGTAACAATGAACTTATTGTGGGCGAACGAACGCATAGTGAAGCATTTAGTCATGCAAACTTTTTACAAGTTGCTATTGCCGAACTATTAGCAAGTCAAGATTGCACCCTCCCTGAATTAGACGCCATCGCAGTGACATTAGGGCCAGGAAGTTATACAGGCTTAAGGGTTGGACTAGCAAGTGCAAAAGGAATAGCTTATGCTTTAAACAAGCCACTCATTGGTTTATCTACTTTAACTGCCTTAGCACATGCAGCATTGAATAGGGCTCCTGCTGATTTTGGCGCTGATTTTCAAGTCTTTTCTATGATAGATGCAAGAAGAATGGAAGTCTTTGGTGGTCTTTATGACCCCTCTTGCAATCCTAGACTAGCCGAACAAGCCATGGTCTTGGATGCAGTTGAATGGGAGAAATTAATAACCATGCCTACCCTTTGCGTGGGTAATGGAATAGAAAAGACGAAAAGTTTTACAGCAGCGCATCCTGTTGCCTATCAATCGAATACTTATACAAGTGCCGATTTACTAGAAATGGCCACGGTCAAATTGAATAAAGGACAGTTTGAAGACTTAGCCTATGTGGGTCCAAATTACCTTAAAGAGGTCTACATTATTCCAAGTAAATAATACATATAATAAAATATTATGTATTATTAATTCATTAACTTTGCAATGAATCACAATTCATAACCCCCAATATGTAATTTGTCATGAATCAATCATTACCCTTGCTACAATTAGCCAATGGAACCACACCATTAAAAGTGGATTTAATTCATAGCAAAAAAGCTGCTATGATCTTAAGGGCTTTAAACCATAAGCTCCGTCAACAAATATTAAAATTAATTGACGAGCATCAAAAAATGACAGTCACCGAGATCTATGTAAAACTTAGATTAGAGCAATCTGTTGCTTCACAACACTTAGCAATTTTAAGAAGAGCGGGTATTGTAGTAACAGTGCGTGAAGGTAAATTCATATTTTATATGGTAGATTACAACCGCCTAGAGCAAGTCAACCAATTTGTAGAACAATTAGTGGGATAATATGGCTTTAAACTTAGCTCAGTTCATCGAAATAATGAAAGACGATTCAGTTCAAATCATTGATACAAGAATTGGCACTGAATTTTTACAGGGTTATATACCAGGTTCCATTCATGTTGAACTGGATGCCATTAAAACACTAAATGCCCTCAAAATAATAGAACCTGATTGTCCTATTGTATTGGTGTGTACAGAAGCTACCGAAACCATTGCGATCAAAAAATTTGAACTACTCGGCTATACACAAGTAAAAGGCTTTTTAGAAGGAGGCTTCTCCACTTGGGTAGAAGCAGATCAAAAAATAGACTTAATCATCGAGGTAGAAGTAGATGAACTGGCCATGGATATTCCTTTTGACGAATACTTAATGGTATTGGATATCCGAACAGAAGAAGTATTTGATAAAGGCCATATCAAGGATGCCCTAAACATTCCTTTAATTGAATTTAGTGACCCAGGTGCTATGTCAGAATTAGATGAGCATTTTAATATCTACCTCATAGATGATACAGGTCATACTTTATTATTAGCTGCTTCTATACTTAAAAAGCAAGGTATCCATAATATTAGAATTGTACAGGATGGTTGGGAAGCTGTTGAATTTTTGAAAAATAAATTCAATATTGTTGCTTCACCTAAAAAGCCAACTACAACAGAAGAATTTTAATTTATAAGAGAAAGCACCGGAAGAAAGCAGATACTATTCTACGACTAAATGTCCAAATTGTGCCGCATCATACGTGTAACGCCATCTTCGATGACTCCATAAATAATTAGCCGGCTGTTGCTTTATTTTTTCTTCAAGCACTTTGACATATAAGGCCGTTAACTGACCATCTTTAAGGTAATTCGGTGAAGTGGTCATCACTTCATAATGTGCATGATAATAACCCCTCTTAGTACTATAGAAATGTATAAATACCTGCGCTGTATTATTTAACTTGGCTCCTTTTTCTGGTCCTTTCACAAAAGGGGTAAGTTGTCCAAAAAAAGATACCCAATAAGCAGATTTTGGATTGCCTGGATTCTGATCTGCTGCCAATGCCATTGCATATTGTCCGCTATTAGCATATTGGTGAAATTGATTTTTGAAATTTGTAGCAGGGATCATGATACTGCCATATCTTTTTCGCATATCTAAAATCAATCGGTCAAAAAAAGCATTGCTCAAAGGCATATAAACCGCAATTAAAGGATAAGTGCCGTATTTCGCTGCACCCCAATTTGCAAATTCCCAATTGAAAAAATGACCAGCCATCAATTGCACACTTTGACCAGATGCATACAAATTGTTTAAGACTTCTACATTAGAAGTAAATCTTTTCTTAAATGTTTTATCAGACATTGAAATCAACTTGATGGTTTCAAAAAACGAGTCCGTGAATTTTTGATAAAACTCTTTTGCAATTTGATTGCGTTCTTCTGGAGATTTATTTGGAAAAGCAATTTTCAAATTATGTTGAACCACTGCAATTCTATATTTGAACACCTTCCTTAATAAAAAAGCTACTCCATCACTCAACAGGTAAATGACAGGCCATGGTATCAATGAAATCAAATAGAAT
Organism: Bacteroidota bacterium; assembly: GCA_041176305.1. GTDB lineage: Bacteria > Bacteroidota > Bacteroidia > Chitinophagales > Chitinophagaceae > Sediminibacterium. The sequence continues at coordinate 62,444 of JBEDDG010000002.1, read as the reverse complement.
AAAGCGTAAAATAGTGGATACATAAGCTGGTGGTTAACTTGGTTCTATCCAAGCGTTATGTTCTTTTAGTAATAAAATTAATTCGTCTACCGCTACAGCACTATCAATATTGCGCTTCATTACTTCCTTCCCTTTATATAAGGTAATCTTACCTACGCCACTTCCAACATAACCAAAATCCGCATCTGCCATTTCACCTGGTCCGTTCACAATACAACCCATAATCGCAATCTTTAATCCTTTTAAATGATTGGTGACTGCCCTGATTTTTGCAGTTGTTTCTTGCAATTCAAATAAAGTTCGACCACAACTTGGACAAGAAATGTATTCCGTTTTGGAAATTCTAGTCCTGGTTGCTTGTAAAATACCGAAGGCTGTTGTGTTTAATAATTGTTCAATACTTGCATTATTAAAGTAATTGCGACCGGATACATTTGAACCATGTATACTTGCCTCATAAGCAGCTTTAGTTAAACCTAAACAGATGCCATCCCCTATACCTTCCAATAACAAAGCTCCTGTTTCAATTGCAAAATGAATCAAATGTTCATCTGTCGTATTCCAATCACTGTCTGTTACTAAAATCATGGGTTGTTGAATAGACAACTGCATCAAACGAATGGCCATTCGCCTAACGGCTTGCATGGCATTCTTTCTTTGGCTACTCAAACAAAATACCACTGTATTGTCTTTTGCAATTTGCAATAATAATTCATCCGCTATTGGATGTTGATCACTATAGCAATCTATTTGAACAAAATTTAATTGTGGGTGTTTAGATTCCAAAGCGATATATGCAGTTGCATCCATGATAGGATGGTACTTATCTGTAAGATTGGCTTTAGCACAAACAGCCGGTGCTGCAATAATACTTAAAGTGCCAGGTAAATTAAAAGCTAATGGCGTGTTACCAATAAAAACATAATCCGCTGCTGCATCAGAAATAACCCATTTATCAGTTACAGCATCATAGGTATACCCTATTGCTATAAGGTCTGCTTCTTGTATGGTCGTTAAATGACTAAGGTCTGCTATTACAACAGGAACTTGTTTGCCCCCGATATTCTTTACAGCATGCGTTGTATTTCTTTTATATTCAAAAGGACTATAAGGCAATTGAGTCACAGCAGGCACTATGTCTGCCTCTTGACTATTGTTAAGCTGATACCTTTTTACTAGGTCTTTACAAACAGGAATTTCTAATTCTGGATCTTCGGTTAAACTCACCCTGATCGTATCTCCAATGCCATCCTCTAATAAAGTTCCAATGCCGATGGCACTTTTAATTCTTCCATCTTCTCCATCCCCTGCTTCTGTCACCCCTAAATGCAAAGGATAGATTTCATTGAATTCCTGTTGCATTTGTTGGATGAGCAATCGATAGGCTTGCACCATCACTTGAGGATTACTTGACTTCATGCTCAAAATAATTTGGTGGTAGTCCAGGCTTCTAGCAATCCTTAAAAATTCCATGGCACTTTCTACCATTCCAATTGCGGTGTCTCCATAGCGACTCATAATACGATCGCTCAAAGAACCATGGTTGGTTCCAATGCGCATGGCCGTGCCATGTTCTTTACAAATAAGTACAAGTGGCGTAAATCTTTCTCTGATGCGCTCTATCTCTTCTACATATTCTGCATCTGTATAGTCAATTTGTTCAAACTTTTTCTTGTCTACATAATTGCCCGGATTCACCCTCACTTTTTCAATAATTTTTGCTGCAATTTCTGCTGCATTGGGTGTAAAATGAATATCGGCAACTAAAGGTGTGGTGTAGCCTTTTGAATTCAAGATGGCCTTGATATTGGCTAAATTTTCTGCTTCTTTTTTACTAGGCGCAGTTACACGAACCAATTCAGCCCCAGCTTCTATACAACGAATGATTTGTGCAACCGTAGCTTCCGTGTCCATGGTGTCAGTGGTTGTCATCGTCTGTACTCTTACAGGATGCCCTCCGCCAATTACCAAATTGCCCACTTTAACAGGCCTTGTTTGGATGCGATTATACGATGTCAGTGATTCAGTATAGTATTGCATAAAGCTTTCTTAAGGTATATAAAGTAATTCAATTTAACGAACCCCTCTGAAAAATCCTTCTTTCAGTAATATTGATTTCAATAAATTAATATTTCTATTTTGCAAATCTTTACTTTCAGTAGCAGAAGTATGTAGTACAAAGAAATAAGGATGCATATTTTCTTCTATATACCCTACTACCCAAGCTTGATTGCCTTGTGTTGTATCTGCCGATGCCATATAACTTAATTTGTAATTGGCATTTTCCTCTTTCAAAATCATTTGACTCAATAATTCTTGACTGCGCTTTTGAAAAGGTAATTTTTTAAAATACAATTGTTTGATAAAACCCAATTGTTCATCTGCCGTAATCACTAAGGAAGCGTCTCTCCAGAAACCTTCCATATTTGCACTCACAATACCTTTTCCATAATGGATAGAATCTATTTGCTGTAATAAAGTTGTTCTGCCAATTTGTTGTATCAATTGCTGATAGTAAGTACTAGAATCCATTGACACCCAAGTTTCTTTTGCCGCTTTCAACTGCCCTTGTTCAAATCCAATCAAAGCCGGTAAAGCAAAAAAGGTATTCAAAGGTGCATACGCACTGTCTTTATATGCAGATAGATTATAAATGGTAAATGCTTCTGTACTATTTTCCATTAAAGCAAAGCTACCCTGCATGCCAGCACTATCTATTTGCTTGCCAATTGCGGAACTGATTTTAACATTATTAGGGGTGCAAGCAAAAGCACCTAAAGCGACAAGAAAAAAAACAAAAATCTTTTGCATAAAAAAAATTGAAAAGGCTGTGAAACAAAATACACTCCACAAGAAAATGTGAAGTGTATTGTGCTATAATTTATGTGTATCAAATACTATTGTACACCCAACAATTCCACTTCAAAAATCAAAGTAGATCCTGGTCCAATCACTGGTCCAGCTGAACGTTCGCCATAAGCTAATTCAGAAGGAATGAACAATTTCCATTTGCTTCCTACAGTCATTAGTTGTAAAGCTTCTTGCCAACCTTTGATGACACCATTTAATGGGAAACTTATTGGTTCTCCTCTTTGAACAGAACTGTCAAAAACAGTACCATCAATTAAAGTGCCATGATAATGACATTTAACGGTGTTTTTTAAAGTAGGCTTAGTGGTATCTGTACCAGCCACCATTACTTCATATTGTAAACCATTGGTTAAACGAACCACACCTGGTCTTTTTGCATTTTCTGCTAAAAATGCCGCGCCTGCTGCTCTGTTTACAGCGATTTTTTCTGTACTCATTTTATCTTGGTAGTTTTTAATGCATAAATCAATTAAGCTATCTGGAATAGCTGATTTGGCAATCACGCCTGCTTGCATGCCTTTTTTGAATAGATCAAAATTGACATCTTGTAAACCCTGTCCTTTAAGACTTTGTGCAATTCTATATCCTAAGGCATAAGAAGCACTATCCTTTGTTGTTTTAAAATTTGGCGCTGTGGTTACCACATTGTTTATTTTTGAAGCAATCACTTTTTTGACAGTCGCAGGCTTAGCAGTTGTAACTGTTTTTACTGGGACTGTTGTTTTAGTTTGTGCCCAGCTAGTTAAACTAGCAGAAAGTACCATTGCAAGAAGTATTGTTTTTTTCATCTTCGGCCTATTAAAATTTAGACCCCAAAAGTACGCCAGAATCGGATTAATTAGCCAATAAATCTTGAATTCTTTGAGCCAGCTTTTCTGTTCCAAAACCATTGATTATCAGGTCCATCTGAGCTGCAATTTCAGGATTGCATAAATTGCCTATACTACCTTCGTGTTGGTGGTTCAAGTCGGTTGAAAACGTAAAATTATTTGACTCTATGGCGAATCCGATTTTTTTATAGGCATCCCTGAATGGCATCCCCTCATTCACTAGTTTATTCACCTCTTCCACACTAAATAAGAACTTATATTTTGGGTCCTTCAGTAAATCTTTTTTGACCTCCATATTTTCAATCATCAACATGGCCATTTCAATGCAATGGTTCAACTCTGAAAATGCAGGGAATAAATGTTCTTTTAATAATTGTACATCACGATGATACCCTGAAGGCAAATTGGTCGTCATCATCATTATTTCATTGGGCAACGCTTTAATACGGTTGCAATAAGAACGGATGAGTTCAAATACATCCGGATTTTTTTTATGCGGCATGATACTTGACCCCGTTGTTAAAGCATCTGGAAATTGAATAAAACTAAAATTTTGATTTAAAAATAAACAAGCATCCATACTCAATCTCGCTAAAGTATCCGCTACATTGGCCATCGCCATTGCAGTCACACGCTCTGCCTTACCCCTTCCCATTTGAGCATAGACCACATTGTAATTCAAAGTATCAAAGCCTAATAATTCAGTGGTTCTTGTTCGATTAATTGGAAAGGATGATCCATAACCAGCAGCAGATCCTAAAGGATTTTTATTCACTACTTTATACGCTGCTTGCAAAATTGTCATATCGTCTACAAGGCTTTCTGCATAAGCCCCAAACCACAATCCAAAAGAAGAAGGCATGGCCAATTGTAGATGCGTATAGCCCGGTAATAAATCAGCTTGATGTGCTTCACTTTTTGTTTGCAATAAAGAGAATAAAGCTTGTATAGATGTCGACAGTTTTAAAATTTCGGCGCGTAAAAATAATTTAATATCAACCAGCACTTGGTCATTTCTACTTCTTGCACTATGAATTTTTTTCCCTACATCGCCTAATTTTTGAGTTAATAAAATCTCCACTTGTGAATGGATATCTTCTACCCCAGCTTGCAATTCAAAATTACCTGCTTGAATAGTTGTATAAATTTCAACCAATGCTTTTTTAAGTTGTACTTGTTCTTCTTTGGTTAATAAACCTACTTCAGACAGCATAGTGGTATGTGCAATTGAACCTAATACATCATAGGCTGCAAGGTATTGATCCATTTGTTGATCCTTGCCAATGGTAAATTGCTCTACTGCACTTGAGGTTACATTATTTTTTTGCCAAAGCTTACTCATAAGTTAAAATATTTTCAAGAAGTTGAATATAGGTGCTAACACCTGTTTCAATTTCTTGGATAAAGATAAATTCATCTGCCGAATGACTTCTCGCAGAATCACCAGGACCCATTTTTAAGGTAGGAAAAGGCATTAAAGCTTTATCAGAACTAGTAGGAGACCCATAATAAGATTTTCCTAAAGCCAATCCAGCTTTGACTAAAACATGGTCTAAAGCGATACTGGTTGAACGTAATCTTACAGTTCTCGGTGTTACTTCCAAAGCTACATGTTCTTGAATGATGGCCAAAACCTCTTCTAGACTATACAATTCATTCACTCGAACGTCCACCACCATTTTACAAATGGATGGTACTACATTATGTTGTTTATTATTCGTTTCAATAACAGTTACATTCATGTTAACCGGTCCCAGTAAAGTCGACACTTTTTCAAATTGATAATTTTTAAACCAATCTAATGCGGGCATTAATTTATACAAGGCATTCTCTCCTTCTGATCTTGCAGCATGTCCAGCTTGCCCAACAGCGGTTACGTCTAAAACTAAAAGTCCTCTTTCCGCAACGGCCATCTGTAATAGTGTTGGCTCTCCAACGATACCAAAATTGATTGCAGGAAGGACTTTCAAAACAGCTTCAATACCATCTACTCCGGAAATTTCTTCTTCTGCTGATGCAACAAAAACAAAATTATAAGAAAGATTTTCAAGTGCATAGAAATACCTAAAAGTAGCTATCAAACTCACTAAGGCACCTCCTGCATCATTACTTCCTAGTCCAAATAATTTGCCCTCTTTTTCAATCGGCTCGAATGGATCTACTGTATATTGCTGATTGGGTCGAACTGTATCATGGTGTGAATTCAATAAGATAGTAGGTTTAGCTGGATCATAATAAAGGTTTTTAGACCAAATATTATTATTAAACCTGTTACAAACGATTTGATGCTTTGTAAAAAAAGCTTGAATACAATCAGCAGTAGCAGCTTCTTCTTTACTGAAAGATGGTATTGAAATCAATGCTTTCAACAAATCAATCGCTTCTTGCTGTAGCGTTTCGATGATTTTATTTTTTTCGACCATAAGTTTGTTTACTAACATTAGAGGTTGATTGTGGTTCCAGCCTTACCGTTTATTACATCCATCATTTTTTCTGCTTTCCCAATCATAACTGATTGTACTCCCCCTCTTAGTGCCTCAAATGCATTCTCCATTTTAGGCACCATCCCTTCAAAGATAATTTTATCTTCCTTTAATTGAACGTACTGTTGGGTATCTATTTTTGCAAGAAGCGTGCTAGGATTATTCAAGTCTAGCAAAACTCCCTCTTTTTCAAAACCATACATTAAATGTACATTAAAGTGCTCCGCCATAGCAACTGCGATAGATTGAGCAATCGTATCTGCATTCGTATTCAACAATTGTCCCTTCCCATCATGTGTGATCGGCGCTATGACCAACCTCATTTGGCTCGTCAGTAAAGCTTGGATCAATTTAGTGTTAATCGTATCCACCTCGCCAACAAAACCATAGTCAATGTTTGCATGAACCCTTTTATGTGCTTGTATTAAATTGCCATCTGCACCAGAAAGACCCATTGCTTGGACGCCTAAAGATTGAAGTTGTGCAACGATGTTTTTATTGATTGAACCTGCATACACCATCGTGACGATGTTTAAAGTCGCTAGGTCAGTTACCCTTCTTCCTTCGATCATGGTTTGTGCAACGCCCATCTTATTCGCCATTTCAGTTGCCAACTTCCCTCCTCCATGTACTAAAATAGCTTGCCCCTTAAGCTGTGCAAAAGCTGCAAGGCATTCCTGTAACAATGCTGGATTGTCAACAATATTTCCTCCAATTTTTATGACGTATAAGGTTTCCATAAATTTTGTTATGCCTATTTTTTTCTATTTAGAAAGATGCACCCATTGTTTTTATAATTTCTCCTAATACTGCTTGTGCTGCCCAGACCCTATTAGAAGCTGTTTGTGTGACCAAACTATTTGGGCCATCTAAAATTTCATCACTTAATTCTACATTTCGACGAACAGGTAAACAATGCATGACTTTTGCATCATTGGTTAAAGCTAATTTCTGATTGGTCATCATCCATTGGTGATCGGTGCATAAAATTTTTCCGTAGGCATTGTAGGCACTCCAGTTTTTTACATAGACAAAATCTGCGGCTTTCAAAGCTGCATCTTGATCATGTGTAATAGTAGCGCCATCGGTAAATTGAGTTGAAAGCTCATAGCCTACCGGATGTGTAATCACAAAATCTGCTTCGCCCCATGCATTCATCCATTCACTAAAACTATTCGCAACGCATTGTGGTATGGCTTTAATATGCGGCGCCCAAGTTAAAACAACTTTAGGCTTTTTATGATTGAAACTTGTAGTTGAAGCTATTGACTCTTGAATCGTAATAAGATCCGTTAAAGATTGTAATGGATGTAAAGTAGCAGATTCTAAACTTACAATTGGAATACCTGCATATTGTATAAATTGGTTCAATATTTTTTCACTGTAATCTTCTACTTGATCCACTAAGCCAGGAAAAGTTCGAATACAAAGTAGATCAAAATAATTACCTAAAACTGGCGCGGCATCTTTAATATGTTCAACTGTGCTCCCATTCATGATAGCGCCTTCTGTAAATTCTAATGCCCAACCTTCTTTATCTACATTAAAAACAATGGCCTCCATACCTAGATTTTGTGCAGCCACCTGTGTACTCAATCGAGTTCTTAAACTAGGATTTAAAAACAATAAACCAATTCTTTTACCTCTACCCATTTGTTGGTCTAACAAGGGATTTGCCTTATACGCTAAAGCCTTTTGAACTAAATTATCAATATGGGCTACGTCCTTAACATGTATAAATTGTTTCATGTATGCTGATTATGGGGTCTTAATTTGTTGCATTGCTATCGCATTGTTCAATCTGGTTAAAAAAAGATCGATGTCTTCTTGCGTAATGGCTAAAGAGGGTAATAAACGAATTACATTTGGCTTAGCTTCTCCAGTAAATACTTTACAATCGTTTAATAATATTTTTCTTGTGTCTTGCAAGGATGACTCCATTTCAAATCCAATCATTAAGCCACGTCCTCTCACAGTTTGCACGCCTTTAATTTGTTGCAAGGATTGAATTAAATAATCACCTAGTTTGGAAGCTTGTTCCATTAAATTAGCTGCTTGCATTACTTCAATAACCGCTAAAGCAGCAGCACAGGCTAAAGGATTCCCTCCAAATGTGGTACCCAACATGCCAAACTTAGCTTGAATATGAGGTGCAATCAAAATACCCCCAATCGGAAAACCATTGCCCATCCCCTTTGCCATTGAATAAATATCAGCATCCACTCCTGCATGATCATGTGCAAAAAACTGACCCGTTCTACCATAACCACATTGTACACTATCCGCAATATACACCGCGTCATAATCAGTACATGCTTTTCTGATCGCTTGTAAAAAGACATCACTTGCTTCATAAATTCCAGCAACACCTTGTATGCCTTCTACAATAACCGCTGCAATTTGATCTCCTTGCGCCTGAAAACATTGTTGTAATGCAGCTAGGTCATTCAATGGAAGGAAAATGATATTATCGGTCTCGTTAACAGGTGCTAGGATGCTTGGATTATCTGTTGCCGCCACTGCCAAAGAAGTACGACCATGAAAGGCTTTATTAAATGCTATAATTTTTTTTCTTCCTGTATGAAAAGAGGCCAACTTCATTGCATTTTCATTGGCTTCTGCGCCACTATTACATAGAAACAATTGAAAATCTTTTTTTCCACTAACCGTATTCAATGCTGCCGCCAACTGTTCTTGTATAGGCAAAACGACTGAATTAGAATAAAAGGCAATCGCATGCAATTGGTCTTCGATTCTTTTTACCCAATGTGGATGCGTATGACCAATACTGATCACTGCATGTCCACCATACATATCTAAATATTCCTGTCCTTGATCATCCCATACACGGCTGCCTGCAGCTTTAGTGATAGCGACTGGATTTAAAGGATATACATTGAATAAAGACATGAGGTAAAATTTAGAATGTTTTGATAGAAATTAAACTATAAGAATGATGTATGATTGTTAAAAATAATTTGCTTTCAATTGCAAGCCAGTTGATTCTTCAAGATCAAACATCAAATTCATATTTTGAACCGCTTGACCCACTGCGCCTTTTAATAAATTATCTATCGCAGTATGAATTGCAATTTTATTCCCCTGCTTTTCGATATGGATTAAACATTTGTTGGTATTAACTACCTGCTTAAGGTCTATATTATTTTTTGATACATGCGTGAATGGATGTCCTTCAAAATAAGCCTCATATAGCGCATACAATGCTTCAATGGTTAAATCTGTACTAACTACAGAGGTTACAAAAATACCTCTTGTAAAATCCCCTCTCCAAGGTACAAAATGCACATCCGCATTTTGATTCCCCTGTAATTGTGCCAGGCTTTGGCCAATTTCATGAATATGTTGGTGGTCTAATGTCTTGTAGGCTTGAATGTTATTCGCTCTCCAACTAAAATGATTGGTTGCTGATACACTTTGTCCAGCACCAGTCGAACCAGTAATACCTGTGGTATATACATCAGTCAATAGTCCTTTAGCCGCTAATGGCAATAAACCCAATTGAATCGCTGTGGCAAAACATCCTGGATTCGCTATATTTTTTGCTTCTTGAATTGCAGTTCTTTGTAATTCTGGTAAACCGTATACAAATGTTCTCTCTCCAATATTTGCGGTATTGGCGATTCTAAAATCTTGAGACAGGTCTATGATGTTAACATTGGGTTGAATACTATTCACTTCTAAAAACTTTTTTGCATCCCCATGACCAACGCATAAAAACAATACCTGAATCGCCTGATCTAATGCACTTGCAAATTTTAAATTCGTATCACCTACTAAATCGGCATGCACTTTACTTACTAACTCTCCCGCATTGCTTGTACTATGCACAAAAGTAATCTCTGCATTGGGATGGCGTAAAAGCACACGTAGCAATTCACCACCCGTATAGCCCGCTCCACCAATTATTCCAATTTTTACTTTTTGCATCTTTACTTTTTTAACTTTAACCCATTTTTAATTTAATCTAAATAGAGGCGCATTAAACATGTGACATTATTTGTTACGCTCTTTTACATGATGATAAATGCCCACTTGATTGCCAAAAATTTTGGTAAATCCTCTCACATCTGCACCTGTCCATCCTGTATTCATTTCTCCATATTTACCAAACTTAGCACTCATCAAATCATAAGGTGATTCAATGCCAATGATTTGAAAATGGAAAGAATTCAATTGAATGAACACTTCTCCAGTCACTTGCTCTTGTGCACTGGCTAAGTATGCTTCGATATCACGCATCACAGGATCTAATATTTGACCCTCATGTAACCAATTGCCATAAAATTGTGCTAACTGATCTTTCCATGAAAGTTGCCACTTGGTTAATACATGTTTTTCTAAGGCATGATGTGCTTTTAAAATAACCATCGGTGCTGCGGCTTCAAATCCAACCCTCCCTTTGATACCAATAATGGTGTCCCCTACATGGATATCTCTACCAATACCATAAGCACCTGCAATGGATTGAATATATTGAATCGCTTTAGTAGGATGTGCAAAGCGTTGACCATTTACTTGAACAATTTCTCCTTTATTAAATCCAATCACCATTTCTTCGGATGCCCCTGCTTTTGTCATTGGAGTAGGCCATGCCGATTCTGGCAAAACACCTTTTGATTGTAAGGTTTCCTTTCCCCCTACACTCGTGCCCCACAAACCTTTATTGATAGAGTAGGCAGCTTTTTCAAAATTCATTACTACCCCTTTCCCTTTTAAATATTCAATCTCCGCTTCTCTGCTTAATTGAAGATCTCTTATAGGCGTCAATATTTCAACACCTGGAATAAGGACTTGAAATATCATGTCAAAGCGCACCTGATCATTACCTGCACCAGTACTACCGTGTGCCACTAATTTTGCATCTAAATTTTTTACATGCGCTGCAATATGCAAAGCCTGACTTAATCTTTCTGCACTAACACTCAATGGATAAGTATTGTTCTTTAAGATATTACCATAAATCAAGTACTTAATAATACGATCGTAATACCCTTCAACAGCTTGAATGGTGGTGTGACTTTTAACACCTAAAGCATACGCATGCGCTTCTATTTTTTTTAATTCCGCTTCATCAAATCCACCTGTATTCACTACTACACTATGCACTTCTAATCCTTTATCTTCTGATAAATATTTTGCACAAAACGTGGTATCTAATCCGCCACTAAAGCCTAAAACAACTTTTTCCATGTTCTTTTATTTATTTGGTTCAAATAACATCGCGGTACACATACAATTCTTGCGATCTTTACTTTTTAAAATTTCATAATTGACACAACTCTTGCAGCCTGCCCAGAATTCTTCATCATCGGTCAATTCACTATATGTTACCGGCTCATAGCCAAGTTCTGAATTGATTTTCATCACCGCTAAACCTGTTGTTAAGCCAAAAATTTTTGCATCAGGGTACTTGTCTCTTGACAACTGAAAAATAGCTTGTTTGATTTTTTTTGCAATACCCGTTTTTCTAAATGGAGGTGCAACGATCAAACCACTATTTGCCACAAACTGACCATGTTGCCAAGCTTCGATATAGCAAAAGCCAACCCACACACCGTCTTCGGTATGTGCAATGACCGATTTGCCTTCCTCAATTTTTTGAGCTACATATTCAGGGGTTCTTTTAGCAATACCTGTTCCTCTTGCTTTTGCAGAAGATTCCATTTCGTCCGTAATTGCAATTGCATAAGCTACATCACCAGCTAAGGCAACGCGTACAATAATTTTCTGTTCCAATGATCAATAAAATTTAAAGAATAAGCGTATTGGCGTTCAATAATTTTTCGGAGATTTTTCCACTGATAGGGGCAATTGCCAACTGCTCGTCCTATCAGAATCCACGTCGCGTAGATGGCGACAGCCTATAGAGACTATGCAAAACATGGGATGCTACAGTATTTGTAGTCATCATTAAAGTATAAGTAGTACCCTGTTTCATTATGAATGCAAATTTAAACAATTAAATAGACAAAACAGGACATTCAAAAGCAAAATTGAAATTTAGGGTTATTTAGCACATGATTTTCATCATAATGAATAGTTGTTAGTTTTTATAAGCCCTCTTTTGAGCTTCATTTTAAAGCAAATCGTACCTTTATAAAAATTAATTCTATGAAAAAAGCATTCCAACATAGCGTAAGCCTTATGGCAATAACGTTTAGTATTTTTTTAATGGCTTGTGGAAATAACACAGTAAGTGAAGCCACTAACACAGATACCACTTCCTCAATGGCAGTGACTGATTCAGTAGTTGCTTATGATATCAGTTTAGTACAAAACAAAAAAGATCCAACTTGTGGCATGCCTGTTACTGCTGGCATTAGCGATACAGCGCATTATGACAATAAAGTGTTAGGCTTTTGTTCTCCAGGTTGCAAAGAAGAATTCTTAAAAAACCCGAAAGCAAATATTGCAGCAGCAGAGATGCAATAAATAAATCAATTAACTGAATAGGTAATTGATATCTTCTTTGGTTAAAGATTTGACAAATCCATCTTCATCGGAAATCAATTCTTTAGCCAAAGATCTTTTTCTATCCTGTAGTTTTAGAATTTTATCTTCCACCGTGTCATTACAAATCATTCTATACGCAAAGATGTTTTTCGTCTGACCTATACGATGTGTTCTGTCAATGGCTTGTTGCTCTACAGCAGGGTTCCACCAAGGATCAACGATATATACATAGTCAGCTGCGGTTAAGTTAAGACCTACACCACCTGCTTTTAATGAAATTAAGAATACACGACAGTTTGGATCATTTTGGAAACGATCAATCGCTTTTTCTCTTTCTTGTATCGTACTACTTCCGTCAAAATATTCATGATCAATCCCTAATTTGGTCAAGGCTTCTCTAATTAAACCTAGCATGCCAAGGAATTGAGAGAAAACCAATGCCTTGTGTTGACTTATATTTTCTACAATCTCTCTTGTTAATTCTTCGAGCTTAACAGATTCATTTGGATAAGACTCATCTTTGATGATCGCAGGACTATCACAAATTTGACGCAATTTCATCAAACCTTGTAAAATAGACAATTGAGCTTTTTGCACCCCTTTCTCTTCGACCAAACCCATTAATTTATCACGGTAATCATTTCTATAGGCCTCGTAAATTTTTCGCTGTGCTGCACCCATTTCACAGTATAAAACCATTTCTTGTTTTTCTGGTAAGTCCTTTGCCACTTGCTCTTTGGTTCTTCTTAAGATAAATGGAAATACAAATTTACGCAAGTGTTCTTTTTGTTCTTTTTCATCAAATTTATCAATTGGCATGGAGAAATTATGTTTGAAATACTCCACTGATCCCAACATACCAGGATTCAAGAAATTCATCTGGGCATAAATGTCAAATGTATTGTTCTGCAAAGGCGTACCACTTAAACATAATTTATTAGCAGCATCTAATAAACAAGCAGCCTTAGTAACCTTACTTGTTGGATTTTTAATGGCTTGACTCTCATCCAAAATCACATAATCAAACTTTACTTCTACAAAGTTTTTGATATCACTTCTTAAAGTACCATAGGTCGTGATAATCACTTCGACAGATTGATCCGATAACTTTGCTTTATTCCTAGTGCCTCCATGGTGGATCATAAAACTCAAACTAGGCGTGAATTTTTTCAATTCATTCTGCCAGTTAAATAAAAGTGTCGTTGGACAAACCACTAAAGCCAATAGCTTACCCTTCTTTTCTTTCAAATGTTGTAAGAAAGAAAGTGTTTGAATGGTTTTACCCAATCCCATGTCATCCGCTAATATGCCACCCCAGCCTACATCATGTAAATAATTCAACCATTGGAATCCACTTGCCTGATAAGGTCTAAGAATTGGATCTAAATGTGCTGGTGGCTTAACATCTGCAATTGTATAGTGTTCTCTAATTTTTTCGAATTTGCCTTCCAACTTAAAAATCAATTCTTCCTCGTCGCGTTGTTGGTATAATTCGTCTAATACTGAAAAATGGTATTTGCTTAATTTTAAATTATCCGCTTTACCTTCTCCCACTTTAAATAACAATGCGTATTTATTCAACCATTGTTCAGGCAATACGCCCAAACTACCATCTTTCAAAGGCACAAATTGCTGCTTATTCATCAACATGGTTTTGATGTCTTGAATGCTCACTTTTTGTTCACCAAAAGAAATCTCCACTTTAGCGTCAAACCAGTCTGTATTACTACTAATATATAATCTAGTAGTTGGTTTAGCTGTATTGAATTTAAATTGCTTCAATTGCTCTGTGCCAAATAAAGGAATCTGTTTTTCTTTTAGGGTGTCGATGAATAAAAAGAACCAATTGTTTTTTAACACTTCGGCACCTTTTAATGCCAAAACATTACCCTCATTGGGTCTTACGAAACCAGAATGTAATTGTTCAATAATGCCTACCAATTGTCTTTCTGCAGCTAAATCTCTTTCCAAAATCATCAACTTGTCACCCAGCTGTTGAATCACAGAGGGACCATCTTCTTTTTGGACCACGATATCTTGATAAACAAATAAAGGTTCAAAAAACAAATAGTCTCCGTTTTCTTTCAAGAGAATTTGTAATTGAGGCTTTACCCCTTTTACTTTTTCCTGTGATACATGATCTAAAGCGACCATATAATTTTTAGATAAGGGCAATACAGTGGACTGCAAATAATTCGGCCAAGCTTTTGCAGAGACCTTCTGAAATCCTTTAGGTAAAAATTGCTCTACCCAAATTAAGTCTGTGCGATTTTTCCAGTAATAAAATTGTTGTCCTTGCTGGAATAAAAAATAAGATTTCGCGTGATTATCCGCCAAACTAACCACACCAGAAGGCAATACAACCTGTGCATGTACAATATAGTCTTCGCCCTCTTTTTCGACTTTAAAACTTGGTTGAATAGGATTAAAAACCAATGCTGACTGAATTAAATTAGCCGTCGTGAAAGGTTTATTATGTCCAACAAAAAATACAAACGGATGCTCTGATAAATCACGCCATACTTTCTCCAACTTTGGATGCAAGTATTCTTGTATCAATTCTTTTGTTTCATCCGGTAAGCTAGCTTCATCCGAATGCACGATTGTATCCCAAATGCCTTGAAATGGAGAATTCTTATTCAAGTACTTAGTCATCTCTACAGGCTGTAATTTTCGAACTAACTGCAATAGCGCCTTATCCTCTTCTTGCAAGTCATAAGGTGTCACGAATTTTATAATGTCAATTTTTTCAACCTTACCAACAAAAGCAGATGCTTCTTCATTGGCCTCTCCTCTTACTACATGAAAAGATAAATAAGGATAATTGTGCTCGTCTTGTTGAATGACTAAACCAAAACGTTCTAATGTTTTTTGAGCCCCCTTGATTGAGTTCTCTTCTGCGTCATCACTGGCTAATTTATTCCTATGAGACTGAAACCTTACCACTTCGATTGAAGGCGCTTTAGTCACCGCTTCGCCACCGTTTACTTTTTGTATACTGGGGTCCAATACCTTTAAGAAAGGCTTTCCATCATGATAGGTAAACTCAAATTTCTCTTTGATATCATCTGTTAAACTATAGCCATATAAAGCTAACAACTTGTTTTTCTCTCTATCCCAATTACGAATGGTCTCAAAATAATCTGCCCCTTTTAATTGAAATAATTGAAGCAAAAGCATTGTCTTATGAATACATAAAGGATAAGCGGTCTCAGTTAAGCAATCACAAGAGGTATCAAAAAAACGTTCTTCATTTTTTTGGATAATCAAATGATGCGTTTTACCCTCCATATCCAATTCTGCCACTACTTTTTCATTTTCACTAGAAATAATATGCGGACGTATTGTTTTTAAAGTTTGCTCTGCTTGATCGAAAGTACTAGATGAACAAAGCATTTTAATTGACTTTAAATCGATGGCTTTAGTTCTTAGTAAAGTATGCGTTGTTTTATAAGAAGCTGCTTGGTATTCCAATTGATTCTTATCCAATAGATCCTGAATAAAAAACAAGGCAGCTGCTTTGTGCCTGCACACTTCTGATAAATTATAAGGACAACCACATCTTAAGGATAAGGTAGCAGCAGAAGTAAAATTCTCTATGGTTACTTTATAGTAGGTACTATAGCCATCGTCTTTTACACGACAATGAATATTGCCAATCATTGGATCGAATTTGATCAATTCGATATTTTTTAATGCAAAAATGCGTTTACCACGACGGATCACCTCTTCGGTGCCGTAACTATAAATATGTTTAACAAGATAGGGTAGTGCCATAATTAAAAAATGCAAATTACCCTCTGTAAAAAGGGCAATTTGCAAATGTACAACTTTATGGACTATTTTAAGGAAAAACTACCCTTGATTCACCAGGGCGCCACTTTTAAAAATAGGCAAGGAAGGGGCTATATCCTTAGTTACACAATATTGCATGTCTGCTTCTAATCCATAAGCCGCGAGACGATGCCAATGGGTCACAGTTTTAATGTATTCGCTCAAATTGTCCTTGTGTTGGTTATACAACTGGTTCGCCATAAAACTACTATCACAATGAATGGTAAAATGGTCTTTTATTTCCTCAATGACTGCCCCTGCAAAAAGTGCATCTTCAATATTGAATCGATTCTTCCAGCCAGAACAACCCAGAATGACTGGGGCATTTTGTGCTTTTAAAAACTCAACCACTTTTGTTAAATTAGGGAAAGATCCAGTGATAATTTCTTTCGCTCCCTGGTTCAACGCCATGTGTAACAACTTCGTCCCATTGGTGGTCGTAATCACCAATGTTTTATTTTCGATGAATGACCTTGGATACTCAGAAGGTGAATTACCATAGGCCAATCCTGGTATTATTTTTCCATCACGCTCGCCTGCTGTGATACCTCCTGTTTGTTTACCCATCTCGATGCAATGTTCTGCAGAATCAACAGGAATAATTTTGGAAGCACCATTATGCAAGGCAGTAGCCATGGTCGAAGTCGCTCTGAAAACATCAATAATGACTACTATACTATCTTTAATCTCATATAGTTCGAGTAAAGAAGGGGTAAGAATAGTATGTAAAGAAGGTTTCATTGTATCGATTATTTGCTTAGGCTGCAAAGATACAAATTGTCGAGTTTATTCTGTTTCTTTTGTGCTTTTTTGCTTTCCGAATAAGAGTATTTCATTCAATACAATTTCAGTAACTGTTTTTTTAACGTCCTGCTTATCTGTAAAGGTATTGTTGACCAGACGTCCTTCTATAGCGAGTTCTTGTCCTTTGAGTAAATTTTTTTCTGCATAATCAGCAAGCTTTGACCATGCTACTAAATTAAACCATTGGATGTCATCCTGCCAAACACCCTCTGCGTTCTTAAATCCGTCATTTACTGCCAAACTTAATTGGGCTAATTTTTTATTTTCATCAAAGATTTTGATTTCAGGATTGGCACCCAAATGTCCAATCAGTTGTACCTTGTTTTTCATTGCTTTCATAACTTATGATTTATTGAGCAACAAAAATGCACAACTACATGCTTCATTAATGCAGTATTTACCTCATAAAAAAAGGGGACATTAGTCCCCTTTTGATCCTATAAAAAAGTATTTTATTTAAATGGATACTTCACCACTTTTGCTTTCACTAAAGTATTTCTGATATCAATAAAGATCTCAGACCCAATAGCAGCATGCGCTGTAGCTACATAGCCTAATCCAACTGCCTTGCCTAAGCTTGGAGCTTGGGTACCTGAAGTCACAGCACCAATTTCATTACCTGCAGCATCCTTGATCAAGTAATAATGACGCGGTATCCCACGATCAATCATTTCGAAACCTACTAATTTCTTAGACACACCTGCAACTTTTTGCGCAGCAAGATTTTCTGAGTTGGTAAAAGTTTTGTTGAATTTAGTAATCCATCCTAATCCCGCTTCTAATGGACTCGTGGTATCATCAATGTCATTGCCATATAAACAGAAGCCCATTTCTAATCTTAACGTATCTCTAGCACCTAATCCAATAGGTTTTAATCCATATTCAGCACCCGCTTCAAACAAAGCGTCCCATACTTTATTGGCATTGTCGTTTACATCTTCAAAATAAATCTCCACGCCACCAGCACCTGTATATCCTGTAGCACTAATCAACACATTATCAATACCTAATAAATCCCCTTTCACAAAACTATAATAAGGCAAATTCAATACATCCATTTGAGTCATGGTTTGAACAATCTTAGTTGCATTCGGCCCTTGTACAGCCAATAAAGCTGTTTTAGCACTAATATTATGCATCTCTACTCCTTGCGTATTGAAACTTGAAATCCAATTCCAATCTTTTTCAATATTAGAAGCATTTACGACCAACATATATACTTTGTTCTTTTCTACACAGTACACCAACAAGTCGTCTACAATACCTCCAGTTGCATTAGGCAAACAACTATACTGTGCTTTTCCATCATCTAATACAGAAGCATCATTACTAGTTACTCGTTGGATCAAATCCAAAGCATGTTCGCCTTTTAAAACAAATTCACCCATATGGCTTACATCAAAAACGCCAGCACTATTGCGCACCGCAGCATGTTCGTCATTAATCCCTGTATAACTAATGGGCATATTGTAGCCAGCAAATGGCGCCATTTTTGCACCTAAGGCAATATGCTTATGGGTAAAAGGCGTATGTAGTATTTCACTCATCTTGATTTGAATTTGAGCAAAGTTAACTAATAAATACAAACGCCCTTCTAGAAAGAAGGGCGTTTTTGTATCACTAAAATCAACACTGAATCCGTTCTTAATAGGTAAAACGCTGGATCAGCAAATTAAGCTCTTCTGCTTTTTTTGCAACGACTGCTACTTTACTCAAACCAGTTGGGGTGGTAGCTGCTATCTCTTGTGTTTTTTTAACCTTCACAGCTTCTTTTTTGGACTCCTTTTTCCCTTCTTTTTTTTCTTCTAATGCACGTTCTATTTTTTCTAATTCTTGCATTTTTTGAGCCCTCGTTTTTTCCAAATCTTGCTCGATACTTTCACGATCTTCTTTTAACTTTTGCAATTTTTGTTCTAAATCGTCTATATCTTGGTCCTCGTCATCACGATTATATATTGCATTATAATCAGACTTTATTTTTTCTAAGCCTTCAGTGGTCATTTTATATTCTACACCTCTATCATAAGCATAAGATTCATTGTCCCAATTTTCATTCCATTCATCTACCCAAATATCGTCTCCACCAAAATGATTCATCGTTTCAGATTGGATACCTCTACTATTCACTCTGATATTGGTTTGAGACCATCCTTTGTTAGTGATTTTGAAACGCTTACCTACAGGCACAGCAATGGTCATGATCACATGTTGGTTTCTGAATTTTTCATTTTTTGTAATCGCAATCCCTTTATCTAAGAATAAAGTGCTGTCTTGTTGAAGCAAGTTGAAATTAATTTTTTGTGCAAGGCTATTTGCTTCTGCGATAGTCTTACCATTACTCATCGTTACATATTTCACTTCAAAGCTATCCGTCTTAGACTGTACAATTCTAATTTTTAAATTACGCACGCGCACGGTATCGTCATTGAATACTTGGAAGGGTTCAATTTGGAACCATCTTTGTTCATAATATTTCATTTTTGGCGTCGCAGTCACTTCTAAATAATTCACACTCGGATTGGTCAATACAATAGCTTGTTCATTGGGTTGATTGTGTTTAGAAAAACTATTGCCTACGCTACTGATAAAGTAAAATAAACATACCCAGCCTAAAGTCCATAAAGCAATAAAGCTTGATCTTACCCAGATATTAGCTTTCTTAAAGCCTGCAATTTTACGAATAATAGAAGCCACAATTGCAATCACCGGTACCCATATGAAGAATAAGATTGTTCCAATGAAAGCCCATGACTGTAAGCCATCTTCCAATATAAATTTCTTCAATGGCAATAAACCAGTTGTGGCTACACCAATACCAAATAATGCAGCAAGTACTGAAATGGTGATGATTCCTAAAACAAAGTACACGAATGCTTTCATTAGAATAGTCACTGTTCTACCAAAATAATAGAAGCAGCCCTTTCTCTTTTCTAAAACCGTATCGTTACTTGTGGTATTTGAATCACTAGCAGTGGTTGTATTATTTGATCGCTTCTCAAAAGGGCCACCCCAAGCCTGTGCACGCTTGCCAAAACCTTCCATATCGGTTTGAATGGTATTCTTGATACTATTGATATCCACTTTCTCTCCTACCATTTCCAACTTATCTGCACTCGTTCTGGCTTCTGGTAAAACCAACCATAAAACGATATAAATAAAGATAGCACCTGGACCAAAAAAGGTCAAGCCAATGAAGTTAGGAAAATCATCAAAATCCCAGAATTGGAATAAATGAAAATGATCCCAATTAAAAGTAGTTGCTACTGAAGGGATCAAAAACAACAATCTAATGACAAGTACTTTTACGCCAAAGTATTTTGATAATCCAGCACATACACCACCAATTACTTTATTGTCTAAATCTCTAAACAATCTTTTACGCACACCCCCTACTTCTTTTTCAGAAGAACTTGGTACTGCGATCCATAATAATAAATAAGCAAAGAAAGAAATACCAAAAAGTAAAATCCATAAAACTCGAACAAGAATTGGATCTAAACTTAAATAGTTTGCGATACCACTACATACACCACCTAATACTTTATTCTGCTCATCACGGTATAAACGTTTATTATAAGTAATATGTGATGTTTGTGCTGCAGCAGGTTCGGCTTGATTTGTGTTAGCACTTTCATTTGCCTCAAATCCTTCCTGAGCTTCAAAATCAGCTGGACGACCAATACTGGTAATGATTAATTCAATATCCGCCTCTGTAATGCATACGGAGCCTTTTTTAAGACGATCTTCGCATAATTCAGCCACACGACATTCAATGTCATTGATGATTTCGTCCTTCCCTTCTTCTTTATCAAAATAGGTTCTTAGACTTTCTATATATTGTTTCAAATTTTCATAAGCCACTTCTTCGATTGGAAGAATTCGACCTTGGAAATTGATATTGATTACTTTTTTCATTGTTATTCGATTTATTGAGCAGCACCTGCTTCGTTCACAATTGGGTTAGTTGTTGGCGCAATAATAGTTTCTACTGCTGTCGCCATTTCTTTCCAAGTTTTGTGTAAGACTTGATAGGCTTGTTGACCCTCCTCCGTCATTACAAAATACTTTCTTGGCGGCCCACTGATACTTTCTACCCAGCGGTAGTTCAATAAGCCTGCATTTTTTAATCTGGTGAGCAATGGGTACAAAGTACCTTCTAGAATATGCAAATTGGCCGTTTTCATTTGTTCAACAATATCACTTGGGTAAACCTCGCCTTGTTGAATGATGGACAATATGCAAAACTCCAAAACGCCCTTGCGCATTTGACTTTGTGTGTTTTGAATATCCATAACATTAATTTATACCACAAAGCTAAGGGTATTTAAGGTACTATGTATCACATAGTACCAAGTTTTTTAAAGTAGTTTAGCAAAAAAAATACTAAGTTATTGATTTACAATACTTAGCATTTTAAAATATTTTTTAAGCACAGCTTAAAGGACCGCTTGAAGCACACTAATAGACTACTAATTCATAAAAATCTTCGGGCTGAAGGTATTTATTGGCCAATGCTTGAAGGTCTTTTGGCTGGATTGCTCGGACTGTTTCGATGGTTTTATTGAAATAGGAAATATCTAAATCATTCAATACATAAGTTTTCCATCGGTTCATGATTTGGAATGGACCATCCAAATCGCCCAACAAAGCACCCAACATATAATTCTTCACCAATTTTAATTCGGCCTCATCTACCAATTCATTTCTTAAAATGGCCATCTCTTTGTACACTTCTTCGATGGTAGCGCCACAAACATCTTTACCCGCATCCGTACTGATCATCCATGCACATTCTTGCACATGATTTTGCAAGTAACTGTGTATACCATAAGTGTAGCCTTTGTCCTCTCTAATATTGCGCATTAACCTTGAACCAAAAAAGCCTCCGAATAAATTATTCAATACCTGTGTGGCTGGGAAATCTGGATGATGTCGATTGGGAAATCTTCTTGCCATCCTTATTGAACCTTGCACTGAACTTGCATCATTTACAATTGCATATTTCTTAGCAGTTGCAGCATGCATCGGATGATCAAAACTAGGCAGCACTTTTTGATTCAACGGCAAACTACCAATGTATTGATTCATCAAGCTTTGCATGTTCTTAGGAAACTTGCCCGCCATGAATACCACGGCTTTCCCATGTTTGTAAAAACGATCATAATACTTCACCACATCTTCACGCGTTAATGCATTGAAAGCAGCTGCTGTAGAATATTTTCCGTAAGGATGATCGATGCCAAATAAATATTCATCAATCAACCTATTGGCAATAAAATCACTCTTCTTCAAATTCAAAGTCAATCTTTGAAGTTGATTTTGTTGGTAAATTTTTAATTCTTCTTCCGGAAAATTGGCTTCAGTTACTAATTCACTTACGACAGGTAACAGTGCTTCAAAATGTTTTGAAAGTGTATGTAGATTAATGGTGGCTGTTTCATTGTAACAGGTTCTATTTACATAAGCACCATAAAATTCAAAATGATCGTTCAATTCAAAAGCAGTTTTTTGATGGGTGCCATTCTTTAATAAAAAATTAGTGGCAGCAGCTACCCAGTTCTTTTCTTCGTAACAATTACCAGCAAAAAAAACTAAATCCATCATCATCACTTCTTCTGCTCCTCCCTCGTAACTATATACCTCTACCCCATTGTCTAAAGTGAAATGTTGATAGGGTTTAAGTTGAATATCAAAATCAACGGCATCCTTGATCAACGGCGCTTTAATTCTATCTAATGCCATGTTTTAATTTTTACTGTAATAATATAATGTGCTTCTATTGTTGTCTTGAAAAATAGCATTGGCAGTGGCTTGTAATCTTTCTGGTGTGACTGCTTGGTATTTCTCCAACTCTTTATTCATCATGTCTGCATCTCCCAATAGTTCGTAGAAAGCTAAACTATGTGCACGATTCATAATACTCATATCTTCAAAACAAATGATGCTTTCTGTTTTATTAATTACTTTCTGCACTTCCTTTTGAGGGAGTAAATCTTGTTTTATTTTGTTTACTTCTTCCAATACCGCTTGCTCTGCCACCGACATGCTTATGCCTTTTACCAATTTCCCTTCAATCACCAATAAGCCTGGATCGACGGTTCCAAAATGATAACAATCTATAGAAGAGAACAATTGTTTTACTTTAATCAATTGCTCATATAATCTTGCAGAAGCCCCGCCCCCTAGTACTTCCGTAATTAAATCGGTTTCATGGTATCCTGCGTCAAAACGTCCACCCATATGCCAAGTCATCATGAGCATATCCATGGGCACATCTGCACGAACTTCCAATGTCCTAGGTCTTTCTTGCACTGGCTCTTGTGGTAAATTTCTATTGTATACATCACCAGCAGGAATTGGACCAAACCATTTTTCGGCCAAAGTTTTTACTTGTTCAGTGGTTGTATTTCCTGTCACCACTAAGATGGCATTATTCGGTCTGTAAAATTTAAAGAAGAAGTCTTTTACATCTTGCATTTTTGCATTCTCCACATGTGCTAATTCAGCACCAATGGTCATCCAACGATAAGGATGTTGCTTATACGCCAATGCACGCATTTTATGCCATGCATCCCCA
Organism: Bacteroidota bacterium; assembly: GCA_041176305.1. Lineage (GTDB taxonomy): Bacteria > Bacteroidota > Bacteroidia > Chitinophagales > Chitinophagaceae > Sediminibacterium. The sequence goes on along the minus strand of JBEDDG010000002.1, from coordinate 38,571 downwards.
TAGGGTTTATTGATATAATGTTCTTTGAATTCTTCACAAACTACTTTACGTTGTACTTCTAAACTCTTCTCACTAAAAGCAAGCGACAACATTCTGTCACTCTCTAACCAAAAAGCAGTTTCAATATTTTCGGCTGGTATTTGGCAATAATAATTGGTTAAGTCATTGGTGGTATAGGCATTGTTTTCACCTCCTGCTCTTTGCAAGGGTTCATCATATACTGGAATATTGACACTACCTCCAAACATTAAGTGTTCAAAAAGATGCGCAAAACCTGTTTGTGCAGGATTTTCATCTTTAGCACCCACATTGTACAACACATTCACCACCGCCATCGGTGTACTTGTATCCTGATGCACCAGCACCTTCAAACCATTCTCTAATTGAAATCTTTCAAATTGTATCATAAGGACCACAAAAATAAGCTTAAAACGTACAACCATTTGACGTTAAGCTTGTTTAATTAGTAACTTCGCACCATTAATTGAAAAATATGCAATTAGAACAACTTTACCAGAAAGCACTGAATTTTGACAACCTAACAATAGAAGAGGGTATGTTCCTTTTTGAAAACGCCCCATTGGCTGAATTAAGCTATGTGGCAGATACGTTAAGAAAGAAGCAAGTACCCCATGGTAAAGTGACTTGGCAGATTGACCGTAATTTAAATACGACCAATGTATGTATTGCCAATTGTAAGTTTTGTAATTTTTACCGTATCCCAGGTCATCCAGAATCTTATATCACCGATATGGATACTTATCGCGTGAAGATTAAAGAAACCATTGCTTGGGGAGGAGATCAATTATTATTACAAGGTGGACACCATCCAGAACTTGGTTTGGATTTTTATGCCAATTTGTTTAGACAAATCAAGTCAGAATTCCCAACCATCAAGTTGCACACATTAGGCCCCCCAGAGATCGCACATATTGCAAAATTGGGTGGATATACCCATACGCATGTTTTAAAGACCTTGCAAGAGGCAGGGATGGATTCCTTGCCAGGCGCGGGCGCAGAGATTCTAGTGGATAGAGTAAGAAGATTGGTATCCAACGGAAAATGCGGTGCCGATGAATGGTTAGAAGTGATGGCTGCAGCACACCAATTGAATATTACCACCAGTGCCACCATGATGTTTGGACACGTGGAAACTTTAGAAGAGCGCTTTATTCACTTGGTTAAAATCAGGGAAGTACAGGATAGAAAACCTGAAGGCGCAAAAGGATTCTTAGCCTTCATCCCTTGGACTTTCCAAGACGTAGATACTTTATTGACAAAAATCAGAGGGGTCCATAATTTAACCACCACCGAAGAGTATATCCGCATGATCGCGATTAGCCGTATCATGTTGCCTAATATCAAAAATATCCAAGCAAGCTGGTTAACAGTGGGTAAAGCAACTGCTCAGGTTTGTTTAGAAGCAGGCGCCAATGACTTTGGTAGTATTATGTTAGAGGAAAATGTGGTGAGTGCTGCTGGTGCGCCACATCGTTTTACCTACAAAAGCATACAAGAAGCCATTAAAGAAGCTGGTTTTGAGCCTCAATTAAGGAACCAACAGTACGAATGGCGTGAATTGCCTCAGGATATTCAGGAGCAAACCATCAATTACTAGGAGACCTAGGGTACTTTTGTCCCAATTTGGACTAAAAAAAACTAGGATAACCTGTAACAATTTGCCCAAGCCCACGTTTAACCAATCAAACAAGGATTAAACCAGACAGATGACGGATCAAGCGTACAATGATTGTGTAGATAATTTTGCCGACGGGGTGTACCGATTTATTGTAAAAAATATTCGACACCAGGATGATGCACAGGATATTGTTCAATCTGCCTTTGAAAAGTTATGGGTGAATCGAGCGAAAGTGGTTCCAGAAAAAGCTAAATCATATTTATTTACGGTGGCCTATCATCAAATGATTGACCATATCCGCAAGTCCAATAAGATGTCACTGGTAGAAGAAACGGCCATTCCTCAAATGCATATCACCCAACAAGACACCGAATTAAAGCAGGTCTTACTGCGTGCCGTCAACGAATTGAATCCAACACAAAAAAGCCTTGTTTTATTAAAAGATTATGAAGGGTATTCTTACCAAGAAATTGGAGAGATCATGAATCTTTCCGAATCTCAAGTGAAAGTATATTTACACAGAGCTAGATTAATTTTAAAAGATAAACTATCTGCTTACGCGCCAACTGCATCCTAATGGAGATCAACGCATCCACATATGAAACCATTTTCTTGTTGTACATCGACAATGAACTGAGCCCCAAAGAAAGGTTGCAGGTAGAAGCATGGATTGCCGAAAATCCAAGCTATGCTTTGATCATGGAAGAATTAAAAGGAACCCTAATGCTTCCAGAAAGTATTGGTTTCCCTAATAAAGCAATTTTAAAAAAGGCCGCTAATGTGCCGACAAAAGAAATTGTGGATACTGCGGAAATAGAAAATTTAGATGCAATTTGGACGGCAACTTATTCAAATTATTTGATGCAGGAAATGCAAGCCATGCCTGGATTATCTACTGAATTTAAAAAGGGTTTGAAAAAAGAAACGCCTTCCAAAGATATTGTACTGAGTCCTTTTAGTTTCAATCAAAACAAGTTTGCTTATGCTGCGGTTGCGGCTATGATGATACTATTTATTTGTTACCAACAATTGACAAAGACAACTGAAACATATACACTTGCGGCAAGTAAAGCTGTATCGGCAAAAGAAGAGAAAGCCGTTACGGCTTATAACACAAAAGAGGTTCGCAATACTGAACAAGCAGTCCTGCCAATAAATAATACTGTACAAATAAAAAGAAGTACAAAAGTTGTTACTGCAAAGGAAGCAGTGATTGACAATTCATTGATAGCTTCAACAGTAAGTTCAAATAATTTGCAAGCAATTGTACCCTACGAAAAGGAAGCATCCACAGAAACAATTGCTACTATTCAAACGAATGAGGTTGTCGAAAATCCTACTTACAAAACTGAAATCAATACCCTGGCGAATATGGATGAAAAGTCATCCATCAGCTATGAAATCATTGATACAGAAGATCCTGAAAGAACCATCTATATTGCCAATTTTGAAATTGACGGTAATCGACTAAGGGGCTTGAAAAGAAAAGTTACAAGTTTATTCAAAAACATTAAATCAGATAAGAATAAATAGTTCAATAAAATAAAAATTAAACATAGATATGATACAAAAAATGATCCTTCCCCTTTTTATGTTGGGAACAAGTTTAACCAGTATTGCACAAACAGATACCATTGCCGCACTTACAACAAAAAATGATACTATTGTTATTGCTGCTAATAAAGACACTGTTAAAATTGGATCTATATTGATCGTGACTAAAAAAGAGTCCGAAGATCGAAATTTCAAAACAGTCTTAAAAATTGGCGATGCAAGTTTTGGTAAACCAAATGACGGTGAATTAGGTTGGATTAGTGGCGATTTCAAAAAAACAAAGATTGAAATTTCAAAAGGACCAAAGAAATTAAAAAATATTCAAACCAATTGGTGGACCTTAGATCTTGGCTTTGCTAATTATCATGATAAAAGCCCTACCATCTATTGGCTTGCACCGTATCCAGACATTTTACCTTATGGTCCAGGACCTATTCCGTCTTCAAGCTTTAGTTTGAATAATAAAAAATCTACCAATGTAAACTTATGGGTGGTGCAACAAAAAGTTAATGTGTACCAACATAAAATCAATTTAAAATATGGCATCGGTTTAGAAATGTTCAATTTTAGATTTGAAAAACCAATCAGTTTCAGAGAAGATATCAGTGGCTATGTTAAATACGACGATGTGGTTTTTACAAAGAATAAGTTATTAGTGAAGTATTTAACCATTCCATTACAAATCAATTTCAAGCCAAACCCAAATTTGAAAAAAGGATTCTACGCAAGTGTAGGTATGAGTGCTGGTTATTTAATGAATGCAAAGAACAAACAAATTAGCGAAGAGCGTGGTAAAGAAAAATTTGAAGGCAACTTTAATTTAAATGATTGGCGCATCGCCACCATTGGTGAATTAGGAGTGGGCCCCATCCGTTTATATGGCTCTTACGGTATGACTAATTTATTCAACAAGCGTCAGGTGTTTTATGACATGCAACCTTTCTCTATTGGTTTTAGATTTAGTAAGTTTTAATAGCTAACAGGCTACCATTCAAATAAAAAATGCCCCAATCAATTGGGGCATTTTTAGTATGTTAAATTTTCATTACACCAATTCCTTAGCGCCAAAATAAGGCACAAGTACTTCTGGCAAATTGATCCCTGTTGCTGTTTGATAATTCTCTACAATCGCTGCGTAGATTCTAGGCAATGCCAATGAGCTACCATTTAAAGAATGGGCAAACTGCGTTTTGCCTTCTTGGTCTTTAAAACGGCACTTCATTCTGTAAGTTTGGTAATTGTTGAAATTAGAAACACTACTTACTTCCAACCATTTTTCTTGCGCTGCACTATACACTTCAAAATCATAGGTGATAGCAGAGGCAAAGCCCATATCACCCCCACATAATCTTAGGATACGATATTGTAAGCCTAAACTGATTAATAAATTTTCTACGTGTGCGACCATCTCATTTAATGTTTCGTCACTTTTGTCAGGATGTACAATTTGAATGATCTCTACTTTTTCAAATTGGTGTACTCTATTCAATCCTCTTACCTCTTTTCCAAAACTACCTGCTTCTCTTCTGAAACAAGGGGAATAGGCCGTCATCTTAATAGGTAAGTCGCTGTCTTTTAAAATCGTATCTCTAAATACATTTGTAACAGGCACTTCCGCGGTTGGAATCAAATAAAAATCGTCTTCTGTGGCGTGGTACATCTGTCCTTCTTTATCTGGCAATTGTCCTGTCGCAAAAGCAGACGCTGCATTCACCATATAAGGAGGAATATATTCTGTATAGCCTGCAGCGGTATTAAAATCTAAAAAATATTGCGTTAACACACGTTGAAATTTAGCCCCTTTTCCAATGTACAATGGAAAACCACTTCCTGTGATTTTAGCACCCGTTTCAAAATCTACTAAATTGTATTTTTTAATCAAATCCCAATGCGCCATCGCGCCTGTTGGTAATACGGGTGTTGTACCCGCTTCTTTTACTACTTCATTTTCTTCCGGTGTTTTTCCTTTGGGCACTAAATCATGCGGCAAGTTGGGCAACTGTACAATCAAGTTTTGTAATTGTTGTTCTACCTCTGCCATCTCCACCTTCAAAGGCTCTAATGACAATTTCCAAGCACCTACATTTTGCTTCAATGCCTCTGCTTGGTCTTTCTCTCCCTTAGCCATATGGTTACCTATTTCCTTAGAAGCAGCGTTTACCTTGGATTGTAAGTCGTCAAAATTAGCTTGTAAACGCTTTCTTTGGTCGTCCACAGCAATCACTTCATCCACTAATACAGGGTTCGAAAAATGCTTTATGGCTAGTTTATCTTTCGCTAATTGGGTATGTTGTCTTAAAAAATTTACCTGTAACATATCGAGAAATTTGGGCAAAGATAATCAAACCATCCTACCAAGCATAGATATCCCCTACCTTTGCCCCATAAATTGAACAATTCTATGGCAAGTATAGGGGACGATATCCAAACCAGGTGGTGGGATTTAGAGCGAAAATTAATGGAGCGTTTTGGCAAAAAGCCAGACCTAGAGTCCGTTTTGTTTTTGATTGGCTTACAGGAAACTGGCTTTATTCAGGAAAAGATTACCAAAGAACAAAAGCAGGACCTCATGCATGTGGCCATTTGTAGCATTTTGATGTCAAGTGGGTTTTACATCATTGAGGGCAAGGATGGAGATGGCTGGCCGCATTTTAAACAACTAAAGAACTTACCCGTAATGGACCTAATGGAGCAGGAAATTTTCCTTAAAGACCATGTTTTGCTCTATTTTGATAACAATCAGTTCTAGCCCATTGGTTTTTTAGCGTTTTTTATGAATCTTTGCACCAATAAAAAAATAACTTATGCAATTCCCAGCAGACTTACGTTACACAAAAGACCACGAGTGGATTAAATTAGAAGGCAATACCGCTACGATTGGCATTACTGATTTTGCACAAAGCGAGTTGGGAGATATTGTATATGTAGATATCAATACCGTTGGAAGTACTTTAGCAGCAGAAGCGGTGTTTGGCACAGTAGAAGCTGTTAAAACAGTAAGTGATTTATTCTTACCTATTGCTGGTACCGTATTAGAAGTGAACCCAGCTTTAGCTGCACAACCAGAATTGGTGAACACCGATGCTTATGGCGAAGGTTGGATGATCAAAATGACGGTTACTAATCCAGCAGATGTAGACGCATTGCTTACTAGCGAAGCCTATGCGAAGTTGGTGCACTAATCCAACTCCTATGAAATACCTTATTTGGGTGATTGCAGAAATAGCACTCGTATTTGTTTTACTGAGCCTACCAGGGAATAGTTTTGCAGATCGAACGGGATGGTTATACCTATTGCCCATCGACAAAATCGTTCATGTAATCCTCTTTGGTTCTTTGGCCTTATCCTTTTATTGTTTATTTGATCATGCTGGTATTCAAGCCCTTCAGTCTGTCCGCGCTCAGGCCTGGGCAATGATCTTTTGTATTGTTTACGGCATTGCCATGGAATATTACCAAAAATGGTATGTGCCTACCAGGGGTTTCGAGGTCAAGGATATGATTGCAGATGCAGCAGGCGTTCTTTTAGCATTCCCATTATATCAATTATGGAAAAAAAGACAATAATTTGTATTTTTAACTGAAACCAATACCATTGCCTCCATGGGGATAGAACAAGAAATACAACAGTCTACTTTCAGAAATGAATATCAGAAAATGGGCATTAATCTCCTATTCACTGCCAACTGGCTGAATGAACATATTGGTAAAATGTTGGCTGAAGCTGGCGTTACACAACAACAATACAATATCCTGCGCATCTTAAGAGGAAGTGCTACTCCATTAAGTACACTAAAAATTAGAGAACGCATGTTGGATAAAATGAGTGACACCAGCAGGATTGTAGACCGTTTGATTGCAAAAGAATTGGTGCTTAAAAATACTTGTGCCAAAGATAAAAGACTCGTAGATATTACACTTACGCCAAAAGGACTTGAATTAGTGGAGCATTTAGATCAGTACAATGACCGCATAGATGCTTTATTACAAGGGATAGATCCTGCAGAAGCCACCTTAATGAATCAATTACTTGATAAAATCAGGATGATTCATACGAATGCATAGCAGATGCATTTTCATCATTTTCAAAATTATTATTACAGTACTTTACACCATTATTTTTCAGCTATGAAAAAATATTTATTTGCCATATTGTTTGCATTTCCAATGACAGTCATTGCACAACCAAGTTTATCCGATAAAAATGTTTTTGAATTTCGTGCGGTATGGGTTGCAACAGTGGTAAATATAGATTGGCCAAGTAAAACTGGCTTAAGCAATCAAGCACAAAAGGATGAATTTGAAGCTTTATTAAACATCCATCAGAAAAATGGCATGAATGCCATTATCATGCAGGTAAGGCCTTCGGGAGATGCTTTGTATCCTTCTTCATTGGAACCATGGAGTGAATACCTCACAGGTAAACAAGGTCAAGCACCCAGCCCCTTTTACGATCCATTAACCTACATGATCGAAGCCACACATAAAAGAGGCATGGAATTTCATGCTTGGATCAATCCTTATAGAGCAGTATTTGATGTCAATAAATCAAGTATTGCCAACAACCATTTATCTAAAGTGCATCCTGAATGGTTTTTAACTTATGGCGATAAAAAATATTTCAACCCAGGCTTGCCTGCTGTATGGGAACACACCAATAAAGTGGTAGAGGATTTGGTGGCACGTTATGATATTGACGCGGTACATATGGATGATTATTTTTACCCTTATAAAATACCTGGAAAAGAATTTCCAGACGAAGCCACCTATCAAAAAAATGCAAGAGGTTTAAGTAAGGACGATTGGAGAAGAAGCAATTGTGATACTATTGTAAAACAATTGTCTGCTACCATCCATCGTGTAAAACCTGGCGTTCAATTTGGTATTAGCCCCTTTGGTGTATGGAGAAATCAATCCACCGACCCAAGAGGCAGTAAGACCAAGGCAACAACGAACTATGATGATTTATACGCTGATATTTTATTATGGCTAGAGCAAGAGTGGATAGATTATGTAGCACCTCAATTGTATTGGGAACAAGGCCATGCATTAGCAGATTACAATGAATTGATAGAATGGTGGAACAGAAATAGCTATGGTAAACATTTATACATTGGCCATGGTATTTATAGAGCTGGCAGCAATGCTGCATGGAAATCACCGAACGAAATACCGAATCAAATTAAAAAAATGAGGTCATTGAAAAATACCAACGGTAGTGCGTATTTCAGCAGTGCTAGTTTTAAAACCAATGCCAACGGATGGAATGATAGTTTGCAACAAACCTATTATCACCAACCTGCCTTGATTGCCCCTATGGACTGGTTAGTTCAACATAAAATGACCACACCTAAAATCCAAAAAAAGTCAGACAATTCATACGTCTTAACAGACAGCAACCCCTCAAATCATTTGAAACATTTTGCATTGATTCAAAAAACCAAGACAGGATATAGTGTTGCAGCGATTTTACCTAAGGACTGTACCAATTTTAATTTAAAATCGTTGAACATACTTAACAATGATCCCATATGGATTGTGGCGGTGGGCAAACAAAATCAATTAAGTAAATACCAAGTGATTGAGTAGACAATATTTTTCCCAAAAAAAGAGCCATCAAATTGATGGCTCTTTTTTTTAATATATCCTACTAGTCGTACACACGTTTTAAATTCAAATTTTGATTGGCTTTTATAATCAATGGTACATGTTCTACAATCGTCATGTCATTGTCTAAACCAAAGGCTTTTTGGTCGCTTTGTGCCAATTGTTTGATATTGAAGTAAGTATCCATAATAAAGTCTTCCTTAAACGATAATTCATTCTCGATAGAGAAGAAGCTTTCAATAATAACATAAGTGATATCCGTATGGAAGTCTTTGCTTTTTAAAGATTCGTATTTACTATAAATGCCTAATTCTTGGCATTCATTTAATTCCTGCATGACTTTCTTAAAGCAGATATTAATTCTTGGTTGAATCCTGAAACCAATTTTGAAATCAACACGCATTACTTTGTCATCCACTAATTCTCTTATACTATATTCCATACCATAAGGAGAATCCGTTCTGTCAATATGAATGAACCAATAAATATCGGCACGTTTAGGTTTACGATTCAAAATGGAATCCATAATACGATGCTCTATTTCTCTATGATTATTTGCCTTTGTTAAATACACTAAGTGTGTCGCATATTTAGGCACATCCTTATCTGCACTTAAATCTGTTAAGGGTTGTAAATAATCTTTCAACTTCACAAAATCCAAGTACCTGTTGGTGATTTTTCTGGCACGATGCCAAATCATCATCACAAAAATCATACTCAATGAAAATACAAATGTGATATAACTCTCTTTAATTTTCACCACGTTCGCCACAAAGAAGGACACTTCAACAATACTAAATATAAAGATGATCAATGCTACAATTGCATGCCCCCATCTCCTTACATTCAATAAATAAAAATTCATTAAAATGGTGGTCATAATCATGGTGATAATGATGGAGAATCCATAAGCTGCTTCCATATGCTCACTCTTTCTAAAGAACAAACACATCGTGATACAACCCGCCCATAAAATGAAATTTAATGAAGGGATATAAATTTGACCCTTTTGATCGGTAGGAAACTTTACCGTTACACGAGGCCAAAAGTTTAAACTAATTGCTTCATTGATTAAAGTAAAAGAACCACTGATTAAAGCTTGGCTTGCAATAATTGCTGCAATCGTTGCAATACCAATCCCTGCAATCAAGAACCAATTAGGCATAATTTCATAAAACGGATTCAATCCTTCCATTGGCTGACCAATATGTTGAATCAACCATGCACCTTGACCCATATAGTTCATGATCAAAGCCAATTTCACAAACATCCAGCTCACTTGTATGTTTTTACGACCACAATGCCCTAAGTCACTGTATAAAGCCTCTGCCCCAGTGGTGCATAAGAATACAGCACCCAATAACCAGAAGCCATGAGGATAGTTCACTAATAAATCATACGCGTAATAAGGGTTGAAAGATTTTAATATTTCAACATGCTCAATCACTTGGAAAAAGCCTAATAAAAAAATCATAGAAAACCAAACCAACATGATTGGACCAAAAGCAAAACCAACAATCTTGGTTCCAAAACGTTGAAAGAAAAAGATCAAAGAAATAATGGCGATCACAATTCCTACCGTTAAATTATTTCCTGGGACAATTATTTTTTCTAATCCTTTTACACCCCCTAAACCTTCAATAGCAGAAGATACAGAGATGGGTGGTGTAATCATGCCATCGGCCAAAAGCATTGCTGCGCCAATGATTGCAGGAATATAAATCCATTTTACATAACGACGTATCAACGCAAATAAAGAGAAGATACCTCCTTCACCACGATTGTCTGCCCTTAAAGTCAAAAACACATACTTAAAAGTCGTCTGCAAAGTAAGGGTCCAAAATACACAGGAGATCGCTCCGTAGACCAATTGCTCAGTGATGACTTTGTGGTTAATGATGGACTTGAACACGTAAAGTGGAGAAGTACCGATATCGCCGTATATAATACCAAGCGTTACGATTAGACCAGCTGCAGAAAGTTTTTGCTGGTGCCCTGAATTTTGTACCATTGATGAATAATCTAGGCAACAAAGTTTATACAATTTTGGTTCTAAAAAATCAGAAAGGGGAACTATTTTTAAAATACTTTTTCAAGAACCTACCAAACTAGACTAAGGCTTGTAAGCACCCCATTTTTCCTCCACTGCTTTGAAACGGAAATCAAAAATGCCTTGTAACTGTTTTTTGACAAAAAGGCCCTGCGCAATATCTCCTAAAAAGCCCATTGGGATTTTATAATGGACGATATCATCCATCTTTACCCCGCCCGGCACTGCCTTAAAATGGTGCTGATGGTGCCACATCGTATAAGGTCCAAAACGCTGCTCGTCCACAAAATAGACACCCTCCACCACATGGGTAATCTCGGTCATCCAATATAAAGGGATGTTCAGGATGGGCTTTACAGTGTATTCGATGATCTGACCAGGGTACATTTTTTCACCATGGAATTGACTAATTATATTGAACCCCATCTTGGCAGGAGTGATTTTAGCCAAATTAGCTGGACTACTAAAAAAATCCCATGCTTCGTTAAGCGAAATGGGAATAAATTGCTCGGTATGGATGGTGTACACTTTAGACATACTAGGATAACAATGCTTTTGGCATTTTGTTGTATGAAATCGCCTTAAAGCCATTAATTTTAACCCATGATTAGTAAAGCAGATCAGCAATTGGCATTTGAAAAGGTCTACAATGGCTTAAATGATGCACAGCGCAAAGCGGTGGATACCATTGAGGGACCAGTTATGGTCATTGCGGGTCCTGGAACAGGCAAGACGCAAATTCTAGGCGCAAGAATTGGTAAGATTTTATTAGAAACAGATACAGCACCAGAAAATATTTTATGCCTTACTTATACCGATGCGGGCGCTATTGCCATGCGTAAAAGATTGATGGATTTTATTGGTACGGCAGCCTATAAAGTAACCATTGCTACTTTTCACTCTTTTTGCAATGATATCATACAAGACAACTTATCCCTTTTTGAAAAACCAAGTTTGGATCCCATTTCAGAATTGGAAAAAATTGCTTTACTCAAAGAATTGATTGATCAATTTGACAAAACGAATCCCTTAAAAAGATTTAAAGGAGATGTGTACTATGAAATGAACAACCTCAGCAGGTTGTTTAGTACCATGAAAAAGGAAGGATGGGATGTCAATTATTTAACAGCACAAATTGATCAATACATTCAAGACATCCCTTTTAGAGACGAATTTGTGTATAAAAGAAAATACAAACAATTTGAAGCGGGCGCTTTAAAACAAGGGCTTGTAGACGATGCTTTAGAAAAGATGGGTAAATTAAAAGCAGCTGTCGCGGCTTTTGACCAATACCAAGCGCTCATGAAAAAACATGGTCGTTATGATTTTGATGACATGATCAATTGGGTGATTGGCGCCTTCAAAGAAAATAAAAACTTACTAGCGCAATACCAAGAACGTTTCTTGTATATTTTAGTAGATGAATTTCAAGATACAAGCGGCACACAAAATGAACTCGTTCAATTGTTGGCTAGTTATTGGGAGCAACCCAATTTATTTGTAGTAGGAGATGATGACCAAAGTATTTTTAGATTTCAAGGCGCCAATGTTGAAAATATGTTGCATTTTCAAGTACAATTCAAAGAAGATATTGTCAATATTGTATTAGAAAATAACTATAGATCTACCCAACCTATTTTGGATGCCTCTACGCAAGTGATCAATCAAAATCAAGAAAGATTGATCAATAAAATCAATGGTTTAACAAAAAACTTGATCGCGGCGAATCCAGAAAATCAAGCCATACAAATAGCTCCAGCCATCCTTGCCTACAATGATGCACAGGAGGAGATGATGGATATTACGGAACAAATTGAAAAACTTATTCATGAAGGCACTGCCCCTAAAGAAATTGCCGTCTTGTATAAAGAACATAAATACGGATCAGAGATTGCCCATTTTTTACAACAAAAAAATATCCCTATTTATAGTAGGCGCACTGCTAACCTATTTGACCAAATACTGATTCAACAAATATTAAAAATACTAGATTACTTAGCCTGCGAATGGGATCAACCCAACGAAGGAGCAAATCTACTATTTGAAATACTTCATTTTAAATGGTGGCAGATCTCTCCTATTACGATTGCCACTTTAACGGTGGAAGCCAATCAATTAAAGTATGGCGCACCAGAAAATAGTTTTAGAAAAGTATTGGTAGACAAAACCCAAGAAGTACAAACAGATTTATTTTCTAAAGGTGGCCTAGAGCAAGTTGCCAAAGCAGTAAAAGTTTTGGAAGACCTTATTGGACAAATACCCAATGTCACTTTAGTCAATTTGATAGAACAGGTATTACAAAAAACTGGGATCATCCAATCTATTTTACAAGGTGATGAGAAAGCGGCTGCATTAGATATGGTCACTTCCTTTTTTGATTTCATTAAAGAAGAAACCCATCGTAGACCAAGCCTTCATTTAAAAGAATTAGTTGCCTTGTTTAGATTGATGCAACGTGAAGATATCCGCTTGCCCCTCCCTATTACCATCGGTTCAGATGCTGGCGTGAATTTGTTAACCACCCATAGTAGTAAGGGACTTGAATTTACCCATGTATTTGTCGCGGGTACCAATGCAGCGTATTGGGAAAAAAAACGTGCTACTTCTAATGCAGGCTATCATTTGCCAGACACAGTGATGAGTAGTTTAGAAAAAGCGGACGATAAAGAAGAATTAAGAAGACTGTTTTATGTGGCCATTACGAGAGCAAAAAAACACTTAACCATTTCCTATAGCAAATATAAAACAGATGGTAAAGAACTTGAACCAAGTCAATTCTTGATTGAATTAGTCCAAGGAAATGATGGCCTTATTCAAACAAAGGAATTGACAGCAGCAGTTAAGATGCAATACAAATTATTGCGTCTAGAAACTACATTACAGCCTTCCATTGCACAATTAGAAGCAGATTTTATACAGCCCAAACTGGACAAGTTTGCTATGAACGTGACCGCTTTGAATAATTACTTAAAATGTCCATTGCACTTTTATTACAATAGTTTAATTCGTGTGCCTTCTGGGAAATCCGAAGCCACTACTTTTGGTTCAGCTATCCATGATGCACTGCATAAGCTATTCACCAAAATGCAACAAGCGGGAAATGTATTTCCAGACAAGCAAACTTTAGTAGAAGACTTTGAGTTTTACATGAAGCGACATCGCGAAGCTTTTACTCAACAAGAATTCAAAGATCGATTGGATTTAGGCGGCAACGTATTGGTTAACTATTATGATTATTATGTGCAAACATGGAATAAAATTGTCACCACAGAATACAGAATCAATAATGTAGTGGTCAATGATATTCCTTTAAAGGGTGCAATAGATAAAATCGAATTCAATGGAAAAGAAGTGGTCGTGATTGACTACAAAACAGGCAATATCGAAAACGCTAGAGAAAAACTTAAAGGGCCCAATGAAAAAAATCCAAATGGTGGAGATTACTGGAGACAAGCTGTGTTTTATAAACTCCTTTTAAAGCACCATCCTAAAAACTGGCAGGTTTCCAGTGCCGAATTTGATTTTGTGGAACCGAATAAGAAAAAAGCATTCGAAAAGATTGCGATTCAGATCAGCGAAGCCGACTTAACCACCGTCCAACAACAGGTAAAGATGGTATGGTCCAAAATTCAAGAAAAAGATTTTTATACTGGCTGTGGTAAAGAAGATTGCCATTGGTGCAATTTTGTCAAAAACAACGAACTCGCTGTTGCTTTACATGCCCTAGAGGAAGAAATTTAACTAAGTTTGCAGAAGTATGATTCGATTTAAATTCATCCCGAGCCTCTTGCTGAGCTGTATTGCTGCTTTTTCACTCCTTCAAATGGGCGGCTGTGCCAATATTGTACCGCCTTCCGGCGGACCAAGAGACAGCATCCCTCCTTATGCAGTGTATGCCAAGCCAAAAGATTCAAGCACTCAAATAGCACCAAGGGAAATATTAATCAGTTTCAATGAATACATCACTACCGGTTCCTTGCAAGAGCAATTGATCGTGTCCCCCAATATTAAAAACAATCCATTGGTAGATCAAAGATTGAATATGCTACGTATTCGATTGTCGGATAGTTTAGAGGCCAATACCACTTATAGTTTCCAATTTGGCAATGCAGTAAGAGATGTCAACGAAGGCAATATTGCTCAGGATTTTACTTATGTTTTTAGTACAGGCACTAGTATAGATACAGGAAGACTATTTGGCAAGGTTGTACTAGCAGAGACGGGGATGGTGGATAGTACTTTAATTGCACTTTTACATCCTATAGAAAATGATTCAGCTATTTTTAAAGACAAACCACTTTATTATACGAGGGTCAATGGCGCTGGTAAATTTCAATTTAATTTTTTGCCCTCCAAAGATTTCAACCTTTTTATCCTCCCAAACGATTACAATAAGCGATACGACGACTCCTCTAAGCTTTTTGCGTTTTTAGACCAAAAGGTGAACCCCGCTAACACAAAGGACAGTATTCAGTTGTATGCATTTGAGGCAAGTCCCAAAGCATCAAAAAAATCAGCCAGTACTTTAGCTGCAAAAAATGTAAAAAGGCAATCCCCTGTTTTAAAATACACGAGCAACCTAGAAGGAAAAGAAAAAGACATCATAAATCCTTTATTCCTCAACTTTGAAACGCCCATTCGAATCAATGATAGTTTTCCAATACGCATCACTGATACGAATTTTGCACCTATAGAAGGGTTAAATGTGACGATCGCACAAGGTCAAGCAAAGCAAGTTGAACTGGAATTTCCATGGGAAGAAAACACCGATTACAAAATCATCCTTCCTCAATACGCGCTGCGTGATAGCTTAGCTAACTATTTAGTAAAAGCAGATACCCTTCGATTTAAAACAAAACCAGCAACAAGTTACGGCACTGCTCTAATTAGAATCAACGGCTATCAACAATTTGAGCAACCTGTTTTATTATTACTTCAGGAACAAAAAGTAAAATATAGCTATCCGATCACACAAAATGTGTTACGTATTCCATTGTTGCCACCAGGTGACTACCAATTAAAAATTTTATCTGATAAAAATCAAAATGGTCAATGGGATACAGGCAAGTACTTTAACATCAAAAGACAACCAGAACTGGTGCGCAACTTGAATATGACCTTAACGATTAAGGCAAATTGGGATAATGAAATGAACCTCATTTTAAAACCCTAATTTTATTTATAACCCTATGCAACTACCCTCCAATCTTCTTGAAAACGCTGTAGCAGAATTCTCCAAACTTCCGGGTATTGGAAAAAAAACAGCATTGCGATTGGTATTGCATTTATTAAAACAAGAGGCATCTACTACCCTGCATTTTAGTGAAGCCTTGAATAAAATGCGCAAGGAGATTCAGTTTTGTAAAAATTGTTTCAATATTAGCGATGGCCCAATTTGTTCTATTTGCTCCAATACCTCTAGATCGAAAGAAACTATTTGTGTTGTCGAAAATATTAGAGATGTCATTGCTATAGAAAATACCAGTCAATACCATGGCTGTTATCATGTACTTGGCGGTATCATTTCACCATTAGACGGTATCGGACCAGAACAACTCACTATTGAATCCTTAATTGAGCGCATCCATAAAGACATGGTAACCGAATTGATTTTCGCACTCAATCCCACCATCCAAGGGGACACGACGATCTATTATATCCAAAAAAAGATGGCAGGACATCCTTGCAAAGTGACCACCATCGCAAGAGGGATAGCTTTTGGAGGAGAATTAGAATATGCGGACGAAATGACTTTAGGAAAGAGTATTTCCAACAGACAACCCATTCAACAATATATCAAGTAGCTTGTTATTAATTGCGTAAGAATTGCCTTTTTTTTGAAAAATTTGGAAGTTAAATTAAAATCATTAATTTTAATGTTCAAACATCAATATATGAAAACAAGAATATTCCTCCTATTTATAGCCAGTTTTGCCCTTTTTCAAGCAAATGGACAAAAAGTATATAGCACCAATGCGGCTACTGTGCGTTTTATTGCGGTGGATGATAATGACATTGACGCCACCAATAAAAAAGCGGTGAGTCGCCTAGAACCCAATGGCAAATTGAGTTTTATCATGCTCATGAAAGACTTTTCATTTGAATGGGAGACCATGCAAAAGCATTTTAATGAGGAATATGTAGAGTCTGACAAATACCCACGTGGCTTTTTTAACGGTCAAATCACGAATATCAAGTCGGTGAATTTTGCGAAAGACGGCAAATATCCAGTGGTGGTTCAAGGCAATATGCAAGTTCATGGGGTGAATAAAACCATTCAAACCAATGGCTTTATTGAGGTGATTCAAGGTCAACCAAAAGCAACTGCTAAATTCACAGTCACCCTTAAAGACTTTAAGATTGGAGGCTTACTTATTAAGATGGTCGCAGATAAAGTGGATGTCGAGGTAGTTGCCAACTACCAATAATATCCCTTCATTGCTCATTCTACTATACTAATTTTTGGAAGGCAGCTAATACTGTCCTACCTTTGCCCCGCAACAGCAGGAGGATTTGTTTATTGTTCAACCTGCCATCCGAAAGGAGAAAAGAACTAATAAACGGTACATTTATCGCCCCCCTACTTCTTTTCCTATTGGATGCTGCATAAAATTTAATGTAGTATTATGTCAATTAAAGAAGCTTTACAAGAAAGAATTTTAGTCATCGATGGCGCCATGGGCACCATGATACAACGTCATAAATTAACGGAGCAAGATTACCGTGGTAGTAGATTTGCTGATTGGCATTGCGATGTAAAAGGCAATAATGACCTTTTATGTATCACACAGCCCGCCATTATCACAGGCATCCATTTACAATACCTAGAAGCAGGTGCTGATATTATTGAAACCAATACTTTCAGTAGCACCTCTATTGCAATGGCAGACTATGATATGCAAGATTTAGCCTACGAATTAAATGTGGCTGCAGCAAAATGCGTACGTGATGCAATTGATCAATACAAATCAAAACACCCAAATAGTACTGAAAAATTTATCGCAGGTTCTATTGGTCCTTTAAATAAAACATTGAGTCTTTCGCCAGATGTAAACAATCCAGGATTCAGGGCGGTTACTTTTGACGAAGTAGTAGAAGCTTACACAGAACAAATAAGAGGTTTAGTGGATGGTGGTGTAGACGTCTTATTGGTAGAAACCATTTTTGATACCTTAAATGCCAAAGCTGCCATCTTTGCCATCAAAGAATATTTTAGAAAGATAGGCCAACCGGAATTACCGATCATGATCAGTGGTACTATAACGGATGCTTCTGGTAGAACATTGAGTGGACAAACTTTAGAAGCATTTTACACTTCTGTAGCACATGCAAAACCATTGAGTGTTGGACTTAATTGTGCCTTAGGTGCACAAGAAATGCGTTCACATATTGAGGAGTTATCACAAATTGCAACCTGCTATACTTCTGCTTATCCAAATGCAGGCTTGCCTAATGCAATGGGTGAATACGATGAAGCACCGCATCAAACAGCCCACTTTATAGAAGAATGGGCAAAAAATAAATTTGTCAATATTGTAGGTGGATGCTGCGGCACAACCCCAGATCATATCAAACATATGGCGGATCATGTGCGTACCATTACCCCAAGAAATTTACCTATTGTAGACAAAACCATCTAAGATTATGAGCGACCAAATAATACATATTAAACCTTATTTAAGACTTGCAGGATTAGAGCCCTTAGTGATTCGTCCAGAGACCAATTTTGTGAATGTGGGAGAAAGAACCAACGTGACAGGATCCAAGAAGTTTGCAAGATTAATTAAAGAAAATAAATACGAAGAAGCATTGTCTGTAGCACGCCAACAAGTAGAGAATGGCGCACAAATCATTGATGTCAATATGGATGATGCATTGCTTGAAGGGGTGAAAGCAATGACCACCTATTTGAATTTATTGCAAAGCGAACCAGATATCGCGAAGATTCCAATCATGATTGATAGCTCAAAATTTGAAATCATTGAAGCAGGTTTAAAATGTGTGCAAGGAAAATGTATTGTGAACTCCATCTCCATGAAAGAAGGGGAAGCAAAATTCATTGAACAAGCACATATCTGTAAAGCATATGGAGCTGCTGTAATCGTCATGGCTTTTGATGAGGTGGGACAAGCAGATACCAAAGCAAGAAAAGTTGAAATTTGCGCTCGTGCTTATAAAATATTAGTTGAACAAGTAGGGTTTGATCCAGAAGATATCATTTTTGATCCAAATATTTTTGCCGTTGCAACCGGTATCGAAGAGCATAATAATTATGCAGTAGATTTTATTGAAGCAACAAGGGAAATAAAAACTTTAATGCCATTGGCTAAAGTGAGTGGTGGTGTGTCTAATGTCTCTTTCTCATTTAGAGGTAATGACGCAGTAAGAGAAGCCATTCATGCTGTCTTTTTATACCATGCTGTAAAAGCGGGCATGGATATGGGGATTGTAAATGCAGGACAATTAATTGTCTATGATGAAATTGAACCCGAATTAAAGCAATTATGTGAAGACGTGATATTGAATCAAAACAATGACGATAACCAAGCGACAGAAGCCTTGATTCAATATGCTGATGCGCTAAAAGCAAAAGGCGAAGATGCAGGACAGGTGGCCGATGCAAATACTAAAAAATTAGCATGGAGGTCTGGCACCGTAGAAGAAAGATTAGCCCATTCTTTAATCAATGGTATCACTGATTTTATTGACGCAGATACAGAAGAAGCTCGACTACAATACAGCGCCCCATTAGAAGTCATCGAAGGGCCTTTAATGGCAGGCATGAACCAGGTGGGTGATTTATTTGGAGCTGGTAAAATGTTTTTACCTCAGGTCGTAAAGAGTGCAAGGGTGATGAAAAAGAGTGTTGCCGTATTAACGCCCTATATTGAAGCAGAAAAAGAAAGAATAAAAAATGCATCTGCCGATCCAAATGGTCAAACCAAGGGACCTGCTAAAATTTTATTAGCCACTGTAAAAGGAGACGTACACGATATTGGTAAAAATATTGTTGGTGTGGTATTAGGCTGTAATGGTTATGAAATCATCGACATTGGTGTCATGGTGCCAGCAGATAAAATTCTTGCAGAAGCAGAAAAACACCAAGTGGATATTATTGGCTTAAGTGGCTTGATTACGCCTTCCTTAGACGAGATGGTGTATATCGCCAAAGAGATGAAACGTCGCGGCATGAAAATTCCATTGATGATTGGTGGTGCGACAACTTCTAGGATGCATACCGCAGTTAAGATTGCACCAGAATACAACGATGGGGTGATTCATGTATTGGATGCTTCCAGAAGTGTAACGGTAGCAGGCGCTTTGTTAAATAAAGATGCGAAAGGTCCATTCTTAGCAGAATTAGATCAAGCCTACACACAATTAAAGTCAGACTTTGACAATAAAAAAACGGTGAAGCAAAGCATTCCTTATGCAAGCGCTTTAGAAAATAAAGTAGCCATTGATTGGAGCAATTTCGAAGCCACCGCACCAAGTTTCACGGGTAATAAGGCCATTGAAATTACAGACTTGTCTGTATTAGTAGACTATATCGATTGGAAACCTTTCTTTATTGCTTGGGAATTACACGGTAATTTCCCGGCCATCCTAACAGATGAAACAGTAGGAGAAGTAGCCACTAAATTATACCAGGATGCACAGGGCTTATTAAAAAAGATTGTCGAAGAAAAATGGTTGACAGCAAAAGGCGCTATTGGATTTTGGCCAGCTACTGCTTCAGGAGATGATGTTACAGTACTAAAGGATGGCACAAAAGTAGACTTACACTTTTTAAGACAACAAGCCAAAAAAGCAGCAGGACAACCCAACTTCTCTTTAGCGGACTTTATCTGCCCAGCTACCGAAAATAAAGCTGACTATTTGGGTGCATTTGCAGTAACGATACATGGTATCGAAAAGCATATCAAAGCTTTCGAAGAAAATTTAGACGATTACAATAAAATCATCTTACAAGCATTGGCAGATAGACTAGCAGAAGCTTTTGCAGAATACTTACATGCAAAAACTAGAAAAGAATACTGGGGTTATGCCAAGGAGGAACAATTAGACAATGAAGCATTGATCAAAGAAAATTATAGAGGTATTCGTCCAGCACCAGGTTATCCAGCTTGTCCTGATCATACCGAAAAATACAGTTTATTTAACTTATTAAATGCAGAGCAACATACAGGTATTAGCTTAACCGAAAGTTTAGCGATGTACCCAGCCTCAAGTGTTTGCGGTTGGTATTTTGCGCATCCACAAAGTCAATATTTTGGATTAGGTAAAATTCAGCAAGATCAAGTAATAGATTATGCAAGAAGAAAGCAACAATCTTTAGAATATATCACGAAGTGGTTACAACCAGTGATTGACTAAACTTTCTCGAACAACCACCATAATCTTTTTCTAGGCTTCACGACATAGTTCTTCTGAACATATTTACGAATGTGTTCGATTGCTTCGTTGCAATCATCCGTAAATAAGATAAAGTCTTTGTCTTCTGGGGAAATAGTGCCCGCCTCAATCATATGGTCCATCCAATGCATAAATGGCTCATGGTAAGCCTTGCCCATTACCACAATTGGAAAATCATTGATGACTTTGGTTTGGGCTAAAGTAAGTGTTTCAAAAAATTCATCCTGTGTGCCAAATCCACCCGGCATAATGACAAACCCATAAGAATATTTAACAAGTAATACTTTGCGAATAAAAAAGAAATTAAATGTAATTGATTTGTCTACATAAGGATTAGGAGATTGTTCAAAGGGCAATTTAATATTACATCCTATCGATTTGCCTCCGTTTTCAAAAGCACCTCTATTGGCTGCTTCCATTATACCAGGCCCACCTCCTGTCATGGTGACAAAGCCTAATTCGGCAATTTTTTGACCCATTTTTCTGGCTTGTACATAATAGGGATGGTCTTCTTTAAAACGGGCAGAACCAAATACAGTAATACAAGGACCCACAAAATGCAAAGCTCTAAAACCCTTAATGAATTCAAAAAATATTTGAACAGCAAATTTAAACTCGTTCACCCTTGGCTTAGGTCCGTCTAATTCAACATGTTTTTGTGCAGGTATGATTCTTTGTTTAGGGGCCGTTTTTCCAGAGGTATGCATGTACTGTCAACAATTTATATATACATGAAGTTAGAATAAAATAAGTATTAAATGATAAATCAACTAAATTTGAAATTCCAACTTGAATCAACTAAATGAAAAATAGTTTTTACTTTTTAAGCCTTCTCCTCACGCTGCTAAGTCAACAAAATGGGTATAGCCAATCCAATCAAGTCGTTTTGGAGCAGGTGCAAATGTATTCAAGCATTCGACCAGATGGCAAATATTGGCAGGCTAGTAAAGAGCAGGTTGAAAAATTTGCAAAAAGTTTAGACAGCAGCCTTTTCATACCACTAGGTTTATCGCGAGCAGTAGATTTTCCAATCCAAACAAAGATTTTAAATAAGCCCAATCAAATTGGGAAGTTGGTGATTGATTGGAGCAATAGTACGCTTGTACCCTACCATGCTTATTTAGAAATGTATGAATTAACTCCAGAACAAACCTTTGGCAATCAAATGGTCGACATAGAGATTCCAAAAAAAGACAGCATTCAGTCTACTTGGTTTATCACATGCACGATTCTTGATCAACAAAAAAATACCTTGTTTCAAAAAACAATTTTAATGGGCATCATTCCATTTAAACATCAGGGTATTGGTTATCCAATTAATATTCCTGTAACTACCCCTTCGCACTTGTTTAATGCACTACAAACCGGATTGAAATTTTTTGACACAAAGAGCAAAGCCTTAGAATATATAGAAGCTAAAGTGCCCATGAGTTTTGCAACTGATAATTTTTTGATGCCTTTATTACAATCAAAACCAATTATTAAAATAGATACAAGCAAAGGTTTCATGCAGTATACACTCAACGGAGCGCGTATCTTATTAAGAGCGCCTAATGCGGTCATGAACAAAATTGATACAAAAGACAAGTCTGTCAACAATCCTTTTTATGAAGTACTGCCAGCCATCAAAAAAAGAACAAGTACTTTATTTAAAGAATATTATCAAGCCCTACAACCCTTAAGAAATGTGGGGTTAAATAAAGACTATACCCTAGCCGCTTATATTGAGTTCAATCCTTTGATAGATCCCGAATTACGCACCACGCCGCCTATTCGTTTTCTGCCGGATAGCATTCATAAAATCTATGCAGACACGACTTTGATTGGCAGGTTTAAAGTAACCGATCAAATAAGCAATTCAAGTTGGACATTTAATTCGAATGAAATTTACAATGGATATGACTCTACAACGATTTATAAATTAAATACCACCTACCCTAAAGGACTTGCTCAATTGGCTAAAGTGATGGAAGGAACTATTGGAAAAGATAGTTTTAAAATTGTTTTCAATGAAGAAATCGATGTAAGAATAATCTATCTAAATCAAGTTGCTCTATTCGTGGCGCATGGTCAAAATAAGCCAAACAAATTAATACCCCTTTTGCCAACAGATGACAATGCTATCACCTCTCTTTTACTATTGATGGCTTATAGTGAAATATTTCAATCTCCAAACTAATCCTCATGCGCATCGTAAGTTATAATGTAAATGGAATTCGAGCAGCAATCAAAAAAGGTTTAATAGAGTGGCTTACAGCTTACCCTGTTGACATCCTTTGCATTCAAGAAACAAAAGCGGCTAGTACCGATATTGATTTAAAACTTTTTACAGACCTAGGGTACCATGTCTCTTGGTTTCCTGCAGTAAAAAAAGGCTACAGTGGTGTCGCTGTGTTTAGTAAGGAAGCTCCTAGCTTAGTGGTGCAGGGCAGTGGGCATGAAATGAGTGATGCCGAAGGGCGTGTGATCAGAGTTGACTTTGGTGCCTTCACTATCGTTAATGCCTATTTCCCATCCGGAACAAGTGGCGACCTTAGACAAACTTATAAATACCAATGGTTAGATGAGTTTTATACTTGGGTAGAAAATTTAAGAAAAGAAAGACCGCATATTATTGTAGCAGGTGATTATAATATTGCACATAAAGAAATAGATATTCATGATCCAAAAGGCAATAAAAAATCATCTGGATTCTTGCCTGAAGAAAGGGCATGGATGGATCAGTTACTTGAAAAAAATTGGGTAGATAGTTTTAGACAGGTGCACCAAGATACAGTGGGTGCCTACTCTTGGTGGAGTCAACGATTCCCCTCTGTTAGACTTCAAAACAAGGGATGGAGAATTGATTATCTTTGTACCACAAAAGCAATGGCATCAAAAATAAAAGATGCTTTCATCTTGCCAGAGGTGAAACATAGTGATCACTGCCCTATTGTACTTGAATTAAAAAAATAAAAAGATGTTTGTAGCGAATATTAGTTTTCAGGTAGACCCCAGTATTGAAAACAACTGGTTAGATTGGGTAAAGCAAACCTTTATACCAGGTTGTATGGCCACGGACTGTTTTATCCAACATCAACTTTATCAACTCGATCTTGCACAAGATCAACCCCCTACCTATACCCTACAATTGTTTAGTAAGGAAGCAATCCTTTTGGCCAACTTTCACCAAAAACACGCAGAAACACTGCTTTTAGGCATCACCAACCAATGGGGGGAGCAATGTTTTTACTTTAACACAAGTATGAAAATTGTGAATTGATTGTGGATAGCTAAGCTCCCAAAACCCACAACTGGCCTGGTTTTCAATTTTTAAAGCCCTGTAACTCAATGGTATAAAGGGTTTTAGACTTTTAGGTATTTTTATACTCAAAATTGAAAAGTCTCGGCTTGGCGGAAAACCTTACTATTTAAGGGTTTTGGTGGAAAAATAAAAATTAAAAAAAACAGTAAAATATTTTTTCGTTTCGCAAAACCCAATAAATTTGTTGTATCGTTTAAAACTATAAAAAACACATCTATGAACAAAGCAGAATTGATCGCACACATCGCTGACGCAGTTGATTGTCCAAAAACACAAGCTAACGCAGCTTTAGACGCTTTTATCGAAGCAGTAACTAAATCTTTGAAAAAAGGTGATAAAGTAACTTTAGTAGGTTTTGGTACTTTCTCAGTATCTAAGCGTGCTGCAAGAACTGGTCGTAACCCACAAACTGGTGAGACTATCAAGATTAAAGCTAAGAAGGTTGCACGTTTCAAGGCTGGTAAAGAATTGAGCGGTAAGTTGTAATCTCAAATTAATTTGAATAAAAACCCTCGGATCATCATTTATTCCGAGGGTTTTTTTATATTTGTGGTCCAATCACAATTTAAAAATTACATTATCATGGGAAGAGGAGATAAAAAAACAGCAAAAGGAAAGCGCTTTTTAGGTTCTTTTGGTAAAAGCAGACCACACAAAACAAGAGGCGTTAAAGCAGCTGCTCCAAAGGCAAAAGCTTAATACCTTAAAAAATAGATTCCCCCGATTATTCGGGGTTTTTTATGCTTAATTTTGTACCATGAAAAGCCTCTACTTTCTCCTAGTATTTCAACTCCTTGCTATAGCAGCCAATGCACAGTGTGCGATTTGTACCAAAACAGCAGCGCAGATTGGTGAAGAAGCAGGCAAAGGTTTTAATGTCGGCATCCTTTATTTAGCTGCCATGCCTTTTGGCATCATGGGCTATGTAGCCTATAGGTGGTGGAAAAATGAAAAAGCAAATTAATGCAAAAACCCCAACAAGAAAGTGCACAATTTTCAATTGTAATTCCAAGTTGGAACAATCTTTCCTTCCTGCAAAATTGTATCGAAAGTATTCGTAAGAATTCAAGCTACCCGCATCAAATCATTGTGCATGTCAACCAAGGAAAAGATGGCTCCTATGAATGGGTAAAAGCACAACCCGATATTGAGTTTACTTATAGTCCAGAAAATATTGGCGTTTGTTATGCACTCAATGCTGCAAGAACTCTAATAAAAACTCCTTACTTGCTTTATCTAAATGACGATATGTACCTATGTCCTGGATGGGATAAAGCCTTATTAGAGGAGATAAAAACAATTGGACATGACTTATTCTTTTTATCCTCCACGGTGATAGAACCAGTTGCCTCCAGCAATGCAGTTATTGAAAAAGATTATGGCCATGATATAGCCAGTTTTCAAGAAGAAAAATTATTAAAAGAATTCAATGAGTGGGCGCAACCAGATTGGTCAGGTGCCACATGGCCTCCAAACATTGTTTCAGTTCGTTTATGGGATTATGTAGGAGGCTACAGTGTTGAATTTAGCCCTGGTATGTATTCTGATCCAGATTTTTCAATGAAACTTTGGAATGCGGGTGTCCGTTATTTCAAAGGGGTTAGCAACAGTAGAGCCTACCATTTTGGATCCAAATCTGTACAAAGAGTAAAAAGAAATAAAGGCTACCATCAGTTCATTTATAAATGGGGATTTACTTCTAGCTTACTTACAAAACATATGCTACATAGAGGTGAGGATTGGCAAGGACCACTTCCTGAATTCAAAATGACCAATACATTAAAATGGAAAAATAAATTCAAGCAATTGATTTCTGTTTTATCTAGATAAGCTAGACAAACTGTTGTGCAAACTCAAAAATATTGAAGGACTTTTTTATCAAAGCGTTTTCTAGTGCAGCTTCCATCTCCGCTAATTTTACATGTTTCATTTTAGCCGCAACAATCAATTGGGTTGCTCTTGCTAAAAGTAATTTTTTATTCACCCCAAGGCTTGCATTTTCAATTTGATGCGCCTCCAATGCTTCAATTAAGGTATCGATACCCACACCCTGAGAAGCAATCGTTGGAACCACTTTCAATACAGCTTCAGACATGCCATTTTCCATGATCATCTGACGTATATGATTGGTAAAAGTAGTTGCATCTGGACGATCACTTTTATTCACCACAAACACATCTGCCACTTCCATCAAACCCGACTTCATCATTTGTACTTCGTCCCCTGCTTCTGGAACAAGCACCACCACAGTCGTATCTGCTAAAGAAGCTACTTCAACTTCGGATTGTCCTACCCCTACTGTTTCCACTATAATCTTATCAAATCCTACCGATTGTAATAAGGTAGTTAATGCAATCATTGAACTATTTAATCCGCCTAAATGCCCCCTAGAAGCTAATGAACGTATGAATACCTGAGGATGCAAATACCAATCCTTCATCCTAATACGATCCCCTAAAATGGCGCCTTTGTGAAAAGGAGATGAAGGATCCACAGAAAGTACTGCCACTTTATGGCCAGCTGTTATCCATGCACCAACTAAAGCGGAAATTAATGTACTTTTTCCAGCACCTGGAGGACCTGTTATGCCAACTACAGGAATAGGCTTGGGTTCGAGTTGCATCAAATAAGCATCAGTCCCTTCCACCTGATTTTCGATTTGTGAAATGGTTTTTGCAAGGTTTAAAAAATTACCTACTGCAACACCTGCTGCGATATCTGAAACTGCAAACATTTAAGAACGGATGATTTTATAATTTTTAAAATCAAAGGGACGAATGCCTGTCCATTTTTCAAAATAGTACAAAACTAAATTTTTAAATGAAAATTTCTTTTTGGATACATCTAAATCAATTGCCCAATTTTTTCTTTCAATTCTATCTAACATCACATTTGGATGCGTGCCTGTAAAGCGTTCAAGCGAATCGTATCCAGAAAAATCATAATAGTCTGGGCTTTGAATAATCTTCTCCATCTGCGTATCGTCATTCCAATAAGCGGCACTTTCTTTTTGTTTTTTACGCATTTGTTCTGGACTCTTCACCCATCCATAATGGTAAATACTAGCATCAATAGCAGCCACAGGTAGTTTTTGTTTACCTATTCTAAATCCTTGTGCATCTCTATAAGCGCTAATAGCTTTATTGTTTCGAATGATTCTAATTTCATGTGCATACCATTTTCTACTATCCCCTACATAATCATACGTCCCATAAAAATGTTTATACTTAAACAACAAACCTTGCACTGGTAAATCATCTTTGTATTTTTCACATGCCGCTCGAATTGCTGGATGGTATTTTTCATGTACTACTTCATCCCCTTGTATATAGAAAGCCCAGTCAAAGCGATCGTCAATCAACTGGAATGCCTTATTGGTTTCATCCGCTAAAACCACGCCGCCTTTTCTTAAATTTTTATTCCAAACAGAATGATGAATTTTAATTTTTGGATCTCCTATCGATTCAATTAAAGCAATCGTTTCGTCAGTAGAATCTCCAATTAAAACAATCATTTCGTCCACTACCGGCAAAATAGAACGAATCGCTTCCAAGATAGGAAAGTCATTCACTACCGCATTTTTTATAATTGTAAACCCCGCAACCTTCATATTTGTTGAATTGTACTTCAAATAACCGAAATCTTTTGCAACTTGCCTATTGTTTTACTTAAAGTTTGCTTGAAAGCGGTTAATTTTGAAGAACGAAAATGATTATGTCTACAACTATTTGTTTCGATTTTGGTAACACACGTTTAAAGGCGGCTATTTTTAAAGGTACCCAACTGGAAAAAGTAGCAGTACTTGAAAATGATAGCCCTCAAGTGATCCAAGCATTATTGGACCAATACCAACCAAGCAAAACTTTATTGTCTTCTGTCATTCATCATGACAAAACAATTGAAACGATATTGTCCAATCATGGTCCTTTTCATTTATTAGGCCCACAAACCAAAATAAATTTTACAACCCCTGTTGGTAAACCAGAAACCATTGGCGCTGACCGTCTAGGTTTGGTGGCAGCTGCGGTGGATCTGTTTCCAAATCAACACTGCTTAGTGATCTCTTTAGGGTCTTGCATCACCTATAATTTTGTCAACAATCGAGGCCAATTTTTAGGAGGTAGTATCTCTCCTGGTATGCAAATGCGCTTTAAGTCCATGAACGATTTGACCGCATTATTGCCCTTAATTGAACCCGCGCCCAGTTTCGGTTTAGTGGGTTATGACACCAAAACCAACCTGCTTTCTGGGGTCGTTTTAGGTATGGCAGCAGAAATTGATGGCATAATTGGGGCATATGAGGCTAAATACAGCAAATTTAACGCCCTATTAACCGGTGGAGACCTTAGTTATTTTGTACCTCACTTAAAAAGAAGGATATTTGCCGACCAAAATTTAATATACAAAGGACTATATGCGATTAGCGAAAAAAATACTTAGGTTAACCCCTTTCATTGGACTTTTCTGTTTTATAGCCCCTTTGAAGGCTCAGATCAATTCCCCGTTTTCTAGATATGGCGTAGGCAACGAAATCTACAATAGTCAAAATGCTGCAAACCAGGGCATGGGTGGATTAACTGCTGCCTATACCCCTAACATGAATGGCGCATTTGGTCAAAGTATCAATTTCAATAATCCAGCTTCTTATGGTGGTATTTATATGACCACTTTTGATGTTGGTTTGAATTTAACCAATAGCATTCTTAAAAGAACGACCCCTGCTGGCAAAGAAAAGTCAACTTATTTAGTGCCTAATTATATCGTAGTTGGTGTGCCTATTAGTAAAGCGAAAAAAATTGGTTTTGCATTTGGCTTAAGACCTTTAACACAAATCAATTATTCTGTAAACGAATACCAATATTCCGAAAATTTTGGAGACAGTATTTATACCAACTATAAAGGAGAAGGTGGCATCAATCAGGTTTTCTTAGGTTTGGGTAAAAGTTGGAAATACTTGAGCATTGGTATGAACACAGGCTATAATTTAGGTAGAAAAAAGATAGATGTGGTAAAAGCGATTTTATACAATAGCGATTCCTCTTTTTATTATCAGTCTTTGTCTAGTAACAATACAAGTTTTGGTGGTGCATTTTTTAATTTCGGATTACAAGGCGAGTTTCCACTTTCTAGCAAAACAGATGCAGTTACGAAAGACAAAACTGAATATAGCCTTAGTTATGGCGCCACTTATACCTTAGATCAAAGTTTAAAAGGCAAGCAAGATATCGTAAGATCAACAGGCACTTTTACCAATATTCAAGAAACTGCTGTGGACACTGCACTGTATCAAAAAGACATTAAAGGAACGGTTCAACTTCCTAGCACTATGACAGCAGGGATCGCCTTACATAAAAAAATCACTACCGTTAGAGGTACCTATGATCAATGGGTAATTGGCGCAGAAATGAATCAATCCAATTGGAAAGACGGTTATAAATTTTACAATGCAACAGATCAGGTGCGCAATGCAAGTATGATGAGAATAGGTGCACAATTGAGCCCTAATCCATTTGCCTACGAAAGCTATTGGTCCACTGTCACTTATCGAATTGGTGTATTTAGCGGCAACGACTACATCAACATCAATAACAATGGATTAAAAGTGAATGGCTTGACGATGGGCCTAGGTTTGCCAATCAGAAAATACCGTTCTTATGACTACCAATTTACTTTATTGAACCTTGCTTTACAAATGGGTCAGCGTACTAGTAGTAGTTCAAACTTCAAAGAAAATTTTGTGCAATTCACAGTGGGGTATAGTTTAAGTGACGTTTGGTTCAATAAACGTAAATATGACTAATTCAAACGCTCCTAAAATATTAAAATTAGCAGTTGCTTTTGTGGGCAGCTGCTTTTTTATGGCTGCCTGCGAAAACGATGTAGATGCTGTAAAAGCACTAGGCGCTAAGGTTGGCGGTATTGATGTAGGAAAAGATGTCGCGATTTATGTCAGTAACAATGGCAAGCTAGGCGCCAAATTAACTGCGCCATTAATGAATCGTTACTTATTGGACAGTAGTAAAATGATTGAATTCCCAACAAGCATTCATGTAGATTTTTTCAAAGACAGCAATCAAATAGAAAGTCAATTGTCTGCTAAATATGCTAAATATAAAGAGACTGAAAATATAGTGTACTTAAAAGACCAAGTGGTTATATTCAATACACTAGGTGATACTTTATGGTGTAAGGAAATGTATTGGGACCAGAATACGGGTAAATTTTATACCGAACAAGATGTAGTGGTCAAGCAACATAGTCCGCTTTCAAAGATATATGGGAAAGGACTAGAAGCCAATCAAAATTTAACAGACATTCGTATCTTTAAACCACAATCAAACAGCTATGCCATCATTCAAGATAGCAGCAGCTTAACGCCTTAATATAAGAAGATGGAATACAGAAAAATGGGAAAGACAGGGCTTCAATTGAGCACCTTAAGTTTTGGCAGTTGGGTAACCTTCCACAAACAAATTGACGACCGAATTGCGGATGAATTAATGGGGATTGCCTATGATGCGGGGGTGAATTTTTTTGACAATGCCGAAGTATACGCTGCAGGTGAAAGTGAAAAGATGATGGGTCGTGTATTGAGTCAAAAAAAATGGGATAGAACTTCTATCGTTTTATCATCTAAAGCCTATTTTGGTTGGAGAGGTAAAGCGAACAAACCCAATCAAACTGGATTAAGCAGGAAACATTTAACCGAAGCTTGTCATGAAGCTTTACAAAGATTACAAACAGATTATTTAGATTTATATTACTGTCATCGTCCAGATAAATCCACTCCTATCGAGGAAGTGGTACAGACCATGAACACCTTGATTCAACAAGGAAAGATTCTTTATTGGGGAACTAGCGAGTGGAGCGGTGTAGAAATTATGGAAGCGCATCGTGTTGCAGAAAAATATAGATTGATTGGTCCTTCTATGGAACAACCCCAATACAATATGTTTGAGCGCAACAAAATGGAAAATGAATACCTAGAGATCTTCAAAAATGTAGGATTAGGTACCACCATTTGGAGTCCTTTGGCAGCAGGCTTGTTGACCGGCAAATACAATGATGGCATTCCAGAAGGATCAAGATTTCAAATAGAAGGATTTGAATGGCTGAGAGACAGGTGGTTGATGCAAGATAAAATCGCCAAAGTGCAACAATTAGGCGCCTTGGCAAAAGCATTAAAAGTAAGTACGGCTTCTTTAAGTATTGCATGGTGTATTAAAAATCCAAATGTGTCTACTGCCATTTTAGGTGCTACCAACAAAGCACAATTATTAGATAATTTAACCGCATTAGACACTGCTACCCTTTTGACGCCTGAAATTATGGAACAAATTGAAGGGATTATTGAAACTAAACCTGTTTTGCCAGAATGGTAAACAGCTATTGTTCACTTAAAAACAAACTATGATATTTGCCATTGTTGCATCCATAATTTTAATTGGTTTTTTCTCAGGTTATGAGATTGGATTCGTGAGTGCCAATCGACTCAGCCTGGAATTAAAGAAAAAACAAGGCAGCAGGTCCGGAAAAATTATTGCAGGCTTTTTAGAAGCGCCCACGCAATTTATCGGCACTTGTTTAATTGGTGTCAATATCTCTTTGGTTGTTTTTGGTATCCTCTTTGAAGAATTATTACACACACAAATTTGGAGCAGGTTTGGCTTAAGTGATGGCACCATTTTAGTTGGCAATACATTAGTCTCTACCATTGTAATTTTATTCATTGGAGAACTGATTCCTAAAGCAATTTTTAAAGCAAGGGCTGCCTCTATGATCAATACCTTTGCACCTTTTGCACAATTCTTTCATATTTTATTTAAGCCGCTCACGGTGGTCTTGGTCAATACTGCACAATGGGTCTTAAGCAATCTGTTACAAGTTAAGATGGTGTATAAAAAAGAAGCTTTTACAAAAGTAGACTTAGCCCATTTTATTCAACAGACCAATACACAGCAAGAGCAACAAGAACTCAACACTGATTTATTTGAAAACGCATTGAGTCTTCCAGACATCAAAGTAAGAAAGTGTTTGGTACCAAGAACAGAAATCGTTGGGGTAGAAATGCAAACCAGCTTAGAGGAAGTAAAAGCGGTATTCATAGAAACCAAATTAAGTAAACTGATCGTGTACAATGAAACCTTAGACAATATTGTAGGCTATATCCATCAGTTAGATTTGTTCAAGAAACCCAAAGACATCAAAGCAATACTGCACCCAATTATATTGGTGACCGAGAGTATGAATGCTGCAGACCTTATTAATTTATTCTCTAAAAAAAGAAAAAGTATTGCCTGGGTGGTAGATGAATTTGGAGGCACTGCGGGTATTGTAACCATGGAAGATGTGTTAGAGGAAATCTTTGGTGAAATCAATGACGAATATGATGAGCAAGAATTTGTAGAAAAGAAGATTGCAGCAAATGAATATATTTTTAGCGGAAGGCTTGAATTAGATTACCTATATGAAAAATATGGGATTGACTTTGCCGCTGACAATGCAGAGACTTTAAGTGGCTACCTCATCCACAAACACGAGGCCATCCCTAAGGTCCGTGAAGTGATCCACCTGAGTCATTTTGATGCAGAAATACTACAGGTAAGTGACACCAGAATCGAGAAGGTAAAGCTCCGTCTACATTAATACTATTTTTTAGTTTTAGCCCCTCATTTTCGGCCATATGCCTTAACTTTAGGCTTCATTGACTAATTCATGGCGTTATTTAATCGTATCAATCCCGCAGATGGCTCAGAGATGTCTTTTATCGATCATCTCGAAGTACTAAGAGGTACTATTGTAAGATCAGCAGCCGCTATTTTAATCATGGCTTTGGTGATCTTCATCAAAAGGGACTGGGTCATGGATAATATCATTACAGGCCCTATTCAACCTGATTTTATCACTTATCGTTTGTTTTGTGAATTCAGCCATTGGGCAAATTTAGGAGATGCCTTATGTATGCCTGCTGTTAAAGTGACCATGCAGAGTACTACTTTTGGTGGTCAATTTTTAAGTAGCATCAGTATGGCGATAGTGGGTGGTATCATTACTGCTTTCCCTTTTATCTTTTATCAATTTTGGTCTTTTGTAAAGCCTGCCTTAAAAGAGAATGAATTAAGAAATACTAGGTTCATGATTTTTTGGGTTTCCTTCTTTTTCTTTTTAGGTGCCGCTTTTGGATTTTTTATATTAGGTCCATTTACTTTTAATTTTCTTGCCAGTTTTCAATTAGGCACTAAAAATGTCATTACGACCATCCCAACGTTTTCAGACTATTTAGACAATTTAACCAATCTAATCCTTGGTTGTGGTATCGCATTCGAACTACCTGTCTTGGCATTTTTATTGACTAAAATTGGCATGGTGACGCCAAATTTTTTAAGCAGTGTACGTAAATATGCAGCTGTGGTGATTTTAATTATTGCAGCATTTATTACACCAAGTCCAGACTGGTATAGTCAATTACTTGTCTTTATCCCTTTATACTCATTATTTGAATTGAGTATCATTGTTTCTAGATGGGCTTATAAAAGTGTGAAGAAGGCAGAAGAAGAATGGGAGTAAGTTAAAAAAAAATTAAAATCGAATCATATGGCTTACGTTTTTGATGCAACTAAACCCATCGCAATGGGTGCCGATCATGCTGGAGTAGCTTTTAAGCAAGAAGTAAAAGAGTGGCTCGAAAAAAAGGGCTATCAAGTAAAGGACTATGGTACTTACTCCACCGACTCAGTAGATTATCCGGATTTCGCACACCCTACTGCTTCAAGTGTAGAAACAGGTGAAGCCGCATTTGGTATTTTATTTTGCGGATCAGCAAATGGTGTTGCCATCACTGCCAACAAACATGCAGGCATACGTGCAGGTTTATGTTGGTTGCCAGAAATTGCAGAACTAACCAGATTACACAATGACGCGAATATGATTTGTATTCCAGCAAGATTCGTAAGTATTGAATCGGCAATCGAAATGATTGACCTATTTATGAATACTGCTTTTGAGGGTGGAAGACATCAAGGCAGGGTGAATAAAATTAGTTGTTCTTAAAATAGAACTCGATCGTCAAACAACCCCATTTATATTTTCATTCAATAATTTTCATTTTAAATACATCAACATGCGTAAAATTTTCATTGTATTATTAAGCTTGAGCATTGGATTTGTCAATGCACAAACGATAGATGCAACTACTGCTGCTAAACATATTACTGCGGCTGGCTTAAAAAAACATTTAAGTATCATTGCTGGAGAAGCAATGCAAGGTAGAGAAACAGGTACTGAAGGAGAAAGAAAAGCAGCTGCTTATCTAGTGAATCAGTATAAGCAATTGGGTTTGACCCCTGGTAATGCAGGATCATATAGAATGCCTTTTAGTTTGTTTCAAGACAAAGTAAGTAAATCAAGCCTAAAGGTTAACGGGACTAATTATACATTAGACAAAGACTTTTGGATTAGTGCAGGTGCTGCTCCACAAAAATTATATGCAACCAATGAAGTATTCTATGTGGGTGCAGACTTCAATGACAAATCTACTTTAGATGTAAGAGGTAAGTTATTGATCAGCACAGAAGGTAAAGAAAGATCAATGAGTGAAACTATGGCTGCACAAAAATTGGGTGCCATTGGTATCATTCATATTGCAAAGAAAAATCCAACTATGCCAAGCAGCTTAAGTGGAAGATTGTCTTTTACTGCTAATACAAATACTTTTATAAGTATGACCGTGAGCAAATCTGTGGGTGAAGTATTATTAGGCAGTAGCAAAACTTTGACAGATAAAGAATGGGAAGAAATCCCAATGGGAAAATACAATGCAAGTTTAGAATGGACGGCTGACAGAACCAATACCCCAGTAGCAAGTGCCAACGTGATTGCTTATATGCCTGCTAAAGAAAAATCAGATGAGTACTTATTCATTACAAGTCATTATGACCATGAAGGTGTAAAGAATGGGGTGATTTATTATGGCGCAGACGATGACGGATCTGGAACAACAGGCGTAATTGCAATTGCTGAAGCATTTACACAAGCAAGAAAAAAAGGATTTAGCCCAAAGAGAAATATCGTTTTCATGAATGTATCTGGAGAAGAAAAAGGATTATTAGGTTCTAAATACTATAGCGAACATCCAATCTTCCCTATGGATAAAACAACTGCCGATTTAAACATTGACATGATTGGCCGTATCGATCCAACCTACAAAGGGGATTCAATGAACTATGTGTATGTCATTGGAGAAGATAAATTAAGTAGTGATTTACAACCTATCACCGACAAGGTCAATAAAAACTACAATATGGAATTAGACAGAAGGTACAATGATCCTAAAGACACCAACCGTTTTTATTACAGAAGTGACCATTATAACTTTGCTGCAAAAGGCGTTCCAGTGATTTTCTATTTCAATGGAACACACGCAGATTACCACAAACCAACTGATAGAGTGGAGAAAATCAATTTTGATTTAATGGAAAAAAGAACAAGAATGATTTTCGAAACCGCTTGGGAAATGGCTACAAGAGAAACCATGTTAAAGCGCGACATGCCTTTAAACATGCCTGCCACAAGATAGTCGGATCAACTATAACATTAAAAAAGCCCCTTCAAAATGAAGGGGCTTTTTAGTAAAGAATTTTTAGTAAAACAATATCGGTACCCTCGTTTATGGCGGGGAGAAGACGCGTGAGCGTCTGATAAATAAAAATCATTAGAGTGAAATAAATTAGCCCTTACATTTTATGAAGGGTTAATTTATTTCTACTGACCTAAAATATAGGAGAAGATCAATGGCACCACAATCGTGGCATCACTCTCTACAATAAACTTAGGTGTATGAATATCTAATTTACCCCAGGTAATTTTTTCGTTAGGCACTGCACCAGAGTAGGATCCGTAAGAAGTGGTACTATCACTAATTTGACAGAAGTAACTCCAGAACGGCACGTCATGCCATTCTAAATCTTGGTACATCATTGGCACCACACAAATAGGGAAATCTCCAGCGATACCTCCTCCAACTTGGAAGAAGCCTACCCCTTTGCCACCGCTATTTGCTCTATACCACTCTGTTAAATAGATCATGTATTCGATACCATTTTTAACAGTAGATGCTTTTAATTCATTTTTGATCACATAGCTCGCAAAGATGTTTCCTGTCGTGCTGTCCTCCCATCCTGGAACAACGATAGGAATATTCTTTTTAGCAGCAGCAACAATCCAGCTATCCTTAGGATCAATTTCATAGTATTGTTCTAACTCACCGCTCAATACCACTTGGTATAAAAATTCATGTGGGAAATAACGCTCGCCTTTTTCTTCTGCTTGTTTCCAGAACTTCACAATATGCTTTTGTAATCTTCTAAAAGCTTCTTCTTCTGGGATACAAGTATCCGTTACACGATTGTAGTGATTCTCTAATAAATCCCATTCGTCCTGTGGTGTTAAATCTCTATAATTTGGCACACGCTTATAGTGACTGTGCGCTACTAGGTTCATTACATCTTCCTCT
This sequence comes from Bacteroidota bacterium, assembly GCA_041176305.1. Lineage (GTDB taxonomy): Bacteria > Bacteroidota > Bacteroidia > Chitinophagales > Chitinophagaceae > Sediminibacterium. The sequence continues at coordinate 1,490 of JBEDDG010000002.1, read as the reverse complement.
AAGTTAGCACCTGTACAACTGATGATGGCAATTTTATCCTGACGGATCATTTCGGCCAAGCTAATACCCAACTCAGCTGTACTCATAGCACCCGCTAAACTCACTAACATTTTGCCCCCTTCTAATAAATGGGTTTCATAACCTTTAGCAGCATCTACTAAAGCGGCAGCATTAAAATGTCGATAATGGTGCTCTATAAATTGTGAAATAGGTCCTTTACTCATGTCGATTGATTTGATGCAAAAGTAATTTTTTTTAGCAGATCTGCCCAATTCATGTAAAACGCGCCAAAAGGCAAAATTTTGTACCTTGTAGGATCAAATTGACCTATATGAACACTAAAAGATATGGCCCTTTTCTTGTGGCCTTACTGATTGGCGCTCCATTTGCTTACAGTGCTTTAATTTATCCTCAGTTACCAAGTCAGATTCCTACCCATTTTAATATCGAGGGGAAGGCAGATGCATGGGGTGGACCTGAGAGTATCTTTATTGGCCCCGGGATCATGGGTGCTGTGAGTCTTTTTGTGTATGTATTGATGACCAATTTAAAATCGATTGATCCTAAAAAATATGATGAACAAAACGATCAACTTTATAAAAATTTCGCCCTCCTTACAGTTGCCTTTTTAAGTATTTTAAGCAGCATGATCATTTATTCATCCACACATACAGACCAAATCAATGTAGGTAAATTAATAATGCCCTTAATTGGGTTATCCTTTGCTGGTTTAGGTTGGTACATGCCCAAGTTTAGACAAAATTATTTTGTAGGTTTCAAATTACCTTGGACTTTAGAAAATGTAGATAACTGGAATGAAACACATAAGGTTGCAGGAAAAATTTGGATCTATGGTGGCCTCTTTCAAGCAGTAACCACTTTTATTTTACCCATGAAATTTGGTTTCATCTGTTTTATGGCTGCAACAGCAGTCATGGTTATTATCCCAGCCTTGTTTTCATATCGAATGTTCAAAAGAGGTAATCAGTTACAATAATCAAATCATCAACATAAAATGTATTTTATATGAGCCACAAAAATAATTTAGGAACCAAATTCATCCATGCGGGAGCAAATCCTGACCCAAGCACGGGTGCAATTATGACTCCTATCTATCAAACTTCTACCTATGTACAATCCGCTCCTGGTGTGCATCAGGGCTATGAGTATGCCAGAAGTCAGAACCCAACCCGCTTTGCTTTGGAAGAAGCTTTCGCAGTGATTGAAAATGGCAAATTTGGATTGGCTTTTGCAAGTGGCGTGGCAGCAACCGATGCAGTAATGCGTTTACTGGTGCCAGGCGATGAAGTTGTTGCAGCGCATGATATGTATGGTGGCTCATTCAGGTTGTTTTCGAAAGTGCATGAAAAGATGGGTATTAAATTCATCTATGTAGATACCTCCAATCCAGAAAATGTATCAAATGCAATGACCGCAAAAACAAAATTAATTTGGGTAGAAACGCCAACTAACCCATTGATGAATATTAC
>JBEDDG010000001.1:0-131510 GCA_041176305.1 Bacteroidota bacterium | reverse complement strand
GAAGTAATTGAAAAGAAGTAATTTGGCTCAACTCTTTTTTTCGTAATATTTCTGAATTAAATTCCAATTATCACTTTGTTAGCTGTCTTCCTACAACAATTCGATTCATCCATGACTCGGATTGTTGACTTCCTCGTACGGTCGTCTTACCATCCAATATATTTCGGAGGCTCAATATTATTTAATCTGATATAAACTATTAATTGACCTACATGATGTGTTTGGTGATCTTGTATCAAATTCAAAAATTGATACTTGTTTAATTTACCACCATTCCAATTAAATTCTTTTGACAAGGACTTCTCATCCAAATCACCCATTGCTTTTAATCCATATTCATAAGCATCGTTTAGAAATTGCATTACTTGTTTCTTACTCATCTCATTTGAATTTCCCTTTTTAACATTTGATGGATTAGGCTCTTCTTTTATGTAAGTTGAACTTAACCAAAAAATGTTTTCACCTATATGAACTAATTGCTCCTTGTAACTCATTTCTTCCTTTACGGGTTTGAAATCATACTTATCTTCAACCAGCTTGTCGGCCATTGCTAATGTATATGATTTAGCATTTTTAAATTTTTCTAAATGACTATTGATTAATAGCTGATTGGATTGTGCAATTCCAATATAGGGGATGGCTGTAATCATGATTGATATTAAAATTTTCATTGAATGAAGTTAGAGATTATAAACGATGTTATTAAAGACAGATGTTAATGCTTAAAAATCAAAAACCTCACGCAAAAACAACAAATGACCCACGATTTAACGTAAGTCCTTGATTTTCATGTAGCGAGATCGGGATTGCCAATGCTGCGCATTGTCTTCCCACAACAGTTTGATTTACCCAAAGCCTTTCAAACTCAAATCTATGATTTGAGTTTGTCTTTTTTAACACTCATCCGCTCAATCAAGCGAGCTTGTTTCGCGGCTTCGCATTAAAAAAGCCTCTCACTTTCGTGAGAGGCTTTGTAGCGAGATCGGGATTTGAACCCGAGACCTCAGGGTTATGAATCCTGTGCTCTAACCAACTGAGCTACCTCGCCAAGATCCTTTATGGTTATGCCCTTTTAAGGGTGGCAAAGCTACTTAATTTTTTTGAAATTATCCGTTCACTTTAAGACTAAAAACAGACTGTCCCTCAAAAAAACCTTCAAATACATCTCCCTTTGCCGTTGGGCCAACACCAGCAGGGGTTCCAGTATAAATTAAGTCGCCTGGGTAGATGGTAAAATACTCCGTAATGCCCTCTAAAATCTTGTCTAAAGGGAAGATCATTAAACTAGAATCTCCTGTTTGAACAGTGGTGCCGTTTTTAGATAGGGTATAATGAATTGGAGCAGATAAAATCTGAGCGGTTAATGGATGCCATTCGCCAAGGATGGCCGCATTGTCAAATGCCTTTGCTTTTTCCCAAGGAAGTCCTTTTTCCTTTAACTTACTTTGAAGGTCGCGTGCAGTAAAATCGATTCCTACAGAAATAGCATCACAGTAGTCTAACACATTTATACCTTCTGGATGCAAGGCCGCTAAATTTTTACCTTTTTTACTTACACGTAAAACCAACTCTCCTTCAAAATGCAAGTCATTGGTAAAACTTGGGATCGTAAAATTTTCACCCTTTGGTAACAGAGCCGTATCAGGTTTCATGAAGATGATGGCCGAAGTAGGTACTTCATTCCCTAATTCATGGGCATGTTCCACATAATTACGACCAATACAAAATATACTCATAAAAAATATTTAATGATTTAATAAGTTAGTCCAGTTTTATATCTAAGCCATTTGCAAAAGTCATTGTTCTTGCTAAACCAATGGTTGCAAATGATTCAAGTACTTCAACTGATTTTTCGATTTTCAAATCAATCAATTTTCTTTCAGATTGCGCCCATCTTCCTAATACAAAATCTACTTGCTGTCCTTTCGCAAAGTCATTCCCAATGCCAAATCTTAATTTAGGATAGGCATCTGTTCCTAAAGTCAATTGAATGTCTTTTAAACCATTATGTCCTGCATCAGAACCTGACGCACGTAAACGTAATTTTGAAGTAGGTAGCGCTAAGTCATCAACAATTGTCAAGGTGTTTTCTAGTGCTACTTTTTCTTTATCCATCCAATACTTAAATGCTTTACCACTCAGGTTCATGAAAGTGGTTGGCTTAATGCAAATAAAAACCTTCCCCTTCCATTTAACCTCAGCCACTTCGGCCAAGCGGTCTACCTTAAAAAATCCACCATGCTTAATGACAAAGGCATCCAATACATCAAATCCAATATTATGGCGCGTATGCGCATACTCTGCACCTACATTCCCTAGTCCTATGATTAAAAATTTTGACATGCTTATTTCTTGGATTCAAAAGTACCCTAAAAAAACAAAACCCTCTGATTGCTCAGAGGGTATTTTATTCAAATATATTTGAATTATTTCTTACCTGCTTTTGCAGCTTCAGATTCTTCTTGCTTCAATTGACGAGTCATTACTACAGAAGCAACTGGGATACGTGGAGAGTTCATGATCTCCATGTTTGCCACTTTAATGTCTTCGATACGTAAGTTCGCGTTCAATTCTAAGTTAGTGATATCTAACTCAATAAATTCTCTTAAGTCTTTTGGTAAAGCTTTTACTTTAACCGCTTTTACTTTAGAAACTAATTTACCACCTGCTTTAACACCCACAGATGAGCCAACTAATTTCAATGGCAAAGTAGCTACTACTTTCTTATCATCCACTAACTCTAATAAGTCTACGTGTAATAACAAATCAGATACTTTGTCAAATTGTAGATCTTTCAATATACATCTGTATTTTTTGCCGTCTACAGTAACTTCAGCGATTAAGAATTCACTTGTGTACACTAAAGGCTTGAAAGCCTTAGCAGAAGCATAAAAATTCACTTCTGTAGCACCCCCGTAAATTACAGCTGGCACGTTTTCTTGAGAGCGGATTTGGCGGGCGGCTTTTTTGCCAGACTCGGTCCTCAAGTGTCCTTCGATTGTAATTGTCTTCATGGTTTATATTTTAAATATGGACGGCAAAGGTAATGAAATAAAAAGAAGCAACCAAAGTTGCTCCTAATTATTTATAAGTTACTGTAAATCAACCAATTATTGGTTTCTAGCCTTCAATTGAGCATGTACAAATAAGCTAGTAATACTCTTATTCTCGTAAGCATTGCGGATAGCAATAGCAAACAAATCGGCTACCGTTAATACCTTAATTTTAGAAGACTCAGATTTCATTGGGATAGTATCACAAACCACTAATTCCTCTAAAACTGAGTTTTCTATATTCTCATAAGCTTTACCACTCAATACGGGGTGGGTAATTAAAGCACGAACCGTTCTAGCGCCTTTCTCTTTCAACAAAGCGGCAGCTTTTACTAATGTGCCTCCTGTGTCGCAAATATCATCCACCAATACGATGTCCTTACCTGTTACGTCACCAATCACTACCATGCTGGCAATCTCATTGGCACGTTTTCTGTGCTTATCACAGATGACCATTTCTGCATTAAAGTAGTTAGCAACTTCACGCACACGGTTGGTACTGCCTACGTCTGGTGCTGCAAATGCTAAGTTTTCTAAATTAAGCGCTTCTATATAAGGTATAAAAATCGCTGAACTGTCTAAATGATCCACTGGCACATCAAAAAATCCTTGAATCTGTGCAGCATGTAAATCCATCGTGATCACCCTGTTTGCCCCTGCTGCTTCCAATAAAGTAGCAATCAATTTAGCGCCAATGGCAACACGCGGCTTGTCTTTACGGTCTTGTCTAGCAAAACCATAGTAAGGAACGACTGCGATAATCTTGTAGGCACTTGCTCTTTTAGCCGCATCAATCATCATCAATAATTCCATTAAATTATCGGTGGGCGCGTAAGTACTTTGTACTAAAAAAACATAATCCCCTCTGATACTTTCCAAAAAGATAGGCTGGAATTCACCATCGCTAAATTTTTGAATATTGATTTTACCAATGGGAGCGCCAAAACGTTGTGCAATTTTTTCTGCAAGAGCCTGCGAGCCTGTGCCCGCGAAAATTTTAACTGAAGGATTCATGGGGTGTAAAATGTGTTCCAAAGGTATTGATATCGTTCACAAATTTTGGGTCTATTCAAAACGAATTTTCAACAAATAGTCAAGTTATGCACACCCATTGCCCTAGATCATGAATTTGTACGCAGAAATAATGCCTATCATCAAAATATATTTGGACAAAATTGTTTATGCAAGTTCATAATATTCGATTTTGGGCGAAAGAAGATCAGCCAATACATAAATTTAGCACCAAAGGGGGGCAGCATCTAAGTGACGTTGAATTATTGGCGATCATAATTCAACATGGCAATGCAGAACAAAACGCCATTGAACTGGCTCGTACTTTGCTTGCATCTACTGCCAATAGTTTACAAAAATTTGCAAAATATACCGTGGCAGATATCCTTCAATTAAAAATAAAAGGTATAGGAAAAATAAAAGCTGTAAGAATATTAGCCGCTATAGAATTAGGTTCCAGAAGAATGCATTTATTAGAGAAACAAACCACGATTCATCATAGTAGAGACGTGGCAGCGCATTTACAACACAAATTACAATATGAACAACGTGAATATTTTATGGTGCTTTTACTCAATCAAGCGAATAAAATTATTCATGAAGCCATCTTGAGTGAAGGGGGCATAACAGGCACCATTGCCGATCCTAGAATCGTATTTAAATTGGTTATAAGCCATGGTGCCACAGGTTTTATCATTTGCCATAACCACCCTAGTGGGCAATTGATCCCCAGTAGGATGGACGATATGTTGACCCAGAAAATCAAAAAAGGGGCAGCCCTTTTTGATGTTAAATTAATCGATCATTTAATTGTGAGCACCGAAGGTTATTATAGTTATGCAGAACAACATCCGGATTGGTAGTTAAATGAAAACTATGCTTGTGCGGTAGGACCTCCAAAATTCATTGGAATTTCTATTTGCTCCATGTCACCAATAGCACCATGAGCAGCTTCATACCTTTCAATATTTTCGACCATGGCCTTCATAAAACGTTTTGCATGCATCGGTGTTAATATTACACGAGATTTTACTTTGCTTTTTGGTGTACCAGGCATCACATTTACAAAGTCTACTACAAACTCTGCATTGCTATGCGTGATAATGGCCAAGTTCGCATAGGTACCTTCAGCGATTTCCTCACTGATTTCAATATTTAAGGGCTGGTTCGGGTTTTGTTCCATAAACTAAATTAAGAATGCAAAGATACGTGGGAAGGAATCTTAAAAAGAACTAAATTTGCGCCATGTTAGTACTCGATGGAAAAATTGCCTCAGCGGCAGTCAAAGCAAGTTTATTAGAACAAACCACCGCTTTAAAAGCAGCTGGTAAAAGAACCCCTCATTTAGCCGCTATTTTAGTAGGCAATAATGGAGCGAGTGAAACTTATGTGGCAAGTAAAGTAAAAAATTGTGAGGAGACTGGATTTGGCTCTTCCTTATTCCGATTTGAGGAAACTGTAACTGAGGCTGATTTGTTAGCACAAATTGAAGCTTTAAATAAAGACGAAAAGGTAGATGGTATTTTAGTCCAATTGCCCCTGCCAAAACATATTGACGACGCCAAAGTCATTGAAGCGATTGATCCTAAAAAGGATGTGGACGGATTTCATCCAGCAAATGTGGGCAGGCTGGTTCAAGGTTTAAATACGTTTATTCCAGCAACACCTTATGGCGTGATGTTGATGTTAGAACATTTTAATATCGACACAAAAGGAAAGCGCGCTGTAGTGATTGGCCGTAGTAATATTGTAGGAAGGCCAATGAGCATCTTATTAAGCGCCGAACATCCACAAGGTAATTGCACAGTGACTTGTTGTCATCGACACACTCCTAAGGATGATTTAATTGAACTTTGCTCTAAAGCAGACATCATTGTAGTAGCCGTTGGCATACCCGATTTTGTTGACGCGAGCATGATCAAACCAGGTGCAGTTATTATTGACGTTGGCATCACCAGAGTGACAGATCCATCAGCAGCAAAAGGTTTTAGAATTAAAGGAGATGTAAATTATGCATCTGCTATTACGGTAGCATCAGCAGTGACCCCAGTGCCAGGTGGTGTAGGATTAATGACCATCGCAGGATTATTAAAAAACACCATGAAAGCCTACCAAGGCTTATAAATCAAGCATATTGAATACAACACATTCTTATCCAGTAATGGAAATGTTTTACTCCTTACAAGGGGAAGGATACCATCAGGGTAAAGCAGCGTTTTTTATTCGCCTCGCAGGATGTGATGTGGGATGTGTATGGTGTGATGTTAAAGATAGTTGGGACGCAAGTAAACATCCTGTTTTAACAATAGAAGAAATTGTAGCGACAGCAAAAGCACATCCAAGTCGTATTGCGATTGTTACAGGTGGTGAGCCCTTATTACATATGCTTGATCCATTAACGACGGCTTTAAAAGTAGCGGGTTTTCAAACACATATCGAAACGTCTGGCTCTAGCCCTATGAGTGGTAGCTGGGATTGGGTTTGTTTATCACCTAAAAAATTTAAAGCACCCTTACCTGAAGCGGTTAAAGCAGCAGATGAATTAAAAGTAGTGGTCTTTAATAAATCAGATTTCGAATGGGCCAATTCTTTTGAAAAAGATATTCAAATAGGTTGTAAAAAATATTTACAACCAGAATGGGACAAGTCCGATGCCATGACGCCACTGGTGATTGATTATATTAAATTGAATCCAAGCTGGGAGTTGAGTGCACAATTACACAAGTACATACAAGTACCATAGTCCATTCAAGTTCTTATAGTACCTTTAGGATAAGATGTATTTATTAAAACGATACCAGATAGGCGTTGCAGCCATGCTTATATGCATTTTATCTTGCAGCACTACCCTATTTGCGCAATCGAAACAAGCCATTCAACAATATGAAGCTGGCTTAATGGCTTTAGAAAGAAATGAATCCAAAAAAGCAATACAATGCTTTACTACAGCTGCTGCAAAAGACAGTCAATACCTTGACCCAATTATAGCTTTATTCCAAGTTCATTTTGAAAATAAAAACTTTCAAGCTGCGATCACTTATTTCAATTGGATACAAAAAAGAGACAGTGCTGCAGCGCTACCATTTATTGTGAAACAAGGTATGGCGTATGCTAGTCTTGGACAATATGAGGATGCAGAAAAATTATTAGCAGCATCTATTCAACAAAATAAGCTTCCTGTTTATCTTAAAGAAAAAGCACAGTCCCTTTATGCTGTAGCTGCGTATGCAAGCACACAAACCATCGCCCCTGAGATTACAATCAACAATATGGGGGATAGCATAAATAGCCCCGCATCTGAATACTTTCCGACCGTGAGCATTCAAGACAGTTTATTTTTATTCATGCGCAGGTTAAATTTAAACAGAGAAGATTTTTATGTAAGCGCTATGGGTATGCATGAATTTTCAGCTGCCCTGCCCTTATCTGATACCTTAAATTTTGCAGCAAAAAAAGGAAGCATGAGTTTAAGTGCAGACTTACAAACGCTCTACTACGCTGCAGATTATGCAGAGCAAGGTTACGGACGATATGATATTTATAAAGTAAAGAGAACGCCCTGGGGATGGTCTACACCAACCAATCTTGGTCAACGCATTAATAGTGATTATTGGGAGAGTGCGCCTAGTATCGCTCCAGATGGTAAAACCCTTTATTTTGCAAGTAATCGTCCCGATGGCTATGGAGGGATAGATATCTATGTCGCTTATAAAAATGAAAAAGGGTATTGGGAAGAAGCCATCAACCTTGGCCCCACCATCAATACAAAAGGAGATGACCAAACCCCATTTATACATGCAGACAACCAGAGTTTATATTTTTCAAGCAATGGCCATCCTGGTTTTGGCGGCTCAGATATATATGTGAGCAGAAAAAAAATGGATGGCAATTGGACCGAACCAATCAACCTTGGTTATCCAATTAATACTTTTGATAACGAAGGTAGTATCGCTGTGAGTAGCAATGGCGCGACCGCTTATATAGCAAGTGATCGAGTGGATAGCAGAGGTGAATTGGATATCTACAAAATTACTTTAGCAGAAAAAACAAGGGCATTTAAAACCTGGTATATCAAAGGAGAAATTGTAGATGCGATCACAAAAAAAACAATTGCTGCTGATCTTGAATTAGTTGATCCTGCTTCTGGTTATCCAATTATGGAAATGAAAGTGGATAGTATGGGACAATTCCTTTTAGCGCTCCCTTATTTTGATAGCCTTGGGTTAAAAATAAATAGTGCTGGGCATGATTATAGTTCCAATATACTACCCATGGATACGGTTAAAGCTATGGCTGGAAAGACTTTCAGCTTTACACTACAACCAATTGAAAAAATATTTTCAAAAACATTCAACCAGGTTTATTTTGAATCCAATTCGGCAACATTACGAGCAATCTCTGGGGTGGAATTAGATGCCTTAGCTTCTTATTTAATGAATACTAAGAATGCAACTATTTTAATCGAAGGTCATACAGATAATACTGGAACAGTCGCGCAAAATAATTTATTATCACTGCAAAGAGCTGAATCTATTGCTAAATATTTAATCGAAAAAGGCATTGCCGCAATGCGCATACAAACAAAAGGACTGGGATCTACTCAGCCCATTGCGGATAATACAAATGAAGCAGGCAGGGCAAGAAATAGAAGAACAAGCTTTACGATTACACTTCAATAATTTTCTAAGTACTGCTATAAAACAGAAAAATCGGGTATTAATACTTGATTTCTACAATGTATTTCTAAGGATTTTCATTGCATGAATAATGCTCTTTTATACGCCATTGCTTTTTCACAAATCCAGGGCATCAATAATTATGTTCGTACTGCTTTAATTAAATACTTCGGTTCTGCATGCGCTATATATAATGAAAGACAGAAAGGTGAAACTGCCTTTAAAGGCATTGAAGGCGATTTTCGCCCAGCTATCATGGCTGCATGGCCATTAAAAGCAGCATCTGCAGAAATTCAAACCATGACTAAACTTGGGATTGATTCGACATTTATGGAAGATGCCATTTATCCTAATCGTTTATTTCAATGTGATGATGCGCCCACAATTTTATTTTCAAAAGGTTCTAAAAAATGGAACCTGCCTTGTTTAGTGAGTATTGTTGGCACTAGAAACCACAGCCTTTATGCAGATAAAGTAATTCAAGAATTAGTTGAAGGCCTTGCTTATTTGAACTTAGGAATTGTAAGCGGTTTAGCACTTGGTATTGATGGTCTCGTGCATCAAAAAGCATGTCAATTAAAAATACCCAATTGGGGTGTGACCGCAACAGGCTTAGATGCTATCTACCCAAATCAACATCAACGATTAGCAAAAAAAATGATGGACTATGGAGGCCTACTTACAGAAAACCCAACAGAGACTGCACCCCTACCTTTTCAATTTCCAAAAAGGAATAGAATTGTCGCTGGCATGTCGGATGCAACCATTGTCATTGAATCCGACACAAAAGGTGGTAGTTTAATTACGGCTGGTTTAGCTAGAGGCTATAATAGAGAGGTCTTTGCTGTTCCAGGCAGGATAACAGATTTAAAAAGTAGCGGCTGCCTTGCCTTATTACAATCCAATACGGCTCAAGTGTATCAAAGCCCAAGTCAATTATTAGAGAGTCTGGGTTGGGCTGCATTAAAAAGCCCAAAAAATATCCAAAAACCGCTTCCCTTTTCAGTTTCACCCATTTGTATTGAAATTTTAGACCAAATCGCAAAAAAAGGCCCAATTCATCGTGACGAGCTCGCTAATCAGTTCAAGCTCAATATAGGATTGCTTTCCACGCATTTATTAACCCTCGAAATGAACGGCCTAATCCTCCCGCACGGAGGCGCTTTTTACAGTATTCGCTAAAAAGGATTTTGCCTAAATATTGGCTTGCCATATCTTTGCCTATGGCAACAAGAAATTCTACCTCCCGCATTTTTGGACAAGGCTTGACATTTGATGATGTATTATTAATGCCCGCCTATTCCGAAATCCTCCCTTCCGAAGTAAATATCCACGCACAACTGACCAAGCATATCAAATTGCATGTGCCAGTATTGTCTGCAGCAATGGATACAGTAACCGAAGCGCAATTAGCTATTGCATTAGCTAGAGAAGGCGGTATTGGTATTTTACACAAAAACATGTCTATCGAACGCCAAGCGGAACAAGTTCGTAAAGTAAAGCGTAGTGAAAGTGGCATGATCGTTGATCCTATCACATTAGAAGTCAGTGCTACAATTGGTGACGCATTGAACTTAATGCGTGATAATAAGATTGGCGGTATTCCTATTGTAGACAAAAACCACAAACTTGTGGGCATCCTTACCAATCGTGATTTACGTTTTGAAACAGATCGTAAGAGAAAGATCAGCGAAGTAATGACCAAAGAAAATTTGATCATTGCGCCAGAAGGAACAGATTTAAAGAAAGCAGAAAAAATATTACGTCAATATAAAATTGAAAAATTACCTGTCGTTAACAAACAAGGTAAATTAATTGGCTTAATCACTTATAGAGATATTTTACAAGTATCTGCATTCCCTAATGCAGCTAAAGATCCTATTGGTCGCTTATTAGTAGGTGCCGCATTAGGAATCACGAAAGATGTGTTAGATCGTGCAGCTGCATTACAAAGTGTAGGTGTTGATATTGTTTCATTAGATAGTGCCCATGGACATAGCAAAGGCGTGATTGAAGCATTGAAGCTGATCAAAAAGAATTTTAAAAACCTACCAGTCATTGCAGGAAATGTTGCAACTGGCCAAGGCGCATTGGCATTAGCTGCAGCAGGTGCTGATGCAGTGAAAGTGGGTATTGGTCCAGGTTCAATTTGTACCACTAGAATCGTAGCAGGCGCAGGGGTACCTCAATTAACAGCGATCATGGAAGCAGCCAAAGCGTTGAAAGGAAAAAATATTCCAATCATTGCAGATGGTGGTATTCGTTATACTGGCGATATGGTAAAAGCTTTAGCAGCAGGCGCCAATTGCGTGATGATGGGTAGCATTTTTGCAGGAACTGAAGAAAGTCCAGGTGAAACAATTATCTACGAAGGAAGAAAGTTCAAAGGATACCGTGGCATGGGCAGTATAGGTGCCATGTCTCAAGGCAGTGGCGATCGTTATTTCCAAGAAGGTGCAGATGCTAAGAAATTTGTTCCAGAGGGGATTGAAGGTCGAGTTGCTTATAAAGGTACGCTAGGCGAAATCATTTATCAATTTGTGGGTGGATTAAAAGCAGGTATGGGTTATTGTGGTGCGAAGACAGTGAAAGATTTACAAAACGCTACTTTCGTTCAAATCACCAATGCCGGCATGAGAGAAAGCCATGCGCATGATATTGATATCACGAAGGAATCGCCAAACTATAGCCGAAAATAAGTTACACTTATAAATAGATCCCATGCGTAAACTATGTTTACAAATGTTTTTTTTGTTATCCTTTTTGGGGAGCAGTACGAGTGAGATATATGCACAGGATAGCACAAAGACAGCCCTTCAAATCAGTATTTTAACTTGTGCGCCAGGCGAAGATGTTTATACCGCTTGGGGACATACTGCTATCAGAATTGTAGATTCAGTCAAGCAAACAGACGTCGTCTATAATTTTGGTACATTTGATTTTAATACTCCTAATTTTTTAGCTGAATTTGTAAAGGGAAATCTAAACTATTTCTTATCGGCGGATTATTTTCAAAATTTCTTATTGGAATACCAATACGAAGGCAGAAGTATCAATGAGCAAGTACTTTCCTTAACCAATGCCGAAAAAATAAAATGGCAAAACGCTTTACTGAAAAATCTGGAAAGTAATAATCGTTATTATTTATACAATTTCATAAGCGACAATTGTACAACACGCGTAAAAGACGGCCTGTATCAATTTACATCCAATCAAGCATCCCCTTCTACCCTCAAAAGTTTTAGGACCCATGTGGTAGAAGCGCCTTATCAACAAGGTATTCCTTGGATCGGACTTGGTATAGATTTATTATTAGGTGCAGTGTCAGATAAAGCGCCCTCTGCTTTAGAAGCCGGATTCCTTCCTAACTTATTGCATGACCAAATTGCTGCTCAACCTAATTGGATCAGTAGAACAGCATTGTATGATTTCTCAAAACCAACTTCAAGTAAACCTTCCAATCCAATCTATTTTATTATTGGCTTCTTTTTGATCTACTTGTTTGTTTCAAAATGGAATGCTAGATTGTCCGTACTATCAGCGAAATTTTTTGACATTGTTTTATTGTTCCTTTTTGGACTAGGCGGTCTACTAGTGCTGTATATGAGCTTGTTTTCTTTACATACGGCATGCCATGAAAACTATAACCTTATTTGGCTACATCCATTGTATTGGGTTGCACTCCTATGTTACTTTGTTCGTCCTGTATGGGCAGGTTATTTAGGGCGCCTATTTTTAATTGTCTCTACCCTACTATTATTAACAAGCTATTGGTTACCACAATCTTTCTCTGTTTCAGTATACTTGTTATTACTCCTTTCCTTGTTCTTACATTACAGATTGATCAAAAGAGGGACAGATGCAAAATTCAATTAGACTGACAACGCACCATTTCGATTACGGAGTAGATCAACTCTCCTATTTTGACGCCGGTGCAGGTGAAAAAACAATTTTACTCATTCATGGATTTGGAGAAGACCATTGCATTTGGAAGCATCAAATTGATTTTTTGGCTTCAAAATATAGAGTGATTGCACCCAATATACCAGGGGTGCAATGCAAGCCGCTAACCTTGCACCATAGTCATGCACCTAACATTAGAATGTATGTAGAAGTGCTGCATGAATTAATGCATCATCTAAAAATCGAACATTATTACATCGCAGGACATAGCATGGGTGGCTATATCGGATTATCTTTTGCCGATTACTATATCAATCATGTGCAAGGATTATTACTTGTTCATTCGACCACTTATGAAGACAATGAAGCCAAAAAAGCAAGTAGGATGAAAGTGGCAGAATTTATAGAAGAATGGGGCGTATCCAAATACCTTGAGACAGCAACGCAAAACTTATTTTCAAATGAGTTTAAGAAAAATAACCCCGGTATTATACAAGATGTTATAGATAGTGGCTCTGAGATTAGCAAGGAAGCAATGATCCAATTTGTATTTGCTATGCGTAACAGAAAAGCCCTAACACATTTACTTCAGCAGGCTTCGATCCCATTATGGATGCTTGCTGGAACCGAAGACTTGGCTGTGCCAATTGAAGATAGTTTAGAACAAATTAAACAATTACCTCCCCATCAGTGTTTAGTGTTAAATGGAGTGGGTCACATGGGCATGTTGGAAGCACCAGATCAAGTGAATCAATTTATTCAAACCTTTATCAAAAACGCCTAAATTTATATTTAAGTTTAAAAATATTATATGTCAAAAATTATATTAGTTACAGGAGCAAGTGCAGGTTTTGGAAAAGCAATCGCAACAAAATTTGCAGCAGGTGGTTGGAATGTAATTTTAACTGCAAGAAGAAAAGAAAAATTAGACGAATTAGCCAAATCGCTTGAAACCAGTTATGGTGTCAAAACTTTATGCTTAGCTTTTGACATTCAAGATAAAAATGCAGTCTTTGCTAATTTGCAAAATTTACCTACCGAATGGCAGGCGATCAATATTTTAGTCAACAATGCCGGCTTAGCCCTTGGAAGAGACTCTTTTGAACAAGCGAATTTAGAAGATTGGGAAACCATGATTGATACGAATGTAAAAGGTTTATTGTATGCTTCTAAAGCGGTTTTGCCGAATCTAATAAAAGAGAAAGGACATATTATTAATATTGGCAGTACAGCTGCTAAAGAAGTGTATAAGGATGGTAATATTTATTGCGCAACAAAGCATGCAGTTGATGCAATTAGCAAAGCACAAAGAATTGACTTATTACAAAACCAAGTAAAGGTAACAGCAATACATCCTGGAGCAGTTGAAACTGATTTTTCTTTAGTTCGTTTTAAAGGAGATGCTGAAAAAGCAAAAGCAGTATATGCTGGTTACACACCACTTAAACCAGAAGACATTGCAGATACGATTTGGTTTGTAGCCAATACACCTGCACATGTATGTATCAATGATTTAGTATTAACCTGTGTGGCACAAGGGAACTCTACTTTAATACATAAGGCCTAACCGAAATCAATTTCGGTATTGTCTCCAATATTTAAAGTACGACTCATGCCTTTGATAGCGGCATCGCTTCCTATCAATGAATTGTCCAATACCACTTCGTCAAGCGAAGTGAAAGAGCCAATAATACTATCTTTTACAATGGAACTTTTGATTGTTGTGTTGTTGCCAATCGTTACATGTGGACCAATGATTGAATTTTCAATAATACAACCATCTGCAATACTAACTGGCGCAATGATAATGCTATTGGTATATAATTCAGGGTTGATTGCATACCCGCCAGACTTTTTAAGCAACATGGCATTGGTTTCCAATAAAGTTTCTTTTTTACCACAATCAAACCAATTCTTTACTTTGAAGGATTTAAATTGTACGCCTTTTTTGATCATGCAATCCAACGCATCTGTTAAATTGTATTCACCATTGGACTTGATATTATCATTGACCAATTGCTGAAAACATTCAAACAAGGTGTTTGATTCTTTTATTTTATACAAACCAACCAGGGCATGGTTGCTTTTTGGAATAGAAGGTTTCTCTACTACGTGCTCAATCACTCCTTCTTCATTGATTTCGGCTACCCCAAATTGTCTTGGGTCATCTACTTTCTGAATCCCTAACATACTACAAGGGCTATCTAAAACCTCCCTAATATCGTATTCACAAATGGTATCTCCTAAGGCTATAAAAACTTCGTCTCCCCCCACAATATTTTGTGCTAATTGAATGGCATGCGCCGTTCCTTGACGGTCATTTTGGTGTACAAAATGCGTCTTTAAATTGGGATAAGTTTGCTCTATATAATCTTGAATTTTCTCTCCCAAATAACCTACCACAAAAATGAATTCATCGATACCTTCCGCCTTCAATTGATCCACAATAAAACTTAAGATTGTTTTACCCGCTATTGGAATCAACGCCTTTGGTTGAGTATAAGTATGTGGTCTTAATTTCGCTCCTGCGCCTGCAACCGGTATTATCGCCTTCATTCAATTCGTATTTTTAGGGGAGGGTAAAAATAGCAAATAACTGTTAGTTAAAGCCATAATATCCCATTCAAATATAAGAATTAAACAAAAGAGTCAACAAATGTGGATATTCCTACGCATAACTGTTGAAAGAAAGCTTGGGGCAGGGCTGATAATGGATTAATTTTGCACCATCATTTACAAAATATACTTATGAAAAGAGATACCCTTGTTTTCGACATTATCAATCAAGAATTAGCACGTCAAAGACGCGGCATAGAATTAATTGCTTCTGAGAACTTTACAAGCTTACAAGTAATGCAAGCAATGGGTGGTGTAATGACGAATAAATATGCCGAAGGGTATCCAGGCAGAAGGTATTATGGTGGTTGTGAGATTGTAGATAAAACAGAACAATTAGCTATTGACAGATTAAAAGAAGTGTTTGGATTAGAATATGCCAATGTGCAACCACATAGTGGCGCACAAGCGAATGCGGCAGTGATGTTAGCCATCTTACAACCAGGTGATGCAATCCTTGGTTTAGATTTAAGCATGGGTGGTCACTTAACGCACGGAAGTGCTGTGAATTTTTCTGGTAAAACTTACCAACCACATTTTTATGGCGTGGTAAAAGAAACTGGATTGATTGACTACGAAATGTTAGAAAGTCAAGCTAGAACACACAAACCGAAATTAATTATTTGCGGTGCAAGTGCTTATAGTAGAGATATAGATTATGCACGTATACGTAAAGTAGCAGACGAAGTGGGTGCATTTGTATTAGCAGATATTGCGCACCCAGCAGGCTTAATTGCAAAAGGATTACTAAGCTCTCCATTTAACCATTGTCATTTTGTAACTTCTACCACACATAAAACATTACGTGGACCTCGTGGTGGTGTCATTATGATGGCAAAGGACGGCGAGAATACCTTAGGACTTAAAGATGTAAAAGGAAACTTAAGATTATGGTCTAACGTGATTGACATGGCTGTATTCCCAGGTACACAAGGTGGACCTTTGGAGCACGTAATTGCCGCGAAGGCTATTGCATTCGGAGAAATTTTATCAGATGAATTCATGGTGTATCAAAAGCAAGTTCAAACAAATGCAAGAACAATGGCTGCTGCTTTTGTTGCTAAAGGATATGAAATTATCAGCGGCGGTACAGACAATCATTTAATGTTGATTGACTTAAGAAATAAAAATATCAGCGGTAAAAAAGCAGAACAGGTTTTAGGCATGGCCGATATTACTGCAAACAAAAACATGGTGCCTTATGACGATAAGTCTGCCTTTGTAACTTCTGGTATTCGTTTTGGCGTAGCCGCAATTACCACAAGAGGCATGAACGAAGGACATATCCCATTTGTAGTAGACGCCATTGATACTGTATTGATGAATGCAGACAATGAAACTGTATTAGCCAACACAAAGAAAGAAGTGAATAAATTTATGGAGCAATTTGTATTGTACCCAGAGTTAGGATAAACCATTAACTTTAAACCATGATACAAAGAATTCAAACCCTATGGTTACTGATTGCTAGTGCAGCTGCATTTTTGATATTGAAATTTCCATTTTATTATACACCAGTACCAAATGCACTAGAACTGACTGGCGCAGACCAATACACTACTTTAATTGGCCTAGCATTTAGCGCTTGCTTGTCTTTTATTAGCATCTTTTTATATGGCAATCGAATGTTGCAATTAAAAGTAACCTTAGCAAACTTCTTATTATCTGGTTTAGTTGGTTATTTTATTTATACCATTGTGAAAGCACATCCAGGTGGCGGCTTTACACTGGTATCAGCAGCTTTATTTTTAATTCCAGTATTGCAACTGATTGCATGTTATAAAATTTACCAAGACGAGAAATTGGTAAAGAGCGCAGATAGGATTAGATAAAATTTTTATAGCCAAATGCACTAGTCATGGCTCTTGTTTTTTAGTTGTTGTAAAAGCAATTCTAAATCTTGGATCGACATTTGTTTTTTATCTACTAAAAAGGAAACAACATTTGCATAAGAGCCTTCGAAATAACTTTCAGTTAAGCCTTCGATTCTTTTACCAGAATAGGCAGCTTTACTCACTAATGGATGGTAAAAATTATTTCTATTCGGATTCTGAATTCCAACGAACTCCTTTTCTACTAAAATTTTCAATAAGGTTGCCACTGTATTATGATGTGGCTTAGGTGCTTCCAAGGCCTCTAAAATATCTTTAATATAACCGCCTTGATCTAAAGACCATAAGGCTTGCATAATTTGTTCTTCGGCTTGAGTGAGCTTCTTCATATTAGAATATTTGCTTTTATAACTAATTTCTTAGTCAATATTATAACTAAATATTTAGTTAAACAAATAAATAGGAAGAAATCTTCGGTTAAGCAGCTGCCATTACCCCAGTAAACCCGTTTCTAGAAGTAGTTTAGACTAAGTACCTCCCAGTTTGAGAGGCCTTAGATTTGGCCAATCCCAAAGGAACACCAGCATAAACAACAGTGCCTCCATTGACCCCGGCCTCTGGCCCCATATCAATGACCCAGTCTGCTGACTTAATAATATCTGTATTGTGCTCTACTACAATCAAAGAATGTCCTTGATCGATTAAGGCATTAAAAGCTTTTAATAATTTATGGATATCATGAAAGTGTAAACCAGTTGTAGGCTCATCAAAGATGAATAACATCTTACTACTTGCTTTACCCTTGCCTAAGAAACTTGCTAATTTAACACGCTGTGCTTCTCCACCACTTAAAGTGCTACTGCTCTGTCCCAATTTCACATAACCCAAACCCACTTCTTGCAATGGACTAATTGCTAGTACTACATTTTTTTCGTCTTTGAAAAATTCAATAGCCTCATCTACACTCATCTCCAAAACGTCGTGTATGTTTTTTCCTTTGTATTGAACTTCTAAAACTGCTTCTTTAAATCTTTTTCCACCACAGTCCTCGCAAACCAAATGCACATCCGCTAAAAACTGCATCTCTACCAATTGCTCTCCCTCTCCTTTACAAGTATCACATCTTCCTCCATCCACATTGAAAGAAAAGTGCTTTGGCAAGAAGCCTCTAATTTTTGACAAAGCTTGTTTTGAATAGATATCTCTAATCGCATCATACGCTTTGATATAGGTAACAGGATTACTTCTAGAAGATTTACCAATTGGATTTTGATCCACCATTTCTATTTGGTCAAATAAATGCAAGTCTCCTTTGATCGCACTAAATCCACCTTTAATTTCTGTTGGTAATTGTTTGGCATCTAATAATGCATTGTACAAAACCTGTTTCACTAAAGTCGTTTTTCCACTACCACTTACACCAGACACCACTGTCAAACATTGCAATGGAAATTGCACATCAATGTTTTTTAAATTATGTAAAAACGCACCTTCTAATTGTATGGTATGTTTTGCAGACCTTGTTTTTGCTGGAATTGGGATAGAAAGCGTTCCATTTAAATATTTACCTGTTAAACTATTTTTATCCTTCATCAACTGCACTGCATTGCCCACAGCGACCACTTCTCCGCCTAAATGCGCTGCCAAAGGTCCCATGTCAATAATATGATCGGCTTCACGCATAATTTGTTCGTCATGCTCTACCACCACTACTGTATTGCCAAGGTCTCTTAAATTTTGTAGGACCTTGATTAATCTTTCGGTATCCCTTGAATGCAAACCAATGGATGGCTCGTCCAAAATATATAAAGAGTTGGTTAAGTTACTGCCCAAGCATCTTGTTAATTGAATTCTTTGACTTTCTCCTCCACTCAAACTATTGGCCAAACGACTTAAAGTTAAATAACCTAAACCCACATCCATTAAGGTTTGAATGCGTTGTTCTATTTCCATTAACACGCGCTTTGCAATCTCTGTATCGGTTTGACTTAACTTTAATTGTTTGAACCAAATTTGCAAATCTTTGACTGGCATCGCGCATAATTGACCTATATGCTGATCCGAGATCTTCACATACAAGGCTTCTTTGCGTAAACGATATCCTTGACAATCGGGGCAATTGGTTCTGCCACGGTACCTACTCAATAAAACCCTAAACTGTACTTTATATAAATGGGCTTCCACGTCTTTAAAGAAATCGTCTATCCCATAAGCTTTGCCCACTCCTTTCCAAAGCTGCTCCAATTTTGCTTTCGTTAATTTAAGGATAGGTTGGTGGATTGGGAATCCTGCTTTACCCGCTTCCTTCACAAACTGATCTTTCCACCAAGACAATTTTTCTCCTTTCCATGGGGCAACAGCGCCATCATACACCGATAAGTGTGGGTTAGGGATCACTAAGTTGGCATCTATCCCGAGTACCTGGCTATAGCCTTCACAGGTTGGACAAGCACCATAAGGATTATTAAAGGAAAATAAATTGGGACTTGGTTCATCAAATTCAATCCCATCCAGTGTAAACTTATTATTAAAACTTACTAAGTTCGTCTCGTTTTGCTCTACCCACACAATCCCTTCTCCTTCGTAAAATGCGGTACCAATAGAGTCTGTCAAACGGTGTATGTCCTCCTCTTCAAAAGTTTTGACAACGATACGATCTATTAAAATATAAATTTCCTTGTCTTTGAAATTTTGTTGCAACTCTTTTTTAGTCCAAGCCAATGCATCTTCGATTCTTAATATAACTGGCGCTGTTTTAGGCGCCCTTAAATAAATACGTGCAAACCCTTTTTGCATAAGGATATTGAGCTCCTCTTGAATATCTCTTTTGGCGTGTTGTTTAAAGGCAACCAACATCACCATCTTATCGCCCGTTTTTCCTTTTTCAATAAAGGACAATACGTCCTGCACATCCTGCTTCTTTACTTCTTTACCACTAATAGGAGAATAGGTCTTGCCGATTCTTGCGAACAACACCCTCAAATACTCATAAATTTCTGTCATGCTACCCACTGTACTTCTTGGGGTACGGGTAGTCACTTTTTGTTCGATAGCGATGGCAGGACATAATCCCTTGATATAATCCACATCTGGCTTGCCCATCCTAGACATAAATTGTCTAGCGTAAGAGGACAAACTCTCCGCATATCGTCTTTGACCCTCTGCAAATAGGGTATCAATGGTTAAAGAGGACTTCCCACTCCCAGAAACCCCTGTCACCACGATTAATTGATTCCTTGGAAACGCCACCGATACATTCTTTAGGTTATGTACCCTTGCACCCACCACTTCAATGGTATCTTGGTCCTTTTTTTCTTGTCCTTTCTTAGTTACAGCCATACTACAAAATAACACCATCGCGGCGTAATTGGTTGTGTTGGGAGCGAATATTATTTGAATAAATGGGATGTGGATATCCTTGAAACAAATTTCTTGTTTCCCACAATTACGAAACGGTTACAATAAGCTAGTAATTTTCCAATACTAATCCCAGGTAGCCCCTACTACCTAACCTAAGAACAACCTTTAAAAAACAAACATGAACAAAGTAGTTGAACTGACAGACAACGAATTGATTCAATCTTTCCAAGGAGGCAATACCCGTGCTTTCGATGCATTGATTGATCGTTACCAAGAAAAAATCTTCAACACCATTTTATTTATGGTAAAAGACAGCTACCTAGCTGAAGATTTAATCCAGGAAATTTTTATTAAAATTATTGACAACCTAAAGCAAAGAAAATATGCCGAAGAAGGCAAGTTTCTTCCTTGGGCATTGCGTATCGCACATAATTTTTGTGTAGATCATTTTAGAAAAGTAAAGCGCACCCCTGTTATTAAAACAAGCGATGACCAAGATATATTTGAAGTGATCAAGCATACCGATCATTCTGCAGATTATAAAATGACAAGAGCTCAAACGCATAAGAATATTCAAGAATTAGTAGACTTATTGCCAGAAGAACAAAGAGAGATTATTGTATTAAGACATTATGCAAATTTAAGTTTCAAAGAAATTGCCACTTTAACCAACTGCAGTATCAACACTGCTTTAGGAAGAATGCGTTATGGATTGATCAACTTAAGAAAGATGATGAACGAGCGTGGTATGACTATGTAGTTGACTGAATTGACTGATATTTCCCCCACAAGAAAGGCCCCAATTGGGGCCTTTCTTGTGCTATAGCATATAGGACATTCATACATTTTACTTCTTACCTGCGCTACATTTTAACCAGTTCAAATATTGTTGTATGTCTGGAGTGTACCCAATTGGATTAGATTGTAGTTCTTCATCCGGACTTAATACTACATACAATGGTTGAGAAGATTGATTGAAATTTTCTGTCTCAAAAGTAGCCCATAAATCTGCCACCGTATTGATTTGTTTTTTCTGTCCACCTTGTGTCGTATAAATAAAACGCTCTGATACTGGAAGATTCGCTCGGTCATCCACATATAAAGACAAGAGGATAAAGTTTTCTTTGATAAAGCTTTGCACTGCAGGGTCTGTCCATACCTGTTCTTCCATTTTTCTACAATTCACACAAGCCCATCCTGTAAAGTCAATCAAAATAGGTTTCTGTTGTGCTTTAGCCATAGACAATGCTTTTGTATAGTCGTTGACTACGTCTGCTTTTAATCCATGCCCCGTGCTGTCTGTTGCAAATAAACTATAATGAGTTGGTGGTGGGAATCCACTTAATAATTTTAAATTATTCGCATTTTGAGGCATCAAACCTGCGCCTAAATACAAAGCGAATCCCAATGAAAGTAAGCCCATTAATTTTCTACCTAGCGCAATCTTTGCCCCTTTTACATCATGTGGTAATAATAAGAAACCAAACAAGTACGCACTTAAACCTAAGCTAATTAAAATCCAAATACCTATAAATACTTCTCTTTTTAATAAACCCCAATGTTGCACTAAATCTGCATTGGATAAGAATTTAAACGCTAAAGCCAGTTCTACAAATGCCAATACTTTTTTCACCGTATCCAACCAGCCGCCAGACTTTGGCAAACTCTGCAACCATTGTGGGAAGATGGCAAACAATGTAAATGGCAAAGCCAAAGCCAAGCCGAATCCTGCCATACCCTGTGTTAAGGCCCATGCACCGCCTTGTAAAGAACCCACTAATAAGGTACCTAATATGGGACCTGTACATGAAAAGGAAACAATGGCAAGCGTAATGGCCATAAAAAAGATACCGCCTAAACTTCCTAGCCCACTTTTTGCATCTGCCTTATTAGCAATGCCAGATGGTAAACTAATTTCAAAATAGCCAAAGAAAGAAATAGAGAAAAATATAAAAATGGCAAAAAAAGCAATGTTTAACCAAGCATTAGTTGATATACTATTGAAAATTTCTGGTTGTACATTTCCTACAATATGAAAAGGCACACTTGCTAAAACATAAATCAAGAATATACTTAAGCCGTATAATAAACCATTTTGAATACCTTGTTTTCTTGTTTTTGATCTCTTAGTAAAAAAAGAGACTGTTACTGGAATCATAGGAAATACACAAGGCGTCACTAAGGCGATCAACCCTCCAAGAAACCCTAATAAAAATACCCCCCAAGCCCCATTGGCTTCTGTTGTTGCCGCAGTGGTTGCACCACAGGCATTTGCTGGTGCATTGCGTGCAGCTTCTGGTAATAAGATTTTAAATTGGCTTCCTTTTTGTCCATAATACAAAGGGAGCGCAATTGGTAATTCTAAAATATAAAACTCTTTCCCTTTACCCACATTCATGGCTACAACCCCTCTTAAACTATCCGGTTGGAATCCCTTGATTTTGATGTCTTGAAAAAACTCGAAATTATCTTTGAAGCTTTTTGCTTTATTAAATAAAACATCATTATCGGCTATAGATGCATTAGTAAATTTTGCATCATTGAATGGTAAGGCGGTCTCTAAGCTAAACTTTAAATTAGGCGCTTCTAACCCTTCTTCTGCATTGGCGTCATATGCTTTCCAACCATTTTGAAGCTGAATATTCACCTTGATGGTGTATACAGAATCATTCACAGGTTTGATTTTGACACTTGCAGTAGCAATGCTATCCGCTTGTGTTTGTGCATGCACTTGCAATTGCAACAAAGTCAAAAAAAATGCACTAATGGTTACGATTAAATGACGCATGGTATAAGATAGCAAAAGTCTTTTGCGATGAGGTTTGAAACAATTTTATTGGATATCTACTTCGAAACTTTGTTTGGTTGGAGGTAAACATCTTTCCTCATTACAAACCATGTATTCGATTGTTCCAGTCAACTTTGTTTTGGTAGCTACTTTTAAAGTAATAGCTTGAACAAATTGCACTTTGCCGCCAAAAGAACCTATTACTGCGCCAAAGTTTTTATCCAATTTTTTTTCTAATTTACCTTGTTCTTTTGTTGTTCCATTTAAAACCACTAAAGGGTTTTTTGCAAACTGCACTGTTGTTGGTACAGGTCCCTTTTTAACAAATTGAGAATAGATATGCCATGGTGCATCTACATTAGCAGTTAGCACAATATTATATTGCTTGTCTCCTGTCTTTACTGCTTGATAAGACCATTTTACAGGTGTCAATTTTTGAGCCTGCATTTGAAAAGCAGCGATCAAAAGGAATAAAGTAAAAAATATTTTTTTCATAAAGTCTATTTTAATTAGATAGCGGTTACTGTCTTCAATAAGCCAAGTAATTCAAACACTTGAACGCCATCTGTATTGTTTAAAGCTGGATTGGTCGCTCTTTCTGGATGCGGCATCATGCCAAATACATTTCTATTGGCATTACAGATGCCCGCAATATCTTGAATTGCCCCATTTGGATTAGCAGCTCCTCCAATATTACCTTCCGCATCACAGTAACGGAAAATGATTTGATTGTTTTTTTCTAATTCAGCTAAAGTTGCTTCGTCTGCAAAATACCTTCCCTCACCATGTGCGATTGGGATTTGAAGTGGTCCACTATTAGCTGCTTTAATAAATACATTTTTACAAATAAATTGTTGATTGGCATTTTGTAATAAAGCACCTGGCAATAAACCTGATTCACATAAAATTTGAAAACCATTGCATACACCTAAAACCTTACCGCCTCTGTTTGCAAATTCTATCACAGATTGCATCATTGGACTAAATTTTGCAATAGCGCCACAACGCAAGTAATCTCCGTAAGAGAATCCGCCTGGTAGTACGATACAATCTTCTGTGGAAAAATGAGACAAGTCGCTGTCTTTATGCCATAACATTTGAACCTCAAATCCAAGGTCTTTTTCTAATGCATCTTGCATGTCTCTATCACAGTTTGAACCAGGGAAAACCAGTACGCCAAATTTCATAGTTGTAAGCTTAAAATTGAGTAAAAATTGAGCTACAAAGGTACTTAATTAAGTCCTCCCAAAAAGGGCAAATTCTTCACTTATAAAAGGTGGTTATACACAATCAGGCCGGCTGAAATCCAAAATAAGACATTGGGCAATAATAACTGCTTGGGACTTGCATAACCATAGCAGATAAAACTTGCCAAAGGAGCCAATACAATGGCGGAGGCATATAAAGCTTGCGTAGAGAATATAATGGGCTGAAAAAAGGTCAAAAACAGGGTCAAAAGCATCACTCCCCAATACTTCCTAACTTGGATGATATTGCGGTTTTGTTGTGCTTGCCAAAAATAGATACCTATTAACAATTGTATAGCAATAAAAATTAAAGTAATAGCCGCTTTTAGTTCCAAGCCAGCCAATGGATTCTTCCAATCCAATTTGGGTAAAAAGGCAGTAAATGCAGCGGCAGAATCCGTTAAAAAAACATAAGTAAAAATGAAATAGAAGGGCAATAAGATACCCATGATCAAGACCAGCCATTCAGCCAATCTAAAAGGCCTGATAATTGCTAAAGCAAAAACTACTACGGGAATTAAAATGGCAATGGGTTCATATAATAAAATAGAGAACCCAACAATCAATCCAATATTAAATTCGAGTGTCTTTGGCTGGGTTTGATCATACAAACGATTTAATTTGACCAAAATCCAAATAATCAAGGCATTTGCTATTAATCCAGAGCTAATTGCGTCCCAAAAAGGAAATAAGGCTGTTAATAAAACAAAGGTGAAAGCAGGCAGGTAACTCACTTGCTGGAACATCTTGAATCTGCTCAGTAAAATATTCAATCGCAAAGCTTGTGTGATCACAATGACATGAAACAACACCATCAAAGCCAATGGCGACAAAGGTTGGATATAATGAAATAACAAATAAGCCAAAAGTCCATCCGAAGGATTGGCAATAACGATAGGGGCTTCCCAATAAAAATGAAAATGCACGAGGATACTCAAAACCACTAGGAAAAGCAAATTAATATCGGACCTGTCCCTAAATAAGAATACCATAAATTATTGGATAGAGATTTTAGCAAACCCTAATTTCCCTTTCGTTTGATAAGGCAAAATGGCTTCTTTTTCGCCCACTTGCTTTAAAGACCTTGGCATCCATTCAATTTGCTTTTCTTTCAACAAAATAGGATTGCCTTGCACCAAATCGCCAGAAGTAGTCAATTGTCTATGAACGAGCTGACGTACTCCTTTTGATTTTTGAAAATATAAAAAGTTGGTTCCAGCATTATTATGAACCTGACCATATCCTATAAATTGGTCAACATTAAGGTCTGACTGTTGCTTGTCGATTGTTTTAACAGATTGAATATTTGCTTTTGCATCAAATTTTAAAATGGCCACTTTGCCAGCAGTATAAGTAACTGAAGGGTATCCAAATCCAATGAATGGAGACATCATCCAACTATTCCATCCAAAACCCCAGCCCCAACCCCAAGGACGCATCATACCCCAGCCAAATCTAGCCCATGGGTAAAATCCGAATGGCCTGTTCCAATAACTAAATATAAATGGATTGTAAAACGGACCGCCCCAAAAATAATCCCATCTAGAAAAAACATTTCTATTTGCACTTGTTTTTGCAGCTTCTGCTATGACTGTAAATCCTCCGTCAGCAGCTGGCTGAACCTGGTCAAAGTAAAAATCATCAAATGCAGTTTTTAAATTTCTTTTGTCTGTCACTGCATTTCTAACCGCATCCGTAAATCGACTCGCGTTGGTTAATAGATTTGTTTTATTAGCAATATCCCAAACAAAAGTATACATCCCCTCAATAGCGCCTTTCTTTTCTGTCGCATAAAAAGAATTAATCAATACTGTTCCATTGGTATTATTAATTTTCAAACGAATGTCATCAAGCAATAAACTATTGTTTACAATTGGTGTTTCAATCACCTCTGCTCCATCTGCGCTCATATACAATAAACTCACTACAGGAGCCGCTTTCGGTTGTTCAACATTGCGTAAACAAAATAAATTACCTTTATTATCGATGGCAAAATCAGACAAATGACTTTTTTTATTTTGTGCATTGATACTTATTGTTGCTTCATTTAATATACCAAATGGGGTACTTAATGCGATTACTTTTATTTTTATAGAAGCAGGGTTTGTTGTATTCACACTGAATAAAAGTAATTTAGATCGATCTTGACTTTCAATTAAATTAAAGATTTTAGTGCTCGTTCCTGGTCTGATTTTTTCTGCGGTATCCACCAATTTTGGCGCTTCTACCAATTGTGCTTTTTCGTCTAGCTCAGCAACCATTGCATACATCGTAGTTGCTGCTTGAAATTGATAGAATGCAAACACTCTGTCAGCTTTCGTAATAAACTCAATGGCATTGATATTTTTTGGCAAAAAGGATAAATCGTTTTGTTGCACCAATTGCATTTGATCATTATATTGAGCAATAGTGGCAATACCGTCATTGTTTTTGTAAATCCAATACTTACCCGCTACTTTTCCTAAGACTTCATATTGCATCTGGTCTTTGTCAGTTTTTTCAATACCAGACAATACATAAGATTGAGCTGCAACAAGTTGCAAGCCCGCCAAAATGATAGTGATAAAAGATAAAAATGATTTTAACATAGGATACAATTTAGAATACAAATTTAATGTATTAATGTATCCTAGGCTTTAGATTTTTGTTAAAACCGATGAATCTGTCGAAACAGTTAATCGATAGTTTGCTCCAAGCTGTATAGGCATATTTTCTAATTCGTGGCTGACAGGAAAACCAAAGCAGATTGGATAATTAGCCCCTTCCGTTAGCCGCTGAATCATCTCCGTGACTGTTTCGCCAAATTCGCTAGCATCCTCCTTCATCTCACTAAAACCTCCGACGACCAAACCAGCTAATCCTTCGAATAGGCCGGCATTTTTGCACTGAATAAGCATTCGATCCACATTATAATGATGCTCCCCAACATCTTCAATACATAAAATTTTCCCTTTGGTCATTAATTGATTTTTACTTCCAATTAAATGCGTAATGAGGCATAAATTTCCACCTACTAAAACACCTTCCGCATTGCCTAATTGATTCGCAGGATTTGCTGCCGCTTTCACTGGCTGTGTCTTACCCATCAACATCTCTTTAAGGGCTAAAATATAAGGCAGGCCTGCTTCACCTTTTCCAAAAGCAGCCGACATAGGGCCATGAATACTCTGAAAACCTTGTTGTTGGATGGCCGCATGCAAGATGGTTATATCGCTAAATCCAATCACCCATTTTGGATGGGCTTTAAATTTTGTAAAGTCTAACCCATTGACAATCCTGCTTAATCCATAGCCTCCTCGAGCACATAAAATGGCTTGGATTTCAGGGTTGTCTAACATCGATTGCAATTCGTTTTGTCGATCCCTATCAGAGGCCGAAAAATGACCAAATTTAGTACCCACGGTCTGCCCAATACGCACCTGAAAGCCCCATGACTCCAGAACAGCAGCTGCAATCGTCACTTTTTCCATAGGGATCGCACCGGCAGGGCATACTAGTCCAATCGTGGAACCAGGTATCAATTGAGGAGGTTGAATCATACCGCAATATTAAGTACTTTTGCAGGAATGAACACGCCTAAAAGATATTTGATTACAGCTGCACTTCCTTATGCCAATGGTTTAAAGCATATTGGTCATTTGGCTGGCGCTTATTTACCTGCAGACATCTACGTACGTTATTTAAAAGCACAAAAAAGAGATGTCGTTTTTGTATGTGGAAGTGATGAACACGGTACCGCAATCCCTATCCAAGCGACCAAGGAAGGCACTACTGCTCAAGCAATAATTGACAAGTACCACCCTATCATTGAACAGAACTTCAAAGACTTAGGGATTGCTTTTGACATCTACCATCGAACCAGTGACCCATTGCACCATGAAACCGCTGCTGAATTTTTTAAAAACTTAGAAGCGAAAGGGGACTTAGAAACCAAAACTTCGGAACAATATTTTGATGAAGCTGCACAAACTTTTTTAGCAGATCGATATATAAAAGGCACCTGTCCAAGTTGTGGACATAAAGAAGCCTATGGGGATCAATGTGAAAAATGTGGCAAGACCTTAAGTCCAGAAGAATTGATCAACCCGGTAAGTACATTAAGTGGTCAAGCGCCGATCAAAAAAGAGACAACCCATTGGTACCTTCCTTTAAATAGACATGAAGCATTTTTGCGCGAGTGGATTTTAAAAGAGCACGCCAACGATTGGAGGCCTGCAGTGGTAGGTCAATGTAAAAGTTGGATAGAAGGTGGTTTACAGCCAAGAGCAGTGACACGTGATTTAGACTGGGGTATTAAAGTGCCCGTACCTGGAGGAGAAGGAAAAGTATTATATGTTTGGTTTGACGCTCCTATTGGATATATCAGTGCCACTAAACAATGGGCGATTAACAATAACAAGGACTGGTCTCCCTACTGGAATGACAAGGAAACTAAATTGGTGCATTTTATTGGAAAAGATAATATTGTTTTCCATTGCATCATTTTCCCTGTGATGTTACAATTGAATGGACATATCCTTCCTGAGAATGTACCTGCCAATGAGTTCATGAATTTAGAAGGAGATAAGATGAGTACTTCTAGAGGATGGAGCATCGAAATGGACGACTATATTAACAAGTGGATTAAGAAAGAAAATGGCGGAGAAGGATTAGCGGATAGTTTACGCTTTTATTTAACTTCTATTGCGCCAGAATCTAAGGATAGTGAATTTACTTGGAAAGGATTCCAAGAATCCGTGAATGGAGAATTAGTGAGCATCTTCGCCAATTTCGTGAACCGTACTTGGGTTTTAATGCATAAGCTTTGTAATGGCAAAGTGCCTCCATTCCATACTGAACTACTTGCAGCAGAAACTATAAGCGACAATGCGACCGATAGTTTCAAAGGCATGATTGAAGCTGTAAAAGAATCCAAAGAAAAAATCACTAATTTATTAGAGCAATACAAATTTAGAGATGCACAGTTTGAATTGATTGACCTTGCTAGAAAAGGCAATCAATACATGCAAAAGCAAGAGCCATGGATTGTTGCAAAAACTTTAGATCAAAATCCGGATGCTCAAAAAATCATTGATAATACCATGCATTGTTGTTTGCAATTATGCGCTAACCTTGCAATTCTTGCACAACCATTCATTCCATTCACGGCTAAGAAAATGTGCCATATGATGAAAGTGGTAGATAAAATGTTGGAATGGGAAAATGCAGGCAAATTTGATTTATTAAAAGTGGGCTATACTTTACGTGCGCCAGAATTATTATTTAGAAAAATTGAGAATGAGGAAATTGAAGCTGAACTAGCACAATTGCAAGCCAATGTAGCCGCTAAAAAAACAACTATGGAAAACAACGCAGCCCCTACCGAATCTAGTAAAGACAATGCTTTGAAACCAGAGATTGTTTTTGATGACTTTGGAAAGATAGATTTACGTGTAGGCACTATTATTGAAGCCAAAAAGGTGGAAAAAGCAGATAAATTATTGGAACTTTTAGTGGACTTAGGCTTTGAACAAAGAACCATCCTATCTGGTATTGCAATGCATTTTAAACCAGAAGACATCATTGGTAAACAAGTTACGATTGTGGCTAACCTAGCACCGCGTAAAATGCGTGGTATCGAAAGCAAGGGCATGATTTTAATGGCCGAAGACGCAGCTGGCAAATTATACTTTGTGAGCCCGAGCGAAGCGATCGCTGCCGGAAGTACAATTGCTTAGCGAAAAAGTAAATTAGAAAGAACTGAATAAAACAAAGGCCCCAAATAATTGGGGCCTTTGTTTTATAAAAAGATAATGAGAAAATAGAAACCCATTCTAAAAAATAAAGGGCTAAAAAATTAAATGCATTCTTTGAGCTCTTTCTCTGTGTAAGCGAGTCCGTATTGTTTTAAAACATCGTCTGGTACGCCCTGCCATTGATTGGGCACATTGCCCATATAACCTAGGTCTTTCACTCCAATCTCTGAAGTATAAAATCCTGTGGTCACTAGATCTCTCATTTTATTAAAGAAGCTAACACCTTGTGCTACTTCTGGTTTCGCTTTTTTAGGATAGGCAATCTCATCCACGATACCAATTTGTTGCTCATGCGTACAGCTCACAAAAGATTTTCCATGCTTATTAAAGCTATGCAAGTCCAACCATCTTAGTCCACCTCTAACAGGCACCTGATGTTCAGGCATGTCTTTTACAATAAATTCAATGAACTCAGGCACTTTCGCCTCTGAGGCGGAGCCACTGGTTTCATCCTTCGGCATAATGATGTCTCCTAATACAGTAATGGTTGCCATCTCGTGCTCGTCAAAGAATTTTGGTTCAGCATTCACTTTCACCAAATAATCTTTTTCTTCTTGCATACGGTCATCCAAATTGTATTCGGTCACCGTCGTCTTTTCACTTTTACATGCATCTAAAACTACTGTAGCTGTTACAGTACCAAGAATCAACGCTTTAATGGATTTTCTTCTGTCCATAATATTTAGTTTAACAAAATCATTTAATTAATAAATTTCAACAATAACAGTTATAGATTTTGCTTCTGTAACTGATCCAATATATATTCTGAAGTACGCATGGATAATGCCAAGATGGTCCAAGTAATATTCTTGTCTGCTTGAGACGTAAATACAGAACCATCTACACAGAATAAGTTTTTACAATCATGTGCTTGTCCCCAAGCGTTCAATGCAGATGATTTCTTGTCTGCACCCATACGCACTGTACCTGCTTCATGAATGATATTTCCTGGATTGGATAAACCATAATTATTGGTGGCATCATCTTGGTCACCCCATGTAATCACTGCACCCATTTCGTGCATGATTTCTCTAAAGGTTTCCTTCATGTGCTTTGCTTGTTTGATTTCATATTCTGAATTCTTACAATCAAAATTCAAAACAGGTATACCATACTTGTCTACTACATTTGGATCAATTTTACAATGGTTTTCGAAACGTGGCACCGCTTCACCTCTTCCACCCATCCCTACACTAGCCCCGTAAAAGAAACGAACGTCTTCTTTTAATGAACTACCATAACCACCCTCTTCTTTGGTCTTGCCGTTCACTTTAAATTGTCCATTTAAACCTTGTGTACCCATTCCAAATCCATAACTAGGTTGGCTCATACCACCCCAATATTCAATGTGATACCCGCGTGGAAAATCTAATTTTTTATTATCCAACCACCATGGCGTATACACGTGCATTCCGCCCACGCCATCTTCGTTGTAGCGTTTACGACCCATTAAGTTTGGAATCACACCACCCAATGCAGCACCTGTTGAATCATGTAAATAATGACCCACCACTCCTGAGCTATTCGCTAAACCGTTCGGGTGTTTTTGTGATTTTGAATTCAATAATAATCGCGCAGTTTCACAAGTACTTGCACCAAGGATCACAATTTTTGCATTGACTTGGTATTCTTGCTTGTCCATTTTGTTTACATAAGAAATACCTTTTGCTTTTCCTTCATTATCAGTCAACACTTCACGTGCCATTGCACCAGTGATCAAATCAACATTCCCTGTCATCACTGCTGGCTTTACCAATACAGAAGAAGAAGAAAAATCACCGTATACTTTACAAGAACGATTACATTGACCACAATAAAAACAAGCACCACGCTCGTCATTGATTTTTTTAGTCAAAATAGATAAACGAGATGGGATCACAGGAATATTAATTCCTGTCGCTGCCTTCTTAAACATCAATTCATGCAGACGTGGTTTCGGTGGTGGCAAAAAGATACCATCTGGATCGTTCTCTAATCCTTCGTTCGTGCCATACACACCAATTAATTTATCTATCTTATCATAATAAGGCTTTACGTCTTCGTAGCCAATTGGCCAGTCATCACCCAA
This sequence comes from Bacteroidota bacterium, assembly GCA_041176305.1. Taxonomy (GTDB): domain Bacteria; phylum Bacteroidota; class Bacteroidia; order Chitinophagales; family Chitinophagaceae; genus Sediminibacterium. Next base: position 99,161 of record JBEDDG010000001.1, on the reverse strand, counting down.
GCCATCAATACTTTTTCTTTTGAAATCTTTAGGGCCGAATCTTAAAGAAATACGTCCCCAGTGATTTGTACGACCCCCTACCATTCTTGCTCTCCACCAATCAAAATGATCGGATCCTTTTGTTTGTGTATAGGGTTCTCCGTCGATTTCCCATCCCCAAAAACAGCCATCAAATTCACCGAAAGGACGGTATTTTGAACTTGCACCACGACGTGGCGAATCCCAAGGGTTTTTTAATTGTGCTGAATGTTTTGCAGGATCAAAATCAGGACCTGCTTCTAGCAAACATACTTTCAATCCTGCTTTTGCTAATACATAAGCAGCCATTCCTCCTCCTGCACCAGAACCAACAATGACAGCGTCATATGTTTTAGGTGCTACTTTAACTTGAAAATCAGACATAAGACAATCGTTTTTCTAGTGATAATTTGAACTATGAATTTACTTTATTTTATGTATGGTTGGTAATTTTTTATTTGAATGTTTTAGACAAAAAAATACCCGCTCGTAAATGAGCGGGTATTGAGTATGTTAATTCTTTTATGGCTTAGGAGCAACCCATAGAAGTACCACAGTTCAAACATTTGTAACAAGTACCGCTACGAATAGTGATATGTCCACAAGTGCTACATGCTGGCGCATCACTTTGCATGCTCTTTGCTGCTGCAGTGACATTGTCCATTGAACCACCTTCGTTCACCGCTGCTGCTACGTTTGCTTTTGCAGCTGGCGCTGTTGTAGTTGAAGCAGCTGGCGCAGTAACGCGAATGCTACTTAGCTCAGGCTTTCCCACAAGGGTAATGTCTCCCTCCTCTCCCAAGTTCTCTACTGTAGGCTTGTCTAATACATGTACTAAATCTGTTCTACCTAAGTATTCGTATGCCAAGGCACGGAAGATGAAGTCTACTATAGATGTCGTTGTCTTAATATTTGGATGATCCACCATTCCTGATGGTTCAAATTTCGTGAATACAAATTTATCAACGAACTCTTCTAATGGCACACCATATTGTAAACCAACAGAGATAGAGATCGCGAAGCAGTTCATTAAGCTACGTAAGGTTGAACCTTCTTTTGCTAAGTCAATGAACAATTCGCCGACTGTACCATCTGCATATTCACCAGTTCTTAAAAACAAGACTTGGCCACCAATTCTAGCTTTTTGTGTAAATCCACGACGCTTCGCTGGTAAAGATTTGCGCTCAACGATACGAGACAATTGACGCTTGAACTTTGTATCAGTTGAAGTAGCCATACGCTTTTGCACTTCTTCTAATAATTCATCCACAGTTAAGTTGCTTAAGTCTACCATTTGAGAAGCGGTTGCTTCTTCGGTCACTTCAGCTTCCGCGCTATCTGTCTTTTTCTTTTTGTCAGATTTTGTGCTCAATGGTTGGCTCAATTTAGATCCGTCACGGTATAAAGCATTTGCTTTTAAACCTAACTGCCAGCTCATTAAATAACAATCTGCAATTTCTTCAACAGTTGCTTCGTGTGGTAAATTGATTGTTTTAGAAATCGCACCAGATAAGAATGGTTGACAAGCTGCCATCATTCTAATATGACCGTGTGCGTGGATATATCTAACACCTTTTTTACCATTTTTATTTGCACAATCAAATACGGATAAATGCTCGTCTTTTAATTCAGGAGCACCTTCAACTGTCATGGTACCGCAAACATAATCGTTCGCTGCATCAATTTCTTCTTCAGTGAATCCTAAAGATTCTAATAAGTTGAAGCTCCAGTCTGCAAATTCTTCTTCTTTGAATCCTAATCTTGTCAAACATGCATCCCCTAAAGTGAAGCGGTTGAAGATGAATCCAATTTCAAATGCAGATTTTGCAGCGCCATTTAATTTGTCGATTTCTTCTTGTGTGAACCCTTTCGCCAATAAACTTTTGTTATTGATATAAGGAGCACCTTCGAAGCTTGCATGACCTACAGCAAAGTTTACAATCGCATCATTTTGCGCTTGCGTATACCCTAAGTTTTTCAATGCTTGAGGTACTGACTGGTTGATGATTTTGAAATAACCACCACCAGATAATTTTTTAAATTTAACCAATGCGAAATCCGGCTCAACACCTGTTGTGTCGCAATCCATTACTAAACCAATTGTTCCTGTTGGAGCAATTACAGTAGTTTGCGCGTTTCTGTAACCATATTTTTCACCTAATTGAACTGCATCGTCCCAAGCTTTGGTAGCTGCCTTCAATAAGTAGTCTGGTGTGAATTGTGCTTTGATACCTTGTGGCTTGATTTCCAATCCTACATAAGCATCTTCTGCATCATACGCAGCCGCACGGTGGTTACGCATAACACGCAACATATCTTCTTTATTGTCTTGGTATTTATCAAATGTACCTAAGAATGCAGCCATCTCTGCAGATGTTTTGTAAGCAATACCTGTCATGATCGCAGAAATTGCACCTGCAATACCACGGGCTTCTTCACTATCGTAAGCGATACCACTTACCATCAACATAGAACCTAAGTTCGCAAAACCTAAACCAGTCGTTCTATAATCATAAGACAATTGTGCTACTTCTTTAGAAGGGAACTGTGCCATTAAAATAGACACTTCTAACACCGTCTGCCATAATCTAGTAGTATATTCAAAACCTTCCACGTCGAATGAGTTATCAGACTCGTCGAAGAATTTTCTTAAGTTGATAGAAGCCAAGTTACATGCAGTATTATCTAAGAACATGTATTCAGAACATGGATTAGACGCATTGATACGGCCACCTTGAGGACATGTATGCCACTCGTTGATTGTTGTATCATATTGTGTACCTGGATCCGCACAACGCCATGCTGCATTTGCAATTTGCTCCCAAACTTCTCTTGCAGGGACTGACTTCATCACACGGCCATCCGTACGTGCAATTAAATCCCAGTTACCATCTTCAGACAAAGCTTTAAAGAAGCTATTAGGAATACGAACAGAGTTGTTTGAGTTTTGACCTGAAACAGTTGCGTAGGCTTCTCCTTCATATCCATTATCATAACCAGCAGCAACTAATGCAGCCACCTTATCTTCTTCCTGTACTTTCCAGTTGATGAATTCTAAAATCTCTGGGTGATCTAAGTCTAGACAAACCATTTTAGCAGCACGACGTGTCGTACCACCAGACTTGATGGCACCAGCAGCACGGTCTCCAATTTTCAAGAAACTCATTAAGCCGCTAGAAGAACCACCGCCAGATAATTTTTCGTTTGCACCACGAATTTGAGAGAAGTTGGTTCCTACACCAGAACCATACTTGAAAATTCTAGCTTCTCTTGTCCATAAATCCATGATACCACCCTCATTTACTAAATCGTCGCTCACACTCAAGATAAAACATGCATGTGGTTGAGGACGCTCATAAGCACTTGTTGACCTTTTCAATTGCTTATCCTTAGGATCTACATAATAGTGTCCTTGTGCGCCACCTGTAATACCATAGCTTTCATGTAAACCCGTGTTAAACCATTGTGGCGAGTTAGGCACACATGCTTGGTTTAAAATACTATAAACTAATTCTTCGTAGAATACTTGTGCATCATTAGCAGTAGCAAAATAACCATAGCGCTCACCCCAAACTCTCCAGCAATTCGCCATACGATGTGCTACTTGCTTTACAGTCGTTTCTCTACCCAATGAACCATCGGCTTGAGGTACACCCGCTTTTCTAAAATATTTTTGTGCAAGGATATCCGTTGCAATTTGGCTCCATTGTTTTGGAACTTCTACATTCGTCATTTCGAATACTTTCTCACCATTTGGATTTTTGATTACACTATCTCTGTAATCATATTCGAACTGGTCGAATGGACTCACTCCATCTTGGGTGAATCGGCGCTTAAATTCTAAGCCTTTTTTTGTTTTTGGGTTGGCCATGATCTTAATCAATTTTTATAGTAATTCGGGTATCTCCGCACAGATTTCAAAAATCATTGCGGGTAGACGAAAATATCCCTCTATGTTGAGACTTTACGCACTGAAATATCAACAGCTGTGGAAAATCTATGTGGACAATTGCAAACCCTTCATCCCAGTTGAATTGCAGGATTTATCCCCAGCCGATGTTAGTTTCTTAAGAAAAAAAAATGCTGTTTTTAATTATTTTTTGTAATAAGTAGAGATCGGTGGGATTGTATGCCTAAAATTGATAATTTTGTGTCAGATGAAGCAAGCAGTATACCAAAGTATCCTAGACAAAAAAACAAAACAACAAAAAGCATTTGCTGTCTTAATTGACCCGGATAAGCTTGATGCTGTTGGTTTACAGAAGACGATCGATCTTGCTGTGCAATCCAAAGTGGATTATATTTTTGTAGGTGGGAGTTTGGTAGTAACAGATACCTTAGATCAAATGGTGTCCCAAATCAAACAAACCTGTGCTATCCCTGTGGTGCTTTTCCCGGGATCGCCCGATCAGATCACTCCAAAGGCAGACGCCCTTTTATACTTATCCCTAATTTCTGGGAGAAACCCAGAATTACTCATAGGTCAACATGTGATTAGTGCTCCTTTTGTAAAACAAAGTGGTTTAGAAATAATTCCTGTAGGCTATATGTTGATTGATGGAGGCACGCCCACCACAGTTTCTTATATTTCAAATACCAATCCTATCCCAGCCAATAAAAATGATATTGCTGCTTGTACGGCAATGGCTGGTGAAATGTTAGGCTTAAAGTTGACTTATATGGATGCAGGTAGTGGTGCAAAAAATGCCATCCCTGCTAGCATGATTCAGCAAGTAGCAAAACACACACAAACACCAATCATCGTTGGAGGAGGTATTACGACCCCTGAAAAAGCGATAGAAAATTGCAAAGCCGGCGCAGACATTATTGTGGTCGGCAATGCTGTTGAAAAAGACCCAAGTTTAATTCAAATGATCGCAGCAGCGATTCATAGTTTGAATTAATCCATCGACTTTGTTGATTAGAAACTCATCATTTCCTTGAACTTCACTGTTTGGCGCCTACTAATTTCTATTTTTTCACCGCCTTTTAATTCTACTAATAGACCGCCATTAAAATAAGGCTCTATTTTTTCGATCCAATGTAGGTTGATAATATGCTTTCTATTGGCCCTAAAAAAGACACGATCGTCCAACCTTTCTTCTAAGGCATTCAATGACTTTAAGATCAGCGGCTTATTGGCGGAGAAGTAAACTTTAGCATAGTTGCCCACACTTTCAAACAACCTAATTTCCGCCAATTTAACAAACCAACAACGCTCTCCGTCTTTAACGAAAACTTGGTCTACTTCTGTTAAAGGGCCTCTATTGATACCCAATAAACTTGCTTGCTCTAGCGCCATTTCTGTTTGTAACTTTTGAATGGCATCCGCTAATCTTTTAGGATCAATTGGCTTTAATAAATAATCCAAGGCATTCACTTCAAAAGCTTTCAAAGCAAATTCATCATAAGCAGTGGTAAAAATTACACGTGGTGATTTTTCTATTTCTGCCAATAAATCAAAGCCGGTTTTGCCAGGCATTTGTATATCTAAAAAAATAAGATCCGGTCTTGATAAATCAATTTTTTCTACTGCCTCGTCTACATTACTAGCTTCGTCAATGATTTGAATATCTGAATGCTGCTCCAATAATTTTTTCAATTCATTACGGGCTAATCTTTCGTCATCGATGATAATAGCTTTTATCGGCATAAGGAGATTTTTTAAGAAACGATTGGTATGATTAATTTTGCAGACACCCTATTAGGTTGTGTCTGACTGAGTTCAAATGCGCCTTCTTCGGCATATAATATTTGTAATCTTTCTTTGGTGCTTTGCAGCCCAAACCCTATGGTTTCGGACTTGTCTAAATGACCCGTATTCTGTACCTCAATCATTAATTTACCTGCTATTTTTTGAATGGATAAATTAATTTCACAATCACCAGGATGCTTTCCTAGACCATGTTTGATCGCATTTTCAACCAATGTCTGTAACATCATTGGCGGTATTTGATGGCCTAGAACTGACTCATCAATGCTGTAAGTAACTTTCAATCTATCTGCAAATCTGATGTATTCAAGCGCCAAGTAATCCTTTACAATTCCCAATTCTTTTTCAAGGGTAGTGACCTCCGCTTTATCTACCAAAATACTGCTTCTTAATATATTGCTCAATTCTGTTATGGCTTGTCTAGATCGTTTTGGATCTTCCTCTACCAATGCTCGAATACTATTTAATGCATTGAAAATAAAATGCGGATTAATTTGAGACTTAATCGTTTTAAGCTCCAATTCTTTAATGATTTTTTCAAGCTTCACTTTGTTGATCGCTTGTAAATTGGTGAATTCAATATAGTGCCAAAGGATATAAATTGAAATCCAAACAATAAATATAGGTGTATCAAAAATTAAACTGAATAAAAAACGCTTAGCAACGCGATCACTGTTCCAGTTTTGAATGATTTCGGAATAAGAAAAGACAAACTGATTGCTTTTTAAAGCTTGTACCCCATTGCGTACATCAAATAACCTTAAAATTTCAATCAAAGAGCCCACGACAATTGCAAAAATCAGAATAGTCAGGATGCCCAGTACAATAATCTTCCACCAATGTTTTGATGCAGTGGGTGGTCTTAATTGATTCGCAATAATTGTAGACCTTAAAAAAGAAGTGGCAATAATACCAAATACCACCGTCAATAAAATTCTTTTTAGAAAGATATCACTCAATTGCTTTTCCAATAAATAGGCAAAAAAGACAACCGTCAACGCATAGGTGAACCACCCTGCAAACTGACAAATCAAGAAATTGCGTGTATTCTTACTCATGTACCCCGAATTTACAAATATTTACCCCTTAACCGGCTCCTAAATTGGATTAATGGTCAAATGATTGTTTCATCGGCAAGCTCAATACCCCTTTAAATAACCCTGAACTTTTGACCTATTTTTATGTTATTAACTTACTTTTACAATACTAAAAAATGAGCATGCTGATTGAGGCCGGACCTTTATTAAAAAATATTGACAACCCAGAGGACCTAAAAAAAGTCTCTAGGGAGAAACTGCATCAGGTGTGCGACGAGCTTCGTCAATACATTATTGACATTGTGAGTGTACATGGTGGTCATTTCGCTGCCAGTCTTGGCGTGGTAGAACTCAGCGTAGCATTACATTATGTATACAATACTCCTTACGATCAATTGGTTTGGGACGTAGGACATCAGGCCTATGGTCATAAAATTTTAACAGGCCGCAGAGATGCTTTTGTAACCAATAGAAAATACCATGGATTAAGCGGCTTCCCTAAAAGAAGCGAAAGCCCTTATGATACTTTTGGTGTTGGACACTCTTCTACTTCTATTTCCGCTGCATTAGGCATGTCCATGGCAGCCAAATACAAAGGTGAACATAGGAAATCAGTAGCTATCATTGGCGATGGTTCTATGACTGCTGGCATGGCTTTTGAAGCAATGAACCATGCAGGCGTAGCAGATAGCGATGTATTGATTATTTTGAATGATAACTGTATGAGCATCGACCCAAATGTGGGCGCGCTGAAAGAATATTTAACGGATATTAGCACTTCACCAACCTATAATAAGTTTAGAGATGAATTATGGGAGTTAATGGGCAAATTACCCATTGGCAAAACATTTACAAGGGACATGGCTTCAAAAGTAGAAGCAGGTTTGAAAGGCATGGTTTCCAAAAGCAGCAATTTATTTGAAGCTTTACAATTGCGTTATTTTGGGCCGATTGATGGGCACAATATCACCAACTTAGTAGATACTTTAAGAGATCTTAGAGAAATCCCAGGGCCAAAAATTTTACATGTACTTACTGTAAAAGGTAAAGGATATGAACTTGCAGAGAAAGACCAAACTAAATGGCATGCGCCAGGTTTATTTGACAAGTTAACAGGAGAAATTATTAAGAAAAAAATTGAGACCCCACAGCCACCAAAATACCAAGATGTATTTGGATTGACTTTGGTTGAATTGGCCGAATTAAACCCTATGATCATGGGGGTTACACCTGCCATGCCAAGTGGCTCTTCTATGAAATTCATGATGGAAGCTATGCCAGATCGTGCTTTTGACGTAGGTATCTGTGAACAACATGCTGTGACTTTAAGTGCTGGTCTTGCTACGCAAGGCGTTAAAGCTTTCTGTAATATTTATTCTTCCTTCATGCAACGTGCCTATGATCAAGTGATTCATGATGTGGCTTTGCAAAAACTTCCTGTCGTATTTTGTCTAGACCGTGCTGGATTAGTAGGTGAAGATGGACCAACGCACCATGGTTGTTATGATATTGCCTTTTTTAGATGTATCCCTAATTTAATTATTGCTGCACCAATGAATGAGCAGGAATTAAGGAACATGATGTATACCGCACAATTACCTTCTACAGATTTACCATTTGTAATACGTTACCCAAGAGGCGAAGGCGTTATGGTAGATTGGAAAAAACCTTTCGAGCAAATGACCATTGGTCAAGGACGTCGCTTAAAAGAAGGTAAAGAAGTAGCCATTTTAACCTTTGGACATCCGGGTAACAATGCACAAACTGCTATCCGAAATTTAAGGACAGAAGGTATCGATCCCGCACATTACGATATACGTTTTGTTAAACCTTTAGATGAAGCTTTATTGCACGAGGTATTCCAAAATTATGAGTTAGTGGTGACTGTAGAAGATGCAACTGTAGTAGGTGGATTAGGCTCTGCAGTGCTTGAGTTTATGAACGCACACAACTACAAAAGTCAAGTACGCATCTTAGGTATACCGGACACTATTGTGGAACATGGTTCTGTCAAAGAATTACAACAAGAATGTAATTACGACGCACAAGCGATAGCCAATGCTGTTAAAAGTCTTTTAGGGAAAGCTGTTTTGACAGAAGGATAGACGAATTGCAATTACAATTAACATCTTCCATTTAATTTGTTCAATTAATTCAAACTAGGATCAAAATCACCCTCGGCTTCCGGCCCGTCTGTAAAGGAGGTTTGATCGAATTTGGTTTCGTAAGAATCTGTTTGTTCAATATAACCAGGCTCTAAATCATCTTCTCTATTTTCATTCCATTCGATGATAAAATTATTGCGTCCTTCACCTACCATTAATTTCATGTATTTCTGTTGCGCTAATTCTAATATAGATAAGAACAAGAATAAGGCATGTACACGGTCTTCGCAAATATCAAATACTTTTTCAAAGGCAACTGTTTGGGCTTCTTTCACCATTGTTAGCAAATAGGTCCTGCTACCTTCCATGGTATAATTGTAACGAACAACGGTATGTACTGGCTTGTTTTGACGATCCTGAACTCGGGTCATCACTTTCTCAAATGCCTTCATCAATTTGAACAAAGTCACTGTTTGCAATTCTGTACCCTCCGCAGCTTCTTCGCCCACTAAAGACATTTCCTTTTGAATATTACCACGCTTCATCATCAACATCCTCATGGCTTCTAAATCGGCCATTTGCACCGCAGCTTCTTTGTATTTTTTATACTCTAATATCTTGTCGATCAGTTCTTGTCTTGGATCAATTTCGTTACCAGCAGCATCAATCTCTTTTCTTGGCAATAATAATTTTGCCTTGATGCGCATTAAGGTAGAAACGAACAAAATGAATTCGCTACTTAATTCGATATTCAACTTGTCTTGTGCATGAATGAATTCCAAAAAATCATTGATAATCTTAGTGATTTGGATATTGTATATATCCATCTCATCACGCTCAATAAAGAACAATAAAAGGTCAAAAGGACCTTCAAATTGGTCCACTTTAATCGAATAATTAGTATGCTGATTCATCCCTGCAAAGAAAGTGATATTTATCCATTTTTTAGCCAAAATGAGCCATCTTTGTTTAAAACCGGAAAGGATGCAACAGAAGTGGATTAATTGGCTTGTATTTATCTTATTATCAATTGTATGGGGCAGCTCCTTTATTTTAATGAAAGAGGGATTAAGGGCTTTTACACCCTACCAAGTTGCTTCACTTAGAATGCTTTTTGCAGGGCTAGTTTTATTGCCCTTTGCTATTAAAGCCTTTCGCAAAATACCTAAAGACAAAATGGGCCTGGTGCTTATTTCTGGAGTTATAGGTAATTTTATTCCGGCCTACCTTTTTTGTATTGCAGAAACAAAAATCGATAGTGCTTTGGCTGGAATTCTAAATTCCCTGACCCCTTTATTTACGATACTAGTTGGTATACTTTTTTATAAAGTTCAAACCAGTGCTATAAAAATTTTAGGTATCCTTATTGGTTTTATTGGATTGACTTTTTTAATGTTAACAGGTAAAGAATTGCATTTTGAACACCTTTCTTATGCAAGCTTGGTTTTAATAGCCACCCTATTTTATGGCATCAATGTGCATACAATTGGAAGGTACCTTAAAGCAATTAGTTCCATACAAATTGCCTCTGTTGCATTTTCATTCTTGATCCTGCCAAGTGCTGCCGTATTATATTTTACCGGTTATTTTAAAATGAATTTTGCCGATCCACTTGTAGTGCATAGTACATTAACAAGTGCGGTGCTTGGTATGGTAGGCACGTCGATGGCTTCCATTCTTTTTTACTACTTAGTTAAAAAAGCGGGTATATTATTTGGGTCACTTGTTACCTATGGCATACCTGTTGTAGCTGTAGCCTGGGGATTGATTTATGGAGAATCTTTAGCGCCACTACAAATTCTTTGCTTGGCAGTCATCTTATTAGGTGTCTATATTGTCAATAGAGGTAATTTAAATTTTCTTCCTTTCGTAAAACAAAAAGCCTCCCAATAAATAAGGAGGCTTTGACTATTGTTGGCAAAATTATGATTGGCTATTATACCGTCATGATTTCTTTTTCTTTTGCTTCTAAATGTTTTTCTACCATAGCAATATGCTTATCTGTTAAAGCCTGAATAGCATCTTCTGCACCTTTACAGATATCTTCACTAGTACCCTCTTTTTGTAATTTCTTTACTTGTTCAATATGGTCTCTTCTGATATTACGGATGGCTATTTTACTATGTTCTCCCTCTCCGCTTGCTTTTTTCACCATCTCTTTTCTGCGCTCTTCTGTTAAAGGAGGCATGAATAGACGAATGTTTACGCCATCATTCTGAGGTGTAATGCCAATATTAGCACCCATAATCGCTCTTTCTATCAAGGCAAGGATATTCTTTTCCCATGGTTGAATACTGATTGTTCTTGCGTCTAATACTTGCACATTGGCAACTTGACTAATTGGGGTAGGCGTGCCATAATAATCCACATTTACCCCTTCTAAAATAGCTGGGCTTGCTTTGCCCGCTCTAATTTTAGATAACTCTATTTCTAAGTGATTGATGGCTTTTTTCATGCCATTTTCAGCTTCTGTACTTATTTTCTTTAATTCCTCAGACATAAAATCATTGTTTTGCGAACACAAAGCTAATAAATCCTTGGTATTCTTCCCCGACCTTTTTTTATGGAGGTAAATTTTCTATCTTTGCCCATATCCTTAAAATAGTATTATGACAACTACAGCATTAATAAGTACAGCCTCACAAGTAAGAAGAGATATCGTAAGAATGGTACACGCACAACAAAGTGGACATCCTGGTGGTTCTTTAGGTTGTACAGATTTTTTAACTGCACTCTATTTTAAAATATTAAAACATGACCCTGCTTTCAATATGGATGGAAAAGGAGAAGATTTATTCTTCCTTTCTAATGGACATATCTCTCCTGTTTTTTATTCAGTACTTGCTAGATCTGGTTATTTTGATGTGAAAGAACTAGCCACTTTTAGAATGATCAATTCTCGTTTACAAGGCCATCCAACAACCCACGAGCACTTACCTGGTATTCGTATTGCGAGTGGTTCATTAGGTCAAGGAATGAGTGTTGCTATTGGTGCCGCTTTATCTAAAAAATACAATAACGATGATCGTATCGTTTATTCATTACATGGCGACGGAGAATTACAAGAGGGGCAAAACTGGGAAGCTATTATGTTTGCAGCACACAATAAAGTAGACAATTATATTGCTACGATAGATGTGAATGGTCAACAAATTGACGGACCATTAAGCAAAGTATTGAACTTAGATAATTTAGAAGATAAATTTAAAGCATTCCATTGGACTGTTTTACATATGGATGGTCATAACATGGAAGAAATTGTTACAACCTTAGAACATGCTAAAACATTGACTGGGCAAGGCAAACCAATTGTGATATTAATGAAAACGGTGATGGGCAAAGGCGTTGATTTTATGGAAACTGGACACGAATGGCATGGAATTGCGCCGAATGATGCACAATTAGAAAATGCATTGAGTCAATTAGAAATGACTTTAGGAGATTATTAATTGTACAAAAGATCTTATAAAAAAGGGGAGCAATTGCTCCCCTTTTTTATGGCTTAAAGTACTAACCAATTTTTTCAAAAATTCTTGCAGCGGCTTTTCTTGCCGGTATCCAACCAGCTAAAAAAGCGATGAATACTACTAAGCCAATGACTGCGATATAATCTGTCCATACTGCTTTAACGGGATAATAATCGATTACAAAACTTGCTCCTTGCAAAGAGATAAAGTGAAATTGGGCTTGAGTAAAAATCAATAGAGATGCTAATAAACCACCTATCAGCGCGCCCGTCATCGCTAATACAAGGGATAAACTAAGGAATATTTTTTGAATGGTGCTTGCTGTGGCACCCATTGCATGTAATACATGAATGTCTTTTTGTTTTTCCAACACTAGCATGGTCAATGCACCCACTAAATTAAAGGAAGCAACCACCATAATCAATGCAAGAATGACAAAAATAATCCATTTTTCAGTTTGCATGATTTTATACAAATCTGCATTTTGTTGGTACTTATTTTGGACTATAAATCCTTTACCTAAAATGGCGGTGATCGATGTTATTGTATTTTTTTCTTGCGTAGGATCAATAGACAATTCTATAGCTGAATATTGATTGGTGTCAAGGTCAAATAAATATTGTGCAAATTGATTGGACGTAAATACATATTGTTCGTCTAACTCTTGTTGCACCGAAAAGGCACCAGACTGAATAGCGTTTAATTGATTCAGTTGGTCTAAGGATTGTAATGATTTTCCAGATCGCCCAATGGCAATTAATGATAAAGTGCTACCCAGCTCCGTATTAAAAAGTTGCAATTGCGCTTCTATGCCAATGCCCACTACCAATTGAGGTGTGTCAAGATTCCCTACTGCAAATTGCCCCCTTTTTAAATATTGATTGACCTGATTGATATGTATATAATTGGAATCTACTCCTTTCACAAACACCACAGCTTGAGCCACATCGCGCTTTAGTAATGCCTTACCTTCTACAATACCTGTTGCGTAATGCACGCCAGGAAGCTGTCGAATAGCATTCAGCTGCGTATTAGATAGCGTAGCAAATTTTGAACTTGTAGGCACCACGCGTAAGTCAGCATAAAAATCTGCATACAAACCCTTAACGATTTCAGAGAAACCATTAGAAACGCTCAGTATAGTAATTAAAGCTGCAGTGCCTATAGCAATTGCAAAAACACTAACCCATGCAATCCATTGTATTGCCTGAAAGGAGTGTTGACCTCTAAAATAACGCCAAGCAAATAAGAAATGCAACTTATAGGTTTTTTAAAATCTCTTCCATTTTAAACACATAATCCAAGGTGTCATCTAAATAGAAATGCAATACCGGGATACGTCTTAATTGATGCTTCATAGCTTCTTGAAGATGCTTTTTGATCTCCCAAGCCTGCGCTTGTATCTTTTTAAAACAGGCTTCCTGGTCGGCCACCTGAAATAAACTCAAATAGATTCTAGCTTCTAATAAATCCGGGGTCACTTTCACAGAGGAGATGGAAATCATCCCGCCTTGTAAATGGTTTAGCCCCAATTTTAAAAAAATATCGTTCATGGTGGCTTGAATCGCACCAGCTACTTGTTTCTGTCTTTTACCCTCTTCCATAATCAAAGTCGTTGATTCGCTGTAAAATTAGTTACTTTGCTGATTATTCTGAGGGAATAGTTTTAATTATGAAGAAATTTTTTCGCATTGTAAGTTATATCAAGGAATACAAGACCTATATGGCCTGGTATGGTCTATTTATCTTGTTATCCATCCTATTTAGCTTGTTTTCACTAGGGATGTTAACCCCATTCTTAGACTTGATCTTTGGGAATAGCGCTTTCACGAGTCTTGCCCCCACTACAGTCACTGATACAGCTAATTTAAAAGAGGTTATTTATCAATTTTTACAAGACACCATTCAAGCCAATGGGAAAGCTTATGCATTAGGCTGGATCTGTCTTTTTATCATTGTCTCTATCTTTTTCAAAAACTTATTCTTATACCTGGCATTTTATTTTTTAGCCCCTATCCGAAATATGGTGACTAAGAAATATTCAAAATTATTATACGATAAAATTTTACAACTTCCAGTTGGTTATTTTACAGAAAAAAGAAAAGGAGATATTTTAAGTAGGGCCTCCAATGATATTGCAGAATTAGAAAGTTCCGTCATTAGTGCCTTGGAAGGCCTAATTAAAGAACCATTCACCATCATTGGGATTTTAATTTTCTTATTCTTGATCAGTGCTAAATTGACCTTATTTGTTTTTGTTTTATTACCATTGGCTGGATTAATTGTTGGACGTATTGGTCGTAGTTTAAAAAAACACACCAACAGTGCACAAATAAAGTGGGGAGAAATTTTGAGCCAGATGGAAGAGACTTTATCTGGTTTAAGAATCATCAAAGCCTTCAATGCAGAAGGAAAAGTAAAAGGTCAATTCTATGGATTAGTAGAAGATATTTTTAGTTTAAAGAATAGAATCTTAAACCGTCGCGATCTTGCCTCACCTGTTTCTGAATTTTTAGGGGTAACAATTTTGTGTGGTGTACTTTGGTTTGGCGGCAAGCTTGTGCTAAGTGGAGACATCTTATCTCCTGGTTCTTTCATTACCTATGTAGCGCTATTTTCTCAAATTATCAATCCTGCCAAAGCCTTGTCACAGGCGGTTTACAATGTAAATAGAGGAACTGCCACCTTAGACAGATTGAATGAAATTTTGGAAGCTCCCAACACAGTCGAAGAAACTGCGAATCCAATTCAGCTACCTGGATTTGTGGACCATATTCAATTTGATCATGTTGGCTTCGCTTATCAAGATGCAAGTATTTTGAATGATATTAATTTAACCATCAAAAAAGGAACCACCGTAGCCTTAGTAGGGTCTTCTGGTGCTGGAAAGAGCACCCTTGCAGATTTAGTGCCGAGATTTCATGATGTAACTTCAGGAAATTTATGGATTGACGGAAAAAATATAAAAGACTATAGCTTACATAGTTTAAGACAACTCATTAGTATCGTAACACAAGAACCTATTTTATTCAATGATACCATTGCGGCAAATATTGCATTAGGCAAGCCAGAAGCAAGTATGGAAGAAATTATAGCAGCCGCTAAAATTGCCAATGCCTATGATTTTATTATTAAAAAAGAAGGTGGCTTTGAATCGATGATTGGGGACAGAGGCAGTAAACTAAGTGGCGGCGAACGTCAACGTTTAACCATTGCAAGAGCGGTATTAAAAAATCCTCCAATCTTAATTTTAGATGAAGCAACTTCTGCATTGGATACAGAAAGCGAGCGATTGGTGCAAGATGCAATTAATAATATGATGCAAAATAGAACCTCCATTGTGATTGCACATCGATTATCTACTATTCGTCATGCAGATGAAATTATTGTTTTGCAAAAAGGAGCCATTGTAGAAAGAGGCAACCATGAAACTTTATTAGCACAAGGTGGTTATTATAAAAAGTTAATCGAAATGCAGGAAGTGAAGTAACGCATTTTTTCAAAGCCAAGGCTTAGAAATAGTTCAACAAAAAACCCGATCATGGATCGGGTTTTTTTATGCGTCTATAAGTGTATGTTTCAACTGTAATTATTGATCACTGCTGTTTTTAACGTACCCTAATTTTGCTTCCAAGCTTAAAGTAGCGTGTGGCACAGCACGTAAACGCGCTTTGTCTATCAAGCGACCTGTCACTCTACAGATGCCATAGGTCTTGTTTTCGATGCGCATTAAAGCTTTCTCTAAGTGGTCAATAAAAGTAATTTGACGACTAGCCATTTGACCTAATTGTTCTCTTTCCATACTCACACTACCATCTTCCATAGTCATGTATCTTGCGTCATCATTGTCTCCACCCATTTCATCCTTACGTGTAATCAAGCCTTGTAAGTACACTAACTCTTTTTTAGCGGCATCTAATTTTTTAGAAATCAACTCTCTAAATTCTGCTAATTCAGCATCAGAATATTTTACTAAAGTTTCTGTTGATCTTTCCACTTCCTTTCTCTTTTCCATTGGTACATAACCTGGTTGATAAGGAACACTGCTCTTCGCATTGATCTTTGGAACTTTAATATCCTTGATTGGTTCTGCTGCCTTACGCACTGGCTTTACCGGTGGTGTAGGGATAACGGGAACTGGTTTTGCAGGAGGTACATATTTTTCAACCGGCTTTGCCGCCACGACAGGTTTTACTGGCGCTTTCGCAGCTGCTGCTTTTGCTGGCGCTTTTGCAACTGGCTTAGCTACTACTTTCGCAGGCGCCGCTTTTTTTACAGGAGCTGCTTTCGCTGGCGCTTTTGCAACTGGCTTAGCTACTACTTTCGCAGGCGCCGCTTTTTTTACAGGAGCTGCTTTCGCTGGCGCTTTTGCAACTGGCTTAGCTACTACTTTCGCAGGTGCCGCTTTTTTAACTGGTGTAGTTTTTTTAGCAGGTGCAGTTTTTTTAGCAGGCGCTACTTTTTTTGCAGGTGCCGCTTTTTTTGCAGGAGCAGCTTTTTTAACTGGAGCTGCCTTTTTTGCTGGTACCGCTTTTTTTACCGGAGCTGCCTTTTTTGCTGGTGCTGCTTTTTTAGCAGGAGCCGCTTTTTTAGCAGGAGCCGCTTTTTTTGCCGGCGCTGCCTTTTTTGCTGGCGCTGCTTTCTTTGCTGGTGCCGCTTTTTTAGGTGCTGGTTTTTTTGTAGCCATAATTATCCTTTTTGTCTAACTAAAATCTTTAGTTTTTGTTCATTTATTTCAATATCAACGCCTTCTTCTAGGCTAGAGACCCATTCAATTTCGGTCGCTAATATTTCGCGGCAAATATAGGCTGAAAATTCATTAATGGAATCTTTCAAATTTGGG
This sequence comes from Bacteroidota bacterium, assembly GCA_041176305.1. Classification (GTDB taxonomy): domain Bacteria; phylum Bacteroidota; class Bacteroidia; order Chitinophagales; family Chitinophagaceae; genus Sediminibacterium. Next base: position 81,978 of record JBEDDG010000001.1, on the reverse strand, counting down.
TTATCCACAATTTGGAGTAAAATCTTGTCTGTTAGCTCAAAATTGGCCTCTTTTCGGATGTTTTGTACCCTATTTACCAATTCTCGGGCATTTCCTTCTTTCAAAAGGGCTTCTGAAAGGCTAATATCCAAAGCAACGGTCAAATTACCCTTCACCGCCACACTCCAACCTGGAATATCTTCCGCAATAATATCTACTTCGTTGATTAACAATGGAATAGAAGTTCCATCTACTTCAATTTGAAGGGTTCCATTGCGCTCCAACTCAGCAATCGCTTGTTGACTCAATTCGGCGATGACTGCAGAAGCTTGTTTCATCTTGGTGCCTAGCTTCGCCCCCAATAATTTGAAATTAGGTTTTAGCTTCTTGCGAATCACCCCTTCCGTCTCTGTGATATAATTAATTTCTTTCACGTTGACTTCGGCTAGAATTAATTCTTCCATTTGGGCAATGGCGTCCTTCATAGAAGGATCTAAAACAGGTATTAATATTTTTTGTAATGGCTGGCGTACTTTGATATTAACTTTCTTACGAATAGATAAGACCAAAGAACAAATATCCTGCGCTAGCTGCATTCTTGTTTCTAAAGCAGCATCCATTTTAGATGGATCCGCTTTTGGAAAATCAATGTGGTGTATAGAAGTTGCTTCGAATTTTTTAGTAATGCTGTTTAAATTTCTAAACAATTGATCGCAGAAGAACGGTGCAATAGGCGCCATCAATCTTGCAATCGTTTCAATACATTCATATAAGGTTTGGTAAGCTGCAATCTTATCATCTGTGTAGGTACCTTTCCAAAATCTTCTTCTACAAAGTCTAACGTACCAGTTACTTAAATGCTCGTCGACAAAGGTTTCAATGGCACGACCTGCAATAGTTGGTTCAAAATCATCCATCGCAACAGTGACAGTTTGAATTAAACTATTCAAAGAAGAGATCACCCATCTGTCAATCTCAGGACGATCCTTTACAGGAATATAATTTTGTTCAAACTTGAATCCATCTACATTGGCATACAACACAAAAAATTGATAGGTGTTGTAGAGCGTACCAAAGAATTTTCTTTGAACTTCTTGTATACCAGATAAATCAAATTTTAAATTATCCCATGGCGAAGCGTTAGTCACTAAATACCATCTTGTGGCATCTGCACCATAGGTTTCTAAAGTTTCAAATGGATTTACCACATTGCCCAAACGCTTGCTCATCTTGTTTCCGTTCTTATCTAAAACAAGTCCATTACTTACCACTGCTTTATAAGCTACTTTGTCAAATAACAAAACGCCAAGTGCATGTAAGGTATAAAACCAGCCACGTGTTTGGTCAACACCCTCTGCGATGAAATCTGCAGGGAAGGATAACCCTTTTTCAACTAAATCTTTATTCTCAAAAGGATAATGCCATTGAGCATAAGGCATAGCGCCTGAATCAAACCATACATCTACCAAATCAGCCACACGTTTCATGGGTTGACCAGTAGGACTTAGAATTTCTATTTGATCTACGAATGGCTTATGCAAATCGACGTCTAATTTGCCGTCCACAATTTGCAATTGCACTTCCTTGTTATATCCTTTTTCTTTTGCTGCTAAATATCCTGCAGTCAATTCATCTATCGAACCAATACAAACTTCTTCAGTACCATCTTCTGTTCTCCAAATTGGCAATGGTGTTCCCCAATACCTACTTCTAGATAAATTCCAGTCCACCATATTCTCTAACCAATTACCAAAACGACCTTCACCTGTACTCTTTGGTTTCCAGTTAATGGTCTTGTTCAATTCAACCATTCTATCTTTTACTGCAGTTGTTTTTATAAACCATGCATCCAATGGATAATACAAAATAGGCTTATCCGTTCTCCAGCAATGCGGATAATTGTGTTCGTATTTTTCTACTTTGAACGCACGATTTTCTTTCTTCAGCTTTACAGAAATATCTACGTTTACATCTTGAAAATCTTTTTCATCTTTATAATTCTTAACGAATCTTCCTGCAAATTCTCCAACCCCATCAATGAACTTTCCTTCTCTATCCACTAAAGTGATAATACCTAAATTGTTTTTTTGACCCACCTTGTAGTCATCTGCACCAAATGCTGGAGAAGTATGTACAATACCCGTTCCATCTTCTGTGGTTACAAAATCTCCAACAATAATTTTAAACGGATCTCCTTCTATATTAGCTGGATTGTTTGCTTCAAATGGCATTAACTGCTCGTAGCGTAATCCATTTAATTGACTGCCCTTAAAATTGGCTAATTTCTTCCAAGGTAAAATTTTGTCGCCTTCTGCAAATGTAGTCAGGCTTAATCCTTCTTCTTTGAAATACTTTGATACCAATGCTTCCGCAACAATCACATTCACAGGCATTGCTGTATATGGATTGTAGGTAGCGATTAATGCATATTCGATATTAGGCCCAACGGTTAAGCCTAAGTTAGAAGGTAAAGTCCAAGGCGTAGTTGTCCATGCCATGTAGTACACTTCGTTTGTTAATTTATTCGCTGCAGCAGCGTCAAAAATAAATTGACTTTCTTTTGAAGCGATGGCTTTAAACATAGCCACAACCGAAGTATCCTTTACGTCTTTATACGTTCCAGGTTGATTCAATTCATGCGAGCTCAATCCTGTACCAGCAGCTGGTGAATAAGGTTGAATACTTACACTTTGATATAGGTATCCTTTTTTATACAGGGTACTTAAAATCCACCATAGTGTTTCTATATAATTATTTTCAAAAGTGATGTAGGGGTTGTTAAGGTCCACCCAATAACCCATTTTATTAGTGATATCGTCCCACTCTTTTTTATAACGTAAAACCGCTTCTCTACATTTTTGATTGTAGGCTTCAACAGTGATTGTTTTGCCAATATCCTCTTTGGTAATCCCTAATTCCTTTTCTACGCCCAATTCTACAGGTAAACCATGGGTATCCCATCCGCCTTTTCTTTTTACATGAAAACCTTGCATGGTTTTATAACGACATACCATGTCCTTTAAAGTTCTAGAAATCACATGGTGAATACCTGGCATACCGTTGGCACTAGGCGGCCCTTCATAAAACACAAAGGGAGTTTTCCCTTCTCTTAACTGAACGGATTGCTCGAATGCTTGTTCTTTTTTCCAAGCTGCTAAAATTTCTGCCTCTATAGTTGGCAGGTGTAAGCCACTGAATTCTGGATATTGATTACTCATAAAACGCTTGTCCTATCTGATTTTTAGGCCATGAAGGTACGAAGAAGCGCGCAAAAATGGAAAGGAAATTATGCCTGATCCTCAGAAGGGAAAAACTTACTTTGAAAGACAAATAAAGCGATCACCCCTGAACTTATGGCCATATCGGCAAAATTGAAGACAGGACGGAAGAATTCGAAGGATTCGCCTCCCCAAATGGGCATCCAATCTGGGAAATGGGCATCTGTAACTATAGGAAAATAGAACATATCCACTACTTTGCCATGTAAGAAACTTGCATATCCACCTCCCTCTGGTAAAAACTGAGCCACCATCGTCGTATAGGGAATGCTGGCGTCAAATAATAGCCCATAAAACATACTGTCAATCAAATTACCTAAAGCGCCAGCATAAATGAGTGCCGAACATATAATAAAACCATTGTGGTACTTTTTTTGAATAAAACCCTTGATTAAGAAAGTACCCCAAATCACAGCAGCCAATCTAAATAAGGTCAGTGCAATTTTACCGAATCCGCCGCCAAATTTTAAACCCCAGGCCATGCCTTCGTTTTCTACAAAATGAAGTCTAAACCAAGTACCTATCACTAGATGTTCTTCGCCCAGGAAATAATTTAATTTGATATAAAACTTCAACAATTGATCTATTGCGATTATGGCAATAATCAAAGCAGCCACTTTTTTACCGTTCATATTGAATTGCATAAATTAAATAGAATTGTCCTTGATATCCTTTGGAAGGTTCTTCTGACGATTTGAAAAAATAGAATATAAAATAGAACCCGTGATTGAAAATACGATCACCAATAAAGACAATAATACTTGTGTATTTTTATCCATCACCATATTGATATAATGTTCTCCCAACATTTTTACGCCAATAAAAATCAGCACAATGGCAATGCCTTGTTGCAGGTGCTCAAACTCATTCACCGCGCCTCTCAATAAAAAAAACAAAGAACGCAAACCAAGTATAGCAAAAATATTAGAAGTATAAATAACTAAGCTACTCATTGAGATACCCATAACCGCAGGAATTGAATCCAATGCAAACACTAAATCAATTGCCGCCAATAAAACCACCACTACAAAAAGGCTTGTGTACATTGGCTTCCCTCCAATACGCACCATAAACTTTCCATTACCATCCTCATTGGTGATGGGTAGGAATTTTTTTAAGAACCTATAAATTTTAGAATCCTGCGGATCAAATGCTTCATCCTCATTGGCTGTAAACATTTTGTAACCTGTGTACAATAAGAACACTCCAAAAAGGTATAAGATCCAAGCAAATTTTGCCACTAGGGCCACACCAACAGTGATAAAGATCACCCTGAAAACAATAGCAATTAAAATGCCAATTAATAAGACCCTAGATATATGTTGTTCTTTTACTTTAAAAGAATCAAAAATTAAAATGAACACAAAAATATTATCAATACTCAAACTCCATTCCATCAAATAACCACTTAAATACTCGAAGGCTAGTTTTTGGCCTTCTTCTACCCACATAAAAACAAAAAAACCTAATGCCAACAAGACCCAAATAAAAGTTTGCTGTAAAGCCTGGCGAATAGAAATCGTAGTATTTTTTTTACTTAAGAATCCTAAGTCTAAAATCAAAGCAGTTATAACGACTACTCCAAAAACAGTGTATACAATTTGATCTGTTGTCATGCAGTAAAGATACGCTATGATTTAGATTCGACAAATCGAGATTGACGATACCTAGCGTAAACAAAGTAACCCATACCCAATAGCAACAAAGGGCCAATCAATAAAACTAGCTGTATCCACCATTTATTTTCCTCTACTTTTTGCCTATCTAATCTTCTTAACACTAAGTTCTTTTTTCTTGCCTCCATTAAACTAATTGGCTCATTTAAATAAGCGATTGCATTTTGGAAAAAGACATTGTTGGCGAACTTAAATGCTTCAAAGGGGACCATGCCCATTGGTAGAGGCCCTTTTTGAGGGTCTACAAAATTGGTGATCAAATTGGCATCAGAAAGTACCACCTGCTTAGCTGCTTTATTGCCTGATGCTATAAATGTTTTTCCAGTAGCTATTTGAATCGAATCCTGCAAAGCTTGGGTAATGTTGCCTGCAAATGCAGATCTAAATTGTCCTTCTAATAACACCGCAATAGGTACATTTTTTTGAACAAAGCTTTCCAACTCCCCTTCTTCTTGTCCACTATTGAGTTCAATCATGGTAGGACTTGTAATAATTCTACTCGTGGTATCTGTCGTTAACAAAATAGTTTTTGAAATGCCATTGGCACGAACTGTATCTATACTAGCCGGAAAAGCAGTCAACAATCGATCCATGTTCTGAACCATAGGATGCCCTGAACCCGATTGTGCGAAAGGATAATAGGGCCATGGTACCCTTTGGATAGTAGGGGCTCCATCTGCATTGACACCAACGACCATGGGTAATTTCGAGCAATTTAAATCCTGCACTAAATTTGAATTCACCCTTACGCCATATTTAAACAATTGCTTTTCTAACCCAAGTCCGCGATCATAAGCAAGGTAGGCACCATTGGTATTGCGTAAGCTATCATACTCTGCATACAATGGATCCAGTGCCCAAATCACATTCCCACCTCCCAAGATATATTGATCAATTTTTAATTGATCTAATTCCGAAAAACTTTTAGAAGGTTTTACAATTAATAAGGTATTAATTTTAGTAGGATCTGGGAATCCTTTTTGTAAATCAAATACCCCCAAATTGTATTGATTCTTAATTGACTGTCCTAAGTCATTCACTGTTAAATCCAAAGGTTGGCCGTTGCCAATGAGGTAGGCTATATTAGGACGAACTTTTCTGTTTAGTAAATAAATAGCTTGTACAATTTTGTATTCCAACAAAGCCTCTGCTGCATTGTAACTTGCTTCAATATCAATTTCAGGGAGGTCTTTAATAACATTGTAGGGTTTGAAATATTGCTTACTACTTCTTAAATCAATAGCAATAGGTTTTTGCCCTTCTACCTCTATTAATAGGCCAGGGACCAATAACTGATCTAATTTCTGATCCGTTATTTGATCTTCATTTTGGTATCGATCAATAGGCAACCCTTGCTTTTGTAAACTATCATAAAATTGCAACAAAGCACTATCCTTGTAAATTTCTCCCGGTACCGTTTGATCCCATTGAATACTATTTGGATTCAATTGTTGCAATTTGTTCAAAAACTGCGTGGTAGCTAGTTCTAGCTTTTTATAATGTGATGGAACAGCCCCGCCCAAATAGAGATGAATGCGCACTGGCTGATCTAAATCTTGAATTAATTGCCTGGATTCAGCACTCAATGTATAGCGTTGGTCCTTGGTTAAATCAATTTGAAAAGGATATATATAACTCAAATAATTAAGTATCAATAGGACAAATAAAATCCAACTATACTTGAACTTTCCTGACAATTGCTCTATACACCCAAGTCCAAAAAGTATAATAATGGCCTTAAAATACAAGACATCTTGCAATACGATAGCGCCTTTATTTAAATTTTGATAATGCAGGGACAAACCCAATTGGCGGATGGTATATTCATATCCATGCTTAAAAAAAGAAAGCGTAGCTAGCCAATCAAATCCTTTGTACAAAAAAATACTGATTAAGATAGATGCCAATAAAGCCACCATAGTATGCTTTGTGGTGCTACTTACAAAAACACCCACTGCAACGTAGACTGCGGCTAAGGCAAATAATCCAATATAAGCGCCAATCGTAGCACCCCAGTCTAGTCCGCCAACAGTGCTTAAACTATTCAATACGACCGCATAAAAAAATGTAGGTACAATGGCTAATAAAGTAATGGACAATACCCCCAAATATTTCCCCAAAAGGATGGACCTAGTTGCAATCGGTAAGCTTTTTAAAATTTCATACGTGCCTTGCTTGTACTCTTCGGAAAAACTCCTCATCGTGATGGCAGGGATCAATAAAATCAAGACCCATGGTGCAAAGTCAAAATAGGCTTGCAAGCTGGTATACCCAAAATCTAAAATATTAAAATTAGGAAGCACAAATAATAGGATCCCATTCACCAATAAGTAACAACTAATGATCAGGTAGCCAGAAAAGCTTCCAAAATAATGTGCCCACTCTTTTTTACATATTGCCCACATGGCTCAAAGCTACAAAAAAGCCCCCGAGTTTCGGGGGCTTGTATATATTCTTTATAGTACTTACTACACTGCAAAACTTTCACCACATCCACAGCTTCTACTTGCATTTGGATTGTTGAAATAAAACCCTTTTCCATTCAACCCGTCGGAAAATTCTAATTCAGTGTTGACCAAGTATAAAAAGCTTTTGAGGTCAGTAACAATTTTTACGCCATTGTCTTCAAAAACCTGATCCATTGGCTTGATTTCATTGTCAAAATCTAGTTTATAGCTCAGGCCAGAACAGCCTCCGCCCACAACCCCCACTCTTAAAAAATAAGCGGGATCATCGGCAACGCCTGCGTCCAGCATCAGTTGTTTCACCTTTGCCTTTGCTTTTTCGCTTACATAAATTGTATTTGCTGCTACTTCGCTCATTGCAATAAATTAGTGAATGCGCTCTTCGAAAACTAATTGCTCTAAACCATTCTTTGCACGGTAATCATTGATAGCCGCTTTGATTGCGTCTTCTGCTAAAACTGAACAGTGAATTTTAACTGGAGGCAAATTTAGTTCCTCCACTAAATCCATATTGTCAATTTTAACTGCTTCGTCTACTGACTTTCCTTTTAACCACTCTGTCGCTAAAGAAGAAGAGGCAATAGCTGAACCGCAACCAAATGTTTTGAATTTAGCATCTGTAATGATACCTGTTGCGTCATCTACTTGAATTTGCAAACGCATTACGTCACCACACTCTGGTGCGCCTACTAAACCAGTACCTACTGTTTTAGAAGCTTTATCTAATGTTCCTACATTTTTAGGATTAGAATAATGATCGATTACTTTATCTGAGTATGCCATGATTGTTTATTTTAAATATTTTTAATTGAGAGCCGGTCTCTTTTTTTAATTAGTGATGTGCCAAAAGGCCCTTACTACTTAACATTTCAAAATGCAAAGCAATTTGCAATGTTAGTGATGTGACCATTGAATTGAATCGATATCGATGCCTTCTTTGAACATTTCCCATAATGGGCTCATCTCTCTTAACTTCAACACAGTATCAGTTACTGCTTTGATGGTAAAATCGATTTGCTCTTCGGTCGTATACCTTCCTAAGCCAAAACGCAATGAGCTATGTGCTAAGTCATCCCCCAAGCCTAATGCTTTCAATACATAGCTAGGTTCTAAAGAAGCCGATGTACAAGCTGAACCAGAAGACAATGCGATGTCTTGGTTAAAGCCCATCATCAAACCTTCCCCTTCTACATATTTGAAAGAGATATTACTTACATGTGGTAAACGATGTGCAGGATTACCATTCACATAAGACTCTTCGATTTGTTTTAATGCATTTTCTAATTTATCTCTTAATTTAGAAATACGCGCTGTGTCAGCCGCCATTTCTAATCTTGCTAATTCACAAGCTTTACCAAAACCAACAATACCAGGTACATTTAAAGTGCCACTACGCATGCCTCTTTCATGGCCACCACCATCTACTTGGGCTGTTACTTTTACCCTTGGATTTTTACGACGCACATACAACGCCCCTACCCCTTTAGGTCCGTACATTTTATGTGCTGTAAATGCCATCAAGTCAATGCCGTCTGCGTTTACATCAACTGGAATTTTACCTACTGCTTGAACTGCATCTGTGAAAAATAAAGCACCATGCTTTTTAGCAATCGCACTGATTTCTTTCACTGGTTGGATCACCCCAATTTCATTATTTGCATACATGATGGCTACTAAAATAGTAGTTGGTCTCATGGCTGCTTCTAATCCTTTTAAATCGATTAAACCATCAGGTTGTACTTCTAAATAAGTTACTTCTGCACCCAATTTTTCTAAGTGCTTACAAGTGTCTAATACGGCTTTATGCTCTGTAGTACAAGTGATAATGTGGTTACCCTTACTTGCGTACATTTCGTACACGCCTTTGATACCTAAATTATCGCCTTCGGTTGCACCAGAAGTAAAGATAATTTCTTTTGGATCAGCTCCTATCAATTGAGCGATTTGCTCACGCGCATAATCAACAGCCTCTTCTGCATGCCATCCGAAAGAATGGTTTCTACTTGCAGCGTTTCCAAAGTTTTCGGTAAAATAAGGGATCATCGCTTCTAAAACCCTAGGATCCATTGGTGTAGTTGCGTTATGATCAAGATAAATTGGTAATTTTAACATAGTGCTCTTTTATATTTGTCTAAGAGCACAAAGTTAAAGATTGGACAGCAATATGTAGGATTTCGTTAGCTTTAGCAGGCAATTTTTTCCCAATTCGTAAAACAAGTAAAAATGGAGTATAAAGTAGACCATATTGGTATTGCAGTAAACAGTTTAAGCTCAAGTATCCCCTTGTATGAAAGCCTTTTGGGCAGTAAATGTTATAAAACAGAGGAAGTCTTAGGCGAACAGGTAGATACCGCGTTTTTTTTACAAAATGGGGCTAAAATTGAATTATTGGAAAGCCTGGACCCCAATGGCGTGATTGCGAAATTTATAGCAAAAAAAGGGGAAGGTTTGCACCATATCGCCTTCGAGGTACCCGATATCCATGCCGAAATGGACAGGTTGAAAAAAGAAGGTTTTACTTTACTCAATGAATCCCCAAAAGCTGGCGCCGACAATAAATGGGTTTGTTTTGTACACCCAAAAGACACGAATGGTGTATTGATAGAACTATGTCAATCAAAGGTTTAAACCTTGCTTGAATGTAAAATCATTAAGTGATTTGTAATATTTCGATGGCTTTTTGAGCTGCAATTTGGCTTGCATCTTTTTTAGTAAAGCCTTTTTGAGAAGTGATGGTTTCGCCATCAATCACCACATCTATGGTAAATAACCTTCTTCGTCCTTCCAATTTTTCATCGGCTAATACAAAGTCAATTTGCTTGCCTTGCTTTAAAGCCCAACCGATAATTTTGTTTTTAATATTGATATCTATTTGCTCTAATTCGTCCATGAACAAATAAGGTTGAATCATTTTTTCAATGATCCATTTCTTGGTGAAGTCGTATTGCTTATCTAGGTAAATAGCGCCCACTAAGGCTTCTAGGGTATTGCCAAAAATTTGACTGCTCTTTAATCCGCCGTCTAATTTATTAAAGCGCGTCATTTTTTTTAAGCCCATCTGTATGGCAATATGATTTAATTGTTGTCTATTGACCATCTTACTGCGCATCTCTGTTAAAAAGCCTTCTCCTTTATAAGGATACTTTTTAAATAAATATTCTGCCACCACGGAACTTATAATGGCGTCTCCTAAAAACTCCATTCTTTCATTGTTCTCGGAAGGATTGTCTTTGATGGAGCGATGATTGAGGGCGGTATGAAACAACACCATTTTGGATGTGTGGTACCCAATCAATAAATACACACTTTTTTCAAATTCAGATTTCCTGAATGAAAAAATAAAATGGTATAAGCTTTTCACAAGAGTGCTTGTTATGCTTTGTATTTCTTAACGATCACGCAGGCGTTGTGACCACCAAATCCAAAAGTGTTGCTTAAGGCTGCATTCACCACACGCTTTTCGGCTTTATTAAAAGTAAAATTCAAGCTTGGATCAAGTTCAGGATCGTCTGTAAAATGATTGATCGTAGGAGGAATAATGTCATGGATCACGGTTTGAATACATGCAATCGCTTCAATGACACCCGCCGCACCTAAGCAATGTCCCGTCATGGACTTAGTAGAACTGATATTTAATTTGTATGCATGTTCTCCAAACACTTCTGTGATTGCTTTTGCTTCCGCAATATCACCTAATGGAGTCGAAGTTCCATGTGTATTAATATAATCGATTTCATTGGCCTGCATGCCCGCATCTCTCAATGCAGCTTGCATCACATTTTTTGCCCCTAATCCTTCTGGATGTGGCGCTGTTAAATGGTAGGCATCTGCAGTGGCACCGCCGCCTACTACTTCACAATATATTTTGGCACCACGACGAATCGCATGCTCTAATTCTTCTAAAACTAAAACACCACTTGCCTCACCCATGATAAAACCATCGCGGTCTTTATCATAAGGACGGCTTGCTGTTTTTGGGTCATCATTGCGCTCACTCATTGCTTTCATGGCATTGAATCCACCCATGCCGGCAACACCAATTACTGCTTCTGATCCACCCGTAACAATAATATCTGCCTTACCTAATCTTAAAGTATCCATCGCAGAAATAATCGCATTGGTGCTAGAAGCACATGCACTAACAACTGCATAATTTGGACCTCTAAAACCATGCTTCATGGAGATTTGTCCAGCAGCAATATCTAAAATCATTTTAGGGATGAAAAAAGGATTGAATCTAGGTGTGCCATCGCCATGAACGAAATTGGTCACCTCTTCTGTAAAAGTGGTTAAACCACCAATACCACTAGCAAAAATAACCCCCACTCTATCGTGGTCTACATTTTCCTTGGTAATGCCTGCATCCAACACTGCTTGATCACTTGCTACCAGAGCAATTTGGGCAAAACGATCTAATTTTCTTGCCTCCTTGCGATCCATGAATTGCTCAGGGTCGAAGCCTTTAATTTCACATGCAAATTTGGTTTTAAACTTAGACGCATCAAATTGCGTAATCATATCTGCACCAGAAACACCATTGATTAAACTGTTCCAATAAGTTTCTACATTATTCCCTATAGGAGTTAGGGCACCGATTCCTGTAACTACAATACGTCTAGCTTGCATGTAAAATGTTTTTAAAATAAGAATCCGCCTTTAAAGCAAGGCTCAAAAAGGCGGATTGAATATGCCGAAGGTTCAGCTTCTAAAATAATAGATTTTATTATTTTGCGTGCTCTTCTAAATAAGCAACAGCTTGACCAACAGTAGTAATAGTTTCTGCTTGTTCGTCTGGAATAGAGATGTTGAACTCTTTTTCGAATTCCATGATCAATTCCACTGTGTCTAATGAATCTGCGCCTAAATCATTTGTAAATGAAGCCTCGTTTGTAACTTCTGCTTCATCAACACCTAATTTATCAACGATAATTTTTTTAACTCTAGTTGCGATGTCTGACATTGTAAAAAGTTTTTGTTTACGCGGCAAAAATATACTTTTTGTTAAAATACCAATAGTTTATTTGCCTTTTTGTATTCACATTTTATAATCAAGCGTAAAAAGGGCTTATTCGACCCTCTAATTGGCTCAAAAAGGGCTTAAATACTAACAATTGCTAATTATTTTTCAAATAATTTCTGATTAATTGCTGGTCTTCGTAGCTAAAATGCGCTTTTGGGAGGATAAAAAAGGATTTAGGTGCAAAATAGAAATGAAAAAACAATGGACTTTCAAAAAAACGGGATACATCGGTCCAGGCCCATTCTGCCCTGCCATTGTCCGATTCCAAGTGAGCATTCGTTGCATTGAAACTAAAAATCCAATCCTGTTTAAACATCTTGGTTCGTTTATAAAACAACCAGGGCAATAGGTACCAAAAGAAGACCATCAATACAATCCACAATAAAGAGCCTAATAAAAATAGTTCTGGCCTGATTTTTTTATAAAACAACAACACCGCAGTAATGATCGCATAGGCATTCACAAAAAGCATTAATCCTTTGATTTCGGACTGCTTGATAAAATGGTACCTAAGCCCCTGAATGACTTGTGCTTTGATATATTGAATAGGAATAGACATAAATAAATGAATAGATGCTGCGCAAAGATACAAAGCGCAAAGGTTTGCACTGAAAAAAAGACGGTAAAATCTATATTTATTAGGTTACAAAATTTAGGCAAAATGACAAAATCACTATATTTAGAGAACGCATTGCTTAAACCAAATACTATGTCTTTTAAACCAAGGTTATCCTTTTCACAGATCATCAACATGAATGTTGGCTTTTTTGGAATTCAATACAGCTTTGGATTGCAACAATCAGCCGTAAATCCAATTTACGATATGCTAGGTGCGAGTCCGGACCAAATTCCTATGCTCAACTTAGCGGGTCCAATGACGGGCTTACTTATTCAACCCATCATTGGCGCCATGAGTGATAAAACTTGGTCACCAAGATTTGGTAGACGTAAACCTTATTTTTTAATTGGCGCTTTGCTTTGTAGCATCTGTTTATTCCTATATCCTTTTAGTAGTGCCCTATGGATGGCCGTTGGTTTATTATGGGTTTTAGATGCAGCAAACAATACAGCAATGGAACCTTATCGCGCATTCATTGCAGATAAACTTCCTAGCGAACAACATGCAACCGGCTTCTTAACACAAAGCTTTTTCACAGGTTTAGGAATCACTTTAGTTAATATCTCTTTGTTTGTATTTCAGAAACAAATACATGGAACTTATGGCAGTTTGCCTTATTGGGTTTATGCTTCTTTCTTTTTAGGAAGTATTTGTTCCATCCTTACTGTTGGATGGTCTGTTTATAAAACACCAGAGATCCCACCAAGTGAAGCAGAACTTGCAGCTTTAAAAGCAGAAAAAATAAACGTCTTTACCCCCTTCAAAGAAATTGGTGCGGCAATTGGCGATATGCCTAAAGTAATGTGGCAATTGGCTTTGGTCTACTTGTTTCAATGGTATGCCTTATTTTGTTATTGGCAAAACGCTTCTAAGAGTATTGCACAATCGGTTTGGAACACGACAGTTTATCAAAACAACCCTGCTTATGATGAAGCTGTAGGCTGGTCAGGTTTAGTGAATGGATGGTATAATATTATCACCTTCTTATCTGCTTTCTTTTTACTTTGGTTGGCAAAAAAAATAAGCCCGAAAATGATTCATGTAATCTGTTTGGTCATGGCGGCGGCTGGCTTATTAGTGTTCCCGCATATTACAGATAAATATTTATTATTTGTACCCATGGCTGGCTTTGGTATAGCATGGGCAAGTATGATGGGCATTCCATACTTATTAGTGGTAGATAAAATTCCAAAAGAAAGATACGGTGTTTACATGGGCATTATTAATATGATGATTGTAATCCCGATGTTAATTCAGACAACCACCTTTGGTTATATTTTGAAAAACTACCTTAACAATGACCCAGGCAAAGCAATTAGTTTTGCTGGCATTTTGTTGGCACTCGCAGCAATGGCAACTTTGTTGATTCAAAATGAAAATAAGACAAAAGAAAATGCAGCTGTTCCTGCAGGTGAAGAACATTAATTGAAAAGGTTTAAAAAGAAATAAAGATGAAAGTACTTTGTATTGGAGAAGCGTTGATAGACATGATCTGTACGGATAGAGGCAGCAGGTTGGCAGATGGTCAAAATTTTTTAAAAAAAGCGGGCGGCGCACCTGCGAATGTAGCAGCTGCGATTGCTGCATTAGGCGGCAAGGTGGACATGGCAGCAAAAGTAGGCAAAGACCCTTTTGGCCAACACCTAATAGACTTACTAAAAGAAATGGGTGTATCTACTCAATGGGTGATAGAAGATCCTAACTCATTTACCACTTTTGCTTTTGTGTCCTTAATGGAGGATGGAGAAAGAGATTTTTATTTTAACAGAGGCGCAGATGGACAACTTGCTATAGCAGATTTAGCTGCCTTAGATTTAAGCGAATACGGTATTGTACATTTTGGTTCCGCAACTGGATTTTTACCTGGCCCATTGCAATCTACTTATATCGATTTATTAAACAAAGCAAAAGCAGCAGGCGCTTTAATTAGCTTTGATCCCAATTATAGACATTTATTATTTCAAAATAATACACCCGATTTTATACAACAATCCTGGCATTATATTCAAGCCTGCGATTTTTTTAAACTAAGTGACGAGGAAGCGATGCTCATTACAGGACTTGATACGGTTCAAGCAGCCGCAACTGCATTAAGGGCAAAAACAAATGCCCTATTTGCGATTACCTTAGGTAAGGAAGGCACGTTGTTGTCTACAAGTCATGGTACTGAAATTATTGCAAGTATTCCAATTACTCCTATCGATGCCACAGGTGCAGGGGATGCATTTGTTGGAGCCGTATTGTATCAGTTATTAGATAAAAAACCAGCTGATTTACCAAATCTATCCATTGAAAGCTGGCGCAATATTATTGCGAATGCCAATAAAGCGGGTGCTAGAACCTGTGAATACATGGGTGCGATGGAGGCTTTCAAACATTTAAATAATTCTATTTTCAATTCCTAAATAGCAAGTGCACTGTGAACCTGACCCCATTACATCAATTTGGTACGGACTTATTGGCGAAATACAAAATTGATAGCAAGAAAAAAGATAAAGATTTTAGCGTAAGATTTTTCGCACATATTGATGCCATCGAAAATTTATTTGATGAAGTGTATGCATGGCATCCAAGAAGGAATGAAGCCTTTGAAGGTTTATTAGCTACTTTGATACAACAGTATAAAGAAAGATCGGATACTTTATTAAAAAAGGACGATAAAAAATCAACCCTTGGTCATTGGCATTTGAGCAATGAAATTACAGGCATGAGTTTGTATGTAGATCGTTTCGCAGAGAACATACAAGGCCTTCAAAAAAAATTAGACTACTTTAAAGAGCTTGGGGTGAACTTTTTACACCTCATGCCTATTTTTGAAAGCCCAGAGGGAGAAAGTGATGGAGGCTACGCCGTTTCTGATTTTAGAAAAGTAGCAAGTCGATTTGGAACTTTACAGGATTTGCAAAATTTAATAACCGACATGAATACCTCCAACATGTATTTAATGTTGGATATTGTTTTGAACCACACTTCTTATCATCACGAATGGGCGCAGAAAGCAAAAGCAGGAGACCCTTACTACCAAGATTTTTTCTACTTCTATGATAATAGAAGTATTCCGGATCAGTTAGACCAAACAATGCCAGAGATTTTCCCTGAATCTTCTCCTGGTAGTTTTACCTATGTGCCTGAATGTGATAAATGGGTGATGACCGTATTTCATCATTATCAATGGGATTTAAATTATAGCAATCCAGCAGTACTTGTTGCCATGATGGATACTATTTTATTTTATGCCAACCTGGGCGTAGACATTTTACGTATTGATGCCCCAGCATTTATTTGGAAAGAACTAGGCACAAGTTGTCAAAACTTACCCAAGGCGCATACTTTGTTAAGATTGATTAAGCAATGTACCCAAGTAGCCAGTCCTGGTATGGCCTTACTTGGTGAAGCTATTGTTGCTCCAAAGGAAATCATTAAATATTTTGGCACAGATCAATATACTGCCAATGAATGTGATGTAGCCTATAATGCAACGCAAATGGCTTTACAATGGGATGCATTGGCGACAGGTGATACAAGAATTATGCTCACTGCACAACATGATATTTTACAAAAACCTTTTGGCTGTACTTGGATCTCTTACACAAGATGCCACGACGATATTGGCTTAGGCTATGACGATGAAATGATTGCACGCGTAGGATTTAATCCATACCATCATCGTACTTATTTGAAAAATTATTTTTCAGGAAGTCATGAAGGATCTGTTGCAGCTGGCGCTTTATTCTCTGTCAATCCAAAAACAAACGATGCACGCATTAGTGGATCACTTGCTTCCTTATGTGGCTTAGAAAAAGCGAAAGAATGGAACCACGCTGCAGAGATTGAAAATGCATTGAGAAAAATCATTTTAATGCAGGCACATGCTATGTTGATGGGTGGTATTCCTATGTTGTATTATGGAGACGAAATGGCGTATACGAATGATTATAGCTATTTGAAAGATCCTGGTAAAAGTTATGATAACAGATGGATGCACCGTCCTATCATTGATTGGCATAAAAATGAA
This sequence comes from Bacteroidota bacterium, assembly GCA_041176305.1. Classification (GTDB taxonomy): domain Bacteria; phylum Bacteroidota; class Bacteroidia; order Chitinophagales; family Chitinophagaceae; genus Sediminibacterium. Next base: position 64,926 of record JBEDDG010000001.1, on the reverse strand, counting down.
CAAAGACATCAGGAAGGCACAATAGAAGCTCGAATCTTTAATGAAACAAAGCAATTGATTCAAATCAGAAAATCGCTGCCTATACTAAGTGATTTAAAAAATGTAACCTGGATGACCCCTCATAATATTCATGTGGCTGGGCTGATCCGCTCTTACGAAAACAAAAAGCTTTTCTGTTTATTTAATTACAAACATACAGCGTCTTTTGTAACTTGGTTTGCTTTTAAAGAACATGGCATAAGGCCAGCACAACTAAAAGATCATTGGACTGGCCTTACACACCATGTGGGTAATGACAATGAATATTTCGTGTTAGGAGGATATCAATTTGCCATTTTGGAAGTGATTGATTAAAACTTGAAACTCATTCCAACATTGATACTGTAATCAGCAAATGCAGCATCTCCTCTTGCAAATACGCCTGTATCATTTGTTCTCAGAATATCCGCGTAGCTTTGAGGTCTTTCACGTCTTAATGCAATGGGTGTATATAAAAAGAAATTATATTTTTTATACATGTAGGTTACCCCTGGCTCGGCAGATACTATATTTCCTGGTCTTCTGAATCCAGTGCTTTTGCCTATCAAGTCGTAAGTTGGGATACACTCATACCTTAATCCTAATGAATACGCCCATGCTTGTTGACTATAATTCAAACCAGTTCTAAGCATGTATTGATCTGCCACACTCATTACATTCGATGTATATTTGATAGCTGTGGCAGATGGCGTTCCGCCCCTTGTAGTGCTTACGCCATTATTATCTCTAGGATTCAATAAATAAAAAGCATTTGCATAGGCACTCCAATTTGTATTGATTTGTCTAAATCCATTCAACTCTACTGTTACCCCAAATCCTCCATCACCAGGCTGTATTGACTGATCTACGAATCCAGTGCGCTTAGCAGTTGGTGTATATTGAAATTCGTCCTGTGCCTTATAATTTCCAGTAGGTAATTTAATACCTAGTCCTGCCATCAAGTTGCCTTTCTTATTGGCATCTGGCGCAATCAGCCATCTATATGCAGAGATTCTAATATCCCCTATCCCTCTAGCTGCCGTAGCAAAACGATAAGGGCTTGTATTTCCTAAATGCTCATATTTTGAAGTACGCTCGTAATTCACCAATGGAATACTTGCACCTAGCATCCAATTTTTATTGATATTTCTTGTTAAAGCAATATCCATGGCACTGGTGTAATTGATTACCTCTGATCCTTCTTCCACCCTGAATTTTTGTTCGTCTGTACCATTATAATGTTTATAAGATTTAAAATACCTATAGTTCAAATTTAAAGTCCATTTAGAACTATCTTCTTGGTGCATAACTGCATGTTCCATGGTGCATAATCCACCGACTGTTCTAATAGCTACGCAACCTTGCGCATTTAATTGATTGATAAAGCCAAGGCATATAATTGCCCCTATGAAGATTGATTTTTTCATGTGTTATTTTTTAAACGCAATTGAAACGGTCATTTTATAGACACCTGTGTGGGGTATAACTATAAAACCACTTAGTGATTATTTTAAAAAATATAATCACTAAAATTTCAAATTGCTGTAGTCTATTTTTTCATTTTTAATTTGGAAACGATATAGCTTCCTAATGCTTGCCCCTTTTCGGTGCTAGTAATACAAGAATTGTGAAAGTGGATACCGCCGTAAAAACGTGCCCAGTTATTTTCTTCAGCTGCATGCCTAAACGATTTAAAGCTTCTGTTTTCAATGCCGAATTCCAATTCGGTAGAATCTGTATAAGCTAGATTATCGCCGTACACACTTGTCAAAGCTTCTGCAGCTGCAGAAGAAATAGTAGAGTGCCCGCAGGTATATTCTGGAAAAGCCGGTGTTTGTAATAAAGGTCTCCAATTAGGATCAATGTATTTATTGATCACTGTCTCTGGACGGACTGTTTTGTAAGTATATTTTGCATCCCATGTGTGGATGAATGCATCAAATAAAGCAATAGCCGTTTTTGCATACGCATACACCGCTGTATTAAAATCTTTTTTTGCTGTTTTATTCGCTATACCTACAATACTCATCCAATGTCCTGGAGGAGAAAACTTCTTCGTACTAAACATAGCATGTCCTGTCACATTTACTTTGAAAGGATTGTCATCCCAGAAATTAGCAATATGCTTTTGTTCTTCGGTTAAACTATCACCTGCATTTTTCACCATCATTAAATGCTGATAGTATTCACTATTTTTATCGGTCACATTAAAGGCAGGTGGAGGTGATGGTCTAAACTGACTAGCGCTATCTATAGCCATGGGTCTAATTTCTGCCCAATGTGGCTCTGCAGCAGAGGCATACATGGGTGGTGTAGGCACCCAGCGACCTGGAGAATCTTTTACGGTGTATCTTTCGGCACTTCTTGTTTGTGCGTAATTGTCTTTTTTACTCCATGCAATAATCGTACTACTTACTTCCTTTGCAAAAGCTTCAGAACTTTCAATCATTTTACTTGACATCCCATTCGACTTCACTAATTTTCTTAAACTATCTGTATAATCTTGCATACTGCCTTCTGGGAAAGTCACTGCTTGCCCAACGGTCGCATAGGCAACCAATGCCGCATATGGGAAATCAATATTGGCAGTGTCTTTGGGGGCTGGGATGGTAGTCAAACCTTGTAACTGACCCGCTAAACTTTGGTACTCCGCAGGAGCGCCTGCAGCAACTACTTCATAGCCTGCTATAGCTGCGTAAGCATAATTTCTGGAAGCCACAATAGGGCTAAAATTATTGCCCATCACTACCTGATTTAATTCATGTACCGTATAGGCATATAAATCAGGATTTGAAGTGATTTTTTTATAGTCATTAGATTGTGTACAAGCTAGCATTGTCATTGCAAGTAGCATGACAGCAAATAATTTATTCATTGAATTCAATTGAGAAAGTAAAATATATAAAATAAAGATCGCAGCTGCGAATAAAAATATAGCAGGCTGCTGTTATGCATTGCATAACTTATTGCATGGTGCAATTATTAAGCAACTATTTTTGGAGGCGGGCCTTGTACCGTTAAATAATTGCTTATTAAACGCGTATCGTAACGATAACCAGTCGTTACCTTCGCCGAATTTGCTGGCGCTAGATGCCAGCTATTATTTTGTTCAATGTAATCAAAGCTGATAAATTTTGCCATTGATTTTCCGATTGGGCTAGATTTTTTATCTGCTCCTGTATTGGAAAGGTCTTGTGCTAATTTATAAAAATCTTCTCTTGCATTTTTAATGTGCAAACGATCTTGGTTAGGTATCACTTTTAATTCAAGGCTATCATTGTAAATCCTTCTTTGAACATATTGGTAAACGATACCTTTGATAACGATTTCACCATCTACTCTTTCGAATTGAGGATTGTTGGCATAATAAGGGAGGTTGATTGGCGTCTTGATTACAACCAATGAAGCCTCATCATAGTCATTATCTTCAATTAATTCCACCAATTGATCTGCAGCTTTTTGATCGAAGTAATTAGACACCAAACGATATCCAAACCCGTTAAAAAGCAATATGCCTAAAAATAATATGGCGCCAATCTTTTTCAATAACCTAAATTAAACAATTAATTAAAATTGGACCCATTTTAAGGGTAGTTTTTTTGTATTTTCACGTCCTTAAACCAACTAGACCATGCGTAAAACAATACTTTCATTGACAGCTCTTATAACCTTGTGCCTTGCTGCAGTGTATGTATTCATTCCTAGCCAAATTATTATCAAAGGCAGCAAAATGGTCTATCAACCTACCACAAGTGTTATAAGAGGGATGATGGACACTTCTAGATGGTCTGAGTGGATGCCCAAAGAGATTAGCTTGCAACCTACAGGCAGTTTAGTAGCCACTATCCAGGGCGAACTTGATCAAGATGGGGTTAGGGTGCCCGTTGAATTTTCAATTCAAGCTGGTGAAAAAAATGTTTCAACTATCGATTATTTAACAACTATGGATAATGCCCAATGGTCTCCATTTGCTAAGGTTCAATATTTTCTTTTTGCAAAAAATATTCAAAATAAGCTTGACAAAGTAATAACAGCAGCTAGTAACTACTACAATTATAGTAAGGGAATTTATGGATTTGAAATTGTAGAAACAAAAGTGAAAGATTCAAGCTTGATTGCTATAGATCAAACTTTATTAGACACCCCAACTGTGGACCAAATTTATCAAATGATTCAACAACTAGAACAACATATTGCAAGTCACAATGGAAAGATTAAAGGTGACCCAATGGTGAATATAACAAGGGTAGATGCAAATGAGGTGTACACGCAAGTTGCCCTCCCTATAGAAAGAGATATTCCCGTTAAAGGAAATTTCACCATCAAAAAAATGGTCTTAGGGAATTTACTTGCTGTAACCGTTCAAGGAGATCATTCTAAAGTAGATCAGGCATTTGAAGCAACGAAACATTATATTCTTGATAAACAAAAAACATCACCTGCAATTCCATATGTTATTTATAATACCAATAGACTATTAGAAAAGGATGCAAGTCGCTGGAAATCTACTATCAACTATCCAATTTATTAATGCGCATTCTAACTCTTTAATTTTTAAATTGAATCAGTCTTAAGCTATCTGAATTCATTCCCAAAACATAAGACAACTGTTTCTTAATTTGTATGGGGGCTATCTTTCTTACTTGACCTTTGATACTTATACCATTCATTGTTGTGGCTTTAAAATTTTGTTTGCCATTATTGATTAAAATGGTACCATAGTCTGCGTCATACCTGCCCATTTGAACATTGTTGTCGTAAAAATTACCCATCATTAAAATGTCTGGCCATTTATCTCCATTGGCATCTAAGGAGACTGCTGCTTTATAAGCGGTGATTTGAGCTTCCCAAGGCAATTCCTTTGCCGTAAATTGACCCTTGCCATTATTGATGAACAAGGTATTCGCAAAATGATAGGCTTTCACCACTTTAGCTGCTTTCAATTTTTCCTTTGTAAAAATATCATACAGGTTTGCCTTAGCAAAATCTTCGGCATATAAAAAGGATTTTTTGATTTTAGGAATCTGTCTTTGAATTTCGTCCTTATTGGCAAATGGAATTTCTTTGTTTTGCAAATAGAAAGTGATGATTTGTTCAAATTTTCCATTGTCATCAAAGTCATTGTAATACATAGTGATGGGCTCCTTTTCTGTCGCCTTTAATCTTGTATTCAATCCTAGGTTTCCTGCAACAAAGTCCATATCCCCATCTAAATCTATATCAACAGGCAGGGTGAAATTCCACCAGCCTGGCAAATCAGTAACACTTGCTTTTTTCCATTTTTTTGCAGCAGGAAATAAGACATCAATCCCACCCCATTGATGCGTCAATAAGATTTCCATAAGGCCATCGCCATCTATGTCCATCTCATTGGCATTCGTTACCAAACCGATCCCAATTAAATCAGGCGCAACTTGGTTTGTTACGTTTTTAAAATGACCATCTCCTGTATTGTATAATACATAACTATCCGTAGGCGCTCCATAATCCATTGCGGTCACCCTACTAGTAATCAATAGATCTACAAATCCATCTTGGTTAAAATCACGCGCAAGGATGGCTGAACATTGGTTGTAAATTGGAATGGCATTATTCAATTGGCTAAACTGGCCATTCAAGTTATTTAAGTATACTCGTGGCATCATGTGTTTGTCCTTGCCAAAATATTCATTTCCACCAGAACCCACTATAAGGTCTTGCAAGCCATCTTTATTGACATCCGCTATAACTGCAGCTACGTCTTCATAATTACTATCTAAACGAAAGGCTTCTTGTTTAGATTGAATAAATTTACCATTGGCTTGTTGATAGTACAATGCCGCACTGAACCCTCTTGCCCCTCCTATAAAAATATCTTCTAAGCCATCTTGATTGATATCGCCGACTGCCAAGGCCGGGCCCTCTGTTGAATTCATTTGAGGGATTAATTGCTCTCTATTGAATTCCTGAAAGACATTTTCTTGATGTTTAAATTGCAAGCCTCCATTTGCTGTAACATCAATAAACTGTTTTGTCTCCTGAGGCCAATGCTGATTTATTAAATTGTAATCAAATTTTGGCAAACCTGCCTGATAGCTGAAAGACAATTGCTTTTTCTTGAACTCGGCTATTTGAATACTTTGAAAACTATTGTCAGGCCATATCAAATAGGCCGATTCAATTTGGGTATTTTTTAAACCAATAGACAAAGGCACTTCCATACTGGACATGAATCCTTTTACGGGAAACTTCTCATAGGTTCTAATTTCACCTGGCGTAAATAAAACCAGTTTCGCACCTACCGCATTTATATTTTTTTCAGCCCCTTTCAAGGAAATGGAAACAGAATGTGCCGCGCTATCCTTATTGGATTTATTCTCATAGATAAAAGACTTGTCATTCACATTATTAACTACTAAATCCAAGTCGCCATCATTGTCAAAATCTGCATAAGCTGCCCCATTTGAATAGGAAGAGGGGTTGTTTTGAATCGCCTTTTCCTTGTCATCAAAAGACAATCCCTTTTTATTTAAAAAGAATTGATTCGGTATTTTGATTTCAGGAAAACGATCTATCAAGGCCATATCCTTTTCACCCATTTTATTGTCCCTGATTTTTTCTTGAATTTCTTGATTGGAAACATAGTTCACATAATCCATATCATTCATTCGCTTTGGAATACCATTGGCAATGAAAATATCTTTGTACCCGTCATTGTCAAAATCCATTAACAAAGTAGCCCAAGACCAATCCGTAGCAAACATGCCCGAATACATACCAACTTCGCTAAACTTACCATTGCGTCTATTCCATTGTAAATTATTACGGGTAAATTGGTAATCGTAGCCCACTGAAATTTTGTATTGATAAATATCATAATCATCTTCCCCTAAAGACCTCTTTAAGATATAAGGATCTTTGGGCAACATATCCATGGATACAATTTCTGGAAAACCGTCATTGTTTAAATCTGCCGCGTCAACGCCCATTGAGTATTGGCTGGTGTGCATTAACCTTTCTTTTTGTTCGTCCTTAAAACTGCCATTTTTTTGGTTAATGTATAAATAATCATTTTCATGAAAATCGTTTCCAGCATAAATGTCCACCCATCCATCTAAATTGATATCACTCATCACCACACCTAATCCATAACTAATAGCCGTGCTATTGATTTTAGAGGCTTTTGTTACATCTTCAAATTGTCCATTGTTATTGGCGAAAATTCGATCCCCAGAAAGCGGATCAAATGTGCCCATAAAACTAGTCCTTGGCGCAAAAGTACCGTTCTGGTGTACAGAATGATTTAATAAAAACACATCTAGGTCACCATCCTGGTCATAATCAAAAAAACTTGCTTGTGTACTGAATCCAGAAAAGTCTAAACCATATTCAGCTGCTGCCTCTTTGTAGATTGGAATACCATTTTGAATAGATTGACAAACTAATAATTGATTCTTCGAAACAAATTTTTCGAAATTACCTAACCTACAAATATAAATATCCAATAGGCCATCGTTATTGATATCTACCACAGAGACGCCTGTATTCCATGCACTGTCTTGTGGTATTTGGGCTTGTTTACTGACTTCTTCGAACTTTAAATTGCCTTTGTTTAAATACAATTGATTATCGCCTTCATTTGAGGCAAAAAAGATATCTGCCTTGCCGTCATTATTAAAGTCTCCTGTAGCCACCCCTGCACCGTTATAATAGTACATATAATGAAACATATTGAACTGTTCATTTGGATGTAATTTATTTTCAAATTGAATTCCAGTTTGTTCTGCAGTTAATGCTTCGAACAAAGGGGTTTCCTTTGCGGTTGGCTTACAAGCAATCACAGTAAAACCTAATGCCCAAATGAACAAAACAATTTTTATGGTAGGCGTATATTTAAACAGCATAAGTTTATTTTAATTTCATGAATACCGGCGTTTGGTTGCTTCTAACAAATAGGACTTTTTTCTGTGTGCCTTGTTGAAACAATACCATATCGCGTACCTGTCCTATAATCGCTAAGCCGGACTGCTTATCTTCAACCACTTCGAAGACTCTTTTACCTTTATGGATTAAAACTAGTCCATAATTAGCGTCCAAACGACCAAACTGAGGTAAGAATCCAAATTGGTTCCCTCCCATAACTAGATCCGTTTTGCCATCCCCATTGACATCTGTGCTGACCATTGCATTTAAAGAAGAAAACTGTACTTCATTGGGTAATCTTTGAACTTCAAATTGTCCCCCGCCTTTGCCCCAAGCAATAACAGAACTAGTATAGTTGTACAACTTCATAGTCGCTTGCGCTACCAATTCTTTTTTAAACAGTTCTTGGAATGTTTTTTTTGCATAGATCTCGTAGTTCAAATTCTCTTTCTTAAGTAAAGGAATTTGTTCTTGCATTTCTCCTTTTAAAAACACGGGTACATCTTTGCCATTAACGGTTCTTGTTAAAATTTTATCGATGCTTTCATTGCCGTCAAAATCATTGATCCATAATTTCACAGGCGATGCCGCAGTTGGTTGCAAATAACCATTCTCTCCCATATTACCCATAACTAAGTCTTGAATCCCGTCCCCATCTATATCTGCAATATGAATAGACTGCCACCAACCATGCATGTCTTTCAAATTAGATACTTTCTCTACCATCTTCCCTTTTTCAAAAGCAAAAATCACTGGATACATATACTCACCCACTACTACTAAAGTGGCCGAACCAGATTTGTCTAAGTTGGCCCAAGCCGCACCGGTCACCATGCCTAAATTTAAAAAGGCTGGCGCAACAGTAGCTGTCACATCTTTAAATTGACCTACTCCATTGTTTTGATACAGCGCACTCGCTGGTGCTACACCATATTTTAATGGGGTATTGCGCGCTCCAACAAATATATCCAAGTCGCCATCTGAATCATAATCTAATGGGACCATAACGCCTGTATTGTATTCAAATACCGGGAATGCATTAGCGCTATGTGTAAAATTAGCCTTACCATCATTTATAAATAATCGGTGATTCAATTCACCTCTTGTAGACAAACGATTATTCCCTCCAGAACCCACCAATAAATCCATATCGCCGTCTTTGTCTGCATCAAAAAATACAGCCGCTACATCTTCATATGTTTCAAATGCTTTAAATGCAGCTTGCGGTTTTGGTTTAAAGTCGCCATTACTTGTCTGTAGGTATACCTGACTACCTTTATTATTAGCACCACCAATAAACAAATCTGCTAAGCCGTCTCCATTGATGTCCGCAGTCGCTGCTTTAGGCCCTTCTTGCGATAATATTCTTGGAATAATTCTTTCTGCATAAAAATCTACATGATCATCTTCGGTATGCTTTTCAAAACTGGATTTTATTTCCTCAAACAAAGGCGCTACTTTTTCTTGCACCACTACAAATGGTTTTATCGTTTGTTTTGCTTGATCAATCGTATAGACGGTGTCTAGCTTTTGAATCGTCAAAATTGTTTGTGTTAGGTTTGGCCAAATAACTTGGACAGAATCAATTTTTTTGAATTGTCCTAAACCAAATATTTGTTTATAATCTACAGAGGATTGGAAGCCTCTTGCAGGAATAACTTCCTTGCTTAAGATTTGTCCTTGAACAAATACATTTATTTTAGCCCCCACCGCATTGACATTCTGTGGCAAGCCTTTTAATTTAAATCCAATATAGCCATTCTTATTTTTTTCTCTACTCTTGTTCTTAAATACAAAGCTTGGCATATTATTATTGTTCACCACCATATCTAAGTCGCCGTCATTATCCAAGTCGCCATAGGCAGCACCATTTGAAAAACTTGGGATATCCAAACCCCAATCTTTACCCATGTCCTTAAAAGTCAAGTCGCCATTGTTCTTGAACATTTTATTAGGAATCGGCTGACTACTCATTTTTTCAATGATACTACTGATCTCATCTTTTTTACCGGTCAATACCATTTTCTGTATCATGGTATTTGCAAAGAAGTCGATAAAGTCTTGGTTGGTTAAATCACGATAAATACCGTTACTTACATAGATATCATTGTATCCATCATTGTCTGCATCAAAAATCATTTCACCCCAACTCCAATCACTCGCCTCTACGCCAGCAAAACGAGCCACTTCTTTATACTTACCATTCTTATTATTCAATTGTAATGCATTGTGCATGAATTGATGGTAAAAGCCACTTGCTACTTTCAAACGATAGATATCAATATTATCAAAGGAACTTGTCGTCTTTAACCTAAAGTCATTGTCTGGTAACATTTCGGTGGTAAAAATATCTGGATAACCATCGTTGTTGACATCCGCCATATCTGTACCCATGGAAGCAATGCTATTGTGTTCTGTATAAGATTCTATTTCATCTTTAAAGGTCCCGTTCTTTTGATTGATGTATAAATAATCTCTTTCAAAAAAATCATTTGACACATATACATCTGGCCAAGCATCTCCATTCACGTCTCCAATGGTTACTCCTAATCCAAAACTTATTAATGTTCCATGGATCCCTGCTTCTGCAGACACCTCTTTAAACTTTCCGCCTTCATTTTTATACAAATGATCGCCACCGCCTTTTAAAAAATTGGCTACTGCTGAATTTTCTGCCCTGATAGCTCTAGCATTCGCATAGTTTAATGTGTTGACAGGAATAGGACTATTGTTGACCATAAAACAATCCAAATCACCATCCATATCATAATCAAAGAAAGAAGCATGTGTTGTATAGCCACTATTTGCCAAGCCATAGGCCTCTGCACTATCCGTAAAAGTTAGGTCATGGTTATTGATGAACAATTGATTCTTACGCAGGTCTTCGTCCATCATATGTCCCGCATTCGCCACATAAATATCCAACCAGCCATCATTGTTGATGTCTACCATTGTCACCCCCGTGCTCCATTGTGTTTTATTTGCAAAACCAGCTTTATCAGAAATATCTTCAAATTTAAAATCGCCTTTATTTAAAAATAATTTATTAGCCCCTTGGTTTGCTGTAAAAAATACATCCGCTAATCCATCATTGTTAATGTCCCCTATACCTACACCACCTCCGTTGTAAAAATTACGGTACTTAAAAATATTATTCTCTTTTTCGTCTGTTACCGTATTGGTAAATTGAATGCCGCTATTTTCTACTTTTTCAAAAAGCTGCCCCTCCTTGGATTTTGTACAAGCTGTAAAAGCAACAGCAATAATAAGTAGTACGTATATTTTTTGCATAAAACGAGTTCTTGTAATAAGGGATAAAATTACAAAAAGGCCGTGGTAAACCACGGCCTAAAATCATAATAGTTTGTTGTTATGCACTTTAAATTCTATAAAGCTCCTAACAACAAAAAGGCTGCCGTAAACGGCAGCCTTTTCTATAATAGGTAAACTATTTAAAGTAAATCCTAGTAACCGAAATTTTGCTTCAAATTAGGGTTTGAAGATACAGCTTGGTTAGGAATAGGGTAAACTACTTTGTAAGCATCAGACTTTGCAGATCTTTCGTTTACTGGATCGTTGTACTTTCCAAAACGAATTAAATCTGGACGTCTTACAGCTTCTAAGTATAATTCACGACCTCTTTCAGCTAAGATATCGTCTAAAGTTACAGCAGTTAACGCTGCAGCACCAGAACGAGTTCTCAAGCTGTTTACAATTACCAAAGCATCCGCTGCCTTACCAGTTCTTACTAATGCTTCAGCTTTCATCAATAAGGCATCTGCGTAACGGAAGAAAACGAAATCGTTCTTACCATTGAATGCATTACCTTCTGCCTTATACTCCATTGGGTATTTCATTGTTCTGATACCCTTAGATTCTGTAGAGAAGAACAAAGATACATCTGGAGTGAATACTAAGTCAGAACCAGAACGGTCTTTCACTTTCACCTTCACACCTTTGTCATATTTGTATTGTTGACCAGCTAAGAAACCAGCGTTAAAACCAGTTAACTCAGTGTAGCCAGCGATATCAGATTGTCTTCTTTTGTCTTCTGCAGGGAATGAATTGTAGAAATCAGCAGTAGTAGTGAAACCATTCCAACCAGAGAAAGTTTGGTTGTAGTGTGTACCCATACCAGTGAAGAAGTTTACGTTGATTGTTCCACCTAATTGAGTAGCACCATCGCCACCTCTAGAGTAGATCATCTCAGTTGACTTTGTGTGGTTATCCCAAACAAAGTTATCCCAATAATTAGCAGAAAGAGAGAATCTTCCACTAGCAATTATTGCGTCCACCAAAGTGATCACTGCATTCATATCAGCAGCAGCATGTGTGAATGTAGTTGGAGTTTTAGGATCTGCCTTATAAACCGCTTTATTTAACATTAAACGCGCTTTCAAGAATTGAGCAGCTTGTTTAGTTGCTTTACGGCTATCAGTGATAGCAGCATTAGATGGCAATCCAGCGATAGCAGCATCTAAATCAGTCATGATCCAATCAAAAGCTTCTGATCTTGTTTTTACTGCAGGGATAGCGTCAGGGCCATCAGCAGCAGCACGGTAAGGAACTTGACCAAACAAGTCCATTACTTGAGTTGCTAAGAAAGCTCTTAAGAACTTTGCAGCAGGTTGGTCAGCAGCAGCTCCTTTTTCAGCAACCAAAGTCGCTTTAAAAAGACCACCATTGATACCATTCCAAGTATCGAATAATTGATTGTGTGCACCATCTACTGCATGTAAATGGATTTTTCTCCAGGTACCAAAGTCATCCCAGTCAGTACCACGAGTTGGTCCAAGTAATTCGTCTGTAGAATGCTCTTGTAAAGCATACCAGTTACCTTGTCCAATCAAAGCGTTTGTTGCGTCATATACAGAGGCAAGATTGGCAGATGCCGCTCCACCAGTAGAAGCAGAAGCAACAGTTTTTGATCCAAACACTTTCTCGTCTAATTTAGAACAAGAAACTGCCCCCAAACTCACTGCGATAGCAGCGGTGTAGATTGCTGTTTGTTTGATGAAATTATTTTTCATGTGTATAATTATTTTTTAATTTAAAAACGAGCATTGATGCCTAATGTGAACACACGAGCTCTTGGAGTTGCAGTATAGTCAAATCCACGAGATGGTACACCGTTTCTAGATTTGTCTACGTTCACTTCAGGATCTAAACCAGAGTACTTAGTAAATAAGCCTAAGTTTTGACCAGAAAGAGAAAGATTCAAACCTTTGATGAAAGATCCTGGTTTAACATCTACAGCATAGTTAATGCTAGCATTTGCAAAACGGATATAATCACCTTTTTCTAAGAAACGAGTAGATACGTTACCTGGGTTGATTGAATTCTCAATAGAATTCACTACATCTCTTGTAACATTCTTAGCATTCTTTAAACTTCCTTTTAATAACAACGCATTCGCTGTATTGTTGTACACAACAAATCCAGTTACTGCATTGAAGAAGAAGCTAGCTGTGAATTTCTTATAAGTAAAGTTGTTTGTTAAACCTGCATTGAATTTAGGTAAAGCTGAACCTTGTAATTCATCTTTAGCACCATTTGCATATACACCATTTCCGAAAGCGTCAAATCTTAAGAAAGTAGGCATTACAAATGTAAATAATGGAGATCCGTCACGGATTGTTTGAGCATAAGCACCAGACAAACCTTGACCAGAAACTTCACCTGTATTAACTACAGTAGATCCGAATCCTTCTACATTGTTGTTTAAGAATGACATGTTATAGTTCACATCCCATCCAAAAGCACCTCTGTAAGCAGGACGAACTAATTGGTAGTCTAAACCAAATTCCCATCCTTTATTCACTACATTACCAGGTAAGTTCACCCAACGATCAGCAGATGCTGCTGGCTGAGGATAGCTGATCAAGAATAATAAATCTTGTGTAGACTTGTTGAAATAATCAACAGTACCGTTTAATCTTCCGTTGAACATAGAGAAGTCAACACCAACACCTTGTGTTGTTGTTTGCTCCCATTTCAAGTTTGGATTAGAGTTAGTGATTACGCTATTACCACCAACAAAGTTAGATTGTTGTAAAGCTAAAGAAGCATAAGCAGGGAATTCTTGGTTACCAGTCACACCATAGTTTAATCTCAAGTCGAAGTTAGAGAAGATTTTACCCAAAGTATTTTGAGCAAATTTTTCTTCTAACACTCTCCATTTGAAACCAAATGCAGGGAAAGTACCGTATTTGTTACCAGAACTGAACTTAGAAGATCCGTCCACTCTCACCAATGCAGATAAGATATACTTGTCTTTCATTGTGTAGTTTAAACGAGTGAAGTAAGACTGTAATTCAACTTGAGTACTGTCACCATATACATCAGTTACACCACCAGTGTAGTCTTTGTAGTTAGTCAACATCTTAGTTGCTCCAGGCTGACCCCATCTTTGAGAAGCTCTGTAATAATCTGTTGTTTTTTGATAAGAGAAGGCAGCTAAAGCTTGTAAGTTATTGCCGTTCTTGAAAGTCTTATCGTAGTTCAATGTATGCTCGATCAAGCTAGAAGATTGATCTAAGAATTGTTGAGCTGCTCTACCACCTTTAAGTGCGAAATCAGATGAAGGGTAGTTTTTACCACGCACATTGATTTGACCTTGGATATAAGCACCTGGTAAACGAGGGTCAACAAATGTTAAACGCTCAGAAGCACCATTCTCCATACCAAAGATCGCCTTATAAGTTAAGTTCTCATTGATCTTATAAGATAAAGAAGCATTCGCTAACAATTTATTATAAGTATCGTTGTCTTTATAACCTTCTAAAATAGCAACAGGGTTTCTGTTACCATCTTTGTTGTCATACCATAAACCATTTGCATCATAGATAGGGAATGTTGGGTTAGCACCAATCATTGCACCAATCAATGAACCTTGATAACCAGCATTGTTGGTTACTTGAGCATAGCTGTTTTTTACGATAGATTGATTAGCAGTTACATCTAATTTTAAACGAGATGTTAATTGGTTAGAATATTTCAAACCAAAAGTATAACGCTTTAACCCTTGAGTTTTAACGATACCTTCTTGGTTATCATAAGAACCATTCAATTTCAAAGAAGACTTTGAATTAGAGAAGCCCCAACCTAAGTTGTAACTATTTGAAATAGCAGTTTGGAAAACTTGATCCTGCCAGTCTGTATTGAATCCTTTGTCGTTGCTTCCAACGCCAGATGCATCAATACCAGCACTCTCTAATGTTTTCTTGATACCATGTACGAATTCTTGAGGACCAGCTAAATCATAACGCTTAGCAGTTGTAGAAACTGAAGTAGTAGCGTTGAAAGTTAAGCTAGGCTTACCTTTTCCAGACTTAGTAGTAATTAATACAACACCATTCGCACCTCTAGCACCGTAGATCGCTGCAGAAGAGGCATCCTTTAAGATAGAGATATTTTCAATATCGTTAGGGTTTAAGAATGATAATGGGTTTCTTGCAGTAGTACCACCTTCAACTGAGATAGCACTTCCTACTGTACCACCACCGTATAAAGGCACACCATCAACCACATACAATGGGTTGTTGTTACTTCTTACAGAAGAAGTACCTCTAATAGTAATGTTAACCGCACCACCTGGCTCACCAGAGTTAGATGTTACGTTTACACCAGCAACACGACCTTGTAATAATTGCTCTGGAGAAGAAATAACCCCTTTGTTAAAGGATTTCTCACCCAAAGAAACAACTGCACCAGTCGCATCTTTTACTTTACGTGTACCATAACCAACTACCACAACTTCATTCAATTGCTCGCTAGTTTGGTTTAATGATACTGTTACGTTTCCTTCTGCAGCTACTTCTCTAGAAGAATAACCTACAGTTGAAACAACTAATTTTGTTACAGAAGAAGGTACTGTGATAGCAAAAGTTCCATCAGCCGCTGTTTTCGCGCCTGTAGAAGTTCCTTTAGCAACAACAGAAGCTGCTGCGATTGGAGAACCATCTTTTGCATCCAAAACCTTACCTGTAACTGTTTTGTTCTGCGCTTGTGCATTCAATGCAAGCAAGCCAAGAAACAGTCCTAAAAAAGAGGACTTTACAATTTTTGAAAAATTCATAATTGGCAGTTTATTGGTTTAATAAGCAGCTACAAAATACACAATTTTGATATGAAACAAATTTTTTGTTAAATAATTTTTAACTTTTGGAACAGGTAGTTAACAAATGTTAGCATATAGGTCACTTAAGACCCTATAAAAGGGCCTGAAATTCAATAATATATTGATTTTCCGTCAATTGAGTCCATTTTTAGCTAACAAGGGGTAGTATGAAAAAGGTTTAGAATTTTTAAAAATTGCAAACGTTTGCGGTAAATTTTGTGTTAATTTTCCTTAATTTGAACTTTATAAAGATGAAAAAACTATGACCAATACGACCCTGAAATTGCTTGCACAACAATTGCAATTAAGTATCTCGACTGTATCTAGGGCATTGAAAGATCATCCAGATATTTCAACCGCAACCAAAGAAAAAGTACATGCACTTGCAAATAGTCTAGACTATGAGCCCAATGCTTATGCGATACAATTAAGAACACAGAGTAGTAAAATTTTTGGTGTGATTGTTCCAGCCATTGCTAATTTATTCTATGATAGTTTTATTGCCGCAATCGAAGAAGAAAGTAGAAAGAATGGTTACGCATTGATGATTTTACAATCCAGTAACAATCCAGAAAACGAGTTGAACAATTTAAAAATATTTAGACAGAATAGAGTGTCTGGTGTATTTGCTTGTCTGTCTGCTCATACCCAAAATTTAGAAGTGTATGAGAAGATGAGTGAAAGAGATATCCCTGTGGTGTTTTTTGATATTGTGCCTAAAGAAAATAAATATACCAAAGTACGAATGGCGGATGAGCGATGTGCCATCATTGCTGCAGAAAATATTATTCAAAGGGGTAGTAAAAGAGTACTGGCTTTATTTGGTGATCCTGCTTTATCAATTAGCCAAAAGCGTAAGCAAGCTTTTCAACAATTTATGGAAAAGTATGCCCCAAAAACACATTGTACATATGTGCATACAAATAGTTCAGTAGAGGCTGAGGCCGCTTTTAATAAACATTTTGAAAAAGCACTAAAATTTGACACTGTATTTGCGATGACAGATGAAATTTTAATTGGTGTGATGAAATCTATCCAAGCGCACAATATAAAAGTGCCAAAGGAAATTGGCGTCATAAGTATTAGCAATGGTTTTATCCCAAGCTTATACCACCCTAATATCAGCTATGTCGAAACCAGTGGTTATGAATTGGGGAAATTAGCTTTTGTGCAGATGCTTGCCAACATCAAAGGTGGAAAAACCTTAACCGAATTAACAGTAGACGCAAGGTTTGTCGAAGGTGGGTCGATGTAACAATGAAGGAATAAAAAAGATAGCAACAAAGATGTTCAAAATTGATACAACAAAATACAAGGCTTTTCTTTTTGATTTAAACGGCACCATGATTCATGATATGCCTTATCATGTAAATGCATGGCATATGGTCATTCATTCATTGGGCGGCAGGTTAACTGAATCAGAGATGAAAGACCAATGCTACGGAAAGGGCGAAGAGATGTTGGAAAGAATTTTTCCTGGCAAGTATACTCAACAAGAAAGGATTGCAATCAGCGAAGCAAAAGAAGCAAAATATAGAATAGATTATTTACCTGAATTGAAATTAATAGAAGGTCTAGCTGAATTATTAATGCGCGCTAATCAATATCAACTAAAATTAGGCATTGGTTCTGCAGCAAATAATTTAAATATTGATTTTGTACTAGACAATCTTAACATAAAAAATTTAATGCAAGCAATAATTAGTGGTGATATGGTTTCAGAAAGCAAACCTCATCCTGAGACCTTTTTAAAATGTGCCGATTTGCTTGCTATTCCAATACCACAATGTTTGGTTTTTGAGGACACCCCTAAAGGCGTTGCTTGCGCAGCGAATGCAGGAATGGATGTGATTGTGCTTACAACAACGCATCCTAAAAGTGATTTTGAAGATTATTCCAATATCATTCATTTTGCAGAGAACTACAAAGAGATTGAGTTGCAATAATTGAAGAAGACGATTTTATTTGCCAATACAAAATTTAGAGAAAATAAAATCTAACTGATCTTCATTGGTAATTTCGCCTGTAATTGTCCCAAGGTAATGTAATGCTTGGCGAATATCCAAGGCCAATAAATCGCCTGTTACATTTTGTATTAATCCTGTTTCAACATCATTCAATGCCAACATTAATTTCTTTAAAGAGGCTACATGTCTTGCATTGGTGACAATGGTGCCTTCTTTATTCAATGCATCACCCACTACTTTTTGGTTCAATGCATTTTCTATTGCTACAATATTTTGCTTGTCTTTAGCAGCAATAAATATGACTTCTTTAAATTCAGGAGATTGCAATAAGGCAGCATCAGTGGTTAGATCGATTTTATTACCCACTAAAATCAACTTCTCTTTAGCCACATTGAGCGCTGTTTGCCATGCTTTAATTTCATCCAAGCTATGCGTACTTGCATCAAATAAGGCAATCACAATATCCGCTTCTTGAATTTTTTCTTTACTCTTCTCTATTCCCATTTGCTCAATGGAGTCAATTGTCTGCATTCTAATGCCTGCGGTGTCAATCAGTTTATATAAAACACCCTGGATATTTAAATATTCTTCTACGGTATCTCTTGTTGTACCGGGGATATCACTCACCAAGGCCCTATTCTCGTTCAACAATGCATTTAGTAAAGTAGATTTCCCTGCATTGGGTTTGCCAACAATGGCCACCTGTACCCCATTTTTAATCACATTGCCAAGCTTAAAAGAATCATACAATTCCTGTGTTTTGAATTGTAATTGTTGCACTAGGTTTTCCAATTCTTTTTTATTTGCAAAAGCAACATCTTCTTGTGAGAAGTCTAATTCTAATTCAATCAATGCAGAAAACTTAATCAGTTTTTCACGCATCAATTGTAAGTCACTGGAGAATCCGCCTTTCAAATTATGTAAGGCAGTTTTTCTAGCCGCTTCTGTATTACTCGCAATTAAATCCGCAACTGCTTCTGCTTGTGTTAAATCCATTTTGGCATTTAAAAAAGCACGCTGTGTAAACTCACCTGGCTTGGCCATACGTGCGCCTCTATCAATCATTAATTGTAAAATGGAATCTTGTATAAATGGCGAGCCGTGACAAGAAATTTCAACCACTTCTTCGCCCGTATAAGATTTAGGCGCCTTGTAAATGCTCGCCACTACCTCATCTATTACTAAGCCATTGTCAACCAATTTTCCAAAATGCACCGTATGGGAAGCTTGTTTACTTAAGTCCTTCTTTTCAAAAACGGTATTCACAATCTCTATCGCAGCAGGTCCACTTAAACGTATGACCGCAATAGCGCCCAATCCAGGCGCTGTAGCTAATGCGACAATGGTGTCATTCCAGGAACTTAAAGTGCTTTGCATGGATGCAAAATTACACAAAAAAAGGCTCCCAATTGGGAGCCTTTTAATATCAATCAGATTGAATCTTAATCTTCAGAAACCATGAAAACAATTGCTTGTCTATGTCTGTAAATTACATTACGTCCATTTTGAACAGCTGGTTTCCATTTTGGACCTCTTTGAATAACACGTACTGCTTCTTCTTTAGTACCATAACCTGGGTCATTCTCTGCTCTTACTTCAGAGATCGAACCATCTTTTGCTACGATGAAAGAAACTGTTACGGCATATTTTCCAGTAGGTGCACCATTTTCTACAGGCAAATCTCTATTCAAAGTACGCTCAAGGTATCTAACCCATCCACTTTGTCCACCAGGGAACTCAGCAGGGATTTGAACCACAGTGAATATCTTATCATAGTCATCGTCTACTTTAGGTGCTTCAACAGGACCAGTACTTTGCTCCACAGGAGCAACTAATCCGTCGTCCTTGGTACCTTCTTGGTTAAATGAACCAATCTTAGTATCCTCTAACTTTTCAACTTCCTTGATTTCGTCTTCTTCCTTCACTTCCTCGTCTTTAACGATCTTTGGAGGAGTGAACTTAGTCACTTCAACCTTAGGAGGTTCTTGCTTTGGAGGTGGAGGTGGTGGAGGTGGTTCAGGCTTTTTTTCATTTTGATTTACATTCTCTAAAGATAAATCAACAGCAACCACTTCTACTTTATCATTCTTTATAGAGCTAGATAAAATAGCACCAAGACCCAAAGCTACAGTGATACCGATCATACCAAGAAGACCGTTTCTCAATCGCTTATTATACGTTTTACGTAGATCATAAGCTCCATAGGCTTTGTTCTTGCCTTCGAAAAGGATATCAAGAATGTCGGCAGTTAATATTTTGTTTATGTCCATGTTTAATACTTTTAATTACTTACCGAAGTTTGTGAACTTGCATCAGAGATTTTAACTAATTGAGATTCTGCGTCAGAAATATCAACTAATGCATATTTTTTTACAACGTTAATCGCCATTTCATCCAAGATGTCAATTACATTTTTATAATTGCATTCTGCGCCAGGTTTAATCACCACAACGAAATCTTTGTATGGATTTTCGCTGTCTGTTGATCTACTTCTAACGTCAGCTTTCTTTTTCAAGATCACATCACGGATCGAATTTTCGCCGTTAAAAGAGGCAGAAAGAAAATTAGAACCATCTGGTTTTAATTGACCTTCATAATAATAAATATGATTATCCGCCCCCATCAAGATAGTAAGCACACCAGATTCCTTCGCTTTATTTTGGTCTTCTGGAGTAACTTTGTCATCCGGCAAAAACAACTTTAACGCTGTTGGTTGGCTCATGGTTGTGGTAAAGATGAAGAAGGTAATCAATAAGAAACCTAAGTCCACCATTGGCGTTAAGTCAACGCGCGTTGATAACTTTTTTCCTTTCTTGACCCCTGGTCCTTTTTTATGGCCACCACCCGAGGTATCTAATTCTGCCATTGTAAGCGCTTTTAATTAGTTATTAAATTAATCTTCCTGTTTTTCACCCTTCATAGAACTCTTCCATAATTCAGAGCCTTCTGGAGCGTTTTCAGGATTGGTAACCATTTGAAACTTCAACAATTCATTTTTCTTGAAAGCAGCAATGACATTTTTAAATGCAGGATACTTAGCTACATTGTCTCCTTTTAATAAAAGGTCCATTTTTTCGCCAGCATATGCATCTTTCACTACTTGCATCCAATAAATCAATTCATTGTTGGTGCTATCCTTACATGGTATACCAGGTAATTGATCGCCTTTTCTGTTTTCTTCAGGAATAGATAAAAAAGAATTTAATCCACTTAGTGGAGCACCAATGAAACCCGCTTTTTTGAAAGCAGCTACATTGATACCTAAGTTACGTTGGCTATTCACCGTATTCGCAACAAGTTCTTTCTTTTGTTCGTCATCCATGGTTAGGAAAACCTTACCATCCTTATCAATTGTAACTAAAACGAAGTCCTTATTAGGAGCAACTTTAGAAGCCACCGAACTTGGTGTCTCTACAGCAATTGCTTCCGCAGGCTTAAATTTAGTTGTCAAGATGAAGAAAGACAATAAAAGGAAGGCCACATCACACATGGCTGTCATGTCGATGTTAGTACTTTTACGAGGTAATTTGGCTCTACCCATTGTATAGTCTTTTAATATTGTTAAGGCCAGGCCTTAATGAATGATTTATTTATAATTCGCTGCGAAGCTTTGAGTCAAAGTAAAACCTGACTCATCGATTCCATAAGTGATACCATCAATATTTGTAGTAAAGATGTTATACATGATGATTGCAACAGCAGAAGTACCAATACCTAAAGCAGTGTTGTACAATGCCTCAGAGATACCTTGAGATAATTCACGAGCTGCTTCACCACCACCTTCTTCACCTAATTTAGAGAAAGAACGAATCATACCTAATACCGTTCCGAACAAACCTAATAAGGTTGCAACAGAGGCGATTGTTGATAAGAATACTAAGTTCTTTTCTAACATTGGCAATTCCAATGCAGTTGCTTCTTCGATTTCTTTTTGAATGTTCAATACTTTTTGATCAGTATCTAATTCTGTATTTGTAATCATCTCTTTGTACTTAGTCAAGCCAGATTTCATTACATTACCTACAGAACCTTTTTGCTTATCACACTCAGCCAAAGCTTTATCCACTTCTTTATTTGCTAAATGAAATTGTACTTTACGAATGAATTCAGCAATGTTTCCATTTCCGTTTGCTTTCTTGATTGTCAATAATCTTTCGATTGAGAAAGTTAATACTACTAAAAAGTTTGCAATCAAGATAGGTACTACGATACCACCCTCATACATTTTTGTAAATGTACCTGTAGGTCCTTTGTGTGCTGGCCAGAAACCACCACTTGGATCTGGGTTTGTGAAATTACTTGCGTTACCTAGTACAAAACGCCAGATTACATAGCCTGCAACGATACAAGCGATAGGTGCTAAAGATGCAAGTAAATTGCCACCTTTTTTTGGCGTAGCTGCGTTCTTTGAAGCAACTGTTGGTTTAGTCTCAGCCATGATTCAATTGATTTTTGGTTTTAAATTAAATTTATAAAAAAGTGATTTAATCCTTATTCACTAAAGTTATTTTAAGAAATATTCTTAACGCTTCAGTTACTAAGGGGTTACAAAATAAGTAAATTATTGATTGAAACAATATTCAGGACATTTTTTTTAAGTAAAATAATTTTTACCCAAAAAGTGTTGTTTGAATAGAATATATTTAGGGGACGTTTTCAAAAAACAATAATTATTTAATATGAAAAAAATCCTAGCTATTACTAGTCTATGTGTCTTGATGACAGGCCTAGTAAACGCCCAAAGACCTGCACCTATTGCAGACACCAGCGGTACAGCAGCCGGAGCTAAAAGAGAGCTTCCAGCAAAACCAGGCCCAAAAGCCTTTAAAGAGTTCATCACCAAGAAGGCTGTGACCCAAAAAGGGGTATTTACAGTGCATGCTCAAGATGACAAGTTTTATTTCGAAATCCAAGATAGCCTAATGGGTAGAGAATTGATTGCCGTAACCCGTTATGCCAAAGTAGCTGGTGGTGCAAGAAAATATGGTGGAGAGCAAGTGAATGAGCAGACGATCCAATTTGAAAAAGGGCCTAATAACCGTATTTTCATGCGTGTGGTGAGCTTAATCAGCAGAGCTGACTCTACTCAAACCATCGCAAAAGCGGTTAAAAACTCTTATTTAGACCCAATTGTAGCTGCTTTCGACATCAAAGCCTATGGCAAAGACTCTACAAGCGCTATCATTGATGTAACCGACTTTTTTAAGGGTGATAATCAAGCAGTTAGCTTGAGTAGTTTTGAAAAAAGAAATTTTAGCCTATCTGGACTTGCTTCAGATCGTTCTTATATAGAAAGCATCAAGTCTTACCCTATCAACTTAGAGGTAAGAACAGTTAAAACTTACAATGCGAGTGCCCCTATGCCTGGAAGTCCAGCTGGAGGTAGTTTTATCCCAGCAGCTGCCAACGCAGGGGCGGTTACTTTTGAATTGAACACTTCTATCTTATTGTTGCCAAAAACACCAATGGGCCGTCGTTTATTCGACCCTAGAGTAGGTTATTTTGCAGACAATTTTGTAGAATATTCTGATGACCAACAAAAAGTAAAAAATCAAGTATTTGCGGTGCGTTACCGTTTAGAACCAAAACCTCAGGATCTTGAAAAATACAAAAGAGGTGAATTAGTAGAACCTATTAAACCAATCATTTATTATGTGGATCCTGCAACGCCTAAAAAATGGGTGCCTTATTTGATCGCAGGGGTGAATGACTGGAATGCCGCATTTGAAAAAGCGGGTTGGAAAAATGCAATTCAAGGTAAAGAGTGGCCAAATGATAGTACAATGAGCCTTGAAGATGCTCGCTTTTCTGTGATTCGATATTTCGCTTCTGATATTGAAAATGCCTATGGTCCACAAGTGCATGATCCACGCAGTGGTGAGATCTTAGAAAGCCATGTGGGTTGGTACCATAACGTTATGAGCTTGGTGCATGATTGGTATATGGTGCAAACCGCAGCAGTAGATCCTGCAGCAAGAAAAATGCATTTCGATGATGAATTAATGGGTAACTTAATTCGTTTTGTATCTTCTCATGAAATTGGACACACATTAGGTTTAAGACATAATATGGGTAGTTCAAGCAAAACACCAGTAGAGAAGTTAAGAGATAAAACATGGGTAGAAGCAAACGGTCATACCGCTTCCATAATGGACTATGCACGCTTTAACTATGTTGCACAACCAGAAGATAAAATCAACCAGTCTGGCTTATTCCCAAGAATTGGCGACTATGACAAATGGGCGATTCAGTGGGGCTATACCTACACAGGTGAAAACGATGCTCAAGCAGATCGTAAAATCAATAACAAATGGATTGTTGACAATTTAAGCAAGAACCCAAGAATCTGGTTTGGTGGCGAAGGAAGAAACGACGATCCTAGAGCACAAACAGAAGACCTAGGTGACAACGCAATGTTGGCAAGTGAATATGGTATTAAGAATTTGAAAAGAATCTTAGTAAACTTACCAGAGTGGACCAAAGAAGAAGGAGATAAATTTGAAAACTTAAGTCAAATGTACGGCCAAGTGGTTGGACAATTTAGCAGGTACATGGGCCATGTATTAAGAAATGTAGGCGGTATTCAAGAAACATTTAAAAGTGTAGAAGAAAAAGGAGACGTATACACCCCAACTACCGTTGCTACACAAAAACAAGCAATGCAGTTTTTCCATACACAATTATTTACGACTCCAAAATGGTTATTGGATGCAAGTATTTTAAACAAATTTGCAAACCCATCTAACAACGAGCGCGTACAAACAATCCAAACAAGTATTTTAAAATCATTGTTGGATAAAAGTAGATTGTACCGCATCACTACAAGTCATTCAAGATTTGGTGCAAGTTCATATGCTTTGAATGAAATGATGGATGACTTAAGAAAAGGTTTATTTAATGATGTAAGCAAGAGCGATATCTATCGTCGTAATTTACAAAAGACTTATGTTGGTCAGTTAGACGAGTTAATTAACCCTTCTGCAACTGCCACTTCTGCAGCAACTGCTGTGATGCGTTTAGGCGCACCAAGTGTTGATGTAGCAAATACAGATGTTGTATCAGAGGCAAAAGCACAGTTAAAGAAATTGGCTGCTGCATTACAAGCTGCTAAGGCTAGTGCAACTGATGCAACTGCCTTGAATCATATCAATGACTTACAAGATAGAATTAAGCATGCTTTAGATCCTAAATAGACTATATTTAATGTTTATAAAGCATAAAAAAAGCCTCCCAGTTGGGAGGCTTTTTTAGTATAGTCCTTTTAAAATTATTCGTACCTCAATGCGTTAATAGGATTTAAAGAAGCCGCTTTCATTGCAGGATAAATCCCTGCAACTAATCCAACTCCAGAACAAATTACAATTCCCGTGATCACCCAAAACCATGGAATTACAAATCCAGTGCTTAATACAATACTAAAAACATTGCCTACCAATACGCCTAATAAAATACCAAAAACAGCGCCTAATAAACTAATGATAACGCTTTCAAATAAAAATTGACGACGAACGTCTTTTCGCTTGCCGCCTAAAGCTTTAATCAAACCAACTTCTCTTGTTCTTTCATTCACCGCAACCAACATGATATTCATTAATCCAATAGCTGCGCCAATCAAAGTAATCATACCAATTGCGCCTGCAGCACCACTGATACCCGCTAAAAAGCCAATAAACAATTGCGCAAAC
Organism: Bacteroidota bacterium; assembly: GCA_041176305.1. Taxonomy (GTDB): domain Bacteria; phylum Bacteroidota; class Bacteroidia; order Chitinophagales; family Chitinophagaceae; genus Sediminibacterium. The sequence goes on along the minus strand of JBEDDG010000001.1, from coordinate 39,235 downwards.
TTATCACTCTTGTCGATGATGAAATTATCGGATTCTGTAGGTATTAACTTTCTTGCTTTTCTCATCTGCAACATGGCTTCGTCGATAGCAGGCTCTAATTCAATTACATTATTAACAGCCACACCCAACTGATAAGAAGGATTGCTATTTTGATATTGACGCACATTTTTCAATGAAGTCACTACTATATCATCCTGCCTTAACATCGCACTTGAGCCTTTTGATTTTAGCAATCCAATCACGCGATAAGGTTTGCCTTGAATCAATATAATTTTATCAATACTCTTTTCTGGATTTTTAGGAAACAGTTTTGTGCCGACACTACTTCCAATCATACAAACATTTCGACCTGACTGGATATCTACTGCATTTAAATTTCTACCAATAGCAAGCTGATAGCCATTGACAGCAAGGTAGTTTTCGTCTGCACCCCACATACCAATTTGAGGATTGGTTTTTAGATTTTTATAGACGATTTCATTGTTGCCATTTGCTCTTCTGTACACACTCACTTGTGCTCTATTAAAGCTATAGTTTTCCTTAAAGTAAACGGACTCTTCTAATTTAAAAGGCTTATCCAAATTTGACTTCTTCTCTTTTTGACCTTTTTTAGTTTTAGAAAACTCATCGCCTTGCTGTGGTCCGCCCATTCTGGCATTCATTTCCTTATAGCGGATGGTAAAGGCATTCGCACCCATAAAAGAGAAATTCTCTTTTAAACTTTGGTTCATTGCCGAGATGGCTGTAATAATGCCAATTAAAGCCATGATACCAAAAGCAATGATGGCCACCGTAATGCTTGTTCTGAGCTTATTCCCCTTGACGGTACGCCAAGCCAATACAAATGAGTCCTGTAAGGTCATAATGATGATTTATCTGAGCCAAAGGTAGGACAGATTGAATAAGGTTCCACTTTATAAGCGTATCTATTTGAGGAACGGCTAAAAGTAGAGATAAGAGAGGAATACATTGGGTAAGATGCCCAATGCCAATATAAGAACGGCGAAAACAAGTAACTTATACTGATAGCCTTTATCCAATGGTTCAATGGCTGGATCCCCTTCTGCAAAATACATGGCTTGTATTAACTTAAAGTAATAGTATACACTTACCGCCGCAAACAAAATGGCTACTAATACCAACCACAAGCCTAGACCAGACTGAACAGCCGCATTTAACATATAATACTTTGCAAAGAAGCCTCCAGTTAAAGGGATACCTGCTAAAGACAACAAGAAGATTGTCGTGATGGCAGCTACCATAGGTTCTTTTTTTGCTAAACCATTGAAAGCTTCAAAACTGTATTCTTTCATTTTAATCAATACCCCAAACAAACCAATGCTGGCAACAGAATACGCCATGATATAAAGTAAGATGCCTTCTGTTGCAAAACTAGTTGCTCCATATAAAGCAAAAAGCATAAAACCAACTTGCGCAATACTAGAGTAGGCTAACATTCTTTTTACGCTGCGCTGAAATACAGCTGTTATATTACCCACAAACAAAGTTGCCAATAATACAAAAGTCAATAAAATATTCCAAGCATACCCTAATGCTTTAAATTGGCTATGAAACAACACCACAAAAGCAATCATAGCAGTGGCTTTTACAATCGTCGCCATAAAAGAAGTAAAAACAGTTGGTGCACCATCGTACACATCTGGCGTCCAAAAATGGAAAGGCGCAGCAGATACTTTAAAATTAAAAGAAGCAAAAATTAAAATCAAACCAGCAGAAAGCATCAACTGCTCTCTAATCATGCCGGTCGTTGGATGCACTACAGGCGTTGTAATTTGGAAGGTTCCAGTGGCACCATACATGAATGCGATGCCTAATAAAAAAATACCCGTTGAAAAAGAACCCATCAAAAAATACTTTAAAGCTGCTTCATTGCTATTTAAATTCTTTTTATCAGCACCCGTTAAAATATACAATGGAATAGACAAGATCTCAATGCCGATAAACAACATCAATAAATTATTGAAAGAAGTTAAAATACTTGCACCACAAAGAATAAAGAAAAACAAAGCATAAAAATCAGCTGCATGGTTGCCTATTTTAGCAATTTCAGCTCCATTTAACCATACATATAAAAATGTCAAGATAAATAATATAGTATTTACAAATAAACCAAATTGAGTAAATGAAAGCATGCCTTTCGTGTCCAAAGGAATGGTATACAAGCCGTTTAATTGCAAACAATTGACTACGATTAAAGTCAACAAACCAACCAATGCAATACGGGTATGTGTTTTTTCATTGTCTGTTATCCAAGAAGAAAACATCATTAATACACCTAATAAAGCGGAAGCAATAATTGCGTTCATTATAAATTCATTTAATTATTTGATAAACAATTGTTGTAAAGTGTCTGCAGTTAAATCAAACAAAGGTGCTGGATAGACCCCTGTAATAAGCACGACAAGAAACAATACAATTAAAACAAATTGTGCAGGCAGGTTCGGTGTTTGCATTTTTTGAATGCTTTCACTCACTTCGCCATAAGCACATTTTTGCACCATATTCAAGGTGTAAATAGCAGCTAACACCACGCTTACACCAGCTGCTGCTGCCATCCATGGATTAAATTGAAACAATGCATTGAACATTAAAAATTCACCAACAAAAGCATTGGTCAATGGCAATGCGATATTTGCAAAGGAGAAGCCAACAAGTAAAATGCCCAAAGTTGGATTTTGTTTTGCCAATCCACCCATCGCTTGCAAAGACCTTGTACCTGTTTGTTGTTCAATCACATCTGCAATAATCCATAAACCTAAGACATTGATACCATGAGAAAATAATTGTATCAAAACGCCTTGTACGCCAATCTCTGTATTTGAAAATAAAGCAGCACTCATTAATCCTATATGCGCTATCGATGAGTAAGCGATCAATCGCTTCATATCGTCTTGACGAATCGCAATAAAAGAAGCATATAAAATACCAATGATAGAAAGCAGCATTACAAAATTGGAGTGTGCGCTAAATGCATCAGGGAATAAAGGCATTAACCACCTGATTACGCCATATAAACCCATCTTCACCATCACCGCGCTCAATACCATGGTCACTGCTGTTGGAGATTGCTCATACGCATCTGGCTGCCAAGTATGCAATGGGAAAATAGGCATCTTGATGGCAAAGGCAGTAAAAAATAAAGCAAAGGCAGTCACTTTTTGACCAGCCGTTAAAGTAGCCGCTTTAAATGAAGCATAAGCAAAACTTTGGTCTGTTGTATGGGTATACACGTAGATTATACCAATCAACATAAATAACGACCCTAAGAAAGTATAAATAAAGAATTTAAAGGTAACGGCAACACGTTTTTCACCTCCCCAAATGGAGCAAAGGAAATAAACAGGTATCAAAGCCAATTCCCAAAAGAAATAAAACAACAAAGCATCGCCCGCTAAAAATACACCTAATAAACCTGTTTGCGCAAATAGCATCAAAGACAAGAATTGATTTTTATGCTTTACTTGATTTTTTGAAGTTGCTATCAAAATGGCAGGGAAACTCAGACAAGTTAATAGCAATAAAATTTTGGATAATCCATCTGCAGTAAGTGTAAATCTTGCATTTAAACTAGATAGCCACATTGCATCAAAATTGTCTGCACCATTGAATGCGATATTCAAAGAAAGGGCCAAAGCGATTCCACTTGCTGCAATAGCAATATAATTTGCTTTTTCATCCTGTTTAACAAACAACAAAATAATTGCTGCAATAAACGGAACCGATAGAATTGAAAGTAATACCATTGTTGCTATTAATTTATTTAATCAAATTTTGTATGAATCGAGTGATCGCAATATCATTGAACCAAATCAAGAATAAAGCAACCATACTTAGTACCATAAATAAAATATAGTACCCTACTTGTCCACTTTGCATTAAGCGTGTTTGTCTTGCGCCATATTGTACTAATCTCCCAGTGCCGTTAACAAGGCCATCGATTACATTTTTTTCAATCACTTCTTTTAAGAAACCAGCAAAACGATGGAGTGGTTGTACAATTGCTTTTTCATACAATTCATCTACCAACCATTTATTGTATAGGAATTTACCCAATGCAGTTTGTGGTTCCCCGTCTGCTTGCTTACTGTATTTGCCAATTGCAATCAACAAAGCCACCAAAGCAATGGCTACAGAACTACCCATTAAAATCCATTCAGTGGTATGCGATAAATGCAATGGTGCTTCCTCCCCTACAATACTAGACAAATGATGTCCCAACCAATGGCTTCCTCCTAGGATTGCTGGCACACCCATGGCTCCACCTACTGCACTTAAAACAGCTAACACAATCAAAGGTAAAGTCATAGCAACCGGACTTTCATGAAGATGATGTGCCTGTGCTTCTGTACCTCTAAACTGACCTAAGAAAGTAGTAGCATATAATCGGAACATATAAAAAGCGGTCATTGCAGCACCCACCACACCTAAGTACCAGTAGATTGGATTTTTTGCAAATGCTGCTGCCAATATTTCATCTTTTGAAAAGAACCCACTAAATGGTGGCACCCCTGCAATCGCAATACAACCAATTAAGAAAGTTAAATGCGTGATAGGTAATTTAGTTTTCAATCCACCCATCTTACGGATATCTTGTTCGTGATGCATTGCATGGATAACAGAACCTGCAGCTAAGAATAACAATGCTTTAAAGAAAGCATGTGTGATGACATGAAACACGGCACCTGAATAAGCACCTACTCCTAATCCTAAGAACATATACCCTAATTGACTTACCGTAGAGTAAGCCAATACTTTTTTAATATCATTTTGTTTGATCGCAATGGTTGCCGCCAATAAGGCTGTGCTGATACCAATAATAGCGACTACATTTTGTGCAATAGCACTATGGGTGTAAAAAATATTCGTTCTGGTGATCATATAGATCCCAGCAGTCACCATGGTAGCAGCGTGGATCAATGCAGATACCGGGGTTGGGCCCGCCATCGCATCTGGCAACCAAGTGTACAAAGGAATTTGCGCACTCTTACCCATTGCCCCTACAAAAAGCAATAAGGTGATCGCCGTAATATCTGTAGAAGATAATTTAGCTAAACTATCTGCAGTCAATACTTCACCATAACTCACTGTACCCAGTTTTACAATCAACCAAAATATAGCTAATAGAAATCCTAGATCGCCAATTCTATTCATGATAAAGGCTTTCTTAGCCGCATTGTTATAAGTTGTATTGCTAAACCAATAACCAATCAATAAATAAGAACATAATCCTACACCTTCCCATCCAATAAACATAATCACGTAGTTATCTCCCAAAACCAATAAAAGCATCGAGAAAATAAACAAGTTCAAATAAGCAAAATAACGCGCATAATGAGGTGCAGTTTCGTCCTTCATGTAGGCAGCAGAATACAGGTGTATTAAAGTACCCACGCCCGTGATCACTAATAAAAACAAGCTAGACAAGGCATCTACTCTAAAGTCGAAAGGAATATGTACAGTGCTTGTGTTTATGAAATCAAAAAAATGTACTGTAATAGCGCCCTGCTCTTTTACATTCCAAAATGCGATTAAACTAAAAACAAAGGAGGCAAATATGTACATAGTGCCATTAGAAGCAATTGTCTTTTTACTCCAAATATTACGCCCTAAGCCGTTAAATAAAAATCCGGCAAATGGCAAAAGGGCGATCAACGCTAATATTACTTTCATGCGAAATGAATTAATTCTTTAATCTATTTAAGAAATTGATGTCTACCGAATGGGTGTTTCGATACATCATTACAATAATGGCCAAGCCAACACTTACCTCGGCAGCAGCAACTACCATGATGAAGAAAACGAAAATCTGTGCATCGATACCCGCTGTAGTGCCTGGCATAGTTTGCAAAGCCATCCCATGGTACATTTTTGAAAATGCCACCAACAATAAGTTAACCGCGTTTAACATCAATTCGATACACATGAACACGATAATGGCGTTACGACGCGTTAGCACACCCACAACGCCAATGCTAAACAAGGTCAAACATAAAAAGATATAATACTGTATAGACATCTCTACAAATTTTAATGATAATTATTTTTTACCTATGATTACTGCGCCTACCATCGCACTTAAAAACAATACGCTACTTATTTCAAAAGGAATCACATAATCACTGAATAAAGCTTTACCTAATGGATGGATCAAGCCAATCGTGCCTTCTTTTACTAAAACTTGCTTGTCTTGGATTTGTGCAGTTTGTTTTACCACTGCAATCAATAAAGTAAGCAAGCTTCCTCCAGCGATTACCCCCGTTAATTTAACCAATAACTGTTTTTGTGGTTCCGCATCTTTCTTGATATTCATCAACATGATCACAAACAAGAACAATACCATGATTGCACCGGCATATACAATAATATTTACGATGGCCAAAAATTGCGCATTCAATAAAATATAATGTCCAGAAATGGCGAAGAACACCATAATCAACCACAATACACTGTGTATTGGATTTTTACTAATCAATACCATTGTTGCACTTACAATGGCAAATGCAGCTAATAGATAAAATAAAATGTCTACTGTATTCATAGTATAAATTATGCTTCTACTCCTTTAGCCAAAGCCAAGTCAGCGGCTTCAGTAGTTGGATTTGGAATTAATAAATCAGATTTGCCATAGATAAATCCTTTACGTGTATAGTTTGCAGGTGCAAAGGTTTCACTCAAATAAATGGCATCCTTAGGACAAGCTTCTTCACATAAACCACAGAAAATGCAACGCAACATGTTGATTTCATATTTTGCTGCATATTTTTCTTCTCTATATAAATTTTCTTCACCTGCTACACGTTCTGCTGCTTCCATCGTAATTGCTTCTGCTGGACAAGCCACTGCGCACAAGCCACATGCAGTACAACGCTCTCTGCCTTCTTCGTCTCTATTTAATACATGTAGCCCTCTAAATACTGGACTAAAAGGACGCTTCTCTTCTGGATAGCGAGTCGTCGGCTGCTTTTTAAACATATGACTAAACGTAATCATCATCCCTTTGATAATATTAATCAAGTACAAGCGCTCCCAAAAAGTCATGGGTTGTCTATTTACTGCTTGTGCTTTATTGGTTAATGGTTGCATGTCTTTATACAATGTAGTTTTTAAATTATAAGTTGGCTAAAATCAACGCACCTGTAATTAATAAATTAAAGAGTGCCAATGGAATCATAGTTTTCCAGCCTAAGTTCATTAATTGGTCATATCTAAAACGAGGGATCGTCCAACGAATCCACATGAATAAGAATATGAATAAAACGATTTTAATTAATAAAGTCCCTACCCCAATCATAGCGGCAATATTTGGTGCCACAGTGGATTCATCAAAGAACGGTAAATCATACCCGCCAAAATACATAGAAGCCATAATCGCGCTACTCATAATCATATTGATGTATTCTGCGAATAAATAGAAACCTAATTTCATTGAAGAGTATTCCTGATGGTATCCAAAATTCAATTCATTCTCTGCCTCTGGTAAATCAAATGGAGTTCTATTACACTCAGCTAATGCAGCTACAAAAAATAACAAAAAGCCTAAGGGTTGGTAAACGATATTCCACCAATTGCCGGTAATTTGTTGTTCTACAATTGTTTTTAAACTTAAAGAGCCAGTGGTCATCAATAAAGCAATCAATGCTAAACCCATCGCTAATTCATAACTAATCGCTTGTGATGCCGCTCTTAAAGAAGACATTAAAGAAAACTTATTATTAGATGCCCATCCTCCAATCATGATGCCGTATACGCCCATGCTTACCACGGCGAAAACATATAAAATGCCAATATTGATATCTGCAATTTGCAAAGCAATTGTACGTCCAAATAATTCGATGTCTGAACCCCATGGTATTACTGCACAAGTCATTAAACTTGCCGTCATTGCTAAACCTGGACCCAAAATAAATAACCATTTGTTTGCAGCGGTAGGAATGATCTCTTCTTTCATGATCAGTTTCAAACCATCTGCAAGTGGTTGTAATAAACCAAAAGGGCCTGCTCTATTTGGACCTGGTCTATCTTGTAAAATGGCTGCAACTTTTCTTTCGCCAAAAGTAGTGTAAAGGGCGATGCCTAAACTACCGAATACTACGACAGCAATTAAGATTAATTTTTCTATCACCAGCCCCCAATCAAATGCAAGAATTGTCATGCTACTATAATTATGCTTTATGAGAATTGTTTGTGTTAAAAGTGTCTCCATGAGACGGTCCATTTATTTTTCCTAAATGAATGCTTGGTTGATTCACTTCACTTTCGTCATGTATGTCCATCAATAAATGAGGCGCTCTTCCATCATTTACAGCCGCAAAAGTTTCATTTGGTTTAGTGGTACCAATCTTGCCCGCATAATGTCCTTGTGCAATCACAGACTGTCTGCTAATTTCACGAGGTCCTTCAATGATCCAGTCTGCGGTTTCTTTTTTATCAAAACGACAAGTATTACAGATCCATCCTGGCTTGCCATCTGGTGTATCTTCTACTTCACCCCATTGGTCTTTTCTTGCAGTGACTCTATACACTTCATCTCCTCTATTCCATAAAGTAACTCTACCAGAACAAGTTGGACAATCGCGATGCGCATCCATTGGTTTTAAGAACCAAACACGATTTTTAAATCGGAATGTTTTATCTGTTAAAGCACCTACAGGACAAACATCAATCACGTTGCCTATAAATTCATTATCTAAGCTCTTTTCAATATGTGTTGCAATCTCTGCATGATCTCCACGGTCTAAAATACCATGTACACGTTTATTGGTTAATTGATCTGCAGTAAACACACAACGGTAACATAAAATACAACGCGTCATATGCAATTGTATATGTTGTCCTAAATTGTGTTTCTTAAATGTTCTTCTTTGGAATTCATAGCGCGTATCCGCCTTGCCATGTTCAAAACTTAAATCTTGTAAATGACATTCTCCAGCTTGGTCGCAAATAGGACAATCCAAAGGATGATTTAATAATAAAAATTCAACTACCCCAGCTCTTGCATCAATTACTTTTTCACTGGTAATATTTTTTACTTCCATTCCATCCATCACAGTGGTACGACAAGATGCCACCAACTTAGGCATGGGGCGAGGATCTTTCTCCGAGCCTTTTGATACTTCTACCAAACAGGTTCTACACTTACCGCCACTTCCTTGCAACTTGCTATAAAAACACATTGCAGGAGGTGCGACTTGTCCACCAATTAATCGAGCAGCTTGCAACACCGTAGTGCCAGCAGGCACTTCAATAGTGATGTTGTCGATTGTTACTTTAAATAAATTTTGTTCGCTCATAGTTTATAGTGCTATGTTATGCAGGTACATGGATTGGATCTGCATAGTGTTGTAAACCGAAATTGCTTGTTTGTGAAAGTTCAGGGTTATTTATATGCCATTCAAATTCGTCACGGAAATGACGAATCGCAGCAGCTACAGGCCATGCTGCAGCATCTCCTAATGGGCAAATAGTATTTCCTTCTATTTTTCTTTGAATATCCCATAGTAAATCGATATCAGCTATCGTTCCTTTACCATGTTCAATTTTATGTAATATTTTTTCCATCCAGCCAGTGCCCTCTCTACAAGGTGAACATTGACCACAACTCTCATGGCGATAAAAACGCGCCAAGGTTAAGGTATTTTTCACGATACATTGGTCTTCGTCCAATACAATGAATCCGCCAGAGCCTAACATAGAACCAGTTGCAAATCCACCATCACTTAAACTTTCATAGTTCATGTAGCGTGGCGCTCCATTTGCAGTAGTCAATAATAAGTTAGCAGGCAAAATAGGCACAGAAGATCCACCTGGAATACAAGCTTTTAATTGCTTGCCACCTTTAATACCACCGCAATATTCATCGCTATAAATAAATTCTTCTACTGTAATCGTCATATCAATTTCATATACACCTGGCTTGTTAATATTACCACATGCAGAAATTAATTTAGTACCTGTAGACCTACCTACACCAATCTTTGCGTACTCATCACCCCCTAAATTAATAATAGGCACTATCGCAGCCAATGTCTCTACATTGTTTACCACTGTAGGGCGTTGCCATAAACCTTGGATAGCAGGGAATGGAGGTTTAATTCGTGGATTACCACGCTTCCCTTCTAAGGATTCAATCAATGCGGTTTCTTCTCCGCAGATATAAGCACCCGCACCTCTTTGTACATGTATGTTACAATCAAAACCAGTGCCTAAAATATTTTTACCTAACCAACCATTTGCTTTTGCTTCTTGAATGGCTTCTTCTAAGATGTCTACAATCCATGCGTATTCTCCTCTGATATAAATATAAGTATCGTTAGAACCCAACGCAAAGCTTGATACAATCAACCCTTCGATCAATAAATGCGGTAAAAATTCCATTAAATAACGATCCTTAAAAGTACCAGGCTCACTTTCATCTGCATTGCAAACCAAATGACGTGGCACCCCTTCAGGCTTCGCAATAAAACTCCATTTCATTCCAGTTGGGAAACCTGCACCACCTCTTCCTCTTAATCCACTTTTCTTTACTTCCTCCACAATGGATTCTGGATTCATTTCTTTCAAAGCTTTTTCTACACTACGGTAGCCCCCCTCACGACGATACACCTCGTAAGAACGAATCCCTGGTACATTTGCTTTATCTAGTAATAGTTTTACACCCATTTGAATATTTTTAACGCGTTCTGTGATTTGTTATTTTGTTACTGCAGCTCTATATTCTGCAATAATTTCGTCTACTTTTTCTTTGGTTAGATGTTCTCTGAAAATTTTACCAACCTGCATCATCGGCGCATAACCACAAGCTCCAAGACATTCTACTAACTTTAAAGTAAAAATGCCATCCTTGGTTGTTTCACCAGGCTTGATGTCTAATTTTTGTTGGATATAAGCAATGATATCGTCTGAACCACTGATCATACATGGCCCTGTTTGACAAACTTCAAAAATAAATTTTCCGACAGGCTTCAAATTAAACATGCTGTAAAAACTTGCCACTTCATATACTTCGATTGGCTCAATTTTTAATAAACTAGCGATATAGTCCATGAGTTCAGTTGGCAACCATCCATCAAAACTATCTTGCGCTAGATGTAAGGCTGGCAACAAAGCACTTTTTTGTTTTCCTTCCGGATAACGAGCTACCAAGCGGTTAAACTCGGTCATTTGTGTGTCATTAAAAGTATAGGTCATATCGAAAATTTCTTTAATTATATTTTATTAAGCGTCTAATTCACCTGCAATCAAATTCAAACTACTCATAGTCACCACCGCATCACTTAACATGCCTCCCTTAATCAATTCTGGATAAGCTTGATAGTAAATAAAACAAGGTCTTCTAAAATGTAATCTAAATGGCGTACGTCCACCATCGCTGATTAAATAAAAACCAAGTTCTCCATTACCGCCTTCTACAGGACTATAAATTTGACCTTTTGGTAAATCAATCTCACCCATAATAATTTTGAAATGCCAGATCAATGCTTCCATCTTGGTGTAGACATCTTCTTTTTTAGGAAGATAATATTCCGGCACATCCGCATGGTACACTTCTGCATCAGTTCCTTTGAAAGCTTGGACTTTTTCGTAAGCTTGTTTGATGATAGAAATACTCTCCCACATTTCGGCATTACGAACTAAAAAGCGGTCGTAATTATCACCAGTCGTTCCAACAGGAACCGTGAAATTAAAATCTTGATAACTGCTATAAGGTTGGTGCACACGCACGTCATAGTCTACTCCAGCTGCTCTTAAATTAGGACCAGTAAACCCATAATTCATGGCACGCTCCGCACTGATTCCACCAGTACCTTGCGTACGCTCCATGAAGATTCTATTTCTTGTAAATAAATTTTCGAATTCTTTAAGCACTTTTGGATATTCATTTAAGAACTTCTCCAATTTTGTAAAAGCTGTATTTGAAAAGTTTCTTTCAAAACCACCGATACGTCCAATATTAGTTGTCAATCTTGATCCACAGATCTCTTCGTAAATTTCATAGATCAATTCACGGTACTGCATCACATATAAAAATCCAGTGTAAGCACCTGTATCCACCCCGACAATTGAATTACAAATTAAGTGATCAGAGATACGCGCCAATTCCATAATAATCACACGTAAATAATCTACACGTTTTGGTGTTTCAATATTTAAAAAACGCTCACAGGTAATATGCCATCCCATGTTGTTGATCGGGCTACTACAATAATTCAATCGATCCGTGATAGGCGTGATTTGATACAATGGTCGGCGTTCTGCCAATTTCTCAAAAGCACGATGTATATAACCCACCGTTTGATCAGATGAAACAATACGTTCTCCATCTACTTCCATGATATTTTGAAACACACCGTGCGTGGCAGGATGTGTTGGTCCAATATTTAATGTAGTCGTAGTTTTTTCGATCGACCCTTCTGGTAATGTGATGTGGTTGTGTTCCATGTATATTTAGTTATACCTTTTTTTAATAATTATCCTCTTCCAAACATTTCATCATCCTTGTCAATTCTTGTTTGATCTTCTAATGGAAACTCTTTCCTTAATGGGAAATAATCCATTTCATCTACATTCAAAATGCGTTTTAAATTAGGATGTCCAACGAAATTGATACCAAAGAAATCATAGGTCTCACGCTCCATCCAATTCGCTGATTCAAATAATTTAGTAGCAGTAAACACATCCGTATTGTCTAAAGAAGTGCTTACAGAAAAACGAACCCTTACATTTTCTTTTAAATTATGTAGGTGGTACACCACCACTAATTCTGCGCCTTTTTGATCTGGATAATTCACGGCACAGATATCTGTCAAAAAAGTAAACTCTAAACCTGGTTCGTCATATAAAAACTGGAGCACTTTCAAATTCATTTCTTTTGGAGCTTCAAATGAAAGCATGCCATAACTAATTGCAAATTGACCCACTTGGTCACCAAATTTTGCAATTAATTTTTCTTGTATGATTTCGTTATTTAACGACATAGTATAAGAATTAAGTTTGGCTATTGAATGCCGTAACTATTTAATAAAGTTTTGTATTGTTCGCTATTTCTACGACGAATACTTTCTTGTCCAACCAGGTCTTGAATTTTCATAAATCCGTCAATGATCGCCTCTGGTCTTGGAGGACATCCTGGTACATATACGTCAACAGGAATCACTTGATCAATGCCTTGTAATACACTGTAGGTATCAAAGATGCCTCCACTAGAAGCACAAGCGCCCACGGCGATCACCCAACGTGGTTCTGCCATTTGAATATACACTTGTCTTAATACTGGTGCCATTTTTTTTGCAATGGTACCCATCACCATTAACAAATCACACTGACGTGGAGAGAAACCCACACGCTCCGATCCAAAACGAGATAAGTCGTAATGCGATGCCATGGTGGCCATGAATTCAATACCACAACAAGAAGTCGCAAATGGCAAAGGCCATAAAGAATTTTTTCTTGCAAGACCCACTACAGAACTTAATTGTGTTGCAAAAAAACCATCACCTGTCACCCCATCTGGTGCTTTACCCATCCCAATTGCATCTGCTATTTCAGCTTCTTTTGGATGAATGTTAAATCTTACTGGACGCATAATATATGCATTAAATTTTTAAAAAATTAATCTTCCCATTTTAGTGCACCTTTCTTGATAATGTACACAAAGCCAACCAAGAAAAATCCAACAAATAAAACCACTTCAAAAAATCCTGCCCAACCTAAACTTTTAAAATTAACTGCATAAGGATAAAAGAAAATTACTTCCACATCAAACAATACAAATAAAATAGCCACCAAAAAATATTTGATCGCCATTGGTGATCTTGCATCTCCATGAGATTCAATACCACTCGCAAAATTTTCTAATTTATCTGAAGTTTTTCTTTTAGGTCCTAATAAGCTAGACACTAAAATCATGATGGCCACAAAGCCACCTGCAAATAAGATTTGCAAAACGATTGGTAAGTAATTGGCAGCACTGTTCATTTCTAAGTCGTTTAGGTGCCGCAAAAATACGCAAAGGATACTTGTTTTAACTAAAAACTCCCCATAAATGGGGAGTTTTTTGAATCTTTTTTTAAAAGCCTCAAAAGGCTAAAATTGGGACCAAAAATTAATTATTGTTTTGTGTCGCCGTATCTGCAGCAGGCTTTTGATTTGCCTGCATCTTTTTGATGATTTCCCAGTTCTTTGTCAAGCTTTCTTTGATTTTTAAAGTTTGAGCTTCACCTGGCATTAACTCCAATACTTTATCACACATCCCTATGGCTTTCTCTAAATCTTTAATTTCATTGTAATAGCCCATCATGGAGTAATAATTGTTCACCATAGCTTGCTTATTTTTAACCGGATCCTTCAACAAAAACTCATTTTGTAAGGTTACCGCTTGAAATTGAATGCCTAGGTTATTTGCAGTATCTATCAATCTTGCGCCTTTTACGTTAAAAGAATAGCCATTTGGACGCTCTGGGAAGGCAGCAATATATTGTTTAGCAAATTCAGAAGTGGCAATACCGTCTTTTGCGTTTAAAGCAACGCTAGCTAACTTATAATAATACACTTCGTCTTTGATTCCTCTAAGGTTAAAATAGTTCGTATTCCACTTTAAAGCATCTACATACATATTTGATTTTTCAAACATATCAGCTCCAAGCTTATAATATTTGATGCGATTTAACTTTACGGTGTCTGCTGCAATTGCTTTCTCTAAAATGCCTGCTAATATGGTTTCATTGCCCTGGAACTTAGATAATACTTTAACTGCAAGCTCGTAATCTGTATTTAGAATCTTGTCTGCAGCACTTGTATTGATAAATTGCTCAATATAGCTTTTAGCCTGAATTGAATCTCCTTTACGATCAAAATTGTACGCTAATAACACCCCCAAACGTGGTAAGGCTTTAATACCAATGGTAGCCTCTAATTCTTTTGCTTTAGCTAATGAAGCATCATATTGGCCTGCACGGAACAAATAATCTGCGTTAAAGATGTCTAAAGTTGGATCTTTATCTGTATTTTCTAAAAACAAATCTAGGTTGGCCTTTGCAGTCTCGGTATTCTTATCTGCATAGTATTGATACAAGGCAAAATAGGTAGGTGCAAACTTTGCATCTGCTTCTAATGACTTTTTGAAATATTCATCAAAAGACTCTATGTTATTTTGAGATTGGTACACTTTACCAATTCTGTAGTAAGGATAGGCATTGGTTGGATCTTTACTGATCGCTTCCATGAAAGCCGTTACAGCTTCACCCCCGTTTTCACCTCCTAATTTAAGGTAGTTAATACCTAAGTTAACATATAAACTAGAATTGATTGGTGCACCTTCGTATGCAGAAATAGTTTCTTTTAATTTATCAATTGCATATTGATGATCGCCAACATTTGAAGGTACTTCAGAGTGAATGTAACCAATCGCGTTCACGATATCTTGACTTGGCTTGCCCTTGAATTTGCCCTTTGTATTTAAAGTGGTTGTGATGGCAACTTCTAATGTTTGTTTGATTGCATTTAGGTCTGCCTTTTCACCCGCTTCTAATAATTGCACATGCGCTGCACCAACTAAAATCCAAGCATTGCTGCCTAATTCGTCTGCTGCTTTTTTATACAATTCTTTTACAGCTTGCACAAAAGCAACATCTGGCGTGCCAGAACCATTTTGAGAAAGGATTGCTTGACCATACCAAAAGATCGTTTCTGGGTCTTTGGCATTTTTCTCATACGCATCTTTAAAATAAGCAAGCGCAGATTTGTTTTTTTCGTAACGCATCAATTTCAATCCCTCATTCAATGGGGAAACAGCTACTTGGGCGTTCAATCCACTCAAGGCAAATGCAACGCCCATCATTAATACAACCAATTTTTTCATCACAGGTGTTTTTGTAATTTATAAATTATGCTCATTTCAAACCCTCATTTCGCGAATAATTCGAAGAAAACCAGGGAAAACAAAGAGACTTCTTTCAGGTGTCGCTTTGAGAAGTCTAAAAATATTAATTTTTTCGCAAGAATTCGATTTAATTTTTAGTTAATTCTACTAAAACTTGTTAGCATTTTTAACTATTCCAATAAACTATTCCTTTTTTTAAAGCCCATTTTTGCGGGGACCAAAAAAGAACGTTTAAAAATAAGTTGCCCTCTTTCCAGACTTAAGAAATTTAAAAAGCCCGTTCCCAAGCCAGCGGCATTTTCTTTTAATATATAATAAATTGGCAGGGTGAGTGGATACTGTGCTTTGCTAATGGTTGCAGGAGATGGTTTTGAGAAATATCCTTTTTCAAGACATTGTGTGCATTCCACTAAACCTAATTTTACTTTTTTTCTTAACGCTACTTGCGCTGGATCGTATCCATCTCCAATCCAGTTCATGCCCACAAAGCCAATAGCATCAGGGTGTGTAGCCACATAATCAATTACTTCTTTACTGCCATTTGCCGCTAACACATTTTTTCCCAAAGGAGCATTTTTAGCCAGGCTGTCTTTTAAAAAACGAACGACGCCTGTTAAATTATTGCCATCCATCACAACCTGACCATTAGACATGCCTGTTAATCTATTGGACAAGTCCTTTAAACTAAAAACACTATCCTTAGCAGATTTGTGCACCAATACCGCCACTGCATTATAGGCTAATATGGCAAAATTTGGGTTAAAACTTAAACTTTTTTGATACGCTTTTTGCTCTTCTTTATTTAAACCCCTGGTCACAAAAATCATCCTCGTACTGTCATTCGCCAAGTCCTTAAAGCATTCAATCTCTGATTTATAAGAAACGATGATTTGGGCCTTAGGATTGCTGGATAAAAACACTTTTAACTGCTCCTCCATAAATGGCTTAAAGCTTTCTTCCACCGAAATTCGAATCAAGCCCTCATTGGGCGTATCCATGGCTTGATCGGTCTTGTTCTTGCAAGCTATAATTGTTAAAAAAGCCAGGCAAATAAAGCCTATTGAGGAAAATCGTATACGCATATAATATTCAAAAAAGGATTAATAATCTTGTTTTACAGCTCTAAAAAGTCTAAATCCGCCATAAATCATACACATTGTACCAAAAATGAGCCTAAAATCATTGTCAATATTTAGCACCATATCCATCTTGAAATACTTGGCCATTAACAACAAAAAGCCGATCCCTAAAATGAGCGCGGACATGGAAAAATCATAAATACGTCTAAAAAAACGATAGGATTTTTCGGATTTTTCTCTTTCTTCCATAGTTGTCTTATTTGTAGGGCAAATTAAACAATTAACATGGTAACGATTTAAAAAATTATCTTTACATCCAAATTTGAGTTCATGAGCAAACCTTCTCTACCACAAGGCACAAGAGATTTTAACGCAGCGACCGTTCAGAAAAGACAATATATCTTTCAAACCATCCGCAATGTGTTTGAATTATACGGATTTCAACCCTTGGAAACACCAGCAATGGAACAATTGGATACCTTGATGGGCAAATACGGAGAAGAAGGCGACAAGCTTATTTTCAAGATCTTGAACAATGGCTTAGACAATCCTCAAAAAGCTTCGGCTACCCAAGAAGGGTTTCAAAAAATTATAGAAGGTAAAAGCACAACCCAAATTACGGAAAGGGCTTTAAGGTACGATTTGACCATTCCTTTTGCAAGGTATGTAGCTATGAACCATGGGTCACTTAGTTTCCCGTTCAAGCGCTACCAAATTCAACCCGTGTGGAGAGCAGACCGTCCACAAAAAGGTAGGTATAGAGAATTTTACCAATGTGACGCAGATATTGTAGGATCAGATAGTTTATTAAATGAGGTTGAATTGACAGCCATTTATGTAACTGTTTTCAAACAGCTTGGCTTAGGCGTTGAAGTAAAATTGAACAATCGAAAAATTTTATTAGGCCTTGCGCAAATTTGCGGTGGCGAGGATAAATTAATTGACTTAACCATAGCGATTGATAAATTAGATAAGATAGGTTGGGAAAAAGTTGCCGAAGAATTAGATCGTAAAGGATTCAGTGCTGCACAACAACAAACCATTCAATCTTATTTAGAAATCAAAGGAACGAATGAAGCAAAATTAAAACAACTTGAATTGATTTTAGCTGGAAATGAAAATGCTACACAAGGAATCGCAGAGATTCAATATGTTTTAGATTACCATGCCCAAAGTGGTTTAGCAAAAAATTTAGTGGCAGATTTTACTTTAGCAAGAGGTTTGAATTATTATACAGGATTGATTTTTGAAGTCAAAGCAATAGACGCGGCAATGGGTAGCATTGGAGGCGGCGGAAGGTACAATGACTTAACCAGCTTATTTGGTGTGCCGAATGTGCCTGGCGTGGGCATTAGCTTTGGCGTGGATCGTATCTATGATGTATTAGAAGAAAAAGAACTGTTTCCTGCATCCGTTGCGCAAAATACAAAAGTATTATTCTTTAACCTAGGCGAAGCAGAAGCAAAAGAAGCTTACCACTTAATGGAAACATTAAGGGCAAAAAAAATTGCTTGTGAAATCTACCCAGACAAGAGTAAATTCGACAAGCAATTTAAATATGCAGAGAAGAAGGGTATTCCAAATATCATCATCATCGGATCGGATGAATTAGCTAAAAAAGAATGTACCCTTAAAAATTTAACGACCGGCACGCAACAAACTATTCCATTCGACGCTATTGCGCAGTTGGAATTTTAACCTTTAGTTGTAGTGCTTATCCCAGAAATTTGCGTATAAGTCTTCTTCTTTTAAGGCAACTGCGCCTCCCTCTTTTTTGCCCACTAATTCCATGCCCTGAACAAAAATACTTATTGATTCAACTGTCTTTCCTTCTTTTCTTTTGAAAATAACCAAGGCATCATAGGTAGCTAGGTAAAAAGTATCAACTCCTTTTTTCTCTAAAGAAGTTGAACCCATTGCTGAATTAATCACTAAGCTAGAATCTTCAATCGTTAAAGACACTTCTGCCACAGGACTGCCTTCAGCAAATATATATTTCCCTAAATAATCATTCAATGGGCCAGTTTGGGCATTCACAGAAATGAAAGCACCCATCAAAATCATAGTCAAAAAGCATAATTTTCTCATAAAAGTTGATTTAAGTTTTAAGATACCTAAAATAGGGCCTTTTATTGAGTTTACCATAGAAATAATTGAATGTTAACAGACTGATCAAGTATCTTTGCAGTATGGAGAAAACTAGACCAAATATCAGGGCAGTAGAGGTCGCTGAAATTGAACGATTTATAGCAAAAATGGAGGAAAAACCATTTAGGGTAAAGCAGATTGTAGAATGGTTATGGCAAAAACATGCGCATAGCTTTGACGAAATGACCAATTTAAGCCTTGATTTAAGAAAAAAATTAGTAGAGCATTTTACTTTGCCTGCACTTTCTATAGATACTACTCAAATGAGTAGTGACGGGACCTTAAAAACAAGGTTCAGGACTTTTGATGACCATATGATTGAAGGGGTATTGATTCCGACCACTTTGCGTAAAACTGCTTGCGTATCCTCCCAAATTGGTTGTAGCTTAAGTTGTAAATTTTGTGCAACGGGTTATATGGAACGTAGTAGAAACCTAAATTTCGATGAAATTTATGATCAAGTGGTCATGATCAAGCAACAAGTAGAGAAAACATACGATCAAAATTTATCCAATATTGTATTCATGGGGATGGGTGAACCATTGTTGAATTACAAAAATGTACTTAAGGCGATCGAAAAAATAACTTCACCAGAAGGATTAGGTATGAGCCCAAGACGTATCACGGTATCTACGGCTGGAGTGGCAAAACAAATCAAACAGTTAGGAGACGATCAAGTTAAATTTAAACTGGCTTTATCACTGCATGCGGCGAATGACAAGAAGCGCAATGAAATCATGCCAATTAATGAGAGTAATAATATCGAGGCCTTAATTGAAGCGCTTAATTATTTCTATAAAAAAACAGGCAACGAAATTACATTCGAATACATTTTATTTAAAGATTTCAACGACAGTGAAAAGGACGCGATGGAGCTTGTTAAAATTTACAGACAAGTACCAGCAGATTTAATCAACGTCATTGAATACAATGCGATAGATCGTTTTCCATTTGATAAACCAGACGAAGATGGATTTGAAACCTTTGTAGAAATTCTGCAAAAAAATAGAGTGAACGTTAGAATCAGAAGAAGTCGTGGTAAAGATATTGATGCGGCTTGTGGACAGTTAGCCAATAAAGACAATTAATAGCAACCTATGAAAGCAAAAAGATCTGACAACTTTGACAAGTTTGCCAACAAGAAAAAAGGGAGCGCTGTTAAAGAAGAATATAGGCAGGAAAAAAAACAAGCTAAGAAAGATGCAAGAGCTGCAGGTGAAGCTGCGCGCCAAAGAAAGAAGGATATTGAGCGAGGTATTGCCGTAGAACCATTAGGGAACAATAAAAAACCTGGCTTTGATAAAAAGGGCGGCTATGCTAAAAAAGAATATGTAACAGGCCCACCAAAATACGGCGCATTACATAGTCCTGCTGCACCAAGGTCTGTAGGACCAAGATCGGGCGCATCGAAGAGAACCCCAGCATCAATGGATCGTGCAGATGCAAAACGCACTGCAAGTATTGGCAAAGTAACTGCCAATGAGGATATGCCCTATGAACAAATGCCTTTGAACAAATACATTGCACACGCAGGTACTTGTGGAAGAAGAGAAGCTGCTGAATTGGTTAAGTCAGGTCATATCACCGTAAATGGGGATACTGTATTAGAGCCAGGCTATAAAGTACAATACAAAGATGTAGTAAGATTAAAAGGAAAAGTATTGCAATTGCAAGTGACTCCTGTTTATATTTTATTGAATAAGCCAAAAGATTATATCTGTACAGCGAATGACCCTGAAGGCAGAAAAACAGTATTGGATATAATCAAAAATGCAACTACACAAAGAATGTTCCCAGTGGGTCGATTAGATAGAAATACCACGGGTGTGTTAATTTTAACCAACGATGGTGATTTAGCACAAAAGCTGACCCACCCGTCTTATGAAATTAAAAAAATCTACGAAGTCACTCTAGATAAACCAGTAACCAAAGCAGATTTAGAAACCATTGCCACAGGAATAGAATTAGAAGATGGATTTATTGCTGCGGATGCAGTGAGTTATTTGTCCAATACCTCTAAAAACGTCATTGGTATCGAAATTCATAGTGGAAGAAATAGAATTGTAAGAAGAATCTTTGAACACCTTGGTTATGATGTAAGGCATTTAGATCGCGTGATGTTTGCCAACCTTACCAAGAAAAATGTTGACCGCGGCAAGTGGCGTTTTTTAGCGGAGAAAGAAGTAAGAACCCTTAAGTTTTTAAATAAATCATTTACAAGAAAAGCCAGTAAGTAGGGATGTTAACTATATTATTTGAGGATCAAGACATGGTGGTGGTGAATAAACCTGCTGGTGTATTAAGTATTCCAGATCGATTTGGAAAAGAACTTTCTATCAAGTCTCTTTTGCAAGATCAATACGGTGCTATTTTTACAGTGCACCGTTTAGACCAAGCAACAAGTGGTCTAATAATTTTTGCGAAACATGCTGAGGCACATAAGGAACTAAGTGTTTTATTTGAAGGCAGAACCATCGAAAAAAAATACCTTGGATTGGTCATGGGCCGTCCAGAACCTTCGGGTACCATAGATGCAGCCATCATGGAACACCCCATCAAGAAAGGCCAAATGTATATCCATGTAAAAGGTAAGCAAGCATTAACGACATACGAAGTGGTGACCTATTACAAACGTCATGCGCTAGTTTCATTTCAAATTCATACTGGCAGAACGCATCAAATTAGGGTGCATGCAAAACAAATTGGACACCCTATTGTAGCGGATGAAATTTATGGAGATGGTGCACCGCTTTTACTCTCTAGTATCAAGAAAAAGAATTTTAAATTAAGCAAATCCGAAGACGAAGAAAAACCTTTATTAGCAAGGCATGCATTGCACGCACACACTTTAAAATTGGTGTTTAAAGAAAAGGCGTTTGCATTTGAAGCCCCTTTACCAAAAGACTTAGCCGCAACTATTAAACAGCTAGATAAATGGAACGCTGTTTAATTATTTTTTCTGCTTGTAGATCACACCGTCTTTCATTACAAACTGAACATTGCCCATTTGATTGATATCTGTAAATGGATCCCCTTCAACTGCAATAATATCCGCTAATTTACCTTTTTCGATGCTGCCTAAAATATTTTGCGTACCCATTAGGTCTGCAGCATTCATGGTAGCAGATTGGATCGCTTCTATCAAAGGCATGCCTGCCTCTTGCATGTATTTAAATTCCATCCAGTTATTACCGTGTGCATAGACCCCCGCATCTGTTCCAAATGCAATCTTTACACCAGCCTTGTAGGCTTTTGAAAAAGTGTTTTGAATTTTTGGTCCAATTTCTAAGGCTTTTTTAGTCACCATTGGAGGATAATAACCAGGCTTTTTTGCCGAGTCTGCTGCAGATCTTCCTGCAATAATAGTGGGTACTAAATAAGTGCCATATTGTTTCATCAAGGGGAAAATAGATTCGTCCATTAATGTACCATGCTCAATAGAGTTGACACCCCCAATGACAGCCCTGCGCATAGCTTCTACACCATGGCAATGAGCTGCTACTTTAAAGCCATAATCTTTTGCTGCTGCAACTATCGCACGAACTTCTTCTTCTGTAAATTGAGGATTTTCTCCATTCGCTGCCATACTTAACACTCCGCCACTTGCAGTGATTTTAATGACATCACTTCCGTCTTTATACCTTTGTCTTACTGCTTTATACGCATCTTCAACACTATTCACTACCCCTTCTTTTGGTCCAGGATCCCCCATCAGATTTGCTCTAACGCCATTGGTTGGATCGGCATGTCCACCTGTGGTACCTATCGCTTTACCTGCTGTGTAAATTCTTGGCCCAACTACATATCCTTTTTGAATGGCTTTGCGCATTGCAATATTCACGCCTGATCCACCTAAATCTCTAACAGAAGTAAATCCTGCCATTAAATTTCTTTCCGCAAATTTTAAAGCGCCAAAAGCTACATCCACATCGTTTTGTGTAAATCCATCTAAATATCTTGTTGGGCTTGTTTCAGATTCCACATGAATATGCATATCCATCAAACCTGGCATCACCGTTTGTTTTCTTAAATCTACTACTTGATCCGTTTTTGCGCCAGCAACAAATCCATCTACTATGTCAATAATTTTATTGCCTTCGATGATGACTGTTTTGCCTTTTTGTACTTTAAGGTTAACAACATCTACCAATTGACCACATTGGATATAGGTCTTTTGAGCTTGTCCCAAAATAGTGGTACAACAAAAAATAAAACCAACTAAAAAATAACGCATCTTATTAAGTTTAGAAAATGAATTTAAGAAAATTATTCTGTTTCTAGGTATAAATCCAATAAACCATCTGGCAAGGCTACTTGAACTTGTTTTTTTCCATGGTCCACTCCCTTAAGGCTTTCCTCGTGTAAAGGAATATACGCTTCGTTGCCTTGGTAGATAATAGAGATCATTAATTGATGGGGTTGTTCAATCACTTCCTCAATCTTTCCCAATTCAATGCCATTTTCAACCACCATATAACCCAATAAGGAAAGTGGGGAACTTTTATCTACCAATAATTGAAACTCGGCTTGTGGCAACCATACTTTTTTCCCAATCAAAATACTACAAGCTTCTCGAGTGCTAATCCCTTCTACTTGTAGATGCGTTAAGCTTTCAGTTTTTGCTGCCGCAGACTGTATAAAATAAGGAATGAAACTATCCGCATTTTTTTCAATAAAAATGGCGTCAATGCCTTTGAAGTGAATCGGCGTGCCCAAGGCATGTTCTAATATAATATGGCCCGCAAGCCCATGGGCAGCAACAATTTTTCCAATGTGGATGTATTCACTCATAATCAAATTTACTAAATGATTGGGCAATAAAAAAACCTCCCGAAATTCGGGAGGTTGAATGCTATTTAATCTTACTTAAGTGGCAAATTATTCAGCAGCTGGTGTTTCTTCAGCAGCAGCTTCTGCAGCTGGCGCTTCAACTTCAGCAGGCGCTTCTTCAGCAGCAACTTCTGCAACTGGTTCAGCTACTTTCTTTACTACAGGTACATACACTTTTTTAGCAGCTTGTGCTTTTTTGTGTGCATCTGTTTTAGAAGCAATTGATGTTTCATGTTGTGCATACCAAGCTTCAAACTTAGTCATTGCAGTCGCATCATCAAATAAACCTAATTTAACACCACGTAATAAGTGTTTTAAATAAAGTACTCCTTTGAAAGATAAAATTCTGCGAACGGTGTCAGTAGGTTGAGCACCTTTGTTTAACCACTCTAAAGACTTTTGACGATCTAAATTGATTGTCGCTGGAACTGTTAAAGGATTGTAAGTACCAATTTTCTCGATGAATTTACCATCTCTTGGTGCGCGTCCGTCAGCCACTACGATAAAGTAGAAAGGCCTTTTTTTACTACCATGACGCTGTAGTCTCATTTTTACTGCCATTTTAAATAGAAATTTATAGGCGTTAACAAATAGGGTTAATCCCTGCAAAGGTACTATAGAAGGATCAATTAGACAAGAAAATCAAGGATTAGTATTCAAAATAGTTAAAAATATTATTGAAAATCAACTAGTTATAAATTACTATCTTTTCATCCCTGGGATCCTGCCCCCCAATCCACCACCCATCATTTGGCCATTCATCATCTTCATCATCTGCTTCATTTGGTCAAATTGCTTTATAAATGCATTGATTTCGGCTATGTCTTTTCCTGATCCTTTTGCTATTCTGGCTTTTCTACTAGGGGTTAAAGTATCTGGGTTTCTTCTTTCAATTAAAGTCATTGATTGAATGATCGCTTCCACTCCTTTAAAGGCATCGTCTTTAATGTCTACATCTTTAATACTCTTTCCTACCCCTGGAATCATGCCCATTAAATCCTTGATATTACCCATCTTTTTGATCTGCTGTATCTGCGTTAAAAAATCTTCAAAATCAAATTGATTTTTACGGATTTTCTTTTCTAATTTTTTTGCTTCTGCTTCATCAAATTGTGCTTGTGCTTTCTCCACCAATGAAGTGATATCCCCCATGCCCAAAATTCTTTGCGCCATTCTTTCAGGATAAAAAATATCCAGGGTATCCATCTTTTCTCCACTACTCATGAACTTAATCGGCTTGTTCACAGTATACTTAATTGAAAGTGCAGCACCACCTCTTGTATCACCATCCAACTTCGTTAATACCACCCCAGTAAAATCTAGACGATCGTTGAAAGCCTTTGCTGTATTGACTGCATCCTGACCTGTCATAGAGTCCACCACAAATAAAATCTCTTGCGGCAGAATCGCAGATTTAATATTGGCAACTTCGTTCATCATCAATTCATCTACTGCCAAACGACCCGCAGTATCTATAATAATGACATTTTTATTATTTTGTTTGGCATAGGCGATCGCGTTTTGTGCAATGGAAACTGCATCTTTATTTTCACGTTCTACAAAAATATCTACACCAATTTGTTCTGCTAATACAGTCAACTGATCCATCGCTGCAGGACGATAAATATCTGCTGCCACCAACAAGGGAGATTTTTTTTGTGCCTTTAAGTAAGTAGCTAATTTTCCTGAAAAAGTTGTTTTACCACTACCCTGCAATCCGGCTACTAATATAATGGTTGGATTTTTTGAAGTATCTAGTAAGCTCGCCTCAGATCCCATCAACGCTGTTAATTCATCCTGCACAATTTTAACCATCAATTGGCCAGGACTAATGGCATTGATTACTTTTTCGCCTACCGCTTTTTCCTTAATACTATCAGTGAATTCTTTTGCAATTTTAAAGTTCACATCGGCATCTAACAATGCTTTTCTGATATCCTTAAGGGTATTCGCCACATTCAATTCATTGATACGGGATTGCCCTTTTAGATGTTTAAACGCTGATTCTAATTTTTCACTTAACGCATTGAACATATTCTAGTCTTTATAGTTTGCAAAGATAAGTCTTGAGAGGCAGTCAAAATCAGTCATTTTTTTTATCCAATTTTGAACATATTACACCCAATAATATATTTTAAAATTTATTTTAACTAATTGATTTTCAATATAATTATAGATAAACTAGCCCTACCCATTCAAGTCTTTACAGTTTCTTAACGAATAAAGTGCTAAAAATACTTGGAAGCAAGCATTTATTTAATATTATTGCATCTAACGAACCCTGCAAAGGGTATAAGATATTATGAGTAAGAAACAATTATTTACACTTGAGTTCCCGGTTAGATGTTCCCCAGCAATTTTATTTGAATTCCTTTCTACAGCGTCTGGTTTACAGGAGTGGTTTGCAGATAGAGTGGATGAATGGGAGAATGTGTTCAGTTTCTCATGGAATGGTGGCACGCCAGACAAGGCAGAGATTTTAGATCAGGAGGAGAATAAGTTCATTCGTTTTAGATGGTTGCACAGTGAAAAGAATGAATATTTTGAATTTTGTATTGAAAAAACAGAGATTTCAAATCAAACTGTATTGATAATCAAAGATTTCGCTGAAAAAAATGAGATCAAAGACCAGAGTCAACTTTGGGGTTATCAAATCAAAGAGCTATTTCATAGAATAGGTAGCTAGTATTACAATTTTGTTCAAAAAATTAGACATACTAATTCTTAGGGCTTTTATTGGACCCTTTTTAGCAGCATTGACGATTTGTATTTTCGTGCTGACAATGCAATTTTTTTGGCTTTACATCGACGATTTAGTAGGCAAAGGATTGGATACTTTTATCATTTTGAAATTGGTGGGCCTCGTGTCTATTAGTATGTTGACCACCGCCATCCCTTTAGCATTGCTTTTTTCATCCATTATGACTTTTGGCAACCTAGGTGAAAGTTTTGAGTTAATTGCTATTAAATCTGCGGGCATTCCATTGATTCGTTTTATGCGTCCGCTTTTTATTTTCGCCCTCGTCTTGTCAGGCGTAGCTTTTTTATTAGCGAACAATATCATTCCGGTTTCTCAAATGCGTTTGACCACTTTGAAGTACGAGATCATTGTTTCAAAGCCAGCGATAGATTTAAAAGAGGGTGTATTTTATGATAAGATTGATGGCTATGTGATCAAACTTGGAAAAAAAGAATCCAATGATAGTGTGATTAGAGACATTGTCATTTTTGAAAAGCGTTTTGGTTTACAAGACAACATGATCATGGCAAAATCAGGCGTGATGCGTGTTACACCGGATAAGAAATTTCTTGAATTTATTTTATACAATGGCTGGCGTTATCAAGAAAAGGGATTTAGGGCGACCACCAATACGGAATTTACAAGGCTCAATTTTAAAGAGTATAAGAAGGTTTTTGATTTGAAAACGTTTCAAATGAATAAAACATCAGATGTTATTTATGATCCAAAAATGTTGAGTGTAAGACAATTAGAACATGCAATTGATTCGATTCAAACCATGGATAGTTTCTTTATTAAAAAAGCAAGGACAGAAATTTATCCCTACTTGCGTTTCATGTTGTATAAGGATAGTGCCCAGGTGTACAAACAAGTAAAAGCGCCGTCTACAAAAAACATGGAAGCAATTATCCAGGGTTCGGATAGGGCGTCAATCATTGAATCTGCAGGTTATCAATTTTCTTCTCTACAAAATAATTTGTTAAGCTTAGCCACTATCTACAATGAACAACAGCATTCCGAAACAATGCACGCCATTGAATGGCATAGAAAGTTTACCCTCTCCTTTGCATGTATCGTATTGTTTCTGATTGGTGCACCGCTTGGATCCATCATCAGAAAAGGTGGCTTAGGCACCCCCATGGTCTCTGCAATTGCCTTCTTTGTGGTATTTTTCTTGCTCAATAATTTTGGAGAGAAATTAGCCAAGTCTGGACAGTGGTCAGTGTATGCTGGCATGTGGTTGTCTAGTATGTTTTTGATCCCTGTTGGCTTGTTCTTAACCTACAAGGCCATGCGAGATTCTCAGCTCTTTAACCAAGAATTTTACTACCGTTTTTTACAGCCAATTAAGGTAACTTTACAGAAGTACTTTAAAAAATAATGTTATGTCTACTTCCTCTAACAGTCGTCGTCAGTTTATTAAACAAACTGGCAAAGCAGGTATTGCAATGGCGACCCTGCCCCTTTTAAATACATTAAGTCCATTTCAAGGTAGCACAGCGATTCATTACCAACAGCTGCCTTTACCCTATGCCTATTCGGCACTTGAGCCTGCGATTGATGCAATGACGATGGAAATCCATCACACGAAGCATGCTGCAGGCTATACAAAAAATTTAAACGACGTATGTGTAGCTGAAAAGGTGGATATAAATACAATGTCAATGACTAGCTTATTAGCTTCTATTTCAAAGTACTCTACTAAAATGCGTAATAACGCAGGAGGTCATTATAACCATGAATTGTTTTGGCAAACTATGCGACCTGCTCCTGCTACTATGCCAACAGGCGAATTGGCTAAAGCAATAGAAAAGTCATTTGGTAGTTTTACTGACTTTCAAAAAGCATTTACTGAAGCAGCAAAAAATAGATTCGGAAGTGGTTGGGCTTGGTTGATCGTTAATGCAAAAAATGAACTCGCTATTTGTACCACCCCCAATCAAGATAACCCACTCATGGATGTGGCAGAAACAAAAGGGTTCCCATTAGTGGGATTAGATGTTTGGGAGCATGCCTATTATTTGAAATACCAAAACAAAAGAGCAGATTATATTGCGAATTGGTGGAGCCTAGTGCATTGGTCTTTTATTGAAAATAGATACAAGAGTTTTATAGCTTAACCTACTTTATATTATTCCACCTTGCAAGCAGCTAAACAGAATTTAAAAATACAGTTCTATGTCACTTCCCTAAGTGTCGTTCTTTTTATATTAAAGTTCGTCGCTTATTTTATGACGCATTCGCTTTCTGTCTTATCAGACGCATTGGAAAGTATCGTGAATGTGCTAGCGGGTGCCATTGGACTCTATAGTTTATATGTTGCCTCTAAGCCAAAAGATAAAGAACATCCTTACGGACATGGTAAGGCCGAATTTATTTCTGCAGCATTTGAGGGAAGTTTAATCATCACTGCTGGGTTAATCATTTTTTATGAAGCCATTCATGCTTTTTTTAACCCAACTCAACTACATAGTCTTGATAATGGAATATGGGTTTTATTGACGACTGCTTTTCTTAATTTATTTGCAGGATGGATGGCAAAAAGAATGGGCAAAAAAAATAAATCACTTGCCTTGATTTCTAGTGGACAACATTTAATCTTAGATAGCTTCACTACTTTTGCTGTGACAATTGGAATTGGGATTGTATTATTAACCAACCTCACTGGTATTGACGCTGGACTTGCAGTATTAATGAGTTTTTGGATTATCTATAATGGTTACCAAATTATTCGGGCTTCGTTGGCTGGCATTATGGATGAAGCAGACCTTGCTTTATTAGAAGAAGTGATAGCCGAATTAAATAAAAAAAGAAATGTCAATTGGGTAGACCTGCACAATTTAAGAGTGATCAAGTATGGTAGCTTAATGCATATAGATTGTCACCTAACTGTGCCTTGGTATTTAAATGTCAATGAAGCACATCAAGTGGTTGAAGATTTTACCACTTTGATCAAAAATAAATTTGGAGCAAGTATCGAATTTTTTGTACACACAGATGGTTGCATGCCATATAGTTGCCCCATTTGTTCTGTAGAAAATTGCAAAGAAAGGAAAACGCCATTTGAAAAAAAGTTAAATTGGACCATTGAAAACGTATTATCAGATTTAAAACATCAATTATAAATAGAAAGATTATGAACGCGTGGACAGCATATCAAGAAGCAAATAAGGATCGTTTTTTAACAGAGTTATTAGATCTATTACGCATCCCTAGTGTGAGTGCGAAATCAGAACACAATGGCGATATGCTAGCTTGCGCAAATGCAGTAGCAAAATCATTGACAGATGCAGGTGCACAGGTAGCCACCATTTATGAAACAGAAGGCCACCCAATTGTATATGGCGAAATTATTGTTGATCCTAGCTTCCCGACTGTATTAGTATATGGACACTATGATGTTCAACCAGCAGATCCACTAGAACTTTGGAACAGCGGTCCTTTTGATCCAACGATTATTGATGGTAAAATTTTTGCTAGAGGTGCTTGTGATGATAAAGGACAGTTTTACATGCATGTAAAAGCTTTAGAAATGATGACTAAGACCAATAGCATGTGCACCAATGTTAAATTTGTCATTGAAGGAGAAGAAGAAATTGGAAGTCCCAATTTGGCCACCTTTGTAAAAGCAAATAAAGCATTGTTAAAAGCAGATGTGATTTTAATTAGTGACACGGCAATGATCAGCATGGATACCCCTTCTATTGATATTGGCGTTAGAGGTTTAAGTTATATCGAAATTGAAGTCACAGGTCCTAATAGAGATTTACACAGTGGTGTTTACGGAGGTGCAGTTGCCAATCCAATAACGATTTTATCAAAAATGATTGCAGCCTGCCACGACGAAAACAACCATATCACGATTCCTGGTTTTTATGACGATGTGATTGAATCTAGCGCAAGCGAAAGGGCTAAAATGGCCGAAGCCCCTTTTGATGAAACAGCGTTCATGCAAGACCTAGGTATTGCGAATACATGGGGTGAAAAAGGGTATAGTACCAACGAGAGAACCGGCATAAGACCCACTTTAGAAGTAAATGGCATTTGGGGTGGTTATACAGGAGAAGGTGCTAAAACTGTTTTGCCTTCTAAGGCATTTGCAAAAATTTCTTGCAGATTGGTACCCAATCAATCTTCAAAAGTGATTACAGAAAAAGTATTGAACTATTTCAAATCCATTGCACCAGACAATGTAACTGTATCCGCTTTTGAACACCATGGTGGCGAACCATATATCACCCCTATTGATTCACATGAATACCAAAGTGCTGCAAAGGCAATAGCGACCGTTTTTGGCAAAGAGCCTATTCCTGTTCGTGGTGGTGGTAGCATCCCCATCTGCTCTCTATTTGAACAAGAGCTTGGACTTAAAATTGTATTCATGGGCTTTGGTTTGGATAGTGATAATTTGCATAGCCCGAATGAAAAATATGATATTGTAAATTTTTACAAAGGCATTGAAACCATCCCTTATTTTCACCAATTTTTTGCTCAAAAAAAATAAGGACAGATGCAGGTGTCAGCAGTAAAGAAAGAAAAACTCAGGCTAGATAAGTACTTGTGGTCTATCCGTGTATTCAAATCTAGGAGCCTCGCAACAGATGCGATTGAAAAAGGTCGTGTCAAATTAAATGGAGAAAATGTGAAAGCTTCTCGCAATGTAGTGGTTGGTGATATTTATGAAGCAAGAACTGAACATAAAAATTGGGTCGTAAAAGTGACACAACTATTAGACGGCAGAGTTGCCTATGCAGAAGCCATACATTATTATGAGGACCTTACTCCAGTCGAAGAATTAGAAAGAGTAAGACAAGTAGCAGCTACCTTCCAAACAGGTAAGCGTTTGAGTAAGATTGGGCGCCCTACCAAGAAGAACCGACGTGATTTAGGCGAATTTTTGGATTAATCTCAATTATCTTTGTGCCATGACCATTGAAATATTAACCGTCCTTCCGGAACTTCTAGAAAGTCCATTTGCACATAGCATCATGAAGCGTGCACAAGAGCGCGGGCACTTGCACATAAAATTACATCAACTTAGAGATTGGGCTATTAATAAGCATGGGCAGGTTGATGACTACCAATATGGCGGTGGCGCTGGCATGGTCATTATGTGCGAGCCATTGGCGAATGCAATAGATGATTTAGAAAAAGCCGGTGGTAAATTCGATGAAATCATTTTTGTTACACCTGATGGAAAAAGATTCGAACAGAAAGAGGCCAATACTTTATCCTTAAAAAACAGAATATTGATCATATGTGGTCACTATAAAGGCATCGATCAAAGGATTAGAGATTTATATGTTACACAAGAAATTTCAATTGGCGACTATGTATTAAGTGGAGGCGAACTAGCTGCAGCTGTCATTGTAGATGCTGTCGGAAGGCTCATACCAGGTGTTTTAAACGACGAAACCTCTGCCCTAACAGATTCTTTTCAAGATGACCTATTAGCCCCACCCGTCTTTTCAAGACCCGCTAATTTTAGAGGATTAGAAGTCCCTCCCATATTATTACAAGGTGATCCAAAAAAAGTGGAACAATGGAGGTCGGAACAAGCTTTGAATAGAACCAAACAAAGACGTCCAGATTTGCTAGATCGCCCATAGCAATAACCACTTAAACCGCTTATCCTCTTTTTGTAACAAATTTGTCTCTTTTTCCGTTTAAGAGTAGGATATTTGACCCCTTAATACGTCTGAATGAAATTATTGACCAAAACCTACATTTTACTGTTCTGCCTTGGATTTGCCCAAAATGGATTTTCTCAAAATACCGCGCCTAATCAGCGTGAATTTCAACTGACGATTAAGCCCGCTAAAATGGCCATCAAGCTAGATGGGGTGATGGACGAGGAAGCTTGGAATACAGTAGAATTTGTAACAGATTTCAAGAAAAAATTTCCAAACGATATTGGTGCTCCAAAAAAACAAACGGAGGTTAAATTTCTTTACGATGACAAAAATCTCTACTTTGGTTTTAAGGTATATGACAGTGGTACGGCCATCACTAAAAGTTTAAAAAGAGATATTGGACACGATGGCATGGATGGCGTGGGTATTATTTTGGATCCAACCAATCAACAAACCAATGGCTTTTATTTTGTATTGAGTACTTTAAATGTACAATCCGAAGATCAGTTGTCCGGATCAAGTAGTGATGGGATCAATTATAGTTGGGATAGTAAATGGTTTTCTGAGACAAAAGATTATGGCAATTATTGGATTGCAGAAATTGCGATTCCCTTAAAGTCGATACGATACGATGCCAACAATAAAAATTGGGGGGTTAATTTTGTAAGAATTGACGCTAAAAATTTTGAATACAGTACCTGGACAAGAATCTCAACTAATTTTAAATCTTACGACTTAGGCTTAACAGGATTGATGAAATGGGAAACTAATCCACCAGTAAGTTCGAATAATATTATTCTTTTGCCCTATTTAACAGGCGGCGTCTCTAATGACAAAGCACTGAACGAGACAACGACCAATGGTAATGTTGGGTTTGATGCTAAAATTGCCCTTAATTCTTCTTTGAATTTGGACTTAACAGTCAATCCAGATTTCTCTCAAGTAGAAGTTGATAATCAAGTCACCAATTTAACCAGGTACAGCATTTTCTTACCAGAAAGAAGGGCTTTCTTTTTAGAAAATTCAGATTTATTTGCTGGCTTTGGTATTCCACCAATTCGTCCTTTTTATTCTAGGACAATTGGCCTTGACAAAGACGGCAATAAAATACCCATCTTATTTGGTGCAAGATTGTCTGGTAATCTATCCCCAGATGTTAGGATAGGTGCCATGAATATGCAAACAGGAAGAAAAGGGGATTATGCACCTGAAAATTTTTCTGCATTTACTTTACAAAAAAGGGTCCTAAAAAGATCCATGATTAAAGGCTACTTTTTAAATCGTGAAAATTTTATTTCAGTAGAAGAAGAGAAGTTAAATCCCTTAAGTAAGTATGGTAGAAATGCAGGCTTTAGTTTTGACTTTTCCAATGCAGAAGGCACAGTAAGTCATTGGGTAAATTACAATTTGTCCATCAAGCCTACTATTAAAGACTTAAATAGTTACTATGAATTTGGAACCAGTTATAATACAAGAAAATTTGGTTTCGTCTTGGACTTTGCCAATGTAGACAAGAATTATTATACGGACATGGGATTTGTGCAAAGAATAGAAAATTATGACGCCATTCGCGACACCACCATCAGGGTTGGTTACAAACATATTTTTTCTGAAATCTCCTACAATATCCTACCCTCAAAAGGCAAAGTGGGAAGAGTCGAATCTTCAATTAATAATTTTGTAGTCTTTAACCCTGATAATAGTTTTAATGAATGGGAGAGTACTTTACAAATTAAAACAGATTTTAAAAACGCTTCCAATTTAAGGTTCAATTTAAGTAATAATGTAACCAATTTGCTTTTTGCAACTAGTTTTACAGACGGTATACCATTGCCAGCAAAACAATATCAATATGCAAAGGCAAGTTTTGGTTATGTATCTGATACTAGGAAATTATTCGGATGGATGAGTGAAATTTCTTTTGGTCAATTTTACAATGGTAAGGTTCAAGGTCTAGGGGCAGGTATAAACTGGCGTAGTCAACCCCATTTAAACCTTCGCTTAAATGCTCAGTTAAACAACATTCAACTTCCTGGTGCTTACGGTAGTACAAAATTATTTTTAGTAGCTCCAAGAATTGAATACAACTTTAACACCAAGTTATTCTGGACCACATTTATCCAGTACAACACACAAAGCAATAATTTTAACATCAATAGTAGGTTGCAATATCGCTATAAACCAATGAGTGACTTCTTCTTGGTATATACTGATAATTATTTTACAGATCCTTTATTTAAAAATAAGAATAGAGCACTTATCTTTAAGCTTAGTTACTGGTTTTAATTCACCTACTAAGCTTATCAATGCAACCAACTATTCTTCAAGGTCAATATGTTGATATACTCAACAAAAGAATCTATCCCGCAACCGTAACCATACAGGAGGGCGTCATTCAGTCCATCACTGAAACAGATCAAGCACCCGATCAATTTCTACTACCAGGTTTTATTGACAGTCATGTGCATATAGAAAGTAGTATGTTAGTACCTAGTTCTTTTGCTAGACTTGCCGTGGTTCATGGTACTATTGGAACCATCAGTGATCCCCACGAAATAGCCAATGTTTGTGGGTTAGAAGGTGTACAGTATATGATTGACAATGGAAAGAAGGTTCCCTTTCACTTTTTCTTTGGTGCACCAAGCTGTGTACCTGCTACTCAATTTGAAACTGCTGGTGCCAATATAGATAGTACAGCAACTGCCGAACTCTTAGCCTCTCCAGATATTTATTATTTAAGTGAAATGATGAACTTCCCTGGGGTGTTGCACAAGGACCCAGAAGTGATGCAAAAAATTAAAGCTGCGCATCAAATTGGTAAACCTGTCGATGGACATGCACCCGGTTTAATGGGTGATCTTGCACAAGAATATATCGAAGCAGGCATCAGTACAGACCATGAATGTTTTACAATTGAAGAAGCGGTAGATAAGTTAAGCTTTGGGATGCATATTTTGATTCGAGAGGGAAGTGCTGCAAAAAACTTTGAAGCATTATATGAATTGATCGATGATCATCCAAAAAAAATAATGTTCTGTAGCGACGACAAGCACCCAGATAGTTTATTAGAAGGCCATATCAATCAACTTTGTGCAAGAGCTGTAAAAAAAGGGATCAATATTTTTAATGTTTTAAGGGCAGCTTGTGTTAATCCTGTTTTTCATTATAAATTACCCACAGGATTGGCTAGGGTCAACGATCCAGCGAATATCATTGTAGTAAAAGACCTGGAAAATTTCAAAGTGTTGTCTACTTATATCAATGGTACCTTGGTTGCAAAAGAAGGCATATCTCTCATTGAACCTATCCAAGCAACGGTGATCAATCAATTCAATGCTAACCCATTAAGTTTAAACAACCTTCAGTTGTTCACCAAGGACTATCCATCCAAAGAAGATTTAGTTCCAGTGATTCATGCAATTGATGGACAATTGATCACGAATGCACTATGGACTAAGCCCAGTTTGCAAAATGATTTAATTGTAGCAGATACCAAAAAAGATGTTTTAAAAGTAGTGGTCTACAATAGGTACTTTGAAGCCAAGCCAAAAATTGGCCTGATTCAATCTTTTGGATTTAAAACAGGCGCCATTGCTTCTACTGTAGCTCATGATAGCCACAATATCATTGCAGTTGGCGTAGAGGATGATTGTATTTTAAAAGCAATCAATTTGGTCATACAAAAACAAGGGGGCATCAGTTGTGTTCATGCAAAGGAGGAAAAAGTAATTGGACTGCCAGTGGCTGGATTGATGAGTATTGAAGATCCCTATGAAGTAGCAAATAGCTATATTGAAATTGACAAAATGGCTAAGTCATTAGGCAGTTCTCTTGGTTCTCCTTTCATGACCTTAAGCTTTATGGCCTTATTAGTGATACCTCATTTAAAAATGAGCGATCTTGAACTTTTTGATGGAGACCAGTTTAAATTATATTAATTTTGAGGCATCTACAAAGCAAATAAAACAAGAATATGGTTATTGACTTAAGTAAACATAATAGTTTATTGAACCATTGGGTAGCCGAACTAAGAGACGTAAATGTACAAAACGACAGAATGCGTTTTAGAAGGAACATTGAGCGTATTGGAGAAGTGGCTGCTTATGAATTAAGTAAGTCATTACAATTTACTGCAGCTGAAGTTCAAACACCACTAGGTGTTGCATCTACTGCATTATTAACGACGCAGCCAGTATTGGCAACCATCTTAAGAGCTGGTCTTCCTTTACATCAAGGCATGTTAAATTATTTTGACAGAGCCGACAATGCCTTTATTTCTGCCTACAGAAAACACCATCCAGATGGAAGTTTTGAAATTAGCCTGGAATACTTAAGTTGTCCCGATTTAAACAATAGAATTTTAATTCTATGCGACCCTATGTTAGCCACAGGCGCTTCATTGGTAGAAACTATCCAAGCCATTCAAAAGACACATACGCCAGCTCAAATTCATATCGTTGTCACTATTGCGAGTGAAAAAGGAATTGAGTACGTAACCAAGGAATTAGGCAATGATATTACGATTTGGTGCGCTGCAATTGATCCTATACTAAATGACAAAAGTTATATCGTCCCAGGCTTAGGGGATGCAGGCGATCTTGCATTTGGCACTAAAATGCAATCATAGATGCAGGTTCATTCGTATCTTTAACTCAAATACGAAGTATTGTTAAAAGAACTTATTTTATCCATTCGAGCTTATTTTTTAGCCCATCAATTTATATTAACGCATAAATTATGGAAGTGGATGGCATTGCCTGGAATCATATATACCATTTTGTTGATTATTGGTATGAATTATTTTGGTCAAACTTCTAGCTTATTTATTGAATCGATCATCTTAAAAACGGGCTTAAAATCATTTATTGATAGTTTAAATAATAACTGGCTAGGCTTTTTCATCACCATGGGAAGTTTCTGGCTTTGGTTCACCTTATTGTTATTTTACTTTGCCCTTTTTAAATACGTATTTTTAATTTTTTTCGCGCCGCTATTTGCCTATTTGCATTTACGTATTGTAGCCATACAAGAATCTATTCCATTTAAGTTTAAACAGAAAGAATACTTGAAACTGGTGCTGAGATCCATCAAAGTCAACTTAAATAATATGCTTTGGCAAACAGTCTATTTAATTCCAATTGTACTTGTTTGTACTTTACCAGTACTGGGTTGGTTTACACCCTTGTTCACCATTTTGCTGGAAAGTTATTTTCTTGGATTTGCCATGATGGATTTTGGATTGGCTACAGAAAAACAAAATAAGAGTTTGTCAAGCACATACTTAAGTAGCCACAAAGGCCTGCCTATTGGGAATGGTATAGTATTCTATTTGCTGCATTTATTACCTATCATTGGATGGGTGACAGCTCCTTTTTACGCACTAGTTGCTGCACATCTAAATACACAAGAAATAAAAGAAACTGCATAATGGAAGCCTTAGGAAAAGTATTGTTATTGCCCATGTTATTACATGAAGACGGCTGGGAGGCTATTCCAAAAGACATTGATGCATGGATTAAATCCTGTGATGCATTTTTTGTTGAAAATGAAAAAACAACAAGAAGGTATTTTAAAAAAATTTGGAAAGAGATGGTCATAGATGATTATCAATGGTTTCCCATCCATCAAACAGAGGCATCTCAAGTAGATGCTTTGCTAACGCTCTTAAAAGCAGGCAAAACAATTGGTATTGTATCAGAAGCAGGCTGTGCTGGCATTGCAGATCCCGGTCAGCTATTGGTTGCTGCTGCTCAAAAAATAGGCGCTACTGTCAAACCTTATACAGGACCTTCTTCGATACTTTTAACCTTAATGGCTAGCGGTTTTAATGGACAAGGATTCACATTTAACGGTTACTTGCCCATTGATGCAGCAGAAAGAAAAAAGAAAATTCAATCCCTAGAACAAATAGTATCTAGTACAGGCTTTGCCCAACTCTTTATTGAAACCCCTTACAGAAATAACCAGCTACTAGAAGCCATCCTTCAGCATTGCCACCCTACTACACAATTATGCATTGGCGTAGACGTCACGGGGCCAAATGAAAAAATTCAAACAGCTTCTATACAATATTGGAAAAGTCATACCCCTGAATTGCATAAAAAATTAGTCCTTTTTATTTTGGGAAGATCGTAATTGCCGAAATAAATTGACGCTATTTTTGATGTATTGTTATCTATGCATAACCATACAGTCATTTGGAGAGCATCCAATCCTCTATTCTTTATTTGTGTATTTATTTTGTTTGGGATGATGGTATTTCATGCCCTATCGCCTTACCTGCCCGTTATAGAACAAGCAAGCTTGCTCTTAATTGTCATTGCATCTCAACTTCTTTTATGCTTCAGTAAATTATCGAATAGCCTTCCGAAACTGTTTCAGCTCTTACCCACTCTATTATTAATACTTTGGGGATTTTGTATTGCCCAATGGAGTGTCAAATTTTCCTTGTTTAATGTCCTTTATAATTCAACCTGGATGAATCATTTAAGATTGCTCCTCCTTCAAAAAATAGACCATTCATTTTTCCATCCTGTGACGAATGCATTTGTGAAAACACTTTTATTTGGCACAAAAAGTGAAATGTCCCCATCGCTAACCAATGCTTATCAAGCCTTGGGCATTTTACATATCATTGCCATCAGTGGTATGCATTTAGATATCCTCTTTGGGGCGTTAGAAAAAGTGACTAGCTGGATGTCGATCACTTATTGGTCTAGACTCCTAAAGCTTATCCTATTACTTTTTCTTGTATGGACCTACACCTGTATTGCACATGCTGGACCTTCTATTGTCAGGGCTAGTTTATTTTTTAGCCTTATATTAATGGGTCGTTTTTTAAAATTCAATATATTTTCTTTTAATATTGTAAGTGCAGGCATTTTATTGGTATTACTCTACAATAGCC